>JANQKQ010000002.1 GCA_028281105.1 Rhizobiaceae bacterium
TCGAAGGGCGGTTCGAGGTTCGACTTGGGACCCGGATCGGAGGCCGCGTCCTTGTTGAACTCCTTGAGCGGCTTCGGATCGAAGATTCCATCCTTGGACCCTTCCTTGAACTCCTTGAACTCCTTGGGTGGTTCTTTGAGGTCTTTTGGAGGCTCTTTCGGGGGATCCTTGGGCGGTTCCTTGATTGGTTCCTTCAGGTCTTTCGGGGGATCCTTGGGCGGGTCCTTTGGAGGTTCCTTGATGGGCTCTTTCGTGAGGTCCTTCGGGCCATCTTTATTGAATTCCTTAGGGGATTCCTTTGGGTTCTCCTTATCGAACTCCTTGAGGGGCAGCCTCGAAATTGTCGGTCCGCCGCACGAGATCGACGACCCGATGGAGCTGCGCGGGCCATCAAGGCAGACATGCATGCGCTGAATCTGACCCTGGCTGAACATCACCATGGTGTCGTCATCGACATAATCCATATAATTCATGAACATGTCGCCGTTAGGGCCGTTGTTGCAGGAAATCGTCGGAAATGTGGGCTTGCCCCCGTTTGACCCGCCCTGATTTGGCGTGTCGTCGACGAAGTCCGAGCCCGAGCAGCCGGCCCCATCATCGCCCCAGATATGGCGCAGGTTCAACCAGTGGCCGATTTCGTGCGTGGTCGTTCTGCCCTTGTTAAAGGGTGCGGCCGCGGTGCCTGTCGTTCCGAACCCGGTGTGGGTGATGACCACGCCGTCCGTCGCCGCTGCGCCCCCAGGAAACTGGGCATAGCCCAGCAGCCCGCCGGAAAGCAGGCAAACCCAGATGTTGAGGTATTCGTCGCGAGGCCATGCGTCCGAACCGCCCTGGGCGGTGAATTTGACCGCATCGTCATCAGCAAAGTTGTTCTTGGTCGTCTCGACCCGGATGATGCCGTCGGTCGGGTTGCCCTGCGGGTCGACGGAAGCAAGTTCAAACTGGATCCTTGCATCGCCGGCAAGCGGGGCGAAGGGTGCGGGTACATTGGAAACATCGGCGTTCGCCTTCCTGAAGTCCTGGTTCAGAACGTCGATCTGGCTGCGAACCTGCGCGTCCGAGATGTTCTGCGCCGCAGTTTTCCAGACAACGTGCACCACCACCGGTATGAGAGTGCATCCGGGCCGCGCCGCGACCAGGGCGCTCCTCGCGCGGAAGGCCTGTTCCTCGATTCTCGCCAGACGCCTTGCATAGTTCGGATCCTGATCGAGCAGCCGACGATGCACTTTCATGGTGCCGCAGCCGCGGGTTTTAGGGGTCTGATCGTCTGCCATCTCGTCCTCCGTTACTGTGGCCGCCGTTTATGGAGCGCGCTCAAATTCCCGCCTGCGAAGCTTCAGCGCCGGCGCAAAACGAGAATTTCATCGCTCAGTTCCTCAATCACGTAGGTCCCCCGCCATGAGGTGAGGTCGAGGTGCAGTTCCGAGCCGCGATGGGTCCACGTACCGGTGCTTTTGCTTTCGTAGGCGTCTGTCGGTCCCGCACCGAGTTCGGTGCTTTTATGGTCTGTCGACAGATCGAGCCGCCTGCGTCCGCCGCGGGTTGGCGGCACCGGATAGTCCATTGGACGAAACACGGTTCGCTCGCTGTCACTTTCTTCTGCTACCTCCACCCAACTCCGCGCGAGTTGCCCTTCATCTGCCATTTTTGTCTCTCCCGTCACGGTTCCTGCCAAAGCGGCAGTCATCACCATCATAACCGTGACGATCGCACCTCGCATGCCTAGTGAACCGGCGGCGGAGGCTGAGCCGCGCCGCCGGTGAGACGCTGGTATGCCTCCTGGGCGGCATACCAGTTGGCAATGTCTTCGCCGGTCATTCGGCCAGACTGCTGAAGCCGCGTATATTGTGCGAAGAGCATCTGATAGTGGGTCTTCAGCAGGTTGACCGCCTGTGCCGTTTCCGCCGCCACGGCGCGATCCCCGCAATCGGCGCAGGGCGCCGGCTGCGGATCAGGCGATGGCGCGCCGGCGCCTGCCGTCGCCGAAACCTCGGCGGTTGCTGCAATATAGCCGGCGTTCATCTTGAGAATCTGCGTCGCGTAGGCCGCGTCCACGCGCGCCAGCACATCGCCGGCGGTATGAATCTGGTCGTTTGCGCCGTCGGCCCCCTCGATCGTCAAAACGGCGGGAATGCCCGCATCGATGAAAGACACATGGTCGCTTGAATGCGGATTGAGCGCGGTCTGAACGTTAAGCGTCGTGAACTGGCCCGCTGCCGCGGCAAGGCCGTCGATCACGCCCTGGCTGACGGCAGCGCCTTCGAGCAGGACCGTTTCGGGCGCCGTGTTCACGTGCCCGATCATGTCCATATTGACGACGGCCCGAATGCGCTCACGATCGGCGGGGTCAAGACTGGCGACATATTGCTGCGAGCCGTGAAGCCCCTGTTCCTCCCCGCCAAACAAGATGAATACGAGGTCGTGTGCGAACTGGTACCCGGTGATTGCCTCGGCGAGCGCAAGGAGCCCGGCGGAACCGGACGCGTTATCGTCGGCTCCAGGCGCCGCGGCCGTGGCGCCGCCGGCGGTGTTGATCGAATCAAGATGAGCCACGACCAGAACCCGTTCGGGCGCGGCGGCCGTTCCCGGCTTGATGGCTTTGACGTTCCAGGAAGGCGTGGAGCCTACGTTGATCGGCTCAAGGATCGCAGACAGGCCGTACGACTGCAGTTGCTGTTGCGCCCAATCCGCTGCGGTTCTGTAGTGAGACGATGTGGAATGGCGCGTTGGAAAGGAGACCAGGTGGGCAAGCTTTGCCTCGAAGCTTGACTGGCTCAACGCATTGGCAATCTGGGCGTATTCGGCTCGAGGAGCGACACGCCTGACTTCAGGCGCATCAAAAACGACCGTATTTTCGCGGAGATTTTCGATATGGAAGCAAGGGTCCCGTCTCCCTGCGAGAGCCTTAGCTTGCTTGGGAGGGATATCGACTACCAGGTACCGGCCCTTGTCGAGGATGACGCGAACGTCCGGATGTTCCCTCTGGAACGTGCGGCCCTTCTGCACGACCAGGTGCATGTTGCCTTTGCGGATGCTACCGGCAGGCTCAGCACCGTCCAACGACTTGCGCGCGGCGCCGACTTTCGATTCAGCTGCGTAAACGAGCGAGTCGTTGCCGAAGCGAGCCCACCAAACCCCTTGAGATTCAAGACTCGCTACACGCCCACGCTTGGAGGTTCCGGCCGTTGGCACGAGAAAAAATTTCATGGCAGTCGCGGAAACTCAATAAAACTCACACAATTCCATAGCACTTACGGTGTTATTTGTCTATCTGATTAAATAAATTGGAAATATTGCTTTCCTTCAGCCCTATAGTTTTGAATTCATAGATTTGAAAACATTGGAGAACTGGCGACCTACAGGCCAACGATCGTGTCATTATATAGAGCCAAATATAGGATGGACCGTCTAAATCACCACATGCGCTTTCGATCCGAATACCAGCCTCTGAATCGAAGTAGTGCGTGACGCATCGCAGCGGTCGCGTTGGGAATATTTCTATTCCGTCCAAGTTCGCGATCCGATCGGCAGTGTGTGCCGCATGGACGCATTATGCCCACACCTGCCGCTCATTGATGGTTGGACGAAATCCTGCTTAGAGTCTCACCAACGCCACCCTCAAAAAATATAATTCCAACTGGGAGAGAAGATTTACATAAATGTATCGAGAATGCCTCAATCTATCAAAGGTGTATCCAGTACTTCATGAATGGATGGGATTCTCTGAAGTGCCCATTTCAATTCTTGTTTTTCGAGATTGCTGATTTCGGCGGGGTTGATTTTGTTGGAGAGGGCGATTCCGCGGTCTATATCCCGCAATTGTTGGCATAATATTTGTCGCAAAAGGACTCTGTGGGCCTCGATGAGATTGTCTAACTTTGTTTGCAGCGTCTCGGATTCGGCCTTGGCGGCCTGCAGGCGGTCGAGCGTTGAATGCGCAGTGATACCATGTTTGAGCGCCAGGACGCGGGCGGCCGAGAACAGCGGCATGATTCCGCGGGCTTTCAGGTCGATGCGTTCGCCGTCGGTCTTGATGCGGCCGAACCAGCCGATCGAATCGTCAAACCGCGACGCGTTGAGAGCGAGAAATTTGAGGAAGGTGCGCGAGTTGCGCGCAGCGTCGATCGAATCGGCGCGAAGGCCTTCTACCAGCCCCGCATCGCCATATACGGCGCGGGCATCGAAGAAGATGTCGCTGTTCAACAGGTCTTGCGGCCGGGAGCCGTTGATCCAGGTTTCGACGGTTGCGCGCCAGGACGTCTGGTCCATTCGCCATGCCGGATTGGAGGCCATGACGCCGCCCTTGCAATACGCCACGCCGGCGTGATCGAGGATATCCGTCAGCCGCTGCCCCAGATCGGCGAACCATTGCTGCGCGGCGTCGTCGAGTTGTCCGTCGGCGATGACGAGCGCATTGTCCTGGTCCATGGCGAGCAGGCTTTCGCCACGGCCGCCCGATCCTAAAACCATCAAGGCGTAGGGAACCGGCGGCGCGGCGCGGCCTTGAGCTGCAAGCTCGGTTTCGGCGATCTCGCAGGCGCGGCGGGTCAACGCCTGCAACTCGCGTGAAATGATCGCGGCGATATCGCGCGCGTCCACGTCTTCATCGACGAGCGCACGGGTAACGCTCGTCAACTGCGACCACACGCGTCCGAGCTCGGCGGGCGTGGTCGCGGACTCGATTTCATCTCCCAGCGAGATCGCATCATCGGCGCGCTGACGCAGGAGATCGCGCGCGCTCAGGGCCCCGACGAGGTCGCCGCTGCCATCGATCACGCCGAGATGGCGGAAGCCTCCCTTCGCCATTCGCACAAGCGCCCGATAGGCGAATTCATCGTGGTCGATGGTCACCAGCGGCCGCTTGCCGAAATCGCCGGTGGCCTGGTCCAGGGCGCCGCCGCCATGCGCTTCGATGGCGCGCATGACGTCGCGCTCGGTGATGATGCCGGGTGCGCCGCCGCTCGCGCCCGGTGGCAGAAACAGCGAACTGACCTCGCTGTTCACCATCATCGTCAGGGTGTCTTTGAGGCGGGTCTCGTTTTGCGCAAACTTCGGCGGCGCGCTCATCATGTCGGCGACCCGGTGCCGATAGGGAAAACTATCGATGCGCGCATATACGCGCGTCCCCGCTCCCTGCTCGACGGGCCCGCTCGACTGCCAGCCGACGGCGGTCGACTCGCTCATGCGCTCTTTTTGAACCCGACAGGCACGCTCGGCCTGGGCCAAAGTGATGATGCCGCGCTCGCGCAGTTTCGGCACGAGGTCGGCAAACACGCGGGCGGTGGCAACCGCGTCGGGCAGCGCGCGGTGCCGGTCCGCGATTTCGATTCCGAGCCAGGATGCGGTGACGTCGAGAGATTGTTCGGGAAGGTTTGGCGCGACAATCGCCGCCAGCTCGCGGACATCCAGGGATCGCGGTGGTCGCCAGACAAGGCCGGCGCGCTCATGTTCCGCGCTCAGCACCGCCAGGTCAAAGCCGATGGCATATCCGATGATGACCGCTTCGCCCGACCACGCAGCGTACGCGCCCATCGCGTCGGCGAAACCCGGGGCATCGGCCACGTCGGCGTCGGTGATCGAGTGGATTTGCGAGGCTTGCGGGGGGATGGGAACCGCCGGGTTCACAAGGCGGGAGAACGTCTCGTCGTGGACAACGCGGCCTGCGGACAAGCGCACCGCGCCGATCTCGACCACGCGGTCGTTCGTCGGATCGAGCCCGGTCGTTTCGGTATCCAGACTGACGAGGTCCAGGGAGTCCAACGCAACACCGGAAAACCCTTCGCCGTGCATGTCGCCCGATATCCTTTAGAATTATTCGGCGCGTGCTGTGTCGCGCTGGTTCCAGTCGCCAACCACGGCGTCCGCATCCAGGCGCTTGCGCAACTGCTCGCGAACGTCGCGCCAACGGAAGCGAATTGAATTGGTGACGATCTCGCCGTCCTGCTTCTTGAATTCATCAACCACCGGGGCCAGGCGTATAAGGTCTGCGCAGCTTGCCTCAAATGCACTGTCCGCGTTTGCCGCGTTTGGCCAGATGGTCGATTTCGCCCTTGCAGCGAAAGCCTGACACACATCATCGGAAATGAATGTCCGGTCGTTTTCGTCCAGCGCGCGGTGCAGCGCGCGATCAAAGCAACGGCAGGCTATCGCCTCGGCGGTGCCGTGTTCCATCTGCCTTCGCTCATTGGTCAGCGCGACGGCGAAGACGGTTAGGTCGGCCAGGCATGACGCAAATAAGCGGACCGCGGACATTCGCATTGATTTGGCGAACACATCGTCCTGGAAACGATCGCGGTATTGGGTGCCCATGCGGGTCTTGAGGTAGCCGTAGAGCGAGGTCTGGGCGATGTAGGATGAGCGCGTCTGGACGAATTCGCTCAACGTATCCACCGACGAGATAGGGCTGCGGTCGAACCGGACTCCCAAGGCCATGATCGGCTTCTTCAATCGTGACACGAGGTCTTGCAGCATTGCGATCATCCGGAAGTGAATTGGGAGTCGATAACGACTAAACTCCATCTTGCCCCAATTCGATATTGGTTGATAGATTGGAGTTGGCTTCGGCAAAGGGAATCAGGGACACAATGTCCAGCGCTGGGGCGAAATGAGAACTGAAACCGTTTAGGAGGAGGCCCATGTCTAAGGGTACCGCCACTTCAGAGTCGGACTCTGAAGCCAATCCCCAGCATTGGGAGAAAACACGCAATCTCACTTTCATTGTCCTAGGCGCCTGGTTCGTCTTCGCTTTTGTCCTCCCTTGGTTTGCAAAGGAGCTCAACGCGTGGTCGTTCCTTGGCTTCGAACTTGGATATTATTTCGTCGTCCAGGGATCGTTGATCGCCTTCGTTGTCATGATCTGGCTGCAGAACTGGCGCCAGGATCAGATTGACGACGAATTCGGCATGTCGGAAGAGTAGGGGGCTACTATGATTCGGGGGAATTTCACCGAAAATCTGGGCAAAGTCTACGGGGTATATACCCTTGGATTTCTTGCCTTTTTTCTACTCATGGCGCTTCTGGAGCAGATGGGGGGCGGTGCCAGGCTGATCGGCATCCTGTTCCTTTTGTTCACGATCGCGATCTACGCACTTATTGGCTATCTCTCCCGCACAATGCAGGTGGATGCCTACTATGTGGCCGGGCGAGAGGTGCCCGCGCTCTATAACGGCATGGCGACCGCGGCCGACTGGATGTCGGGCGCATCCTTTGTGGCCCTTGCCGGTGGAATCTATTTCGGCGGCTATCCTTATCTCGGATTCGTCGTCGGCTGGACCGGCGGGTATGTCCTCGTCAACGCGCTGATGGCGCCTTATCTGCGGAAGTTCGGCTGCTATACGGTGCCCGATTTCATCGGCACGCGCTATGGCGGCAACACCGCAAGGTTGTTGGCCGTTATCGTGCTGGTGGTTGCCTCGTTCACCTATGTGACAGCGCAGATCAATGCGACCGGTACTATCGCGTCGCGGGCGCTTGGCATCCCGTTCGAGGTTGGCGTGTGGTTCGGTATTCTCGGCATTCTGGTGTGTTCCATGCTGGGCGGTATGCGCGGCGTGACCTGGACCCAGGTGGCTCAGTACATCGTGCTGATCATCGCCTACCTGGTACCGGTAATCTGGATGTCGAACGCCCAGGGCTTCGGCATTATTCCGCACTTCAGCTATGGTGGTGCGGCGCAGCGCATTGCGGAGCTTCAGGCCGAATACGGTCTTAACTCAGCCGCGGAAGCGGTCGCCGGGCTGCGCGTGTTGACGACACCCCACTTCGAACCGCAGGGCGGCTTCGATTCGTGGAGGTTCGCAACCCTGGCGCTCTGCATGATGGCCGGCACGGCATCGCTGCCGCACATTCTCATGCGGTACTTCACCACGCCGTCCGTTCGAGCCGCCCGCAAGTCGGTCGGCTGGTCGCTGTTCTTCATTTTCCTGCTGTATTTCACCGCGCCGGCACTCGCCACGCTGACGAAATTGCAGCTGCTGGACCCGACGCTGCCGACGGCCGTGATCGGCAAGGCAATCGAAGAAGTCACCAGCCTTGAATGGGTGCAGAACTGGAGCCAGGTGGGCATGCTGTCCGTCGTTGACCAAAACGGCGACGGCCTCGTCCAGCTCAACGAGTTCTTCATGCGGCCCGACATCGTCGTGCTTGCAACACCGGAAATCGCGGGTCTTCCCTACGTGATCTCCGGCCTCGTTGCGGCCGGTGGCATGGCAGCCGCCATGTCGACCGCGGACGGACTGCTGCTGGCCATCGCAAACGCGCTCAGCCACGATCTTTACTACAAGATCATCGACCCGAAGGCCGAGACGCGCACGCGACTGATCGTTGCACGCGTGCTGCTGGTCGGCATCGGTGTGGCCGGCGCGTTGGTCGCCTCGCTGAAGTTGACCGGAATTCTCGGAGCGGTCGCCTGGGCGTTCTGCTTCGCCAATTCCGGCTTGTTCTTCCCGCTGGTGCTCGGCATCTGGTGGAGGCGTGCGAACGCCGCCGGGGCTATTGCCGGCATGGCAGCAGGCTTCATCGCCGGCACCTGGTATCTGTATATGGTCTATACGGGCGCCATGGAGCCGTGGCTCGGCATTGACCATCTGCGGTTCGGGATGATCGGCATGCCGGTCAGCCTGATTGCGATGGTCGTGGTCAGCCTGGCGACGAAGGCGCCGAGCGCGGAGATCCAGAAGATGGTCGACGACACCCGCACCCCAAGCGGAAGGACGATCATCGGCCACGCCTAATAATAGGCGCACAACAACACAAGCGAGGGGCGGAGCCTTTGGCTCCGCCCCTTGCGTGCTTCACTGTCAATTGGATGGACGCAGGCGATGCAGCAGACGCTGGCCGCATTTCCAATCTGGGTTATCGTGCTGGACTATGCGCTGGGCATGGTCATGTGGACGCTGATCGGCCGTGCCGCGATGAACCTGTTTCTGCCGATTGATTCAGACTTCTTCTTCATGCGCATGTTCGTCAAATTGACGGACCCGTTTCTTAGAATATTCAGGCCCGTTACCCCGGACTTCCTGCTTGACCCAATGGTGCCGTTGTTCGTCGCCTGGTTCTTCTTCATGTTTCGGTTTTATTTGATGCCGTGGCTGCTGGGATATTCGGTCATGGGCATGCTGTCGTTTCCGCTCGAGAGCGACGCCGCCAGATTCATTTATTCGATATTCGGCGGATTGTGATCTCCCGCTAAAGGGAGATGGACCGGTGGCCTGCCGGCCACGCCGTCCGCTCTATTGACCTTGTATGGGGATTGCGCTTTGCTGGTCGCGTGGGGCCCTAAGCGATCTAAGCTGCAGGCGATTGAAGAATGAACCCCATCGAAACCGCCGCCAACATCTCGGTCGGACGAGCGTGTGGTTTTGCCAGCCTGGCCGTGATCTGCGTCGTAATGGGGCTCAGTTTCGATCCAATTCTTGCGACGCGGGTGGGCGGCGTTCTCTGCCTGATCATCACGTTGGTGCTGCTGATGCGTGCGAACACGGCGCGCCAACGGCCTTACAAGCGCACGGAACTGTGGTTGATCCTGCCTAAGCGCGACAAGCCGCCCGAAGCGTTCGCGCAGCGCGTTATTGGCGAAGCGTTGCGGGAAGTTTATCTTCGCTTCGCGCGCACCGCAGTGATCGTGTCTATGGCCTTCGTCGCGGTATCGTTGCTGCTTTCTCTGTCCGAAATTGTCTCCGCATAGGCCGGCCGTAACGGATATTGCAGCTAGGCGCCCCGACGCTTTCGGATTGCCCAGACGCGAAGATCGGCAAAGACTTTCAAGGTGGCGGCAACGACAAGTGCGCACAGCACCGCCTTTGATATCGTCTCCATCGTCCCTTCGATCAGCATGGCGTGCACCACGCTGCCCACGACAATCACCGCAGCAAGGGCGGCGTGAACCACGCGCCATGTGCCGGGTCGTAGGCGCAGCCGCCGGCGGAGCGTGGCGGCAAGCGCGGTGATGAGGACTGCCCACATGGCGATGACGCCCCAGGTGGAAAATGGGGTGGGGGAGGCAAACATAAGCGCGTCGATGACATCCGGCGGGCTGGTGATCCAAAGACCCGCGACGTGGAGCACCACGGCCACGGCGATGAGGCAGCCAATGCCGAAGTGGATTTTCCCGGTGCGATGGGCAGGAATGCCGGGCAGGTGCCGGCCGATCAGCAAAGGCTGAACGAGCATCGCAGTCATGGCGATGATGCCCGCGAACCCGGCTGCTATGTAGACGGGCTCTCGCCAGGCCAGCAGCGGGCTTGCCGCCGCTGCGGCGATCGGCACGCCGATGGCGGCCACGAGGGCGCCCCAGATCAAGGCTCCGCGGTACCGGCTCATCGCCTTAGAACCGGCCCCGGTCAGACCGGCTGAAGAACGAAATGCGCCTCCAGGCTGGTATCCTTTGAACTGCCCATTACCGGACGCAGGAAGACGGTTTCGAAGTCACCGCTATCGTAAGCCAGGTGCCCATGGGGCTGGCCGAAAGCAGGGACGATCTGGGGCATCTCGAGGCGAAAGGCGCCGTTGGCGTCGGTCAGGGTGGCGCCGTGGCTGTGCGGGTCGCGTTCGTGGCCTTCGGTGGTATGCGCCCAGATCTGGATGCGCTGACCGGCAAGCGGTGCGCCATCTCCCGCCCGTCGCACCGTTCCGCTCATCCAGAACCCACCGCCGCCGATCCGCTCCACGATTGGCGCGCCGGGCAGATAGTTGTTGGACCCGCCGCGCATCGATCGCGTCGCAGCGAGCTCATTTGCACGGGTGTGAATGGCGGGAACCAGGAGGCCGGAGGCCCCGGCCGCGCCGCCGATGAGAAGCGTGCGGCGGTCAAGAAGGACATTTGTCATGCAGATTGCTCCTATCGAGCGTTCGCTGGGTAATCTGATCCAAGGGTGACGGCCGCCTGAGACGCAAACTATAGCGCAATCGCGGCAATGCGGAAATGCGCCCTACGTTTCCCGGCTGTCACGTTTGGGTGCCTGCTGTCCTGACCAGCTTAGCGCGAGGAAATTCGGCGTAACGCGAAGGCTGCAGAAAAGCGATTTTAATTACAGATACTTAAAGGGAAAACCGATCGCGGGGACGCCTTCGAATTCCCAACGTCATCGGTTGTCTCAATCCTCGGTGACGGCGAACTGCGCGCAGGCAAAGCACTGACGCCGGGTATCGGGGCGCATCTTCGCCCCCGCGGTTAAGGCACGTTGATCGGCCGTTCTGTTCCTGGTTTTGGGCGGCGAAAATCCGGCCCGCTTCCCTCCGCAACTGTCAACAAGACGCAGCCGGCCAGGTGCGGGAACGGTATTTTTCACGAAAAAATCACGCAGACGAACCAGCAAAGGATCGGTGCGTCGCCGCGAAACTGGTGAGGATTAAATGGCGCGAAAGCCACTGAGGCAATTTGATCGGGCCCAGCTCGAAAAGGCCATGCAAATTGTTCGAGAGCGTTACGGCAAACGCAATAACTATCGTGGCGCCGATGTAGGGTACCGCTACGCCGACGGACGGCGCACCGATGAGGTGTGTGTGCGGGTGCATGTGGAGAAGAAGCTGAACGTGGCCGAGCTCCTGGAGGCCGATGTCTTTCCGCAGAAGATCAACGGGATCACCCTGGATGTGATTGAAGGGCCGTATCGGCCCACCCGCCTCGCAGGAGAGGACAGCCCGGCCACGACACAGCAGGCTTATCTTGCGGGCGGACTGTCATGCGGTCGCGTGGACGTCAACGGTGCGGGAACGCTCGGCTTGCTGGTCATTGACACCCAGACCAATCGGCCGGGTATCCTGTCGAACTGGCATGTTCTGGCCGGGCCGCTCGCCCGCCGTGGCGACGCGATCATCCAGCCCGCCCGGGTCGACGGGGGCCGCGATCCGGGCCATGTGGTGGCGACGCTCAAACGGTGGATGCTCGACCGCGAAGGCGATGCCGCGATTGCCGAGCTGGTCATCGAGAAGCCGTGGCTGCCGATCCAGATCGAAACGCATCTCATCGTGAAAAACGTGCGGCGTTCGCGCCTGGGCGAAGTGTTGGCGAAGTCCGGGCGCACGACCGGCGTAACCCGCGCGCGCGTGGATGGCGAGGGCATCTATCGCCTGGAGTACGAGGTCCGGCCCGGCCTGCTTGAATTGCGCGACATAGAGGGCTTCAAGCTGGTCGCGCTCGAGGATGGCAATCCGAGCAACGAGGAAATCTCATCGGGCGGGGATAGCGGCTCGCTGTGGATGTCCGAAAACAGCGGCGCCGGAGTAGGGTTGCACTTTGGGGGCGAGCTCAATCCCGATCCGGCGGCTGAGAACGCTCTGGCCTGTAATCTGGATGCGGTTCTCGACAGGCTCGGCCAGCGCCCGGCGACCTTCGATGATCTGTTCAGCGACGAAGGGATCGAGGCGGTCGCGCATACGGCATTGAATGGTATCGAGCGCACAGCGCGGCCCGAAGACAACCATCCGCCGCCCTGGCTGTTTGCGATGCCGTATCCATGGTCCTGGGGCATGCCGGTTCCGCAACACCTGCTCAACCGGCAGCGTCCGCCATGGCCGGTCGCGGGACGGCCGCAACGCTGGCGCGGCTCACGCAACCCGGATGTGGGAGACGTTGCCTTCACAGGCCCGGAGGCCGCCCGCATCGACCGCGGACCTGCCGTCGGTGCCGGCGCAGTGCCGCAACGGGCCACCCGCTGCCGCAGCATAACGCGCGATCTGTGGCCCTTGCGGCTGCGTCCGGCGCTTCTGCGAGAACGTGGATTTCGGGGCGTGGAGTTGGAAGAGGCGATCGCGCAGCGTTTCTGCGACACCGACGAGCAGGGAATAGCCAGCTTCTTCGCCGGCGTCGTCAACGGTGCGCCGGAGTTCGGTGGAATCGGACTGCCAATGGTCGGTCCTGGCGATTTCTTCGGAACCGAGATTTACAGCCACGTTTGCGAGCGCATCAACGATGTGCTGGCGGAGGGCTGAGCCATGACGCGGAGAAGACTTCGACAAACTCAGCTTGAAACACAGACCCAGATTTTAGTCGGCACAGTATCGAATAGCAGGGGAGGATATACAGATGCCACAGAGTGCAAACTCCAACCGGTCAAATCGTTCCAACCGGTCGAACCGATCCAATCGCTCCAACCGATCCAATCGATCGAACCGCTCCGATCTCGATCAGGCTGAACTCGATCATCTCGGACAGGGAAGCTCGGTCCTGGTTTCGGACGCGCTGCGGGAGGCCGCCGTGGCGCTCGACTATGCATCTGATCATGTCGACGCGCACGATGGTTCGTTCGGGCAACTTGATCAAAAGGCGGTCAGATTGCTCAACTCACGGCATCTGTATCACCTGGTGCTCAAGGAGGTCCTCGAAGACCTGACGATCGTAGCAACCAAAAAACCGAAGTTCACCGGGGTAATCACGCTCAAGGACGGCGCGGCCGATATTCTGGAGATCGACGCGAGCGCAACCAACAAGACGTTCTGGGCGAAGCAGTACGACGTGACAGCCCGGCGATCTCGCTACCGCGACGACCGCCTGGCCGAGATCGTGCTTCAGCAAAGCGATATCCTGAGCTTCTTCGGGAGCGTTTACTATATCAGCCCGCAGATCCATCCGTGGACACACGTGCTGCTGGAGATCGTTCTTGAGGTCGTCTTCCGGCTGACGGCCGAGGTGAAAGCCTGCTTCTCGGTGAAGCGCCCGGTCGAGACGGGCCGCAAGGTCTATCCTGTCATTCAAACCCCGGCCCACAGTTCGTTCCCCAGCGGCCATGCCGCGGAGGCGTTCGCGATGGCCGGCGTGCTCGGCGCCCTGTTCTTTCCTGAGAACACGCAGTTCTCGGAGCGAAACCAGACGAGATATGTCGCCGCGCGGATCGCGCAAAATCGCGAATATGCCGGGGTCCATTACCCCATCGACAGCCATGCCGGAGCAGTGCTCGGGGATTTCATCGCAGCGCGCATCCTCAAAAGGCTCTTTCCCTACACCACCGACCCTTCCGCGGGCAGCTTCAAGGTGAAGGACTTCGAAATCGGCGGTCAGCCCAACGCATCCACCGCCAAATTCGGCGTCGATGTGGAAAGATATATCGACAAGGAAATCGCAGATCCGGGATCCAGACCGGACCCGACGGCCGCAAGTTCGCTGTTGCAGCATATACGCGACCTTTCGCTTGAAGAAATAGGGTGAGGGGCTGTCGCAGATGAGCATTAGTTTTGAGCCGGCCTTCGAGAACGGCAAGCCCGAGGAATATCGGCTGCCGATGAACTTCCTGCCGTATGGGCTGGAGGTGCTCGATTTGCCGCAGGAAGCCGACGAAAGGCAGGTCGGGCTGGTTGTGCCGCTCGATCTCGGGGCGCAGCCGGAAGACGGCATACCGACGGTCTCGGTCGGGCGCGACGTTGTCGCTGATCCCGAAGCCCTGAATTCCGCGATCCTGAAGCAGAAGCTGTCGGCGCCGACCATGATCCGGCGGATAGACGAACCCAAGCCCACCAAGCACATCGGTTTCATGGAAGGCTTTTCATGTGCGCCGGCAAATCGTGCGGTTATCGTGATCGACCTTGGCATCGCATTTTGGAACGCGCAGTTCGGCGACCAGTTCCAAGAGGTGTTCTTCATCTCGGACACGTTGCAGATCACCCCATTGGGCTCACAAAAGATCAATGAACTCAGAGCCGCCGCCGGGAATCCCGGTGGCGACAGAGCGATCGTCGACGAGTTGGGGGCGGCTTTCCCGCATAGCTTCTTCGGCGGCCGGGTCGACATGCATGACCTTTGGCACGGAACCGCCATTGCGGACCTGGCCGGCCGGCCGGATTACGCCGGCGAGGATGTCGCCATGTTCGGCATAGAACTGCCGCGATCGGTATTGGTGGATTCGCGCGGCGACGGTCTGAAGACCACGCTTGGTGTCGTGCTCAGACATACCCGGTCGCTGGTGTCCCAGATGCCTGAAGGCACCATCGTCGACATCATACTTGGCTTCGGGTTTCCCGGCGGCCCGCATGCCGCGCTACGGCCCGACATCCAGCAGATCATCAGGCTGATATCGAGCATCTCTGCGAGACATCAGGTTCATCTGCGCCTGCCGGCCGGAAATCATCTGCAGGACAAGTGCCATGCCCGTCTGCCCGCGCACGGCTCCGAAGTCTCCTGGCGGATTCCGCCGGACGATAGTTCGGCCAATACGGTGGATATCGGCTATCTGCACACAAACCCCGTTGTGGGCCTGACAACCCCGGACGGAGCTTCCGGCAGCGTCACCCCGAAGAAGGGCTGGGTGTATAACATCCTGCTGCACGGTCAGATCATCGGCCGCTTGCACAGTCTGCCCGAGCCGATGAACGGCTGGTATCAAATCCGGCTTGCGCTGTCGCCGACCGCCAACCGGGCGGGGCGCAGATCGGTTCCATTCGGTGATTGGAAGATCGCCGTGGAATCGGCGCACGAAACCGGGCTTTGGGTTCTTCGCGACGATGACACCCGTGACTTCGGTGCGCCGGGCATTCAAAGACCGTCGTACTTCTACGATCCCTGCTACCGCGAGACCGACGACTTCGGCGCTACCCTGGTTACCGATACGTACGACCTGCCAGGTGGCTGCACCGGGCCGCTCAAGGTGCGCCGGGACGGCACGGCGTCTTTATTGACCCTCGCCGAAGGCGGGCGCATTGCAGTTGCCTCCGCACTCGAAAGCCATTCGGGTTCGGAAATCAGGCTTGCCGTTTACAGCGGCCGCGCCTTCAACGGCACCATACCCGGCACCGCGATATTGGTGGACGATCTGTCAGCGCAGTTGGGAGTGGAGGTCATCGGCAACGGCAGCGATCAGGCTTTCCGGTTCACCGGGACTTCGGCGGCCGTTGGTATGCTTCGACCTCAGTCGAGAGGCGTCTAGAGCACATCCAGGATAAGTGGCCACCGGTTATCCGTCCGGATGTGCGCAAAATAAACTTGGAGACCGGTTTTGATTCAATCAAAACCGGTCTCCAGGCGCTCACGGATCGATATGGTCGGGGAGTGCGTCGATCAGACCGAGGATCCTGAGGGTTTCCATCGGATAGTCGGGACTTCGCATGGACGCGATGTCGAAGTCGGGCTCGAGACATCGAAGTTTCTGTATGAAATGTTCCGCTTCCTCCCGCCGGTTGAGAATGAGATGGAGCGCGATCAGATATCGCAGCGCCGGCCGATAGGACGGTTCCTTTCTGTGGCACGAGGCGGCAAACTCGATCGCCTCGTTGTAGTCGCCGACACCCAAGGCCGCCATGCAGCAAAGCATGTCCCAACTGAATTCGTTCGCGAGGCCGCGCGAAGCCGCCTGCGCCCGTTTGGCGAATTCCAGCGCCGAAGTGTGATCGCCCAAGAAGGTCTTCACCTGGCTCATCGCGTCCAGAGCAAACGCGTCGCCTTCCGCAAGATCCATCGCACGGGCGGCAAGATGCCGGCTGTAGTCCACATCTCCCGACAGCTTCAAGGCGACCTGGGCGGATATCGCCACAACCATCGGGCTGTAGGGAGCCGCCTTCAAAGCCTCCATGACCGAATTGAGGGCTTCTTCATGGTTGGATTCGGAATTGACGAGAAATTCAAACGACTCGGTCAAGCGAAGGTAGGCCAGCCACGCATGAACCGCGCCGGAGGGTTTCTCCGCGCGCAGGCGGGTTAGGATGCGCTCGGCGGTCTGCAGATCGAAATGATCTCCGGTAAACAGCCTGCGGGTGGCGTTTGTCAGCTGAAAAAACGGCTCGGAGGAAATTCGATTGGAAGCCTTCTCCAAAATCGCGGTCAGGATTTTGTTCGAGAATTCCTCGATCGTGTTGAGCTTCTTCTTATAGCTCTCGCCGGCTGCGACGTGCGTTTTGCCGGACCATATGTAGCTCAGATTCGGCGGTCCGAGTAATCTGGCGTTCACTACAAGAATTTGATCGTCTTGCGACGATTCCATCTCAACCAAGATGAACTTGTCATCCTTCAACTCATGAAGGTCGTCTTCGGAATTGACGAACTCGATGTGCAGATTGTCTATCTTGATCAATGAGTGGGATAAGGTATCGCACAGCGTGCGCAAGACGGGAGCCGCTTTGCTGCCTTCCTCGGTGGACCTTAGGAATATTCGAACCACCGGCTGCTCGTCGCCGATCGGGCCGATGATCAGCCGATTGGTCTGGGTTTCGCTGAAACTGCTGCGTACCGCCCTGATCCAGTCCTCGAACACCATGGTCGCTATGTCGAGATTTTCCAGAAGCTCGCTTCCCGGCGTTCTGTCCAACGAGACCGAGATTTGCGGTTTGAACCAGACGTCCCATTTGTCCGAGTGCAGTTGGTGGGCGTGATCTCCCAAAGACGTTCGAATGGCGCGAAGCGACGTTCTGAGGCTGTATTGAGCCTGGGTCGAAGTCGGATTTTCCCAAAGGCACTCCCTCAACCACTGTCTGCTTCGGATTTGATCTTTTGAAAGAGCTAATATCGCGCAGATTGCCCGGTTCTTCTGTCCCTTGGGCGTCAGATCAACACCTTCGCTTGTTTCCATGCGAAAGGGCCCAAAGACTTTGGCAATGATTGAACTCATCCCAAGTTCCGAAAATTCGATCCTGCTCGATTGACAATAACATGGAATGGATTGAACTCCGATATGCCCAGCATCTCAGCAGTTCGTTGTTCGCGAAGTAGCTGTTTTGCTTGGAAAAACAGCGCTTAGCTCCGAGATCGGGGCTGATGGATCGGTTTTGCGTAGCGATTGACCGAGAAGCCGGAAGTTGATGCAAACGGGCAACGGATGCGTGCGCCTTAGCTGACGCATGACCGCGTGCGAACGAACGCGCTTTCGGCGATTGCGCCGCAATCGGCCGATTTCACTCGGGCGGGGGCGTCGGCTCGATTTGCGCGTTGCGCAGGACCTTCTCGCGCCCGCCTTGCAGTTCGATCAACCGGTCCTGGGCCGCGAACGCCGCTCGTTCGGCGAAGTCTGGGTCGACATGGTTGCGCAGGGCTTTGGCGAGATCGGCGACGAACCCGGGGTTTTCCGGCGCCACGTTGCGCGTCTCTTCGGGATCGTTCGCCAGGTCGAAGAGCTCGGGTGCAAAGCCCGCATATTCGATGTATTTCCAGTCCCCCCTGCGCAGCATATAGGCGCCCGAGACCGCACCGGCGGCGTGGTATTGCGAGATGATCTCGCGATCGGCGCCTTCGGACATTCGCGCCAGGTCCTGCAGCGGCAGGCCCGGGCGGTCGCCGGGCCAGTCCAGGCTGAAAACCTTCGGGATCGTACACGACAGGTCAAGCAGGGATACGGGCGTGTCGCAGCGACCCTCGGGCATGCCAGAAAGCGCGGTGATCAGGGGCACGCCGACAGCCTCGCGGTACAGGTTCGACTTGCCCCACAAGCCCCTCGCGCCCGCGTTGTCGCCGTGGTCGGAAGCGTAGATCACGTCGGCCTCAAGTCCGGAAGCCTCGAGCGCGGAAAGGACCCTGCCCACATTGTGATCCATCCATTCCACCAACCCCCAATAGGCCGCGATGGCGTCTTCGCGCTCATCGGACGAGCGGAAGGTGCTTTCGCTGTCGAGAAACGCATTCTGTTTCTCGACCCAGGGGTGGCGCACATATCCGTCCCGCGGCAGCAGCTTCGGCTCGGGCAGGTTGCGCTGACGGTAGCGCGAGAAGAATGGTTCGGGGCAGACCAGCGGAAAATGCGGGGCGACCAGGCCGACATAAAGGCACCATGGCCGGTCGTCGCCGCGTGCTGCGCGTTCGGCGAACCAGCGCTCGGTTCTTTCGACCACTGCGGCGTCATATCGGGTGTAGGCGCTTTGTCCCGGGCCGATGGTTTCGCCCAGCAGGCGGGTGTCGGGTGCCCTGCGCTCGTCCTCGCGGCGCACCGACAGCGACACCATGCCGACGCCGTCCTTGACCATCATCGGCAGATGCATGGCGTCGAAGCCCACGGGATCGTCGACGTTACGGAAATGCAGCTTGCCGATCGATTCCACCCGCACGCCGCCGCGCTGCAGAACGTGCATCCAGCTCTCCGGCTCGCCGTGATATGGCATGGAGTTATCCCAGTGCCCGGTCTCGTGGATGTGTTGTCCCGTTGCGAAGGCCGCCCTGGCGGGCACGCAGATGGGTGAGGGAGTGTACGCATCGGCGAACAACGTGCCGCGCGCGGCCAGGCGATCCAGGTTCGGCGTCCGCACGAACGGGTGGCCCGCGCAGCTCATGCCGTCGGCGCGATGCTCATCGGAGAGGATGACGACGAGCCCTTTCGCCATTTATGTCCCCTTATTCGGACCAGCCGGCGCGGCAGGCGTCGATGACCGAGGCGAAGTCCTTGTCCGAATGGCCCATGGATGTGGCCTGCCGGTAGGCATCGGCTGCGGCCGCGATCAACGGATTGGCGGCGCCCAGGCCGGCAAAGAGCCGGGCCGCCTCCGCCGCGTCTTTCGCGGCGATCGCGAGCTTGGCTCCCGTCTCGGCCGGGGGTTCCAGCATCTGCGGAGCCTTGCGGCGGAACAGCGGGGTCGAGGCCATGCCACCGCAATCGCTGACAACCTCGATGAAGCGGTCGACATCAACCCCCGCCTTCTCGGCCGCCACCAGGGTTTCGGCAATCGCCACCATCTGCACATGGCCCAGCCCGTTCTGCAGGATCTTCACCAGGCTCGCGGCCCCTGGGCCGCCCACATGGGTTATCGCGCGTGCGCAAGACGTTGCCACGGGCAGGGCCCTGCCGACCGGCGCATCGTCGCCGGAGATCACCAGATGGGTCCGGCCCGCCTCGGCATCGGACGCCGAGCCGAAGATCGGACATTCCACATAGGCCATCGTGCGTGCCTTCAGGTCCGCATTCAGACGCAAGGCCATGTCCTGCGGCACGGTGGAATTGTCCACGCAGATGAGGCCCGGCTTGTCGATGCGGGCGAAGACGTCGTCGATGATTTCAAGCGAGGGCAGGCAGGTGAACAGCATCTCGCTCTGCGCGACGCAGTCTTCCAGCGAGGCTGCGATCGCCAGCCCCGCCGCGCGCGCTTGCGCATAAGGCCGCTCGGAGCGATTGAGGACCGTGACCTGGTGCCCGGCTTGTTTGAGGTGTCGAGCGAAGGGCAGGCCCATGGCTCCCAGCCCTACATAGCCCACGCGCATGTCAGCGGTCCTCCACCACCACCTGTTCCTGCACACCCAGCCCCGTTATCTCCGTGCGGACCTTGTCGCCTGGCTGGAGGAAGCGCTTGGGGTCCATGCCGAAACCGACCCCGGCTGGCGTGCCGGTGGTGATGATGTCGCCGGGCTCCAGGGTCATGAACGTGCTGATGTGTTCGATCACGGTGGGCAGATCGAAGATGAAATCCGCGGTCGAGCCGTTCTGCATCTGTTGGCCGTTGACCGACAACATCAGGTTAAGCGCATGCGGATCGGCCACGTCCGTCACCAGATAGGGGCCGATCGGCGTGAAGCTGTCATAGCTCTTGCCCTTGGCCCACTGGCCGCCGCGCATCATCTGATAGTGGCGCTCGGAGACGTCGTTCAAGACCATGAAGCCTGCGACGTGGCCGAGGGCGCCCTCGCGCGAAACGCGTTTTGCGCGCGCGCCGATGACAAAGGCGAGTTCCACTTCCCAGTCGAGCATTTCGGCTCCCGGCGGCAGCAGGATGGGATCATTCGCGCCGGAAAGCGACGAGGGCGACTTGAAGAAGATCACCGGTTCCTTCGGGATGTCCATCCCGGATTCCTTTGCGTGATCGTGATAGTTCAGACCGACGCAGACGATCTTGGACGGGCGCGCGATACAGGGGGCGTAGCCATCGTGGGCGTCGATCACCGGCAATGCGCCGATGTCGACGGACTGCAGCGCCGCCGGCCCGCCTGCGGTGAAAAAATCGGGGTCGAAATCGCCCGCGACGCTTGAGGCGTCGTGGTACGTTTCGCTTTGTCTGACAGCCGGGACGATCGCGCCATCGCGGCGCAGGCGGCATAGTTTCATGGTCTGCACACTCCTACTGGGGAAGGGGCGGCAACCGCCCTTGGGATTTCAGTTCGCCGAACGCCCGCCAGGTTGTTTCCACGCCATCCGCCACCGAGATCGCGGGATAGTCGGGCACGTGCTTGCGCAACGGCGCTTCGTCGAGGTCTGGGGGAAACGGGAAGGGCGCGCCGCTGGCGGTGATGCGATGACCCGGCGACAGATCGTCCAGCGCGGCAAGCCCGGTTTCGATCGTGTCGCATCGCCCGTTCAAATCGAACACATGCGCCCCGGATCCGTCCCGGCTGACCGCCGCAATGAAGGCGGAGGCGGCTTCGCCGGCATACAGCCAGCTATACGGTCCGGTGAAGGGGATGTCGTAGGCCTCTCCCAGCACGGCGGCCTGGATGGCGATGGTGTTCTTCGAACTGATCCCCTGATCGCGCGCCACGCCATAGACGACGTTCGGCCTGAGACCGATGGACGGCACCTGCCAGTCCTGCCAGTAGACAAAGGCCGTCTGCTCGTTGGCGACCTTGTATGCGCCGTAAAGCGTTTCGGCGTACGGACCGCCGGGCGGAAAGGCGGCCGCGGCGACCGAGGAGGCGAAAACGGTGCGTTTCAGCCCGGCGTCGCGGGCGGCCTGAAGGATGTTGATCGTGCCTTCCACATTCACCCGTGCCCCGAGCGCCGGATTGGCCGCGCAAAACGGCACCTGCAGGCCTGCCAGATGGATGATCGCGCCGACGCCCTTGCCCGAGACAAGTTCGGCAACCGACGCACCGTCGGTTACGTCCAACGCTCTCCAGTCGAGGGCTTGGGCCGCCTCATCGCCCATGAGCAGCGCTGCGCGGCCCGGGCTTTTCTTCAGGTCGCTTGCGATGACAGACACTCCCGATCGGTCGAGGATCGCGCAGACCCAGGCGCCGATGCAGCCGCCCGCGCCCGTCACCAGCACGGGGCCGTCAAACCGGTCCGCCGATATCAGGAAAGGATCGGTGAGAAAATTCATGTCGCCGCCTCTTCGCGAAGGGATGTGAGCGCGGTGAACGTATCGCAAAGCGTCCGTCCGATCGCAGACAATAGGCCTGCATCCACAGCCTCGGGCCCGTCGCTTTGCAGATGGAAGAAGCGTTGCGGCCCCATCAGCGAAAACGCCGAATAGCCGCGTTCGAGGATCCAACGAATCTCGCCGTTCTTGCGGTTGTAGGGTTCGGCGGAAAGGTGCGGCAGCCCTTCGAAGGCGCGTTCCAGCGGCGGGCGCAGGTCGTCCGAGCAGAACAGCCAGCTTTCGGGCTCCGGGCCGCTTGGGCTCAGGACGCCATCGACCTGCGTGTAGGCTCGCGTGCCGATGGAGGCTCCCAGATGCAGCCAGATGTTGGTTCGCTCCGGCGCGGGCAGGATGTCCTGGTCGAAAATGTGGTGGATGCCCATATGGCCGATCTCATGGCCGGAATTCGACAGGAACAGGAAACTGTGCGGCATTTGCGATGCGGCGGCCCAACGCGCGAGGCCGAGCAGCAGCGCCACCCCCGCGCCGCGCTCGCCGGCGCAGCGGAACCAGCCGCTCTGCGGCGTGCTGACGACGATCCAGCGCGGGCCTCGTTCGAGGCGGGATACGACGTTGTGTGCCTGAGCGGCAGGTTCGTCGATGCCGGACAGGCACAGCTTCGCCGTGTCGCCATGGTCGGCGGCGTCTTGGAGGATGTGCCAGTGTTTCGGGGCAACCATCAGCACCGGGATCGGCCAGGGCTGCTGGTTGTACGGCGGGATCACGTTCTGCCCGTAGATCTGGCCGGACGCGTGAGGCGTGCAGCCGATAACGGCGCGGGCGCCGGCGTCGGCGGCGGCCTCGATTTTGGCGGCGTGGTCGCTCTTGGGTGTGACCATCACGTTTTCGAACACCACCAGCGCGGCCTTTCCGCCCAGATCGCCTCCTGCTCCAAGGGGCAGGTCGACCGGATCGTCACCGAGCGGCGTGGGATGCCACAGCGGTACGGCGTCGATCCGCGTGCCGAGGGTTTCGACCCAGCAGGAATCGAGCTGAAACTGCCGCAATGGCCAGGTGTCGAAGAAGGCCTCGAGCCCGGCCGCGCGCATCTCATCGGCGATCCAGTTCGACGTATCGAGATCGACGTCGGAAGCGGTGCGGTGATCGCCCATCCCGGCATACCTGACCACGTCGGCGCGCAGCGCCTCGGGCGAAAGCGGATCGGTCATGGGACGAGGTTCCTCGCGAACATCTCACCGGCAACGCGCCAGATGTCCTCGCTGGCCGCCGCGTCGTGACAATGGCGTTGCGGAAAGCTCCAACCATGCGCCGCGTCATACTCACGCGTCTCGCCGTTCACGCCGGGGGCGGCGAGCGCTTTGCGCAACCGCACCTTGTCAGGCTCAGGGCAGGAAGGATCGTCTTTCGCGAACGCCAGGAACAGTTCGGCACGGACCTGCGGGATCACGCGCTCGCAGGACCACGCGCCGTCCCAGATCATCTGCCCGCCATGGATCGACAGGCACGCTTTGACAGCATCGGAATGGGCCGCCGCCGCCGCGATCGCGTGCCGGCCGCCCATGCAATAGCCGATCGTGGCCCAGGCGTTGACCGCTTCGGCCTGCATCAGCGCGCTGGTGTCGGAAACCGACATCTCGACGCTCGTCGCGCGGTTCAGCCGCTGCGCCTGTTCGGGCGGCGTGCTCCCTGGCGCGTTGGGCGGATCGAACGACGGCCCGCCGTGGCGATAGTACAGGTTCGGCAGGTAGGCGGTGTGCCCCGTTTCGCTGTGGCGAAGGCAGATATCGCGCAGTTCGTCGCGCAGCCCGAACCCGTCCATGTAGACGAGTATCCCCGTCGGACCCGGCGCCCCGAAGCGCTCCACCGGCATGACGCCGTCGGGGGTATCGATCATCACGGTCTCGGCCATCGCGCTCACTCTGCCGTGTGATCGATCCGGTTCGGGCCCAGACGTTCGCGAACCGCGCGCGCGACCAAGGGATACAGGACGAAAGCCAACGAGAAGATCAGGATACCCAGCGTTAGCGGCCGGGTCAGGAATGGCAGCCACGAGCCGTCCGATTCCATCAGCGATGAGCGCACCTTGACCTCCAGAAGCGGCGTCAGCACGTAGCCGATGACGAACGGTGCGGCCGGGATCGAGGCCCACCGCATCGCCATTCCCACCGCGCCGAAGGCCAGCATCACCCAGACGTCGAAGAGCTGGTTGTTGATCGAGTACACGCCGATGATGGCCAGCACGAAGATCGCGGGCGCCAGGATGTGGCGCGGGATCTCGCCCATGCGGCCGAGATAGCGGCAGGTCGCCAGCAGCAGCGCGAACATCAGGATGTTGGCGACGAGATAGGTGGCGACGATGCCGAAGAAGGTGTCCGAATGCTCGAACATCAGCAGGGGGCCAGGCTCGATGTTGTGGAAGATCAGTGCCGCCATCAAGATCACGTCGGCCGCCGAACCGGGGATGCCCAGGGTGATCATCGGGATCAGCGCGCCGCCGATGGTCGAGTTGTTGCCGGCTTCGGATGCGACGATGCCTTCCTTTGCGCCGGTGCCGAATTTCTTCGGCTCCTTCGACAGGTTGCGTGTGACCGTATAGGCGATGACCGAGCCGATATTGGCGCCGATGCCGGGCAGGATGCCGATCCAGGTGCCGATGAGGGAAGAGCGGATCAGGTTGCCCCAGTACCGGAAGGCCGTGCCCACCGAGGCCAGGATGTCGGCAAGGCGCACATCCACCTGCTTGCCGCCGCCGCCGTCCTTCTGGATGTCGCCGATCAAATGGCCGATCGCGAAGATGCCCAGCATCACCGGGAAGATGGAAAAGCCGGTCTCCAGCTTCTCGATCCCGAAGGTGAAACGCGCGTCGTTGCCGACCGGATCCAGACCCACCAGGGCGACGAGGATGCCCAGGAAGCCTGCGACCAGCCCCTTCCAGAAATTGCCGCCGCCGGCGCTGGCGATCATCAACAGCCCGCCAAAGATCAGGGCGGAGAACTCGAACCCGGTCAGCGTGACCGCAAACCGCGCCAGCGGAACCGAGATCGAGGCCAGCACCACCCAGGAAATCAGCCCGCCGATGAAGGATGCGGTGACCCCAAGCGCCAGCGCCTCGCTGGCGCGGCCCTGCTTGGCCATCGCGTGCCCGTCGAACGTGGTCATGATCGACGACGGCGAGCCGGGAATGCCCAAGGTCACGCCGGTGACCATCGAGCCCGACACGCCGCCCACATACATGCCGATCAGCAGGAACTGGGCGTAGTTGGAGTCCATGTAGAAGGTCAGCGGCAGGGTCAGCGCCATCAACACGCCCTGGTTCAGCCCCGGCATGGCGCCGAAGACCAGGCCCAGGGACACGCCCAGCACCGAGAACATCATGGCCGATGGCGTCATATGGGCGAGGATGCCGGCTGCGATTTGTTCGATCATGGCAGGCTCACATGCAGGACTTGCGAGAAGCCCCAGCCGATGAAGACGCACAGCGCACAGGCGCACACGAACGTCACGGCCAGTTCGGTCGGACGGGCGAACACGCGCGGCGTCAGGATGAAGGCGCATGCCATGAAGAAGATCACTGAGGTGATAACGTAGGCGGCGAAGCCTTCACCCAGCCCCAGCCCGAAGATGTAGAGGCACAACGCCGCGAAGATCTGCAACGTCATTCCCATCTGCGCCCAGATCGTGCCGATCGACAGGGCGATGCCCTTGCCGGCGGGAGCGCGGAAGGCCGGAACGGCCAGGATCAGGCCCAGTACGAAGATCAGCGCCGGAATGGCTTTTCCTAGGAAGCCGGCGCCAAGCGGCTCGAATCTCGGCTCGGGGATCGACAGGGCGCTGATGAACAGGATGGCGGAGAACGCCATCAGGAACAGCGCGATCACACGCTCCTTCATGGGACCGTTCCTTTTGCAGACGCCCCGGACGGAATCCGCCCGGGGTGTCGACCGCTTCTGGCTACTTCTTGAGGTCGTACTTGTCGACGATGGCCTCGAAGCGAGAATAGGAGGCTTCGACCTCGGCGCGAAGCTCTTCGCCGCTGGAGAAGCGCAGGTCCTCGATCTTGGCGCCGAGTTCGGCCAGCAGTTCCTCGTCGGCCATCACCTTGCCGATCATGTCGGCCCACCAGTCGCGCGCCTCTTGGGGCGTGTCCTTGTGCAGGAAGAAGTAGTTGGTCGCGGCCCACTGCAGTTCGGGATGACCGACCTCCGAAGACAACGCAATTTCGGGTAGAGCCTTGGGCTTGTAGTCGGCCATGAAAACGATCTGCTTCATGTCGCCGCTGTCCACATAGGCCTTCGCCGCCGAGGGCAGGGTGACGGCGAGGTCGACCTGCCCGCCGATCAGCGCGGCCCGCATCGGGCCGTTGCCGCCCGGTACGTTGATCAGTTTGAACTCGACCCCGAGCGCATCCATGAAGCTGAGCGCGATGATGTGGTTGAGCGCGGTGAGCTGCACGCCGATGCGCACCTGGCCAGGATTGGCCTTGGCGTATTCCACCAGCCCGGCGAAGTCCTCGAACGGCGCGCTCTTGCCGCCGGCATACATGATGTCGATCGCACCGGCGCGCGCCACCGGGATCATGTCGCGGAAGTCGCGGCCCAGGATCCCCTGGGCCGAGGTGCCCATGAACGCCTCGTGGAAGAAGAAGACCGTATGGCCGTCCTTAGGCGCGTCATAGGCGGCCCGCGTGCCGGTGGTGGTGCCGCCGCCGGCGATATTCTTAACAACGATGTTCGCGTCGGTGTATTTCGCCAGATGCTTGAGAATGATGCGCACGTTGATGTCCAGTCCGCCGCCCGACTTGTTGGGCAGGATCAGCGTGACGGGTTTTTCCGGATAATCGGCGAAGGCCGGCTGGCTCATCAGCCCGCCGAGCGCGACGGCACCTGCGATCAGCGCAATCGTAGCGCGTCTTGTGAACATGGGATCCTCCCTTGGGTCTCTTCTCGCGTTCGAATGTCGGTATGAGAGGGAAGGTAGCAGGGCGTTGCCATGCTCGGGTATCTGTGCTTTTGTCAATAAGCATAACCATTATGGAATGTCTCATGGACATTCGCCACCTGCGATTGTTTCTGAAAACCCTCGAGCACGGCAACATCACATCGGCCGCCGGCGAACTGGGCATTTCGCAGCCCGCGCTATCCAAACAGCTCAGCCGTCTGGAAGAAGAATTCGAGATGGAGCTTCTCGAAAGACTGCCCCGTGGCGTGCGGGCGAACGCGATGGGCAAGATCCTGCACGACTACGCGAAGTCCATCGATGCGAGCTATCGCAGCGCGCTGCGCCATCTTGAGAGCGCGCGCAGCGATGACGATGAGGAAATCTCGGTAGGCTCGGGCTATTACTGGCTGAACGGGCTGCTGCCGCGCGCGGTGGCGCAACTGGTCCGCGACCGTCCCGGTGCGCGGATCAGGATCGTGGCGGGGGTTCCGGAGTTTCTCACCGAGCAGTTGCTGCGCGGAGAGATCGACCTGGTGTTCGGGCCGGTGGCGTTCCGCGAAGAACACCACAATCTGATCGAGGCCAAGAGCCTCGTTCGCACCGATACGCAAATCCTGGTGCGCAAGGGACATCCCGCAGGCGACGGGCGCGAACGCAGCATCGAGGATCTGACCCGTATGGACTGGGCGCTGCCGAAGGGCACGTTCATTCGAAAACGCTTCGACCAGCTTTTCCAGACCTTCGGCTTCGCGCCGCCGGTGCCGCGCGTCGAGGTCAACGATGTCTCCTTTACCCTCGATGTGGTGGCGAGCACGGACCTGGCGACGCTGGCCACCTCGGTCACGCCGTTGGGCGAGGCATGGCGGGATTTCGACCGAGTTCGTTGCGCCAATGTCAGCGGGTACCGGGAGACCGGCGTCCTGAGGCGCAAGCACGACGTGATGCCGAACCTATGTCGCGAACTCAGCGAAAGGCTCGAGGCCCTTTGCGCCGACCATGTTCACAACGTGGCGCTCAGTCCAGGTCCGCAAGCCGGCGTATCTCCCGGTTCTCGAAAACCCGGGATGGATGATCGCCATCAAGGCCGGTAGACACCATCGCCTCGGCCAACTGGCGATCGGTGATGCCGGCGTTGGGAAACCATCGCAGCAACGGTCCGCCGACGACCGACAGGATGCGATAGAGGATTCCGTTCGGCCTGCGGGCTCCGGTCGGGTGGATGTAGCCCGGTCGGAAGATGTACTTCTTTGGAAACGGCGTCTGGTCGAGCAGGTTTTCCGCCTTTCCCTTCGCGCGCGCGAAGGTCGCGCGGCTCTTCTGTGTCGGGTCGGCGCCCTGTGCGCTGAACAGCACAAAGGTGGCGTTCGCGCTTGCCGCGGCCAACACGTCGCTCAGCGCCTTCTGATAGTCGCAGGTGATCTCGAAAAACCGGTCCTTGGGAACCTGGCCCTGATAGACGCCCACGCAGTAGATGCAGACGTCGACGTCGGCTAACTGCGGTTGCAGCGCGGTGAAGTCGTTGAAATCGGCATGGACGATGTTGTTCAACTTGGCGTGCCGCACCGAAGGCTCGCTGCGGGCAATCGAGATGACCGCCTCGACATCCGACCGGTCCACGACCAGCCGCAGGACCTGACTGCCGACCATGCCGGTCGCGCCGATAATCAGTACCGTCTTGCCCATGCTTAACCCCACCCCTGGTTTGCGAGGAAGTTCCAGATTTCGCTCAGGCAGATGTCAAATTGTGCGGTGTTGTGCAAGGGCCGGAGATTTCTCCGCCTCGGCACGATGGGCGGGACGGCAAAGACCCGGGTCGGACGTGGAAGTCAGTTCGACAGATAGGACCGGGCGTTCTTGCCGGTGATGCCGGCCGGCGCAGGCACTTTCGACGCCGCATAGTTGGAGTTGATCTGCAGATCCGGTCCGTTGGCGATGTCGATCCTGTTGGCGATGATCGCCGACCATTCCGAGCGCTGGCCGTACTTGCTCTCCTTGGAGACGGCGAGGCGGCCCCGCTTGAGGTATATGGTTCCGACCATCCGCTGCGCGTCCTTGCTCTTGATAATGAAATCGCGTTCGTCGTCGTCCTCGTCGCGATCTTCAAAGAACAATATGCCGGCAAGGTCGCCACTCCTGGGCGCCGTAAGCGACAGTGTCGTGGCCGTGTTGAAAGTGAACGTCGCCTCCTCACCGGTGAAGAAGAAGCCCACATTCTCTCCGGCAAACGTCGAGTTGCCGGATATGTTCAGCATGCCGTCCTTGATCACGTAGACGCCGGGCTGCAGCTTCACGTTCACGTTGCCCTTGGTGGAGATGCCGCCGCAATAGGTGCCCGGCTGCAGGGTGTGCGTGCCGCCTTTGAGCACCAGGTTTTTCGCCACGCACGGCCCGACCGGGGGCTGCGCCCGGTCGGCGAGCGGATCGTCGACCACCGGGCAGTCCGTGACGGGCTCCGGCCTGTAGGCGCCGGCAGACCCCTTGTAGCCGCCCGCCGTGCAGTTGAGCGTGGTGTCCATGACGGCGCCCTTCAACACCGCCATTCCCGCGCTGCTCAGCGAGTTCGAATAGGCGGCGCACCCGTTGGCGGTCAGCGACGACTTGCCAACGATGCTCAGCGCATTGCTATCGGACGGATGCAGCGCGATGATGCACACGCTGGTTCTGCCGGTAGCTCGCGCGGTCGCGCTGGCGGTGACATAGGGGCTGCGGTTGGGAAGGCTGTCGAGAAAATAGCCGGCGGTCTTCTGCTTGATCTCGACGGTCACGGAATTTGCATTGGCGTTGACGGTGACCGCTTCCTTGTAGGGAAGGGTGGCATAGCGCGTGTTCGCCAGCTTGGTGCTGATCATCAGAGATGCAACCTGGCCGGCCGAGCGGCCCTTCCAGCCTTCGAGCGCGGCTTCCTTGACCGCCGACAGGGCCGCGTGGTCGGCGGCTTCCTGCAGCCGCGACGACTGGTTGTACATCACGGAATAGTCGATGGAGACCGCCCCGGCGGTCATCAACATCATGAGCGAGAACGCGGACGTGATTGCGATGTTGCCCGAATTGTTCCCTGCAAAATTCCTGGCTGAACGCATGGTGCTAATCCTGAATTGCCGCACCATGCTACCGGACAAAACAGAATAAAGTGTTGAAATGTAACTCGGATTGTAGAGGTTACGTTAACCCGGCGGATCGGCTTATCCGGCGAGCCTGGCCTGCGGGTCGCTTTGTGCGGGTCGGCCCAGCAGCTCCAGGAAATCGGATAGCCGCATCGGCCGGCCGAACAGATAGCCCTGCGCCTCGTCGATGTGGAACGACCGGATGAATTCCAGGTCGTGCTCGGTCTCGACACCTTCCGCCACGGTTCGCAGGGCCAATTCGTTGGCCAGCCGTACGCTGGCGGTGACGCACTCGCGCGAAAACGCGTCGCGACCGGCGTTGGCGATGAATTCCTTGTCGATCTTCAATTCGGTGAACGGGAACATCTGCAGCCGCTCGATGTTCGACGACCCGGTGCCGAAATCGTCCAGCGCCAGCGCGAACCCGTTCATGCGCAGCCGGCCCAGCGCCTCCAGCGCCATCGCTTCGTCCGGGGGAATGCCGGTTTCCGTCATCTCCAGGATGAACATGCGCGGATCCACCCCGGCCCTGCGCACCAGGTCGATCAGCTTGTCCGCAAAGCCCGGAGATGCGAGCAGGTCGCCGTTGACGTTGAAGGAAAGCTTGAGATCCTGGCTGCCCCGGCCGTGAATCAGGTGGGCGCCGGCGATTGCGTTGGCGATCATCTGCCAGGTCAGTTCACCGATCCGGCCGGTTCTCTCGGCATGGCCGATAGCCCTCTGCGTATCCACATGCCCGCCGTCCGGAGAGGTGATGCGCGCAAGCATTTCCGCGCCCACGATCGCCAGCGTGCCCACGTCGACGCGGGGCTGGTAGTAGGCTTCCACCTTCAGATCGACGAACGCCCGCGTGATGGTGTGGCGCTCGGCCCGGTTGTCGGCGGGTGAAGCCGGTGTCTGTTCGCCAGCGGTGTCGACGATCAAATCGGCAAGCCTGTCGAAATCCAGCGGCTTGGCCAGCGCCTGCCTGCAATCGAGACCGTGAATGCGCGCCAGGCGGACCGCGCTTTCCAGGATCGAACTGTGCTCGCCGCTTACCAGATAGATTTTTCCGCGGTAGCCCAGTTGTGCCGCCGAGGTCAGGAAGCCCATGCCGTCGCTGTCCGGCATGTTGAGGTCGAGCACCACAACATCGATTTGCGAAGGCCGACCGGCCAACGCCGCCATGCCCGTCTGGCCGTCGCCCGCGCTCGCGACCTCCTCGACCCCGCGATCGGTGAGCGTTTGTTCGAGAACGGCGACGAACACCGGATCGTCGTCGACGATCAGGCAGGACTTCGCTTTCGCGGATGAAGGTGTCGGGGTGGTCATGGCGAGACCGATGTTTGCTGGTCCATCCGCCACTTTCGCGCGGACACGATAACAAATCGCAAAGAGCGCCCCTGCCGTGGGAAACTTAAGTGGAAAGGGGTTAACGCAACCTTCATGGCTGTGCCTCAGATTCGCCGTCAGGGCCTTCGACTGGACTCACACGCCGATGAAGCAGGATACCGGGTTGCACTATCGCGACAGCCTTCGCTTTAGGCTGTCGCTTGCGATCGGCGTGGGCGTGCTGTTGGCGTTGTTCGGCGCGTCGCTGGCGATCGGCTGGCTCACATTCGAGCGGGACCTGCGTCAGGAACGCATGCGGCTGGAGGGCACGGCCGCGGTTTTCGCCTCGGCGGTATCCAAGCATGTGGGCGATCAAGACGGGGCGAGCATCCAAAAGGCGTTGACCGGCATCCGCGAATTCGAAACGCTGGAATATGCGGTGGTTTCGGACGCCGGCGGTCAGATTCTTGCAGAGATGGGCGTGAGCACCTTGCTGGTGCGCGACGACATCAACCTGTCGGCGGAGACGGCATGGGATCTGCTGTTTCGCGACAAGATATGGATCGATGCGCGCATTGTCAGTTCCGGCGCGCAGGTCGGCGAGTTGCGTCTGCTGTCGGCGATCACCCATGTGCGCGAGGCGGCGGTTGAGAGCATCGCCATCAACCTGGCGATAACCATATTGGCGGCGGCGCTTGCAATGGTCATCGCCGGGCGACTCGCCGGCAATGTGGTGCGGCCGATCTCGACATTGTCGGCAAAGATGCTGTCGCTGGCCCGATCGACCGAATTCTCCCAGCGCATGCGCGACGACGGCAAGGGCGAGGTGGCTATTCTGGCGCGTTCCTTCAACACGATGATGTCGCAGATCGAAAACCGCGACAACCAGCTCGCCGACTATCGCCAGAACCTCGAAGACAAGGTCGAGCAGCGAACCGTAGAATTGCGCGCCGCGCGCGACAGTGCGGAAGCGGCAAACGCGGCGAAATCCGACTTCCTCGCGACGATGAGCCACGAGATACGCACGCCCATGAACGGGATGATGGTGATGGCGCAGATGCTTGCCGGCGCGCCATTGAACGCTCGCCATCGCCGCTACGCCAACGTCATCTCGCGCTCCGGCGCCGGCCTTCTCAACATCATCAACGACATTCTCGACTTCTCGAAGATCGAAGCCGGCGAACTGACGCTCGAGGAAACCTCGGTGAAGATCGACGAACTGGTCGGGGACGTAGCGAACCTGTTCTGGGAGCGAGCGAACGAGAAGTCGCTCGAACTGGCCATTCACGTCGATCGCGATGTGCCGACAAGCGTGATCGGCGATCCGACCCGGTTCGGCCAGGTGGTCACCAATCTGGTCAACAACGCGATGAAGTTCACCGAAGAAGGCGGCGTGACGGTGCGCGTCGAGACCGGCGATGCCGCCGACGGCGGGGATGGAAAGGTGAAGTTCTCCGTGATCGACACCGGCATCGGCATCGCGCGGGAAAAGCAGGCCGATGTGTTCGGCCGGTTTACCCAGGCCGATCAGAGCACTACCCGCAAATATGGCGGGACCGGGCTCGGCCTGTCGATCTGCCAGCGCCTGGTCGAGGCCATGGGCGGTGAGATCGGACTGGAAAGCGCTCCGGGCAAGGGCAGTACGTTCTGGTTCGAAGTCGAACTGCCGGTGGAACAGCCACCGATTTCCGCGCCGTCGAAATCCGCGCGGAAGCCCCTGCTGCTGGCCTGGCCGGGCGTTCTCAATCGGGCGGCACTGGCCGCCATGCTCGGCGAGTTGGGGCATGAAGTCACCGTCGTCGATCGTGAAAAACCAACCGACGGATCTGGTCGGCGCGGCGTCACATTGCTGGCCGATGCGCCCTTCATCGAGCGGCTGCACCGCGAAGACCAAGTCGGCAATGCCGATATCGTCTGCATCACGACCCTGGGCGATTCCCTGTCCGATGATCTGATCGCGTCCGGCAGGGCCGGCGATCTGCTCCGGCTGCCGGTGCATAGAAGCCAGCTCGCGGCGCTCAGTGTGCGTATCAATGACGGCGAACTGCTGGGGGCGGACGCGCTTGTGGCGCAGGAGCAGCAAACCCGCCAGACCGCCCGGTTCGACGGCGCGCATGTGCTCGCAGTTGACGACAATCCGGTCAATCGCGAAGTGCTGCGCGACGCGCTGGGCGCGCTGAAGGTCCGCGTGACCATGGCCGAGAACGGGCCCGACGCCCTGGCGCTGCTGGAGAAGTCGAAATTCGACCTGGTGTTCATGGACTGCTCCATGCCGGGAATGGATGGGTTCGAGGCCACGCTGCGCTGGCGTGGGCAGGAAGCAGAAAGCGGACGTGAACGCACGCCCATCGTCGCGCTGACCGGCCATGTTAGCGGTGACATGGCGACCCAGTGGCGCGAGAGCGGAATGGACGGATACATCGCCAAACCGTTCACCCTGGAGGACCTGACGGAGCATCTTTCGCGTTACTGCGAGCCGTCACACAGCCAGTCGGAAGAGGTCGCGGACACCCGCCAAGATGCGCCGGCGCCCGCACAGGCGGAACCTGCGCCCGCGCCGGACCGGGTGTCGCAAGTGTCCGAGGCGAACCCGGTCGAGCTGATCAATCCCGAGACCTTGGCGTTCATTCGTTCGCTGGGAGCTTCATCGTCCTCCTCCGGTGTGGCCAACAAGATCTTCGGCCTTTATCGGCAACATTCGCCGGCGGCCTTCCACCAGGTGCAAGACGCATTCGACGCGGCGGATGCCGGCGCGCTGGCCGCCGCCGCGCACGCATTGAAGTCGATGAGCTTCAGCGCGGGAGCCGGCGCGGTCGCCCGGTTGTGCCAGCACATGGAGGATCGGGCCAAGGTCGGTCAGCTGCCGGCGGTTGCCGACCTGCCGGATCTCGAGCAGATGCTTGCCAGGACAACCGAGGCGATGGCGCAGTTCGTCGGGTCGCAGACCGAACCGCCATCGTCAGCTCACGCAGGGGCGGCGGAGGGCGGGGGCGCGAATCGGGCCCGATCCTGATCGGGGCTAGACTTTGCGCGAATTCGCGAGGTGACGGGCGAAATCCCTTTCCTTGGGGCGCCGCATCGCCAAACGTTTGATCTACATCAAAGTAGCCGGATTCGGCTTGGGCTATCGTTCTCTCAATTGGGAGGGCTATGATGTCGAACACCTCTGAAGCGGAAACCCCGGTTGCGACGAAAGCCGAGGAGCGCTGGATTTTCGTGCTCCTGGCGGTTTTCCTGGCGCCGGTTCTGAGCGTGGTCATCGTCGGGGGCTATGGCTTCCTGGTCTGGATGTCCCAGCTCGTTTTCGGCCCCCCTACCGGCTGAGCGCCATGTTGGAAGAAGCAGGCCGGGCATCATCCCATTATCTCCCAGCCGGACAGCGTGCCGCCAGCGCAGAAGCCGTTCGGCCTCCCTGGACGAGCGAGGCGCGGATACGCAAATCGTGCACGTCGTGCGGGGACTGCATTCGCGCCTGTCCCGAAGGGATCTTGATAGCCGGCCGGGCCGGCACGCCTCTCGTCAGCTTCGACGCCGGCTTGTGCACGTTTTGCGGCGAGTGCGCGAGTGCGTGTGAAGAAAGCGTCTTCGGCGAGCTGACCGGGCAGCCCTGGACGCTGAAGGCCGACATCGATCAATCGTGCCTGCTGAACTCGGGCGTCTCCTGCCAGAGCTGTACCGACGCATGCGACGATCAGGCGTTGACGTTCGACATGAGAGGCGGGCTTGTCGGCCAAATCCGCGTGACTACGGACAACTGCACCGGGTGCGGCGCTTGCGTTTCGGTGTGCCCCGCCGACGCTATCGCGGTGCGGCCGTTGGGCGAGGCCGCCGCATGAACGAACAGGTCCACATTTCGAGCATCGTCGTGACCGCCGATCCCGGCCGGCTCGACACGGTCGAGCCCGCGATCGCTGCCTTCCCGGTCGCGGAGATCGCGCTTGCCGATCCGTCGGGCAAGCTGATCGTCACATTGGAATCACCCGACGAAGCGCAGATGGTTGATGCGCTGACACAGATCCAGCTTCTGCCCGGCGTGGTCAGCGCCGCGCTCGTCTACCACCAGACCACAAGCGACGCCGATGCCCCGGCGCCGCTCGAGGACACAAGGAGTTCCTCATGACCCAACCCACCCGCAGAGACGTCATCAAAGCACAGGCCGTCGCCGCTGCCGCCGCAGCCGTCGGCCTGCCACTGCCTGCCGCGTCGCAGACGCTGGTTACCGACGCAAACCTTACGGACCTGAAATGGTCGAAGGCGGCCTGCCGGTTCTGCGGCACCGGCTGCTCGATCATGGTAGCCACCAAGGCCGGCCGGGTCGTTGCGACCCACGGCGACAGCCAGTCGCCGGTCAACCGCGGCCTCAACTGCGTCAAAGGCTATTTCCTGTCGAAGATCATGTACGGCCAGGACCGCCTGACCACGCCGCTGCTGCGCAAGCGCGACGGCGTCTACGCCAAGGACGGTGATTTCGAGCCCGTCTCCTGGGACGAAGCCTTCGACATCATGGCCGAAAAATGGAAGGCGACCCTGGCCGAGAAGGGGCCGGAAGGCGTGGGCATGTTCGGCTCGGGCCAGTGGACGGTCTGGGAGGGCTACGCGGCCGCCAAGCTCTACAAGGCCGGCTTCCGCTCCAACAACATCGACCCGAACGCGCGTCATTGCATGGCTTCCGCCGTGGCCGGTTTCATCCGCGCTTTCGGCATCGACGAGCCCATGGGCTGCTATGACGATTTCGAGCACGCGGACGCCTTCGTGCTTTGGGGCTCGAACATGTCGGAGATGCACCCGGTGCTGTGGACCCGCATCGCCGACCGCAAGTTCAGCCATCCCCATGTGAAGGTCGCGGTGCTGTCGACGTTCAAGCATCGCAGCTTCGATCTGGCCGACATCCCGATGGTGTTCACGCCGCAGACCGATCTGGTGATCTTGAACTACATCGCCAACTACGTGATCCAAAACGGCGCGGTGAACGAGGACTTCGTCACCAAGCACGTCAACTTCCGCCGCGGCAACACCGATATCGGCTACGGGCTGCGGCCCGAGCATCCGCTCGAACAGGCGGCGGCCAACGCCACCAAGGCCGGCGGGTCGGCCGAGATGACGTTCGAAGAATTCGCCGAGTTCGTCGCGCCCTACACGCTGGAGCACGCGGCGGAAATGTCGGGGGTTCCGGCGAGCCGGCTCGAAGAGATGGCCAGGCTCTATGCCGATCCCGATACCAAGGTCATGTCGCTGTGGACCATGGGGGTCAACCAGCACACGCGCGGCGTGTGGGTCAACAACATGATCTACAACGTTCACCTTCTGACGGGGAAGATATCGACACCGGGCAACTCCCCATTCTCACTGACCGGTCAACCGTCAGCCTGCGGCACGGCACGCGAAGTGGGCACTTTCGCCCATCGCCTGCCGGCCGACATGGTGGTGGCGAACGAGGCGCACCGCAAGATCGCCGAGGAGAAGTGGAACCTGCCGCCCGGCACCATTCCCGGCAAGGTCGGCGCCCACGCGGTGCTGCAGAACCGGCACCTGAAGGACGGCAAGATCAATTGCTACTGGGTGCAGGTCAACAACAACATGCAGGCCGCTCCCAACATGATGGAGGAGGGCTATCCCGGTTATCGCAACCCCGACAACTTCATCGTGGTCTCCGAAGCCTACCCCACGGTGACCGCCGAGGCGGCAGACCTGATCCTGCCCACCGCCATGTGGGTGGAAAAGGAAGGCGCCTACGGCAACGCCGAGCGGCGCACCCAGTTCTGGCATCAGCTGGTGGAGGCGCCGGGCGAATCCAAGTCGGACATGTGGCAGGTCGTCGAGTTCTCCAAGCGCTTCACCACCGATGAGGTGTGGGAAGCTGAAATTCTCGACGCCCATCCCGAATACAAGGGCAAGACGCTTTACGAGGTGCTGTTCGCCAACGGCAAAGTCGACGCCTATCCGCTCTCCGACATGAATCCTGACTACGGCAACCACGAGTCGGAGGATTTCGGCTTCTACATCCAGAAGGGCATGTTCGAGGAATATGCCGCGTTCGGCCGCGGCAAGGCCCACGACCTGGCCGACTTCGACACCTATCACAACGGCCGCGGCCTGCGCTGGCCGGTCATCGACGGCAAGGAGACCCTGTGGCGGTTCAAGGAAGGGTATGATCCCTATGTGGAGGCCGGCACGGACTACCAGTTCTACGGCAAGAAGGACGGGCGCGCGATCGTGTTCGCCTTGCCCTACGAGCCGGCGGCCGAAAGCCCGGACGCCGAATATCCGTTCTGGCTGTCCACCGGCCGCGTGCTGGAGCACTGGCATTCGGGCTCGATGACCCAGCGGGTGCCAGAGCTCTATTCGGCCGTCCCCGACGCGCTTTGCTACATGCATGTGGACGACGCGAACGAGCTCGGGCTGCGGCGGGGATCGGAAATCCGGATCTCCTCGCGACGCGGCTCGATCATCACCCGGGTGGAGACGCGCGGCCGCAACAAGCCGCCGAAGGGGTTGGTGTTCGTTCCCTGGTTCGATGCGAGCCAGTTGATCAACAAAGTGACGCTCGACGCCACCGACCCGATCTCCAAGGAGACCGACTTCAAGAAGTGCGCCGTGAAGATCGAGGCCGTGTGAGGAGGAAGAAGATGAAAAAACTGATCCTGCCCATCGCACTTGTCATGGTGGCCACGGCCGCGTTCGCCGAAAACCAGGTCGCGACCCTGCGCGGCAATGCGGGGCTTGCCGACAACCAGCCGGCGCCCGCGATTGCCAAGACGGTGAACACAGACATCCGCCAGGTGCGCAACTACCCCGAACAGCCGCCGGTCATCCCGCACAAGATCGACGGCTACCAGATCGATCTCAACGTCAACCAGTGCATGACCTGCCACAGCCGCACGGCGGTCGAGGTCAGCCAGGCGCCGATGATCTCGATCACCCATTTCATGAACCGCGACGGCCAGTTCCTGGCCACCGCCTCGCCGCGTCGGTACTTCTGCACCCAGTGCCACGTGCCGGCCACCCAGGCACGCCCGCTGGTGGAGAACACCTTCGTCGACGTGGATGAGGTGCTCGATTATCTGCAACGCTCTGAGGGCAACCAGTGATGATTGGGTTCTTACGGAAAGCCTGGGACGTTATCCGCCGACCGAGCACCCATCTGTCGTTCGGCTTCCTGACGGTCGGTGGCTTCGTGATGGGCATCTTCTTCTGGGGCGGTTTCAACACCGCGCTGGAAGTCACCAACACCGAGGCGTTCTGCATCTCCTGCCACGAAATGCGCGACAACGTCTTCGCCGAGCTGAAGGAGACGGTCCACTACACGAACCCTTCCGGGGTCCGCGCCACCTGCCCGGACTGTCACGTGCCGCACGAGTGGACGTCGAAGATCGCCCGCAAGACGGCGGCGACCAAAGAGGTCTGGGGCAAGATCTTCGGCACCATCAGCACGCCCGAGAAGTTCGAGGAAAAACGCCTGACGATGGCCGAGCACGAATGGGCGCGCATGGAGGCCAACGATTCGCTGGAATGCCGCAACTGCCATTCCGCCGACTCCATGGACATCACGCTGCAGAGCGAACGCGCGGCCGAAGCGCACCAGCGCTTCCTGTTCACCGGCGAGAAGACCTGCATCTCCTGCCACCGTGGCGTCGCACACCGATTGCCGAAACAGGAAACCGCTTCCGGCCCTAGAGAAGCGATTGCGGCTTATTTGGAGCAGCAGCCGACGCAGTAAGCCGGTTGCGTTGGCAATGGTGTCCGGACCCGTCGTCGCCACCTGCACTCCCGTCATCCTGACGAAGGTCAGGATCCAGGTGCATCACCGCTTGCTCGGAGTTTGTTGCACTGGGCTGAACCTCCCATCCTAGTCATCCTCGCCCTTGTGGCGAGGACCCAGGAGCCACGCGGCACGGCGTTTGATTTCTGGGTCCTCGGGACAAGCCCGAGGATGACTAGATGGATGGAGCCGAGGTCCCCAATCTCCCCCCTTGCGGGGGAGATGTCCCGTAGGGACAGAGGGGGTGAGGCCGCTTGCTCAGTGCCTGCCGTCCACCCCCCTCTGTCGGCTGCGCCGACATCTCCCCCGCAAGGGGGGAGATTGGAGATCCTGGCACCCGCGCTCCAAAAAGGCGTTATCTGAAACCTTGAACCAGTCGAAGGACGAGGAATGGTCGGGTGATGACGCGATGCCGTCACCACGTGAAGCAGAACTAGGAATGAAAATAAAATTACCTATTGACAATTCTTTCAGTTGAATGCCAAAATTATCATAAGCTGCAAGAAATTTCATGCCTATCGATTGGGGCGGCTTGCAGTGCGAGAACGCTCGTCACGCCGTGTGAGCGGGCTCCATCCTCAGCAAAGGGAGTGTGCTATGAGAATGACAGGGAAGAGATTGTTGGCGGCCGGCCTGCTGGCTTCGTCGCTGATCGCGGCAAGCGCCGGCGGCGCGATCGCCGATGGCAAGCGCATTGCGTTCTTCGTGTCCGATTTGTCGAATGTGTTCCACCAATCCCAGGCCACCGAGGCCCAGCGGTATGGCAAGGACAAATATGGCGCCGAAGTCGTCATCTTCGACGGCCAGGCCGACTCGGCTGTAATGACCCAGAACATCGACCAGGTGGTCGCCGGCGGCTTCGACGCGGCGACGTTGCACATCTGGGACGCTGAAGCGGCCACCCCCGGCGTCAACGACGCCCTGGCCGAGGGCGTCGTGATGACCTCGTTCTTCAGCCCGATTACCGATACCGGCATCCCGACCGCGCGTTCGGATGAGGCCGGCGTCTCCTTCGAGATGGGCAAGCAGATGGCGGCCGCCTGGAAGGAAGCCCATCCCGACAAGCCGATCGTGATGGTCCAGCTCGGCTGGCCCAACCACACCGAGGTGAACTCCGGGCGCACGAACCCGTTCGCCGAAGGCGTGTTGTCCGTCGATCCCGATGCCGAGAACCTCGGCGCGCTCGACGCCAGCGCGGGACAGGAAGCGGCCAAGCAGATTATCGTCGATCTGCTGACCCAGCGCCCGGAAGTCAACATCATCTACTCCGAGGCGTCGAACCTGACGGTGGGCACCATGGCTGGGCTGTCGCAGCTTGGCCGCGGCAAGTTCGACAACGGCAAGCCGCTCACCGAGATCGTCGCCAGCGTCGATTTCGACTCGGTCGAGTTCGAGCAGGTCTACGACCCCAACTCCAGCCTGAAGGTCTCCATGGGCCTGCCGCCGATCGAAACGGCGCAGGGCCGCATCGACCTGATCATGGATGTGGTCGACGGCAAGGTCGAAGCCTCGACCAACCCGGCCGAGGAGTTCTTCTACAAGGCCTACACCATCTCGTACTGGACGATGCCCAAGGACGAGGCCAAGCAGTGGCTTGACGCTCAGTTCGGCGGCTAGTCAACGATTCACGCCTGGCGGCCACGGCCTTTCGCAACAGCCGTGCCGCGGCCGCCAGGTCATCGAACCCGCTGGCGCCACTGGCGGGCGGAGGGTAACCTCCCGTTCTCTAAGCCCGCCAGTGGCAGCGAACCGTCCGTTTGGTCCGATCGTGAAGGTCGCATCGCGCGAACCGACGATCGAAGGAGATCGGCCTTGACCGCCCAGCCAACCCCCGTCCTCCAGGTCGAAGGGCTCACCAAGGACTTTCCCGGCGTGCGCGCCGTCGACGATGTGAGCTTCTCGATCGAGCGTAGCACCATCCATTGCCTGGTAGGCGAGAACGGTGCGGGCAAGTCGACGCTGGTCAAGATGCTGACCGGCGCGCTGCGGCCGACCAGCGGGACCATGACGGTTTCCGGTGCGCCCTATGAGCCGCACAACCCCAACGATGCGCGGCGCGGCGGCATCGCCACCCTGTTCCAGGAACTTCACGTCGTCGACCAGCTCACCGTCCAGGAAAACCTGACCCTGGGCATGGAGCGCAGCCGTTTCGGCTTCCTGGTCAGCTCCGACCTGGATGACCGGGTGGTTGGAACGCTGGCGGCCATCGAGCCGTCGATCGATCCTTCGGCCCGGGTCTCCAGCCTGTCCGTGGCGCAGAAGCAGATTGTCGAGATCGCCCGCGCCGCCTCGTCGGGCGCCAGCGTCATCATCATGGACGAACCCACCGCCGCCCTATCCGAGCGCGAGGTCGAGCGACTGTTCGCGGTGATCCGGCGCTTAAGGGAAACAGACGTCACCGTGATCTACATCTCGCACAAGCTCGATGAGATTTTCGAGCTTGGCGATGCGGTCACCGTGCTTCGCGACGGCAGGCACATCGCCACCAGGCCGCTGTCACAGGTTGCCGGCCCGCCGGAGCTGATCGAGATGATGATCGGCCGCGCGGTGCTGCAGAACTATACGCCGCGCACAACCGTCTCCGAGGAGACCGTACTGACCGCCGACGGGCTGACCAACGACCTGCTCAAGGACGTGTCCTTTCACATCAAGCGCGGCGAGGTCGTCGGCTTCTACGGCCTGGTCGGCGCCGGCAAGACCGAGATCGCCCGCGCGCTGTTCGCCGCCGACAAGGTCGCCGGTTCGATTGAATTCAACGGACGTCCGGTGGGCCGTTCACCGAAAGACGCGATCCGCTCCGGCATCGCCCTGGTTCCCGAGGAGCGCCGGACCCAGGGCCTGTTCACCAGCCTGTCGGTACGGCGCAACATCTCGGTGATGAACACGCGCAAGCTCTCCAGCAGCGGCGTGTTCCGCTCGGCCGATGAGAAAGCGGCGGCGATCGAATATGTGCGCAAGCTTTCCATCGCCACGGACTCGATCGAGAAATATGCCGAGAAGCTTTCCGGTGGCAACCAGCAGAAGGTGGTGCTCGCCAAATGCCTGTTCGCCGATGCGGACCTGCTGTTGCTGGACGAGCCCACCCGCGGCGTCGACGTCGGCGCCAAAACGGAGATTTACGACATCATCCGGCGGCTGGCCGACTCCGGCACGTCAGTGGCGGTCTTCTCCTCGGAACTGGAGGAGGTGCTGGGCATCTGCGACCGCATCTTCCTGCTGGTCTCCGGCTCGCTTGCCGAGGAGGTTAAAAACGGGCCGGACGCCGATGCCGCGCACATCCTCAACGTCGTGACCGGCGGCGAAAGGCGGGCGGCGCCATGAGCGTTTCGGCGAGCACCGATGCGATGAAAAGCACCGTTACGCCATCGTCCGACCGCCGCGTGGGTGACGAGACGTTCATCACCATGCTGGTCGCTTGCGTGGCGGTCGGCCTGTTCGTCGTCGCTTCGCTGGCCGTGCCGAATTTCTTCCAGCCGCTCACCATGCTCAACCTGGTGACCAACAACTGGGCGGTCATCTCGCTCGGCGTCGGGGTCACGTTCCTGCTGGTGTCGGGGAATTTCGACTTGTCGGTCGGCGGCATCGTCGCCCTGTCGGGGGTCCTCGCCGTCTGGTTCGCCCAGGCGACCGGAGGCGTCAACGCGCTGTCGACCGGGTTCGGCTTCCCCACCTGGCTGGCGATCGTCTGCGCGCTTTGCGGTGCCCTGGCGATCGGCGCGCTCAACGCCCTGTTCGTGGTGCGCTTCAAGGTTCCCTCGATCATCGTCACCTTGGGCACCATGCTGGTGGCGCGCGGCATCGCCCAGGTCATCACCCAGGGCTCCCAGCGCAACACCAACCTGCCGGCCGATTTCGGCGTGCTCGGCAACCTGACCATGTTCGGCACGTCGGTCAAACTGCCGGTGATCGGGATGGCCATCCTGCTCGCCGTGGCGGTGTTCATCGAGAGAAAGACGGTGTTCGGCCGGCTGACCTATTGGATCGGCGCCAACCCGGTCGCCGCGCGTCTGTCGGGCATCGACAATGCCTGGCATGTGACCAAGCTGTACCTGTTCAGCGCGGGGGTCGCGGGAATGGTGGGCATTCTGCTGGCCTCGGAATTCAAGTCCGGCTTCTCCAACCGCGGCACGCTGATGGAGTTCGACGCGCTGGTCATCGCGCTGCTGGGCGGGGTGGCCATCGCCGGCGGGTTCGGCTCGGTGATCGGCATGTTCTTCGGCGCGCTGATCTTAGGCGTCGTGACCACGGCCGCCACCGGCCTGGTGCTGTCGCCGGACTGGCAGTTCACGTTGAAGGCGATCGCCGTGTTCCTGGCGGTCACCACACAGACCTGGGCGCTCGCTCGCAGGCATAGGTGACCAAGATGTCGAACGCACACACCTCAGCCACAACAACCTTCGGCGATCGCGCCGCCCGGTTCGCGCGCAACTACTACATCTATTTTGTGCTGGTCGCGGTCGTCGCCCTGCTTTCCCTCGCCAATCTCGACCGGTTCGACCTGTTCGAGCGCGGCAACTTTTTGAACCCGAACAACATCATCAACATCCTGCGGGTCTCCGCGCCGCTGCTGACGTTGGCCGGCGCGTTCACCCTGCTGATGGTTTCCGGTTACATCGATCTGTCGGTGGGCAGCGCCATGAGCCTGAGCGCGGTGGTCTACGCGCTGCTGGCGATCAACGGCACGCCGTTCCTGGCCGCGTTCTTGATCACCATGGTGGTCGGTGCCGGGCTGGGATCGATCAACGGGTTCCTGGTGGTGCGCCTGAAGATCACGCCGGTGATCGCCACGCTGATCACGCTCAGCCTGTTCAAAGGCGTCGCGCTGCTGCTGGTGGAAGACGGCGTCTCGGCGATCAAGTCCGGCGGCGGTTTGAAGATGCCTTCCTGGTTCAACGACTATGGCAGGGAAGGGGTGTTGCTCAGCCTGCCGGCGGCGTTCTGGGTCGCGGTGCTGGTCACCGCAGTCTTGGTGATCGCCCAGAACCGCACCCTGCTCGGCAAATACGCGGCGGCCACCGGTGGCAATCCGACCGCGGCCAAGCTTTCCGGGATCAACACCGGCAAAGTCGTATTCCTGCTGTATGTCATCGTCGGCGTCACGGCGGCGCTCGCCGGCATCGCGCGCTCCAGCTTCATGTCGCTGGGCGATCCGCTTTCCGGTGACGGCATGGAGCTGACCGCCATCCTGGTGGTCCTGCTGGGCGGCACGGCGTTCAGCGGCGGCGAAGGGCGGGTGCTGCGTTCGTTCATCGGCGCTCTGATTATCATGGCGCTGACCGTGGGGATGCTGACCCTGGTGCCCGCCTACTATCAGACCCTGGTGCTGGGCACCGCCCTGCTCGCGGCGGCCGCGTCGAACCACCTCGTCAGTCGAAAGGAGGCGGGCTCATGAACACGGGCGCCGATTTCGACAACACGCGGCTGATGGCGCGCGTGCTCACGCTCCACTTCGTGGAGGGCCGGCTGCAGTCGGAGATCGCGGCCGAAATGGGATTGTCGTCGGCCAAGGTGAACCGGCTGATCAAGCGGGGCCGCGAGCTGGGCATGGTGCAGATCTCCATCAACAGCCCGTTCCAACCCCTGTTCGATCTGGAGCGCAAGCTCACGGCCAAGTGGAACCTGAAGAACTGCCGCGTGGTCGCGGCGGTGACCGGCAATGCCGAGACGACCCTGGGCCACGTCGGCAGGGGCGCGGGCGAACTGCTGATCGAGGCCATCCGCGACGGCGATACGGTGGCGATATCCGGCGGCAAGGCGCTTAGCGCCCTGATCGAGAACCTGTCCGTCGAGCGGAAATTTGACGTCAACGTGGTGCCGATGACCGGCGGGGTGCAGGACCAGCACTATACCGATGTCAACCACATCGCCACCGAGCTCGCCAACAAGCTGGGCGGGCAGGCGACCTTAATCCACGCGCCGCTTCACGCCGATACGGCGCAGGAGCGCGATATGCTGATGTCGGTGCGCTCGGTGCGCGGCGTCATGGATGCCGCACGCCAGGCCGCCGTCGCGGTGGTCGGCATCGGCTCGGTGGCCGGCCCCAACGCAACCTACTACGAAGCGCGCCCGATCCCCGAGGGCGACCGGGCCAAGCTCGTCGCCGGCGGCGTGCGCTGCGAATTTCTCGGACATCTGATCGACGGCGACGGGTCGCTTTCCGATAGCGAATTGAACTCGCGCCTCGTCGCGCTGCCGCCGAGCGAAGCCGCGCTTATACCGATGACCATCGGCGTCGCCTCTGGCGCGGAGAAGGTCGGCCCGATCATGGCGGCGCTGAACGGCGGCTACATCAACGCGCTCGTCGTCGACGAGCCCACGGCCGAGGCCGTTCTGGAAGAAGAGGTGGAACTTGCTTGATACGACCTTACACGAACAGTTGACGCGACCGATCGGCGCCTCGGGCATCCGGGCCTCGGCCGTCGGCCTGGGAACGTGGGCGATCGGCGGCTGGATGTGGGGCGGCACCGACGAGGCCGCGTCGATCGCCGCCATCCACGCCGCCATCGACTCCGGCATCACCCTGATCGATACCGCACCCGCCTACGGCCAGGGCCTGGCCGAGGAGATCGTCGGCAAGGCGCTCGCGGGCCGTCGCGACAAGGTGGTGCTCGCCACCAAGTGCGGCCTGGTGTGGCACACGCAGCAAGGCAATCACTTCTTCGACTACGACGGCCAGCCGGTACACCGCTATCTGGGCAAGGATTCCATCGTCCACGAGGTCGAGCAGAGCCTGAGACGGCTGCGCACCGACGTCATCGATCACTACATCACCCACTGGCAGGATCCTACGACGCCGATCGCCGAGACCATGGAGACGCTGGAAAGCCTCAAGGCCCAGGGCAAGATCCGCTCCATCGGCGCGTCGAATACGTCGGCGGAAGATATCAGGGCCTATGTGGCCGCCGGCCAGTTGGACGCGATCCAGGAAGAATATTCCATGGCGAAGCGGGATATCGAGGCGACCCTGTTGCCGGTGTGCTTCGAACACGCGGTGGCGACGCTGAGCTATTCATCGCTGGCGCTGGGACTGCTGTCGGGCAAGATCGGCCCGTCCCGGACCTTCAGCGGCGATGACCTGCGCAAAGACAACCCGCTGTTCTCGGTGGGCAACCGGGAGAAAATCGCCGCTTTCGCCAAGGATATCGCGCCGGTGGCGTCCGCTCACGAGGCGAGTACCGCGCAGATCGTCATTGCCTGGACCCTGCAACAGCCGGGAATCACGTTTTCGCTGTGTGGCGCGCGCAACCCGGGCCAGGCCATCGAGAACGCCAAGGCCGGGAGAATCCGGCTCACGAGCGAAGACCTGACGCAGATCGACCAGGCCGCCGAAAGCCATCTCGCCAACCTGGACAGATAGGCGGCAAGCAAAAGGGAAACCACCGGCGTGGGCGAAGTCCGCGCACTCAATCGCTATGGCAAAAACGCGCGAAGACAAGCTGGATGAGATTGCCGCCGACGGTGCGTTCGACGCCATCGTCGTCGGTGGCGGCATCAATGGCATCGGTGTCTTTCGCGAACTGGCGCTGCAAGGGCTGCGGGTGCTGCTGGTCGAGCGGTCCGACTACTGCTCCGGCTGTAGCGCGGCGCCTTCGCGCATGATCCATGGCGGCCTGCGCTATCTGGAGAACGGGGAGTTCTCGCTGGTCAGGGAATCGCTGGCCGAGCGCGATCGTCTTTTGGCCACCGCGCCGCACATGGTCCGCCCGCTGCCCACGACCATACCGATCGTCGGCGTTTTTTCGGGGCTGTGGAACTCGACGCTGGGTTTCCTGCGCGTCGGCAGCCGGCCGTCGAGGCGCGGCGCGGTTCCGATCAAGCTGGGCCTGAGTATCTATGACTGGCTGACGAGAAAACGCCGCCTGATGCCGCGCCACGCCTTTCGCACGCGCGGGGCCACCCTGCGAGAGTGGCCGAAGCTGAATGAGCAGGTGCGTTTTTCCGCCACCTATCACGACGCCTGGATCAGCTATCCCGAACGGCTGGGGCTGGAGCTGATCGCCGATGCCGAGCGGATCGCGCCGCAGGCCATCGCGCTCAACTACGTCACCCTGGAACGCGGCGGCAGGAAGGGTCTGCGACTGGTCGACGGAACGGGCAGGTGGCGTAAGCCCGTCTCGGCCAAAGTCATCGTCAACGCGACCGGCGCCTGGCTGGACGAGACCAAGTCCGATCTTGGCGCCACCGGCGACTGTCTCGTGGCCGGCACCAAAGGCTCGCATCTGATGATCGACAACCCCGCGCTTGCGGCGGCGCTGGGCGGGCACATGCTCTACTACGAAAACGCCGACGGGCGCATCTGCATCGCCTTTCCCTATCTCGGCCGCGTGCTGGCCGGCGCCACCGATATCCGCGTCGACAAGCCGTCGCGCGTGCGCTGCGAGGACGACGAGCGCGACTACATCCTGTCTTCGCTGCGGTGGCTGTTTCCGCATGTCCCGGTCGACGCTGGCGATATCGTGTTTTCGTTTTCCGGCATCCGGCCGCTGCCGCGCAGCTCTCACGCTTTTACCGGACGCATTTCCCGCGACCATTCCACCCGGCGCGTCGACGGCTCGCCGCCTCAGATCTGCATGATCGGCGGCAAATGGACCACGTTCCGGGCGTTCGCCGAGCAGGCGACCGACGCCGTGCTGAGTGAGCTTGACGCGCCACGCCGTCGCGACAGCCGCGGGTTGGCGATCGGCGGCGGCAAGGACTTTCCGGCCGATCGCGACGAGCTGGTGCGGCGCTATAGGAAGGGGTTGGGCGTTGATGAGGAGCGCGCCGCGCACCTGGTCGATCACTACGGAACGGCGGGCGAAGCCGTTCAGGCTTACTGCGCCGAGCACGCGGACGACGCGCCGCTGGCGCCGGGCTGCCCGTACACCGCCGCCGAGATCGACTATCTGGCGCGCAACGAGCAGGTGGTTCACCTGGGCGATCTGGCGCTGCGCCGCACCGATCTGGCCATCACCGGCCGGTTGCCGCCGGCGGTTGTCGATGCGCTGGCCCAAACGGCGGGCGCGGCGCTGGGATGGAGCAAGGACCGCATCGCGCGCGAACGCTCGGCGCTGACGGCCGAGTTGGCCGACTATCACGGCGTCTGCGAGAACCGCGACGCTGATCAAGACACCAGGAGAGAAGAATGCGTGTAAGTGCCAAGGCGCGGATGAACCGCCTGTTCACCCATGGCGGCTGTCTCGACGTTGCCGTCGATCACGGGGTGTGCAACGAGCCCAGTTTTATGGTCGGGCTGGAAGACATGGGCGCGGTCGTCGGCCAGCTCATCGCCGCCGGGCCCGACGCCATCCAGATGGCTTATGGTCAGGCGGATTTGCTGCAGTCCCGCCCGGAGAAGGACAAGCCGGCGTTGGTGATGCGCATCGACATGGGCAACCCCTACAACGACCAGCGCCACCGGGTGATGTGGTCGCAGTTGCAAAACCACGACCAGCCGATCATCGGCGCACTGGAGATGGATGCGGCGGCCGTGGTGGTGAACCTGTTCATGCTGCCCGACGAGCCCGAACTGTTCCGCCAATGCGTCGAGAACATCTCCCGCGTGCGCGCGGACTGCAGCAAATACGGCATACCGCTGATGATCGAGCCGCTGGTGATGCTGCCCAACGAGGTGCGCGGCGGCTACCAGGTCGATGGTGATGCCGACAAGATCGTCACGCTGGTGCGGCTGGCCTCCGAGATGGGCGCCGACATCATCAAGGCCGACCCCACCGAGGACCCGGAGGATTTCTACCGGGTGATCGAGGCGGCGCGGGTGCCCGTCCTGGTGCGCGGCGGCGGCAAGGAGAACCTGAAGGCCGTGCTGGCGAAGTCCGCGAAACTGATCGCACAAGGCGCCAAGGGCATGGTCTATGGCCGCAACGTCTACCAGCACGACAATCCCAAGGCGGTGGTGGCCGCGCTGATGGCGATCATCCACGACGGCGCTTCCGGCGAGGAAGCCTGGGACATCTACAACCGTGGCTGACGGCAAACGATATCTGCTCGGCCTCGACGCCGGCAACACCGTCATCAAGGCGGTGCTGTTCGACCTTTTCGGCCGGGAGCTGGCCCGCGCCGCGCGCGACCAGTCGTCGATCGTGCCTGAGCCGGGCCACGTCGAACGCGACATGGACGAATTGTGGGCCAATGCCGGCGGCGTGATCGGCGAGTGCATCGCCGCCGCCGGCATTTCACCCGAAACGATTGCGGCGGTCGGCTGCGCCGGCCACGGCAACGGGCTGTACATGCTCGATGCCGACGACGAAGCGCTGTTGGGGATCCAGTCGCTCGACACCCGCGCGGTGGGGCTCGCCGGCGAACTTGCCGCGGCCAACGGCGACGCGCTGCACGCGGCCTGCCTGCAGAAGCCATGGCCGTCGCAGACGCCGACCCTGCTCGCCTGGATCAAGCGCAACGAGAAGGCGCTGTACGACCGCGCCGCGACGGTGTTCCTGTGCAAGGACTTCATCAACCACCGGCTCACCGGTGAGCGGGTGAGCGACGTTTCCGACATGAGCGGCGCCGGCTTCGTCGCCATGCCTGCCTGTGCCTATGACGACGAACTGCTGGCGCTCTACGGCCTGCGCGATGCGCGGTCGAAACTGCCGCGTCTGGCCCAACCTGCCGACATCGTCGGCCGTGTCACCGATGAAGCCGCCTTGGTCACCGGCCTGGCGGCGGGCACTCCCGTGGTCTGCGGGCTGTTCGATGTGGTCGCCTCGGCGCTGGGCTCGGGCGTGGCCGAGCCGGGTCAGGCCTCCATCATCGTCGGCACCTGGAGCATCAACCAGGTGCTCACCGATGCACCCGTCGTCGACCCATCCGTATTCATGGTGTCCGGCTTCGGACCGGAACGATTCGTCGCCATCGAGGCTAGCGCCACGTCGGCGGCGAACCTGGAATGGTACGTGCGCACCTTTGTCGAACGCGGCGGCCATCACGACGACCCGTTCGGTCATTGCAACGAGATGGTCGCCCGGATCACGCCGGCGCACGACGATCCGATCTTTCATCCCTACCTTTACGGCTCCGGCCAGTCGGCCGCCGCGCGCGGCGGTTTCTACGGCCTGGCCGGCTGGCACGGGGAGGGGCACATGCTGCGGGCGCTCTACGAGGGCGTGGTCTTCGAGCACCGCCGTCATATCGAGGTGTTGACCGCCTCGGGCATCGCCTTCGACCAAGCGGTGATGTCGGGCGGCGGCACGCGCAGCGCGCATTGGCCGCAGATGCTGGCCGACTGTCTGGGACTGACGATCACCGTGCCGCAAAGCCGGGAGACCGGCGCGCTCGGCGCGGCCATCGCCGCCGGTGTCGGCGCCGGCGTGTTCACCAGGCTGGAGGAAGGCGTCGCCGCGATGACGCGCGCGCAGCGCACGTTCGAGCCGAACGCACAACTCAAGGCGCACTATGACCGGCGCTACCAGACCTATCTCGGACTTGCCGAGGCCATGACGCCGATTTGGAACAAGTGGGGCAACAGCGCGGAGGAAGTCTCGTGAAATCCGTCGGATTCCTCAAGTCGCTGCCCATCGAGCATGACGAAAGCCTGCTCGACGTGGATCTGCCGGACCCGCAGCCGCTCAAGACCGATCTCCTCGTCGAGGTCGAGGCGGTCTCCGTCAACCCGGCCGACGCCAAGCGCCGGGTGCGCACAGCGGCCGAAAAGCCGCACGAGACGCCCTTCATCTTAGGCTATGACGCCGTCGGCATCGTCCAGGCGGTCGGCGAGGCCGTGCAGGGCTTCGCGCCGGGCGAACGGGTCTGGTATGCGGGCGACGCCAACCGGCCCGGTTCCTATGCGGCGCTGCAGTGCGTCGATTATCGCATCGCCGCGCGCGCGCCCACTTCGGTTTCTCCCGAGGCCGCCGCCTCGCTGCCGCTGACTTCGCTCACTGCGTGGGAGATGCTGTTCGACCGGCTGCAGGTGCCGAGCAATGAGGAAACCGCGTCCCTGCTTGTCATCGGCGGAGCGGGCGGCGTCGGTTCGATCACGCTGCAACTGGCGCGCAAGCTGACGGGACTTGAGGTGCTGGCCACCGCCTCGCGCGAGCAAACCGCCGACTGGTGTCGCAGGATGGGAGCCCACGATGTAGTTGACCATCGCGACCTGGTGGCGAGCGTTCGCGCAACCGGGCGCGACTATGTGGATTATATCGTCCAATATGCCGACACCGCCCAGCATTGGGACGCCATGTGCGAACTGATCGCGCCCCAGGGGCGCATCGGCACCATCGTCGAGACGCCCGAGAAGCTCGACATCTGCGCGCTGCAGGGCAAGTCGGCGGCGTTGATGTGGGAGCTGATGTTCACTCGCTCCATGTTTGCGACCTCCGATATGGACCGGCAGGGGCAGATCCTGTCGCGCATGGCGCGGCTGGTCGACGACGGCGTCGTGACGACGACCCAGACCAAGGTTCTCGACGGGCTGTCGGCGGCAACGCTGAAAGCGGCTCACCGGCTCATTGAAACCGGCGCGACGATCGGCAAAATCGTCATCCGGTACTAGGTCGCGTCGTTGGGAGCACCTGAGTGATGGATCGCGAAACCGTCGATGACGGCGTATACGACTACATTATCGTCGGCGCCGGCACGGCGGGTTGCGTGCTCGCCAACCGGCTTTCCGAGAACCCGGCCAACCGGGTGCTGCTGCTGGAAGCCGGCGGCTCGGACAACTATCGCTGGGTGCATATCCCGGTCGGCTACCTGTACTGCATCGGCAACCCGCGCACCGACTGGATGATGAAAACCGTCGAAGAGCCGGGGCTGAACGGGCGCGCCCTGGTCTATCCGCGCGGCAAGGTGCTCGGCGGCTGTTCGTCGGTCAACGGCATGATCTACATGCGCGGCCAGGCGGCCGACTACGACCGCTGGCGGCAGATGGGCAATGTGGGCTGGGGTTGGGACGACGTGCTGTCGTATTTCCTCAAGTCCGAGGACAACTATCGCGGCGCCACGGCGATGCATGGCGCCGGTGGCGAGTGGAAGGTCGCCCGCCAGCGGCTGTCGTGGGACATCCTGCGCGCGGTTCAGGAGGGCGCGAAGGAGTTCGGCATCGAGCCGCGCGAGGACTTCAACGACGGCAACAACGAGGGCTCCGGCTTCTTCGAGGTCAACCAGCGTCGGGGCGTGCGCTGGAACACGGCCAAGGGCTTTCTGCGCCCGGCGATGAAGCGGAGCAATCTGCGCCTCGTCACCCACGCCATGAGCGAGACCATAGACTTCGACGGCAAGCGCGCGACGGGCATCACGTACCGGCGCGGCAACCGCCGCTTCATCGCCAAGGCGGAAGCGGAAGTGATCCTGGCCGCCGGCTCCATCAACACGCCGAAGCTGCTGGAGCATTCCGGTGTCGGCCAGCCCGATCGGCTGCGGGCACTGGACATCGATGTGCGCCACGACCTGCCCGGCGTCGGCGAGAACCTGCAGGACCACCTGCAACTTCGCACCGTCTTCAAGGTCAAGAATGCTGCTACGCTGAACACCAGGGCTAACAGCCTTGTCGGCAAGGCGGCGATCGCAGCGCAATACCTGCTCTTCCGGAGCGGCCCGATGTCGATGGCGCCGAGCCAGTTCGGCATGTTCACCAAGTCCGACCCGTCGAAGGAGACGCCGGACCTGGAATATCACGTCCAGCCGCTGTCCACCGACCGGCTGGGCGACCCGCTTCATCCATTCCCGGCGATCACGGTCTCGGTGTGCAATCTGCGGCCGGAGAGCATCGGCAACTGCCATGTGAGCTCGACCGATGCACACGCGCAGCCGGACATCCGGCTCAACTATCTTTCGACCGCGACGGACAAGGCCGTGGCGGTGAAGTCCCTGCGCCAGGCGCGCACCATCATGACGGCCAAGGTGCTTGAACGCTATGAGCCCGAGGAAATCCTGCCCGGACCGGTCCACCAGTCCGACGAGGCGCTGGTCGAGCAGGCCGGCAATATCGGCACCACGATCTTCCACCCGGTAGGCACCTGCAAAATGGGCTCCGACCCGGATGCGGTGGTGGGCGCGGACCTGCGCGTTCACGGGCTTGGCGGCCTGCGTGTCGTCGACGCGTCGATCATGCCGCGCATTGTGTCGGGCAACACCGCCTCGCCGGTGGTGATGATCGCGGAGAAGGCCGCCGACATGATCCGTGCCGATGCGTTGAACTAGAATGGAAGTTATGCTTGTGCGCAGGTTCAGCTACCGCCGTTCAGGTAAGCGTTGATCGCGCTCTCCATGCCGTTGGCGTTCATCATATGCAGCCACCGGGTGAACGCATCGGCAAATCGGGGCTGATCGGCCAGATCGCCGTAAGTGTTGCGCATGCGCAGCCACAGCAGAGGTTCTTCGCGGGCCGCGTTGGCGGTGGCGTTCAGCTCGCACCAGTTGGGATCGTTGGGCTCGATGGCGCTGCCGTCCTCGCGGATGCCGGTGCAGTATCTGGCCCATGCGGCGGAGACGAGCGCGAGCCCTTCCACCGGCGTGCCGGCGTTGAGCCCGTCGAGCACGGACGGCACGATGAAGGCCGGCTGGCGGGCCGAGCCGTCGAAGGCGACGCGGCGGGTGGTGTCGGCGATCTGCGGATTGGCGAAGCGGCGAACGATCAGCTCGAAATATTGCGACGGTTCGAACTGCGACACCGACGTCACGTGCGGCAGGATTTCCTCGGCGACGACCTTGCGAAGCAGGCCGCGGATGGCAGGGTTGGCTATAGCATCAGCGATCGTGTGCAGTGCGAGCACCTCGCCGGGCGGGGCGATGACCTGGTGGCCGCCGTTCAACACGCGCAGCTTCATGGTCTCGAACTCGTGGACCCGGTCGGAGAAGGTCACGCCAACACGCTCCAGGTCCGGCCGGCCGGCGCAGAAGTCGTCCTCGATCACCCATTGGCGGAAGTCCTCATGGGTCACCGGCACGGCGTCGTCGATGCCGAATTCGCGCACCAGCGCGGTCTGCTCGGGACCCGTCGCCGGAACGATGCAGTCGACCACCGAATTGGGGAAGCTGCACGCATCGTCGATCCAGTCGGCCAGATCGGGATCGGACATTCTTGCCAGCGAGACCGTGGTCCGGCGCAGGACCGAACCGTTGTTCTGAAGATTGTCGCAGCTTTGTCCGGTGAACGGGCCGTCGCCGGCCCGGCGGCGGCGGCGCAGCGCTTCCACCATGGCGCCGAAGACGGTGCGCGGGGCGTGCGGGTTGGCGGCGTCGTGGCGGATGTCCGGGTGATCGGCATCGAACATGCCGGTGGCCGGGTCGATGAAGTAGCCGCCCTCCGTCACGGTCAGTGAGACGATCCGGATCGCGGGGTCGGCCATGCGCTCGATCAGGGCGCCGTTGGCGCTTTCGACGGGAACGTAGTCGATCATCGAGCCGCAGACCTCGGCCGATTTGCCCGACGGTGCCAGCTCGATGAGCGTGCTCAGACCGTCCTGCGCCAGCAGCCTGTCTCTCTGCGCCGCGTCATGCGGGCGCACGCCGGCGCCGATGACCGCCCAGTCGTGGCACAGTCCCATGTTGAACAGGCGGTGCAGATACCAGGCCTGGTGGGCGCGATGGAAATTGCCCAGGCCGATATGGACGATGCCGGGCGTAAGAGCCGAGCGGTCATAGCGCGGTACGAGCACGTTGGGCGGCAGGGCGCCGAGCGAAGCCTCCGAAAGAGGGATCAACTCATCCATTGTCCACCATCGACGTTATAGGTCTGCGCGACAATGTAATCGGCCTCTGCGCTCGCCAGGAAGACGGCCATGCCGTCGAGGTCGCCGGCGACGCCCATCCGTCCGAACGGTACGGCCTCGCCGACCTCCTTCTTCTTCTGGCCGGGAGCCTTGTTCTCGTATCTGGCGAAAAAAGCGTCCACCCCGTCCCAGTGCTCGCCGTCGACCACGCCGGGCGAAATCGCGTTGACGTTGATGCCGTGTTTGATGAGCTCGAGGCCGGCGGACTGGGTCAACGATATGATGGCGGCCTTGGACGCGCAGTAGACGGCGACCAGGGGCTCGCCGCGCCGGCCGGCCTGGCTGGCCATGTTGATGATCTTGCCGCCGCTGCCGCGCTCGATCATGTGACGGGCGACGGCCTGCATGGTGAACAGCGTGCCCGATACGTTGATCTCAAAAACGCGGCGATAGTCGTCCCGGTCGATCTCGGCGACGGGGGCGGCCGTGAATACCGCGGCGTTGTTGATGAGGATGTCGATGTGCCCGAATTCGTGGATCGTGCGCGCGACCGCCCGATCGATGCTGGCCTGGTCGGTGACATCCATCTCGACCGGGATGGCCGCGTCGCCAAGCTCCCCGGCGGCGTCGGCGGCGCGCTCAAGATCGATGTCGGCCAGGGCGACCCGGGCGCCTTCGCGAACATAAGCCTGTGCGAAGGAAAGACCGATGCCGCGCGCCGCGCCGGTGATCAAAGCCGTCTTCCCGTCGAGCCGCTTCATGGAATTCGCAGGCCGCTTTCGTTGAATTTGTGGATGACGTCGGTGCGCGGGCTCATGTGGATCTTGTCGCCGTGGCGGAAACCGACCTCACCGTCGGCGCGCACCGTTATGGTCTCGGCCAGTCCCGTGTCGTGGATATGGAAAAACGTATCCGATCCCAGATGTTCGGAGACGCCGACCACGCCGGACCAACTTCCCTTGCTTTCGGAAACCGCGATGTGTTCCGGGCGGATGCCGATTGTATGCGCCTTGTGCTTGGCGGCTTCGGTACCCTCGATGAAATTCATCTTCGGCGAGCCGATGAAGCCGGCGACGAACAGGTTGCGCGGTTCGCGGTAGAGTTCGAGCGGGGAGCCCACCTGCTCGATATGGCCGGCGCGCAGCACTACGATCTTGTCGGCCATGGTCATCGCCTCGACCTGGTCGTGGGTGACGTAGATCATCGTGGTCTCGAGGCGCTTGTGCAGTTCGCTGATCTCCAGCCGCATGCCTACGCGCAGCGCCGCATCGAGGTTCGACAATGGCTCGTCGAACAGGAACGCAGCGGGTTCGCGCACGATCGCCCGGCCGATCGCCACGCGCTGGCGCTGGCCGCCGGAAAGCTGGCCCGGACGGCGATCGAGATAGTCGGTCAGGTTCAGAACGGCGGCGGCCTGCTCGACGCGCCGGTCCTGTTCTTGCCTGTCGAGCTTGGCCATGCGCAGCGGGAAGGCGATGTTCTTCCTGACCGTCATGTGCGGATATAGCGCGTAGGACTGGAAGACCATGGCCAGCCCGCGTTTGGCCGGCGGCACGCCGGTCGCTTCCGCGCCGTCGATCTGGATGCTGCCGGCAGTCACATCCTCCAAGCCCGCGATCAGGCGCAGCAGGGTGGACTTGCCGCAGCCCGAGGGGCCGACGAACACGGTGAACTCGCCGTCCTCGATGGTCAGGTCCAGCGGCGGAATGACTTCGACGTCGCCGAAGCGCTTGGCCACCTGTTCCAATACGATGCGTCCCATGACCTCCTCCTTATTTCACGGCGCCGAAGGTCAGGCCGCGCACGAGTTGTTTCTGGCTGAACCAGCCCAGGATCAGGATCGGCGCGATCGCCATGGTCGATGCCGCGCTTAGCTTTGCGTAGAACAACCCCTCGGGGCTGGAATAGCTGGCGATGAATGCGGTGAGCGGACCGGCCTTGGCGGCGGTCAGGTTGAGCGTCCAGAAGGCTTCGTTCCACGCAAGGATGACGTTGAGAAGCACGGTCGAAGCGATGCCCGGCAGGGCCATCGGCGTCAGTACGTACAGGATTTCGTCGCGCAGGGTGGCGCCGTCCATCCGCGCGGCTTCCAGGATTTCGCCCGGAATCTCCTTGAAGTAGGTGTAGAGCATCCACACGATGATCGGCAGGTTGATCAACATCAGCACCAGGACGAGGCCGATGCGGGTGTCCAACAGCTTGAACTGGATGAACAGCAGGTAGATCGGGTAGAGCACGCCGACGGCCGGCAGCATCTTGGTCGACAGCATCCAAAGCAGGATGTCCTTGGTGCGCTTTGACGGCACGAAAGCCATCGACCAGGCCGCCGGTACGGCGATGACGATGCCGAGCAGGGTCGAGCAGCCGGCGATGATGACCGAGTTCCACAGGAACCGCATATAGTCGGAACGTTCCTGGACCACCGAATAGTTCTCCAGCGTCCAGTCGAAGAACAGGAACAACGGCGGATCGGCGATCGCCTGGGCCTCGGTCTTGAAGCTGGTCAGGATCGTCCACAGGATCGGGAAGAAGATCAGCACGCCGATCGCCCACGCGACCAATGTGTTGACGGCTTTTCGTTGTTGGGTGACGGCTCGGGCCATGGTGTCAGCTCCTTACGCGTCCAGGTTCCGGCCGACGATGCGCATCAGGAACAGCGCGACGATGTTGGCCAGGATGATGGCGTAGACGCCGCCCGCCGAGCCCAGGCCGACATTCTGGCTTTCCAGCACGCGCTGGAAGATCAGGTAGGTCAGCGTCTTGGTTCCGAACGAGCCCTGAGTGGTGACGAAGATCTCGGCGAAGATCGACAACAGGAAGATCGTCTGGATCAGGATCACCACGGTGATCGCCCGCGACAGGTGCGGCAGGATGATGAACCAGAACCGTTTCAGCACCGGCGCGCCGTCCATCTCGGCGGCTTCCAGCTGTTCGGAGTCGAGCGACTGGATCGCGGTCAGCAGGATCAAGGTGGCGAACGGCAGCCATTGCCAGGACACGATGATGACGATCGAGGTCAGCGACGCCTGGCTCAGCCACTCGATCGGCGCGGCGCCGAATGCTTTCCACAGATGGGCGAGCAGGCCGTTGACCGGGTCCATGAACATGTTCTTCCAGACCAGGGCCGAAACTGTCGGCATGACGAAGAACGGTGCGATGACCAGGATGCGCACGACGCCTTGGCCCCACATCGGCTGGTCGAGCAGCAGGGCCAGCAGCACGCCGAGCACGACCGTGATGACCAGAACGCCGCCGACGATCAGCAGCGTCGCCTGAACCGACGGCCAAAACGAGCTGGAGGACACGAAGCGGGTGTAGTTGTCGAACCCGACCCACCCCAGATCGCCGCCGCGCAGGGGCAGGAACTTGCGGAACGAGAACCACAGCGTCATCGTCAGCGGGATCAGCATCCAGCCCAGCAACAGGATCACGGCGGGAGCCATCATCAGTCTGGCTGCGGATCGTGAATGTTGGGTCGCCATGGCCGCACCTCCGCTGTAGACGATCGCGTTATCGTCTCAGATGCACGTCGAAATGTACAAGGGGTATCGCTTGTCCGGAGGGCGCCGTGACAGCGCCCTCCGGTCTGGGAGTTGGGCTTAGTAGCCCGCTGCTTCCATCGCGTCGGCCGTCAGGGCTTGCGCCTTGGCCAGCGCTTCCTCGGCGGTCTGCTGGCCTGCTAGGGCCGCCGAGAACTCTTGTCCGACCTCCGTGGCGATGCCTGCGAATTCCGGGATCGCTACGAACTGCACGCCGATATAGGGCACCGGATCGACGGTCGGGTTGGTCGGGTCAGCCGAATTGATGCTATCCAGCGTCGGCTTGGCGAACGGGATCTTGGCATATTCGGGATTCTCGTAGAGCGAAGTCCGGCTGCCCGGAGGCACGTTGGCCCAGCCTTCTTTCGACGCGACGAGATCGAGATAATCCTTCGAGGTTGCCCACTGGATGAACTCCTTGGCGGCCGCTTCCTTCTGCGTGCCGGCGGGAATGGCCAGCGCCCAGGCCCACAGCCAGTTGCCGCGCTTGCCCTTGCCGGCGTCCGGCGCCAAGGCGAAGCCCACCTTGTCGGCTACCGTCGAGTCGTTCGGGTTAGTCACGAACGAGGCGGCGACGGTGGCGTCGATCCACATGCCGCACTTTCCCTGCTGGAACAGCGACAGGTTTTCGTTGAACCCGTTGGTCGAAGCGCCAGGAGGTCCGGCATCGCCCATCAGGTCGAGATAGAAGGTCAGCGTCTCTTTCCACGCCGGCGTGTCGAACTGGGGCTTCCAGTTTTCATCGAACCAGCGGGCGCCGAAAGCGTTCGAGGTGGCGGTCAGGAACGCCATGTTCTCGCCCCAGCCGGCCTTGCCGCGCAGGCAGACGCCGTAGATTTCGTTGTCCTTGTCGGTCATCTTGCGCGCCGCGTCGGCGACGAAGTCCCAGCTCGGCGCATCCGGCATGGAAAGCCCGGCCTTCTCCATCAGGTCGGTGCGATACATGATCATCGAGCTTTCGCCGTAGAACGGAGCCGCGTACAGCGTGCCTTCATACGAAAGCCCGCCGCGCATGGCGGGCAGGATGTCGTCCACGTCATACTCGGCCGGCAGGTCGTCGAGCGAGATCAGCCAGCCGTTCTTGGCCCAGATCGGCGTCTCATACATGCCGATCGTCATGATGTCGAAGGCGCCGCCCTTCGTCGAGATGTCCGTCGTCACGCGCTGACGCAGGACGTTTTCTTCCAAAGTGACCCACTCGACCTCATGGCCGGTCTTGGCGGTGAAGTCGTCGGTCAGGCCCTGCATGCGGATCATGTCGCCATTGTTGACGGTGGCGATGGTGATCGTTTCGGCATGCGAGATTGAATAGATTGTCGTTGCCGCGGCAATTGCAATTGCGCTCGAGGCGCAAAGTGACCACTTGGCTTGCATCCCATTTCCTCCCTTGGCGTTGGGTATGGCGGGGAGGCTAGTGAAATCGCTACGCGGAGTCAATCAAAATTTTACGCGCGTAAAATTTTGATGATCTCAGGCGGACTTCCGCATGACCAGCTTACCCTCGAACAGGGTTTCGGTTCTCGTCTGCCGGCGTTCGTCGGTCTCGATCAGTTCGAACAGGGTTTCGGCGCTTTGGTTGGAGATCGCTTCATAATCCTGCGCGACGGTGGTTAGCGGCGGGCAGGTGAACCGCGAGAACGGGTGGTCGTCGTGGCCGGCGATCCGCAGGGTGCAGTCCTCGCCGTGGCCCACGCGCTCGCCCAGCTGGAACGCGGCGGACAACAGGCCGATGGCCAGGCGGTCGTTGCTGCACAGAACGGTGTTGGTCACGAACTTCTTCTCGCCGATCACCCGCTTTCCCCCGCGCAGCCCGACGTCTTCGAAGTCCCAGCCGCGACCGTCAACCCGAATGACGTGGGGTTCGTGGCCGAGCTGCTCCATCGCCTTGACGTAGGCGTTGCGGCGCTTGTTGGCGTTGGGGTTGACCGGCGGCATCTCGAAGAAGCATGGCGGCTCGCCGGTGCGGCACAGATAGTCGACGATCATCGGAACCGACTGGAAATTGTCCGAGCCGATGAACGCGGAGCCGATGCCCTCGATGTTGGAGTCGAACAGCACCGTCGGCACGTCGGCGCAGAACTTCTCGATATGCGAGCGGTCGGACGCACGCCCCAGGGGCGCCAGCAGCACGCCCGCGGGCTTGACCGATCGCAGAGCGTCGAGAATGTCGATTTCCAGTTCCGGCTTGCCATGGGCGCTGAACAGGGTCGGCGAGAAACCCGAATCGATGCAGTGGCGCTCGATCCTGCGCGCGATCTCCGCGAAGAACGGGTCGGCGAGATAGGGAACCACGATGCCGATGTTCTTGGTTAAACGCCGGTTCTGGTTGATGGCGTAGATGTTCGGGCGGAAGTCATAGCGCTCCAGCGCAGCCTCGATGCGCTTTCGGGTGGTCTCGCGCACGGAGGTGGGATCGTTGAAATATTTCGAGACGGTCGGACGCGACACGCCGCATTTAGCGGCGAACTCCTCCATGTTGCGAACCTGGTCTGCGTCCATTTGCGGGCCTTACTCGATAGCGATGATCGTCACGTTGCTGCCAGCGGGCAGGGCCGCTCGCTCAGGCGCATATCATTGCGATTGACGCGCGCCAAATTCAAAGTTTGCGATGAAAGTACTGCGAACTTCGACGCAATCGCAATCCCGTACCCGGCGCAACCCCATGCGCGGCACATCTAAGGGATCAGCACGATCTTGCCGGCATTGCCGCTTTCCAGCACGGCGACGTGGGCGGCTGCGGCCTCGGCGAGCGGCATCTGGCGACCGACCACCGGCCGCACCTGTCCTTGCGCCGCCGCGTCGAGGACATCGCGCATCATTTCGCCGATCTGCGCTTCGGTCGCGTTCCACAACATCATGCCGCGGATATCGAGCTCCTTCATCATCGCCGCGCGCGGGTTGATGGTGATCTCGCCGCGATTGCCGATGACGACGATGCGGCCGCCCATGGCCGCCAGTTCCATGTCTGCGGCCAGGTTCACGTTGGCGAGCATTTCCAGGATGAGGTCGGGCCCTGCGCCGCCCGTAAACGAGCGCACGGCGTCCAGATAATCCTTGTCGTTGTGGTTGACCGCGTGATCGGCGCCCTCACGCGCGATCAGTTCCATGCCGGCGGGGGAGCCCGCGCTGCCGATCACGGTCAGGCCGGCGCGCTTGGCCAGTTGGATGGCGGAAGTCCCCACCGACCCGCTGGCTCCGTGGATGAAGACCGTCTCTCCGGCCTGCGCGCCGCCGCGGGCAAACAGAGCGAGATGGGCGGTGGGGTAGGACACCCCCAAGGCGACGGCCTGGGCAAACGAGAGGTTCTCGGGGATGGGAAGTACATGCGCGGCCTGGCGCGCGACCTTCTCGGCGTAGCATCCGCTGAAGTCCAGGCCCAGCGCGACGCCGGCGAAGACGCGGTCGCCGGGCTCAAAGCCTCTGACGCCCTCGCCGACATCGGCGATCTCGCCGGCCGCATCGCCGCCGATGACACAGGGCAGGTCCGGCCGGATCCTGTAGGTGCCTTCGCGCATGTAGGTATCGGCCGGGTTCACGCCGGCCGCCTTCACGCGCACGACCACCTCGCCCGGACCCGCCACCGGATCGTCAACGTCGTCCAGCCGGAGAATCTCCGGTCCGCCAAATTCATGAATTCGGATGGCTTTCATCGTGCTGTCTCCAGAGGATCGGTTCGGGTTGTTCGCACCGGCCGCGCCAGGCCGCCATGCCGGCGCAGGAAATCCGCAACAAGATCGCAATTGGCGCCGGTCTTCGCATTGGTGAAGATGAACGGCCTGTCGCCGCGTTGGGCCGTCGCGTCGCGCCGCATGATCTCAAGATCGGCGCCCACATGAGGCGCGAGGTCGGATTTGTTGATCACGAGCAGATCGGAGCGGGTGATCCCCGGGCCGCCCTTGCGTGGAATCTCCTCGCCCTGGCACACGGAGATGACATAGACGGTCAGGTCGGCCAGTTCGGGCGAGAAGGTGGCCGCCAGATTGTCCCCGCCGGATTCGATGAGGATCAGGTCCAGATCTTCGTGCCGTTCGTTTAGCCCCTCGATCGCCTGCAGGTTGATCGTCGCGTCTTCACGAATGGCGGTGTGCGGGCAGCCGCCGGTCTCTACCCCGACCACCCGGTCAGCCGGCAACGCCTGCATGCGCACCAGGGCGTCGGCGTCTTCGACGGTGTAGATGTCGTTTGTGACCACCGCGAGCGAGTGATCATCGCGCAGGGCGGCGCACAGCCGGGCGGTGAGCGCGGTCTTGCCGGAGCCGACCGGCCCGCCGATGCCGACGCGCAGGGGACCGTTGGCGCTCATGAGCGGAAGATCCTCGGCTGCAGCGTTTCGTGCCGCATGGAAGCGATGTCGGCGGCGAACGCGGCGCTGCCCAGATCGTCCAGGGTGGAAGCGGACGCGGCGTCGGCCGTATCGATGATCTCCGGCTCCAGGCCCGCCAATATCTCGACGCCGCTCTGCTGCCCCAGTTTCATCAGCCGCAGCGCGGCCTGGATCTGATTGGATACATAGGCGTGCAGATAGGCCGCCACGGTGGCGCGCAATTCCAGGCCATGGCGGGCCGCCGTTTTGCCGACGGCCACGGGCAGCGCAATCTTCGTCAATTCCATCGCATCGCCTTCCGGCTCCCAGGCCTGTGCCGCGCGCATGAACGCCTTTCCCTGGGCCATCGTCTCCAGATGGCGCTCGGCGCAAGCGCTCATCGCCTCGGCCAGTTGGCCGACCTGCGCCAGGCGTTCGCTGCCGGCCTCGCACCGCCAGGCCTCCGCCAGCAGCACCGCGTCGTTCCAGCCCGCGCCGTGGCGCAGCAGGTTCGTCAGCCAGTCGGCCAGGCTGTCCGCGTCGCGCACGACGTTGTCGGCGACCGCCGTCTCCAGCCCGTGGCTATAGGCGAACGCGCCGGTCGGGAAGGCCGGCGACAGCCAGGCCATCAGATGCAGCTGGGAGCGCAGATCAGTCATGGTCGTGGCGGTGTCGGTCATAGGCTCCGCTTTCGGGATCGAACACCGACTCGGTCTCCACGACCCTGGCGCCCAGGCCCTCCAGCATCGCCTTGATGACATGGTCGGGGCGGATGCGCAGGCGATCGGCCAGGACCTGCGTCGGCAAATGCCGGTTACCCAGCTGCCAGGCGAGCCGGGCCAGATGCTTGTGGCCGCTGCCATAGACCTCGTAGACCGGTTCCGGCCTGGCGGCCACCTGGATCACGCGGCCGTCGTCGAGCAGCAGGCCGTCGCCATGGCGCAGCAGGCGCGCCTGCGGCAGGTCGAGCAGGAATTCGATGCCGTTGTCCGAGGTCATCGCGACCCGCCGCTTGTGGCGCGCGGCTGCGTCGAGCGTGATCGTATCGGCGGCTTCGCCCGCCTCGTGCAGAACTTCGTGGGCGCGGGCCGCGGTCAAAACAGAAAATACCTCTGGGCCATCGGCACGACGTCGGCCGGCTCGCAGGTCAGCAACTCGCCGTCGGCACGCACCTCATAGGTCTCCGGATCGACCTCGATCTGCGGCGTGGCGTCGTTGAGGACCATCGCCGACTTGCCGATCCCGCCTCTGGTGTTCTCGACCGCCACGAGTTGCTTGTCGACGCCGAGTCTTTCGCCGATGCCGCTATCGGCGGCGGCCTTGGAAACAAAGGTCACCGAGGAGTTCGTCACCGCCTTGCCGAACGCGCCGAACATCGGTCGCATGTGCACCGGCTGCGGGGTGGGAATCGAAGCGTTCGGGTCGCCCATCGGCGCGGCCGCGATTGTCCCGCCGATCAGCACCATGTCGGGTTTGACGGCGAAGAAGGCCGGGTTCCACAACACCAGGTCGGCGCGCTTGCCCGGTTCGATCGAGCCGATATGCTTGTCGATGCCGTGGGCGATCGCCGGATTGATCGTGGTCTTGGCGATGTAGCGGCGCACGCGCAGATTATCGTTCTCGCCGGTCTCCTGGGCCAACCGGCCGCGCTGGCGCTTCATCTTATCGGCCGTCTGCCAGGTGCGGATGAGGACCTCGCCGACCCGGCCCATCGCCTGGCTGTCCGACGCTATGATCGAGAACGCGCCCATGTCGTGCAGGATGTCTTCGGCGGCGATGGTCTCCTTGCGGATGCGGCTTTCGGCGAAGGCCACGTCCTCGGGGATGTTGGCGTCCAGGTGATGGCAGACCATCAGCATGTCGAGATGCTCGTCCAGCGTGTTGACCGTGTAGGGCCGCGTCGGATTGGTCGAGGACGGCAGCACGTTCGCCAGGCCGCACACCTTGATGATGTCGGGCGCATGGCCGCCGCCGGCGCCTTCGGTATGGAAGGCGTGGATGGTGCGCCCGGCGATGGCCGAGATCGTGTCTTCGACGAAGCCGGATTCATTGAGTGTGTCGGTGTGGATCATCACCTGGACGTCGTGTTGGTCGGCGACGGTCAGGCAGTTGTCGATCGCGGCGGGCGTGGTCCCCCAGTCCTCGTGCAGCTTGAGCGCGCAGGCGCCGCCGGCGATGACTTCCTCAAGGCCGCCGGGCAGGGACGTATTGCCCTTGCCGGCGAACGCCAGGTTCATGGGGAACGCGTCGGCCGACTGGATCATGCGGCCCACATGCCACGGGCCGGGCGTACACGTGGTCGCCAGCGTGCCGTGCGCCGGGCCGGTGCCGCCGCCGAGCATGGTGGTCACGCCGGACATCAGCGCTTCTTCGATCTGCTGTGGGCAGATGAAGTGGATGTGGGAATCGAAGCCGCCGGCGGTGACGATCCTGCCTTCCCCGGCGATCGCCTCGGTGCCCGGCCCGATGACGACATCGACGCCCGGCTGGGTGTCGGGATTGCCGGCCTTGCCGATGGCGGCGATCAGCCCGTCCTTGAGCCCGATGTCGGCCTTGTAGATGCCGGTATGATCGACGATCAATGCATTGGTGATCACCGTGTCGACGGCGCCGTCGGCGCGGGTCGTCTGCGACTGGCCCATGCCGTCGCGGATCACCTTGCCGCCGCCGAACTTCACCTCCTCGCCATAGGTGGTGAAGTCATTTTCCACCTCGATGATGAGTTCGGTGTCGGCCAGGCGCACTTTATCGCCGGTGGTCGGGCCGAACATGTCGGCATAGGCGGCGCGGGAGATCTCGGCCGGCATTACAATTCACCCATGATCTTGGCGTTGAAGCCGAACACGGTGCGCCTGCCGCCGATCGGCACCAGCACCACGTCGCGCTCCTGGCCCGGCTCGAAGCGTACGGCGGTCCCGGCTGGAATATCGAGCCGCATCCCGCGCGCTTTCTCCCGTTCGAAATCCAGCGCCGCATTGGTCTCGTAGAAATGAAAATGGCTGCCAACCTGAACCGGGCGGTCGCCGGTGTTGGCGACTTTCAGCACCAGCGTCGGCGCGTCCTGGTTCAGAACGATCTTGCCGTCGGCGGGGATGATTTGCCCGGGGATCATGGCCGGCCTCTCTATCGAATCGGTTCGTGCACGGTCACCAGCTTCACCCCGTCGGGGAAGGTGGCTTCGACCTGGATGTCGTGGATCATCTCGGCGATGCCCTCCATCACCTGATCGCGGGTAATCACATGCGCGCCGGCCTCCATCAGGTCGGCGACCGAGCGCCCGTCGCGCGCGCCCTCGACGACGAAGTCTGAAATCAGCGCCACCGCCTCGGGATGGTTGAGCTTGACGCCGCGGGCGAGCCGCTTGCGGGCGACCTCGGCGGCCATGGCGATCAGCAGCTTGTCCTTCTCGCGCGGGGTCAGGTGCACGTCTCAAGTCCTCCAGGCGACGGGCATGTCCTCGCCGCGCAACCGACGTATGACCGGCGCCAGCAGCCGACGCAACGTGTAGCCGTCCGGGGCTAGGAACCGGGCGACGATTCGGTTGTCCATCGCGCTGATGCCGATGGTCGATGCGGTCGCTGCCGCGCGCATGTCATCGACCATCGCCGCCATCCGGTCCGGGTCTTCGGGTCCAACATAAGCCAGGGTGGCGAAAGCGCCATATCCGTTGAGCAAGGCGGGACCGCGCGCCGTCCGGCCGATCCGCCCGTTCAGTTTCACGTCGTCGGCTAAGACCAGGGCGCCGCAGCGCCGAATCCGCCAGCGCTCGCGAAACGAACATCGATCCACCCGCTCGCCCATCGCGTGGCGGCCCAGCACGACCGCCTCCAGCGCAATCAGCCGCGCGTCCGCCGCCAATTCCACATCCAGGGTCCGCGACAGCGACGAACGGTCGAACAAGATGGTCTCCTGCGGCAGCCAGTGAAGCTCGGCGCGCTGGCCGACGCAAATGGCGGTGCGCATGTGTGCGGCGTCTCCGAGGGATTTATAGATCTTCTCGCACGCCTGGGTCGTCGCGGTCACCCGCGCGCCGGCCCCGAGCCGCACGTCCCAGTCCAGCCGGTCTCCCCCGGTCAGGCCGCCGGCGGTGTTGATCAGGACGGCCTGTTTCGATCTGCCGAGTGATCTCGGGAAGCGGATTTTCGCATTGCCCTGCTGGTAGAGACGGTCGAGCCGTGTTCGCTCGCCGGCCGACTTGAACGAGACCGAGGCGGCTGCCGATACCCGCTGGTAGGCGGCGGCGGAATGTGACGGCAAGGTGATCGCGTCCGGCTCGTGCGGAAAGGTTCCTTTGTGCATGCTTGTCTTCGAGGTCTTCGACTGTGTCGCCATGAACAATTTCGTCGCGCTTCAACAGCCGTAGGACCTGTGGGATGGCGACGAAAAGTCAGGATATTGTTCGATGGCGACATTGGCCAGCCCGCCTTGTCACATCGTCAAGCGATTATCCGGAAGGGGATCGACCTGCCGCTTCGATCGTAGTCGAGCCGCGATCGCCGCCGAGCCACAGGGCCACGTCGCGGGTGTCCAGGACCAGGCTGATGATGATGGTGGCTGCGGCGGCGCCGGCGAACAGGCGATAAACGATCCAATGGTCTGATCGAACATCAGCGGCCAGGAACCACAGCGGCACTATCCAGGCGATATGACCGAGTCCGAACAGCCGGGTTACCTGATCGCCTTCCGCCACGAAGACCGCGTATGCGACGGCGATATTCACCAGCTGCGCGACGACGAGCCAGCGAGCCGCCGCCCATTTCAGGAAAAAGAGGGGCGCCAGAAGCAGTATGAACTGCATCCAGGTCACCCACGGTTTGACGTGTGGTGGCAGGTGGTTGCCCGCCTCCATCATGGCCTCGAAGCTACCCATGATGACCTCCCGAGCGAATACGGCCGGTTAGTTCTTCAGCGCGTACAGCTGCAGAATGCCGAACGCGCCCACCATGACGGCGACGACGACCGCCGCGATCACGGCCGGGGTATTGACGATCCAAATGCCGGCGATCAGCAGCACGGCGGTTGCCGCGACCCACAGAAAATCGCCGGTGGAGAAATAGGCGACCAGCTCTTTGGTCGGCGGCCGCATGGATGCCCAAGCCAGGTGCACGCCATTCGCAACCAGAATGACGCCCACCGCCATGATCACCCACACCGGCGCGGTCCCCAAAAACGCGGCGACGGCCTGCGGCATCACCACAAAAAGCCCGCCAAATCCGATGCAGGAGGCGGCGTTTGAACGCATGACGGTTGTAAGCACGATCGAATCTCCATAAGTTGTCAACCAGGTTAACAATCTAACGGATTCACAAATAATGTCAACCGGGTTGACAACAAAGTCCGCACCGGAAATGCCTCCGATGGCGGAAAGCCTGACGCTGGACCTGTTTCAGGCCTGCACCATGTTCCAACGCCGGGTCGGCGAAGCGCTCGGCCGCCATCTGGCGCAGATCGGCTATGGCGACATCACCGTCCACCAGTTGGAGTTCTTGTCCCAGCTCGAATGCGGCGTGACGGTTGCCTCCGAACTGGCCAGGATGATGGGTGTCTCCCGCCAGGCCGTCCACAAGCAGGTTCGCGCACTGGTGGCGTGCGGTTACCTGGAGCAGGGGGCCGATCCGGGCCGCGGCAACCAGAACATGATCGCGTTCACCGAACGCGGCGTGCAACTCATTGCCGATTGCCGCGCGTTTCTGGCGCAACTCGACGATGAGATCGTCAAGTCTTTGAAAGGCGTCGCTCCCGCGTCGCTGCCGCAGCGCCTGTCGGCGGCGTTGCCTTAGCCTGACGCTGCCCCGGCCGGCGCCGCCACGCGGTAGTCGCGACGTGATTCCGGTTTCATCTCGATGGAAAAGCCGGGCAGGCGGGGGGTCTGATAGGCGCCGTTTTCGACAACGCACGGGTCGAGAAAGTGCTCGTGCAGGTGGTCGACGAACTCGATGCGCCGGTCGTCCTTCTCTCCCGATATCGCCACATAGTCGATCATCGACAGGTGCTGCACATATTCGCACAGCCCCACGCCGCCGGCGTGGGGCCACACGGGCAGGCCGTGTTTGGCGGCCATCAGCTGGACCGCAAGCACCTCGTTCAATCCGCCCAGCCGGCAGGCGTCGATCTGGACCACGTCTATCGCGCCGCCGGCGATGAACTGCTTGAACAGGACCCGGTTCTGGCACATCTCGCCGGTCGCCACCTTGATCGGCGCGATCGCCTCGCGGATGGCGCGATGGCCGGCCACGTCGTCGGGACTGGTGGGCTCCTCGATGAACAGCGGGCGGGCGAAGGCGAGCTTCTTGACCCAGTCGATCGCCTCGCCGACCTCCCAGACCTGGTTGGCGTCGATCATGATGTTGAAATCGTCGCCCAGTTCCTCGCGGGCAATCTTCAGGCGGCGTATGTCGTCGTCGAGATCGTGGCCCACCTTGAACTTAGCATGGCTGAATCCGGCCTCGCGGGTCTGCCGGCACAGAAGCCGCAGCTTGTCGTCGGAATAGCCCAGCCAGCCGGCCGAGGTGGTGTAACACGGATAACCCTCTTGCTCGAGCCGGGCGATGCGCTCGGCTTTGCCGGGTTCGGCGGCGCGCAGCAGGTCCAGCGCCTCGGCCTCGCTGAGCACGTCGGTGATGTAGCGAAAGTCGATCAGCGCGACGATCTCTTCGGGCGACATCTGTCCCACCAGCCGCCACACCGGCTTGCCCGCCTGCTTCGCCAGCAGGTCCCATGCGGCGTTGATAAGCGCGGCGGTGGCCAGGTGGATGGCGCCCTTGTCCGGCCCGATCCAGCGAAGCTGGCTGTCGCCGGTCACATGCCGCCAGAAGCGCCCCATGTCTTCACCGATCCATTCCAGATCGAGCCCGACGAGGCGTGGCGCCAGCGCTTCGATCGCGCACACGCAGATTTCGTTGCCCCGGCCGATGGTGAAGGTCAGGCCGTGACCCTCGTGATCGCCGTCGGTATGAACAACGGCATAGGCCGCCGAATAGTCCGGGTCCGGGTTCATCGCGTCGGACCCGTCCAAAGATCTGGAAGTGGGAAAGCGCAAGTCCAGCGCCGAAACCCCGGTAATCCGCGTCATCGGTCGGTCTTTGCTCCCTTAGGTTCGAACGGCGCGCGTGCGGCGGCTACAGTGCCCAGCCGCCGTCGATGATGTGGGCCTGTCCGGTGGTGAACTTGGCGTCGTCGCTGGCCAGATAAACGGCCAGCGCGGCGATTTCGTCAGGCGTGCCCAGCCGGCCCATCGGCTGGCGGGCGATGAAATCCGTCAAGGCGGTTTCATAGTCTCCGGTCTCGCGCAGGCGGTCGTGCAGCGAAGGCGTGTCGACCGTGCCCGGGCAGATCGCATTGCAGCGGATGCCCTTGGTGATGAAGTCGGCGGCAATCGCCTTGGTCATGCCGATCACCGCCGCCTTCGATGCGGAATAGACGAAGCGGTTGGGAACCCCGATGACGGAGGAGGCGACCGAAGCGATGTTGATGATGGAGCCGCCGCCGTTTTCCAGCATCGCCGGGAGCGCGGCGCGCATCAGCCGGTACATCGCCTTGACGTTGATGTCGAAGGAGAAGTCCCATTCCTGTTCGCCGCAATCGAAGATCGTGCCGGCGTGCACGAACCCGGCGGCGTTCACCAGAACGTCCAGCGTGCCGGTCTCTTCGACCGCCGCAATCGCCGCGTTGCTATCGGTCACGTCGAGCCGCATCGCCGTTACCGCGTCGATCCCGCCCAGTTCCGCCAGGGTCGTTTCGTTTATGTCGGCGGCGAAAACCCGCGCGCCTTCGGTGGCGAATGCTTCGGTAATCGCCCGCCCGATGCCCTGGCCGGCCGCGGTGACTAATGCGGTCTTGCCGGACAACCGGCCGGTCTTTTCGCTCATTGTGCTAACCCGTGTGAAAATCCTGTTCGTTTTTGCCACGCCTTCGCCGCTTCGCGCCATCGCAGATGGGAAGACCGGCGGCGGCATCGATGATAACGCCTTGCGCGCGCCGATCACCGGGGCCGCCTTGCGAGCCGGCATATATCCACAGGCCGCGGCCGCCGGGCGAGCAATCGCACGCGTTGCCTGATAACACTCTTCCTCCTGGCGGAAGCCCGGGGCGGAGCGGAAGGTTTTGATGCTCGTATATGAATGATATTTTCATCATTAAAAGTTGGTTTGGCTTGCTGTCAATCACCGGCTATATGAAAACCCAGGTAAGTTGAGCTCATGGACCAGAAAACCAACCCGCTGGACCGGTATCGCGCGCCTGCCCTCGATAAGGGACTGGAGATCCTGGAATTGTTGGCCGGCAGCAGCGAGGGAATGTCGCAGGCGATGATTGCCCGCGAGCTCGGCCGCTCTGCCAACGAAATCTATCGCATGCTCAATACCCTGGTGCGGCGCGGATATCTGACGCGCGATTCCAACTCCGACCTGTTCCATCTCAGCTTGAAGCTGTTCACCATCTCCCACCGCCATCCGCCGATCCGCCGGCTGATCGACCAGGCCATGCCGTTGATGCGCCAGGCCGCGCGCCGCGCGATGCAGTCGTGTCATATCGGCATCGAGCGCGACGGCGAGATCGCGGTGATCGCCGTGGCCGAAGCGCCGGGCAACTGGGGCATCTCGCTGCGCGTGGGCTCGATCATCGGGCTGCACAACACCGGCACGGGCAGGGTGCTGGCCGCCTATCGCTCGCCGGAGAACCTGCGCAGGCTGATCGAAAGCCACAATCTGGCCGATGGCGAGGGGCCGATGCCGATCAGGGAATTCCGCCGGCACCTGAAACGCATACGCGCCGACGGATATGAACACTGGCCCAGCGGCACGACCATGGGAGTGATCAACCTCGCCTTTCCGATCTTCGGGCCGGGCGGGGAGGCGATCGCGGTGTTGAGCTGCCCCTATCTGGAGCGGATCGATGGCGTGACCACTCCGGGCATCGAGCAGGTCAAGGAAATCTACTGGCAGGTCGCCCGCGATCTTTCCATGAGCACGCCGGACGAATCGGCCAAGGCCGCCGAATGAGCGCTGGAGCACATCCAGGATAAGTGGACACCGGTTATCCGTCCGGATGTGCGTGAAAACAAAGATCTAGAGCCCGGTTTTGATTCAATCAAAACCGAACAGGCTCCAGGACCCGCCGTCACATCGTCGCGCCGATCTGCCACGGCACGAATTCATAGTCGCCGAGGCCCTGGGCCTCCGACTTGGTCTTTTCGCCGGACGCGACGCGCAGGAGCATGCGATAGATTTCCTCGCCGGCCTGTTCCAGCGGGACGCCCTGGGAGAGGATCGCGCCGGCGTCGTAGTCCATGTCGTCGCGCATGCGCGCATGCATTTCGCTGTTGGAGGCGATCTTGATGCACGGCGACGGCTTGGAGCCGAACGCTGATCCGCGCCCGGTAGTGAACGCGACCAGGTTGCAGCCCGAGGCGATCTGGCCGGTAACCGAGGCCGGGTCGTAGCCCGGTGAATCCATGAAGGCGAAGCCGGGCTTGGCGATCGGTTCGCCGTAGCGGTAGACGCCGGTGAGCGGAGTGGTGCCGCCCTTGGCGGCCGCGCCCAGGGATTTCTCTAAGATCGTGGTCAGGCCGCCCTTCTTGTTGCCGGGCGTGGGGTTGTTGTCCATCGTGCCCCGGTTGCGGGCGGTATAGTCCTCCCACCATCTGACCAGGTCGATCAGCTTGCGCCCGGTCGCCTCGTCGACCGCGCGCCTGGTGAGCAGGTGCTCGGCGCCGTAAATCTCCGGGGTCTCCGCCAGCACGCCGGTGCCGCCCTGGGCGACCAGCCGGTCGCAGGCATGCCCTAACGCGGGATTGGCGGTGATGCCGGACCAGGCGTCCGAGCCGCCGCATTGCAGCGCTACCGCCAGCTTGCTCGCCGGGCAGGGTTCGCGCACCGCCGCGTTGGCGTGCGGCAGCATTGCGCGGACCTTCTCCACGCCGACTTCCACGGTCCGCGCCAGTCCCGCCACGTCCTGGATGTTCATGGCGTGAAACAGCGGTCCCGTCTCGATGCCGTAGGCTTCAAGCAGCCAGTCGATCTGGTTCATCTCGCAGCCCAGGCCGACCATCAACACGCCGGCATGGTTGGGGTGGCGCGCATAGCCCCACATGACGCGCTGCAGCGCCTCGAACCCCTCGCCGTCGCCGCCGATGCCGCAGCCGGTGCCGTGTACGAACGCGGTCACTCCGTCCACGTTCGGAAAGTCGGCCAATTCCTCGGGGCCGAACGCCTGGGCGATCTGGCGCGCGGCGGTGGCCGAACAGTTCACCGAGGTGATGATGGCGATATGGTTGCGGGTGCCGACCCTGCCGTTCGCCCGCCGATAGCCCATGAACGTGTCGCGGTCGTCTTCAGGCACAGAGGCAACGGGCCGCAGGTCGGTGGCGAATTCGTAACTCGCCTCGACGTTGCGGAACTCAACATTGTGGGTGTGCACGTGATCGCCCGGCGCGATGTCGTTCGCCGCATAGCCGATCGCCTGGGCGTATTTTCGCACCACCTCGCCCTTGGCGATGGGTGCGGTGGCGATCTTGTGGCCGCGGGGAACGAGGCCGGTGGTGCGCACCGCCTCCACGCTCGCGCCGGCCTCCAGCGACCGGGTGGCGATCACCACATTGTCGCCGGCGTCGAGACGGATCGTATCGTTCATCGCGCCAACAGCGCTTCGACTTCGTTGAGATCAGGCATGGAAGGAGCCGTGCCCGGCCGGGTCACCGAAATGCCGGCGGTCGCGCAGCCGAAACGGGCGGCTTCGACCGGATCCGCGCCGCGGGCGAGCGCGACCGCGAAGCCGCCGTTGAAGGCGTCACCGGCGCCCGTGGTCTCGACCACCGCGCCCGCATCGAACGCCGGCACGTGGCTCGAACCGTCCGCGCCGTGGATCAGCGCGCCGTTCTCGCCCAGAGTGACGATCGCGGTTCCCACGCCCTTGTCCAACAGCTTGTCGCCGGCTTCCTTCGCCTGGTCGATCGTCTCGACCGGGGTTCCGGTCAACTCCGCCGTCTCGGTTTCGTTCGGCGTAACGTAATCGCACAGGGCGAATATCTCGTCGGGTAGCGGCGCGGCTGGCGCGGGGTTCAACACGGTGGCGACACCAGCCTCCTTAGCGATCTTCAGCGCGCGCAGCGCCGCGTCGATCGGCTGTTCGAGCTGGGTGACGAACACCGACGAGCGGGCAATCAGATCGGCCTGGGCATCGATGTCGGCCGGGCCGATGTTGCGCGCGGCGCCCGGTGACACGATGATCGCATTGTCGCCGGTTGCCTCTTCGATGAAGATGTAGGCCGCGCCGGTATAGCTGTCGGGATCGCGGCTGATGGCCGGGGTCACGCCGGCGTCAGCCCAGGTCTTCAACGCCAGATCGGCAAAGGCGTCCTCACCGAGCTTGGAGATGAAGTGCACCTCGGCTCCCAGCCGTGCGACGGCGACCGCCTGGTTCGAGCCCTTGCCCCCGGGGCCGAGTACGAAGGAATTGCCTAAAATGGTCTCGCCCATGCGCGGCTGGCGCTCGGCGCGATAGGCGGTGTCGGCGACGAAGACGCCCAGGATGGTGATCGGGCCTTTCTGTGTCATCGCGCTGCTCTCTTATGCGCCGTCGGGCGGGATGACGCCCTTACGGAAAGCGAAGCAGCCGTAGAACCGCCGCTCCCCGGTCTGGATCACGCAATAGGCCTGCTTGGCGCGCTCGTAGAACGCGTAGCGCTCGATGGAGATCATCGGCCACGATTTGCCTTCAGCCGCGTCGATGGCCGCCTGGACCTCGGCTTGCACCGGCGGAATCTCGTCGGGCGCGTCGACGATCTCCATGCGCGCGGCGGCATCGTCGACGAACGTGTCCAGCGGATAGACCGACAGCACCGCCCCGACCACCTCGGCCGCCGGCCGGTCGATGCGCAGCACCTTGCCGATCACCGTTTGCCGGGCCACCGAATCCGACGGAAAGTTGGTGTCGGCGACGATCAGGTCGTCGCCGTGGCCCATGGCGCGCAGCGCGCGCAACACGTCGGCGTTCAAAATGGGATTGATGTTCTTCAGCATTATTCCAACTCCTCGAAACCCGCTGCAAATCCTACATCATCATCTCGCCGACCTTGTCGGCAATCGCCTGTCCCAGCGCCTGATGCGCCTGCCCCTCCAGATGCACGCCGTCGAGCTCGCACGAGTCGACGATGGCGCCGGCATCCAGGAACGCGCAATCCTGCCGGTCGGCACAGGCCGCGTAGTGGCGTGAGAAGCGGGTGGACTTGTCCGCGCCGCCTGCGAACATCTCGGCCAGGCAGCCCGCCTCCAGGATCGGCGGCGGGGCGACCAGCAGAACCGCGGGCGGATTGCCGTCGCGCCCGCACGCGCTTGTGCTGGCGGTGGCCACCAGCTTTTCGGCGGCCAGCGCGATGTCTTCGGCCTGGACGGCGAAGCGGGACTTGAGATCGTTGGTGCCGAGCATGATGATGATCGCGTCGATCGGCCGGTGGGTCTCCAGGGTCGCCTGCAGCGCCGGCAGCCCGTTCTTGTGCCGGCCCTCGATCGGATCGTCATGCACGGTGGTGCGGCCGGGATGGCCCTCTTCGATCACCTGCCAGCCCGCGCCCAGCGCCGCCGTCATCTCCCCCGGCCAGCGGGTCTGCCCGTCAAACCGCCTCATGTCGTCAAGATTGCGCATCGGGCAGGTCCCGTGGGTGTTGGAATCGCCAAAGCACACAATCGTCTTCACGGTCGCGCGTCCTTATGAAACTTCGCCGCTCAGGCCGGCGAAATCCGCTCTCCCGTCTCGCGATCGAACAGATGTCCCGCCTTCGCCCGCGGTTTCAGGAATACCTGCTCGCCCGGCGCGAAGTCGTGCCGGTCTCGGAACTGGGCGACAATCTCCTGGGTTTCGGTGCGCAGGAACACCATCGTCTCCGATCCGGTGGGCTCGACCACCGAAACGGTCGCGCGCAGGCCGTCATCGGCCAGTTCCAGATGTTCGGGCCGGATCCCGTAGGTCAGCTTCCGTCCTTCGGTCACGGCGCCTTTCGCCGGCTGGATGGGGAGCGAGCCGGCGCTGGTCTCAACCCGCCACTTCTTGCCCCTGGTAACCGTAGCCTCGATCATGTTCATCGCCGGCGAACCGATGAAGGTGGCGACGAACAGGTTGCGCGGCTCGTCGTAGAGTTCGAGCGGCGTTCCGATCTGCTCCACATTGCCGTCGTTCAGCACGACGATGCGGTCGGCCATGGTCATCGCCTCGACCTGGTCGTGGGTGACGAACACCGTGGTCGTCTTCAAACGTTGATGCAGCTCCTTGATCTCGGTGCGCATCTGCACGCGCAGCTTGGCGTCCAGGTTGGACAGCGGCTCGTCGAACAGAAACACCTGCGGGTCGCGCACGATGGCGCGGCCCATGGCCACGCGCTGGCGCTGGCCGCCGGAAAGCTGGCGCGGGTAGCGTTTCAGGTAGGGCTCCAGGCCCAAAATCTCCGCGGCGTTGTCGAGCCGTTCCTTGACCACGGCCGGATCGGTCTTTCGCAGCTTCAGCGCGAACGCCATGTTCTGCTCGACCGTCTTGTGGGGATAGAGCGCGTAGCTCTGGAAGACCATGGCGATGTCGCGGTCCTTCGGCGGCACGTTGTTGACCACCTTGTCGCCGATGGCGATCGAGCCGGCGGTGATGCTCTCCAGGCCGGCGATCATCCGCAGCAATGTCGACTTGCCGCAGCCGGAAGGGCCGACGAGCACGACAAACTCACCATCGCCGATGGAGATGTCGACGCCATGGATGACTTCGACATCACCGAATGACTTCATCACGCCGACGATCGCAACTTCGGCCATTTTTCCTCCTCGTCGCCTGCCAGGCGAAAGCCCCGACCCTAGCTACGCGGGTCAGCCGTGTCCATGGCATCAAACACGGTTCGATGTCGAGATATTCACCAGTAAAAAAAATATTCACAATTTCACCCTAAGGGCCTCAGGTTTATTGACAGGCCTCAGATTTGCCTTTCATAGTGGTGACCGGTCCTCCAACCAGGGCCGACAGAATCCGAATTCCGGCACGTTTTTTCACGGCCAAGACCGCTAACCGACGTGCATGGCCGGATGATTTCCAAGGGAGGAAGCTAGATGAGACTCGATGTTTACCAGAAGTTGATGGCCCTTCAGGCCAGCAGACGCTCGGTGCTCAAGGGCGCGAGCGGAGCGGCCGCGGCACTTGCGGGTTCGAGCGCTTTGGGCGGATTTGCCTCCAAGGCCATGGCGCAGGGCGGCCTGCGCGCGGAAATCCTGAAAATCCCCGGCGTCGGCGCGGGTTCGCCCGGCGATGCCGAATGGCAGAAGGTCGGTGAATTGTGCCTGGGCGGCACCAAGGAGACCGTTCAGGAAGGCGAATTCGCCGGCGTTGAACTGACCTTCATGGGGCTCAACAACCAGAACCTGCACAACTTCCTGTTTCGCGGCTTCCTGAAGCCTTGGGAGGCCTATACGGGCGCCAAGATCGAGTGGATCGACCTGGCCCAGGCCGACTACAACGCCCGCCTGCAGCAGTCGATCGCCACCCAGACCGTGGACTTCGACATCATCGAGATGGGCGCGCCGTTCGAAGGCGACGTGTGCGGCAAGGGACTGGCCTCGGTCATGCCCGACTGGGTCGCCAACCTGATCGATATGGACGACTATGTGGGCTATCTGAAAGCCCCGGTCGGCACCTGGGACGGCAAGCTGTACCGCATCTCGATCGACGGTGACTGCCACACCTTCGCGTATCGCACCGACTATTACGATAACGAAGAGTTCGCAGCCGCTTGGAAGGAAGCGGGCGGGGAGGGCGACTGGGCGCCGCCGAAGACCTGGGCACAGGTCAACGCGCACGCCAAGTTCCTCAAGGGCCGCAAGGACCCGCTCACCGGCCTCGACGCCCACGGGTTCCTCGATCCGCTCAAGGGCTGGGGCGGCTTCGGCTTCTACTTCCTGGAAGACCGCGCCACCGCCTACGCCAAGCACCCGGATGATCCGGCATGGCTGTTCGATCCCGACACGATGAAGCCGCGGGTCAACAACCCGGCCTTCGTGCGGGCGATCGAGGAAGTCATCGACATCATGGACACCTTCCCGGCCGACCAGATCAACGCCGACCCGGGCACCACCGCCTTCCAGCAGTTCCTGGCGGGAACCGGTTCGGGGCTGACCTGGTGGGGTGACGTGGGCTCGAACGCGCGCACTTCGGACACCTCGGTGGTCGGCGACGTGGTCGGCTTCGACATCATCCCGGGTTCCGACGAGGTCTACAATTCGAGCACCGGCGAGTGGGAGCAAAAGGCCAACGAGGCGCCCAACATGGCCTATATCGGCTGGGGCGTTTACGTGATGGCCCGCGTCGACGCCGATTCCAAGAAGCAGAGGGCCGCCTGGTCGGCCGCCGCGCATCTTGGCGGCAAGGACCTGTCGTTGTGGGCGGCCGCCTATCCCTCCGGCTTCCAGCCCTACCGCAACTCCCACTTCCAGTTCGACGAGTGGGAAGAGGCGGGCTACGACCGGGCCTTCGTCGAGGACTATCTTGGCTCCAACGCGGACTCCTACAACCACCCGAACGCTGCGATCGAACCCCGGATTCCGGGCATCTTCCAGTACTATTCGGTGGCCGAGGACGAGTTGGCCAAGATCTATGCCGGCCAGTACGGCTCGGTGCAGGAAGGCGCCGACGCCATCGCGGCGGCCTGGGACAAGATCACCGACCAGATCGGTCGCGAATCCCAGATCGCGCTCTACAAGGCTAGCCTCGGCATGTAAGTCGCAAACGGGTCCCGGCGGGCGCACCGCCGGGACCCCATTTCTTGCTTTTCACCGGCTGGCAGGCGACATTCTGTTATGTCCGTTGCGGAAACCGATCGCCTCCATACCGTCGGCGCCGACGATATCTCGCCGGCGCGCATTGCGTTCGGACGGGCGCTGGTGTGGGGCGCGGCAGCGGCAATGGTGGCGATGTTCGCGGTCCAGGCTCTGTTCGAGGGCGGTATCATCGCGTTCGGCTTCGAGAACTGGCGGCCGGTCCTGTATCTCTACATCGTTTGGGGCGTATGCCTGTGCATCGCCCAGGTGCTGATCCGCGGCGAGCAGGGCAAACGGGCCTTGTTTGTCATCCCGGCGGTGCTGTTCGTCATCTCGATGGTAGTGTTTCCGCTGCTGTTCGGCCTGTGGATCTCCTTTTCCGACTGGAACCTGAGCTCGCTGACCGGCCGCAAGTTCAACGGGCTCGACAATGTACGCCAGATGGCGACCGACCCGTTCTACTGGAACGCGCTGTTCAACATGGTGATCTATGTGGCGGCGATCCTGGTCGAGTACGCGATCGCCTTTGCCCTGGCGCTGCTGCTCAACGCCGAAATCCGCGCGCGCAAGTTCTGGCGGGTGATGTTCCTGCTGCCGCTGATGCTGTCGCCGGTGGCTGTGAGCTGGATGATGGGCAAGTCGATGATGGAGATCCGGTTCGGCCCGCTGGCGCGGCTGGCGCGGTGGCTGGGCTGGGAAAACCCGTCCTTCTTCGGCTCACCGGAGATGGCCAAGCTGACCATCATGCTGATGGACGCGTGGACTTTCATCCCGTTCATGATGATCATGATCCTGGCCGGCCTGCAGGCGATCCCCAAGGAAGTCCAGGAGGCGGCCAAGGTCGACGGCGCCAACGCCTGGCAGGGCTTCTGGCAGGTGACCTTCCCGCTGATGCTGCCGGTCTCGGTGACCGCGATCATGATCCGCGTCATCTTCAAACTGAAGCTGGCCGACATCATCATCAACGTCACCTCGGGCGGCCCCGGTGGCGCCACCGACACGGTGACCTCGTTCATCTTCCGCGAATACCGCGACCGCTCCAATGTGGGCTACGGCACGCTGCTGGCGATGGTCTATCTGGTGCTGATCGTCATCTTCATGACCATCCTGCTCAAGGTCTCCGACCGCATCGTGCGGCGCGTGACGGGAATGGGCTAAAGCGATGGCGCAGGCGCTCGCCCTTGATGATTTCGACCGCCGCCGCCGGCTCAGATGGGCGGTCTCGCGGCTGGTGATCTACGGGTTGTTGATCGTGTGGGCAGCGATATGCATCTTCCCGATCTACTGGACGCTGACCACCTCGTTCAAGATCGCGCCCGACGTGATGAAGGGCAATATGGTGCCGTGGTGGGATTTCACCCCGCGCTGGAAGGGCTGGCAGTCGCTGGGCCTGTCGCCGAACACCATCTTCACCACCTCGACCGTGCGCGAGGAGTTCTTGAAGCGCTTCGCCAATTCGGTGGTGATCTCGGTCTCCGCCTCGGCGCTGGCGGTGGGGTTGGGCTCGCTGGCAGCCTACGGGCTGAGCCGGTTCTCCTACAGGTTCGGCTTCATGCGCAATTCCGACATCTCCTTCTTCTTCCTGTCGCAGTTGATCCTGCCGCCGGTGGTTTTGGCGCTGCCGTTCCTGGTGCTCTACAAGGAGCTGGCGCTGCTGGATTCACGCATCGGCATGATCATGATCTACACGCTGATGGTGCTGCCCATCGTCATCTGGATCATGCGCGACCAGTTCACAGCCATCCCCACCGAGCTGGAAGAGGCCGCCCTGGTCGACGGACTGTCGATCTGGGGCTCCTTCGCGCGCATCGTGTTGCCCCTGGCACTGCCCGGCATGGTCGCCGCCTTCATCCTGTGTCTGGTGCTGTGCTGGAACGAATATTTCTTTGCAGCCCTGCTGACCTCGACCGACGCCAAGACCATGCCGGTGATGATCGCCAGCCAGACCGGCAGCCAGGGCATCAACTGGTGGGCGATGGCGGCGCTGTCGTCGGCCGGCATTCTGCCGCTGATCTTCATCGGCGTGCTGCTGGAGCGCCACATCATCAAGGGCATGACCGCCGGCGCGGTGAAGTAGAATCGAAGGCAGGGCTCGCGAGCAAGTGAAGCGAGCGGAGCCTGCTTCAATCGTTAGTTGACGTTAGCAAGCCGGCGCCCCGCAGAGTCGGCCATGCGGACCAAAAGGACATCCAGTCGTACGGTTGAAGGTCAGCTATACCGATCCGCTGCCCCGCTCCAATTCGATCGCAAGCGCTTCCGGTTCGGTTTCCCAGAATTTCCGGACCTTCTTCAGCCAATTATCTACATCGTCAAATCCTGAAGGATCGACTTCGTAGCATCGCCTTGCACCATCCCTTCGAACCTTTGCGAACCCGGCGTCTCGCAGCACCCGTAGATGCTGGGACACCGCGGATTGTGAAATGCCGAATTCAGCTTCAGCGACTTTGACGATTTCGCCAGAGGCATGCTCCCTTTGCGAGATGAGTTCCAACATCCGGCGGCGCACAGGGTCGCACAACACATCAAAGGCGTTCATCAGCTCTGACCTGTGTAGAAGTCTGCGGTTCGTTTCGCCGCATCCAAGGCGCTTCGCTCGTCCTCACCAGCTTCTGCATGCGCTGATCCCCACGCTTGGGACCAGTTCCGCAGCGTTGCTTTGCCGGTGGCGCTTTGCGCCCAGCTTTCGCCGGCCTCGATCGAACTGCCGCCATCGTTCGACAGATGCACATCCAAGCCAAGCATGGACAGCTCCCATCCGACGCCCGCCGCACCAGGGCCATACTGGTCCCAATGAGCCTGACTTGTTTCATCTATTGGTTGCTCATGCTCAAGCACCAGATGCGCGCCTTCGTTGGTCGCTGTGATGGTGACCGTGACCCAGCTGACACTTGCGCCAAACTCCCATGTGAGGGCCAGCTCTCGTGGTGGACGACAGGAAACGACCTTTCCGGAAGCATTCCCGCTGATCGCGTATAGCCCGCCCTGCTCGAAATCGCCTGATACCTCGGCAAACCAACGATGAATTCGTTCTTGATTTGTCAGCGCATCCCACAAATCTTCGGCCGTCGTGTGATAGCTGCGAGCGGCGCGTACAATATGCGTTGGGCCGGCGTTGCGATTGCCACTGCCGACCTCCCTAACGGTCGCCCCACTTGCCTCTTCGAAATCCATCTTAATCCTCGCCTGGTATAATCATATAAGTTTTGGCTAATATACGTAACGTCTAATATAATGCAATGAGTCGGCAATGCGGGCTTTCAACGCGTCGCAGAAGGTTGGTTGCAATGGGCTCAAAGCCGCCAATTGCAGCATCTGCCACCAATTACGGGTTTGGCTGAGGCGACTTGTGGCGTGCGGCGCACGGGCATGGCCGCCGAGGCGGTCATATAGATTACTCCATATTCGTATGACGCGTGCGCATCTGCTCGGAATCGATGCCGAGCCTTTCCCGCAGGCCGGCGATCATGATCTCGAACACAAAGAACAGCGCGCCCTCGTAGATCGATCCCATCGGCAGCATCGTGCTGGCGGTGGGGGCGCCGTCGCTCGCCATGGTCTGGGCCGGCACCACGATCACATGGTCGGCGAGCGCCGCGCTGGGCGTGTCGGGCACGGCGGTGACGAACAGGACCCGCGCGCCGGCATCTGCCGCTTTGCGCATTAATGCGCGCACCGTGTCGAGTTCCCCCGGTCCGGCCGAGGCGATGAGCAGATCGCCGGCGCCCAGCGGCGGCATCGCCATCTCGCCCACATAGGCCGCGCGCAGGCCCAGGTGATAGAGCCGCATGGCGAAGCCGCGCATCTGCAGGCCCTCGCGGCCGCAGCCGTACAGGCCGATGTTCCCGGCCTCAGCGATCATCGTGCAGGCGCGCTCGATCGCTTCGCGCTCGACGCCTTCGAGCGCGGCTGCCACTTCCTCCGTCGCCTGTCGAAATTTAAAAGCCATCGCGCCTACGCCGGTCGCGCCATCAGCGACTTGGTCTGTTCATACAGATCGCGAAATGTCTGGTAGCGATCGCGGTAGACCGCCGCGTTGGCCTCGATCGGCTCGACCACGCGGTCCACCGGGTTCCAGTCCTCGATGTCGTCCGGCTTGGCCGCGCCGGTCGCCACCGCCGCCAGGAACGCGTCGCCATAGGCCGCGCCGATGGTGCGCTTGCGCACGATCTGGGCGATACCGGTGACGTCCGAGGTTGCCTGCAGCCAGACCTCGTTCTTGGTGCCGCCGCCCACCGCGTAGAGCCGGGCCGGCGGATTGCCGGTTTCGCGATAGGTCTCGATGACGTGGCCGGTGCCCAGCGCGATGCCTTCCAGCATGGCGCGATAGATGTCGCCGCGCTCGTGGCCCAGATGCAGGCCGAACAAAACACCCTTTGCATTGGGATCGTGGATCGGCGTTCGCTCGCCGGAGAAATAGGGCAGCATGATGAGCCCGTTGGCGCCCGGCGGCGAGCCTGCCGCCTCCGCCGCCAGCTTGCCGAACGCCTCCTCGCGCGTCAGCTCCTGCCCGAACCGGTCGCGGAACCAGTGGGTCAGCGTGCCGCTGGTCGCCAGGCCCGCCATCGAGGTGTGCCGGCCCTCGAACAGCCATGGCGCATACCACAATCGCGGGTCGGCGACGCGCTCGCCCGTCGGCATGACGATGAAGATCGTCGACCCGTACATCATCATCATGTCGCGGTCGCCCATCACCCCGACGCTGACCGCCTCGGCCGCCGCGTCGATCGTGCCCGCCAGCACCGGAGTGCCGGGCGCCAGGCCCGTTTCTTCAGCCGCCGCCGGCGTCACTTCGCCGACGATGCGGGTGGACCAACTGAGGTCCGGCAGCAGGTCCGCGCCGACGATTTCGTCGCTGAGCGCAGTGCTCCAGCCCATCTCTTCGAGCAGGTATAGCGGGCTGAAATTGGCCGCCGTGTAGTGGTCCATCACCCATTCGCCGGTGAGCTTGCGCACCAGGAACGAGGTCGATGTGAGCACCTTGGCGGTCTTGGCGAAAATGTCGGGGTGGTTGCGTTTCAGCCAGAGGATTTTCGGGCCGACCGACTGGGAGGTCAGCGCATTGCCGCAGCGCTCGACCAGAGTTGCCTCGCCGATCTTGTCCGTCAGTTCGTCGACTTCTGCGGCCGCACGATTGTCGACGCCGTAGAGCACGCCGTTCATCAGCGCGTTGCCGTCGGCGTCCACCGGCAGCATGCACGGGCCGATGGCGCTGCAGGCGACGGCGCAAACGGCCTTGGGGTCAATCCGGCTTTCGGCCAGGATCGACCGGGTCACGTGGACGAAATCGCCCCACCAATCCTCGTGCGGCCGGTGCTCGGCCCAGCCGGGCCTGGGCACCAGCATCTCGTGCGCGCGTGCGGCGGTAGCGACGATCTCGCCATCGCCATCGACGAGCACGCCCTTCGTCTCGAACGTGCCGATATCCACGCCGATCGTGTAGCTCATTGCGGGAACTCGTCCCGGTCGAGGTTGAAGTCGGGGCCGATGTTGGTCACCGCGGTCGCCAGCAGATCGGCCAGCGCGGCCAGATCGCCAAGGTCGCACACCTCCAGCGAGGAGTGGGTGTAGCGGCAGGGAAAGCCGATATCGATCACGGCGACGCCGGCGCCGACCAGCTGAACATAGGAGGTTTCGGTCAGCACGCCGCTCTGGGCGCTGCGCTGCAGCGGACTGCCGATCTCGCCGCCGGCGGTTTCGAACAGCCTGACAAGCGCCGGGTGGGGGATCGCGCCGTTGAGCGTGCCGCGGCCGTGGAACGAATAAAGACTGATCGCAGGCCCGCCGCCCAAGGCGATCTCGCCGCGGTCGGCCATGTCGGGCGTGTCGGTGGCGAGCGCCAGGTCGAGCTGGATGGCGATGTCCGGCTGCAACGCCTGGGCGGCGGGCAGAGCGCCGCGCAGGTTGAACTCCTCCTGCACCGAAAAGACGATGTGGACGGTGGACCGGGGTTCTGCATCCACGAACCGGCGCACCGCTTCCAACAGCACCGCGCAGCCGGCGCGATCATCGATCGCGGTGCCGGCGATGCGGTCGGCGCCGAGTTTCATGGCGTTAGGCCGGTAGACCACCGGCGTGCCGATGTCGATGCCGCACGCGCGCACGGCCTGCGCGCTGTCGAGCCCGGTGTCGATGTAGAGTTCGCGATAAGGAACCACCCGGTATTTTTCTTCGGGCAGGGTCGCGTGGTGCGACTTGTTGGCGATTACGCCGGGCCGGTCCTTGCCGTCGGCGATCTGGAACAGCACCGCCTGTGAGGCCAGCGCGCGTTCCGGCACGCCGCCCAGCCGTTCGACCCGCACGAAACCGTCGGGCTCGATCCTGCGCACGACGAAGCCGAGCTGATCCATATGGGCGATCAGCATCACCGAAGGGGCGTCGGCCTCGCCCTCGAGCGTCGCGATGAGGTTGCCCAGCACGTCGGTGCTGGTGGCGACACCGAGCTCTTCCAGCACACCCTTGAGGTCGGCGCGCACGCGGCCCTCATGCCCGGCCAGCCCCGGGATCGCCATCAGCCGGATCAGGTCTTCGGCGATGCGTTGCTTGGCCTTTGCGCTCTTGTCCGCCACCGTGTGCCTCACCCGCCCCGCGCGGCGCGCGCGCGATCCATGAAATCGGCGGCCCGGTCCGGATCGACCGAGTTCCAGGTGTCGCCATTCTGTTTCAGCGACGAGCCGACGATGCAGCCGTCGGCCACCGCCAGCACGTCGGCGACCGTCTCGTGCTTGACGCCGGTGTTGGCGAGCACCGGCGTGTCGCCGGCAACCGCCTTGACCGCTTCCAGTTCGCTCATGGCGGCGGCCTCGCCGGTGATCTGGCCGGACACGAGCACTGCGTCGGGCAGGCTGGAGAAGATCGTGCTGCGCGCGCGGTCGGCCAGGTCGCGGCTATCCATGGAAGCAGCGAACTCGGCCGAGATGTTGAACAGCACCGCCAGGTCGCGCCGGCCCAGCCGGTCGCGATAGCGGATCGCCTTGCCCGCGTCGGGCGCCCACACGCCCATGTCGGATGCGTAGACGCCGGTGAAGATCTCGCGCACGAAGGCCGCGCCGGTCGCCGCCGCCAGCGCCATGGTCGACATCGGGTCCCACAGCACGTTGACGCCGAACGGCACCGTGATCTGATCGCGTAGCCGGCCGATGACGAAGGCCATCGTGGCCGTGGATGCGGCATCGACGGAAAGCTCGTAAGGCCGGTCGTTTTCGTTGCCGAACATCACCGCGTCGACGCCCGCCGCCTGCAGCGCTTCCAGGTCCGCGCGCGCGCCGGCGACCAGCCCCTCGAGCCCCGCCTCGCCGTCATGCAGCGGCGAGCCGGGCAAGGCGCCCAGGTGCACCATGGCGATCACCGGCTTGGTCTGCCCGAACACGCGCCTAAAGTTGTTACTCATTGATGCCCCTTGTTAATTCGTACTGTCGCGCGGTCGGCGGAAGCGCTATCATGAGCCGGGCGCGGTCCGCGCCGTCCCAATCAGCCAAGGATATGCACATGGAACGCCGGCATTGGCAACGGCTTGACAATGGCGGGCTGTCGTTCACCGAACTGGGCTTCGGCACGGCGCCGCTGGGCAATCTTTACCGGGCGATCAGCGACGAGGAGGCCCATGCGGTTTTGGAGGCGGCATGGGAGACCGGCTGCCGCTATTTCGACACCGCGCCGCTCTACGGACTCGGGCTCGCCGAGACCCGGCTCAACCGGTTTTTACGCACTAAGAACCGCGACGATTACGTGCTGTCGACCAAGGTCGGCCGGCTGCTGGAACGGTGCGCGCCGGATGAGCGCACCGGTCTGGGCAAGTTCTTCGACACCCCCAACCGCCGAGAGGTCTACGACTATTCCTATGACGGCGTCATGCGCTCGGTGGAGTTCTCGCTGGAGCGCCTCGGCGTCGACCGGTTCGACATTCTGTTCGCCCACGATCTCGACATCTTCAATCACGGTACCGAAGAGGCGATGAACGAGCGGATCGACGAGTTCATGGCCTCGGGCTACTACGCGTTGCTGGCGCTGCGGGACCAGGGGGTGATCGTCGCGTTCGGCGCCGGCATCAACGAATGGGAGCCGGGCCAGATCATGGCCGAGCGCGGCGACATGGACCTGTTCCTGCTGGCCGGCCGCTACACCCTGCTGGAGCAGGAGTCGCTCGATAGCTTTCTGCCCCTTTGCGAGGAGCGCGGCATCGGCATCGTGCTGGGCGGGCCGTACAATTCCGGCATTCTGGCCACCGGCGCCAAGCCCGGGGCCTTCTTCGACTACGATCCGGCGCCGAAGGAAATCCTGGAGCGGGTGGCGAAGATCGAGGCGGTGTGCGCCGCCCACGACACGAAGCTGATCGAGGCGGCGCTGCGATTCCCGCTGTTTCACCGTTCAGTGGTCTCGGTCGTGCCCGGCGGGCAGTCGGTGGACCAGGTGCGCTCCAACCGCACCATCCTAGACGCGCAAATCCCCAACGCGCTGTGGGCGCAGTTGAAGGCCGACGGCCTGACCCGGTCCGACGCACCGACCCCGGCATAGCAGCGAGGACGAGAGCCGATCATGAGCGCGCGCATCGACGCCCACCAGCACTATTGGCAGCCCGCCCGCGGCGACTACGACTGGATGCCCAAGGGCCATGAAATCCTGGACCGGCCGTATTTCCCGGACGATCTGGAACCCACATTGGCCAGGCACGGGATCGCCCGCACGGTGCTGGTGCAGGCCGCGGCCACCGTCAACGAGACCGAGTACATGCTCGGCATCGCCGACGCCACGGAGTCAGTGGCAGGCGTGGTCGGCTGGATCGATTTCGAGAACCGCGACGATATCCGACATCTGGAACGGCTCAGGCAGCACCCGAAGTTGTGCGGCGTGCGGCCGATGATCCAGGACATTCCCGACGTGGACTGGATGTTGCGCCCCGACATCGGGTGGGCGTTCGACGCACTGGTCGATTTGGACCTGACCTTCGACGCGCTGGGCTTCCCGCCGCACCTGGACAATTTCCACGCCATCGCGACCCGCTACCCGAAGCTGCGCACGGTCATCGACCATTGCATGAAGCCGCAGATCCGCGACCAGATGGACGGCAAGGATGCGTTCACCGGCTGGGCGCAAGGCATGAGCCGGCTGGCGGGCGATACGGATGTCCGCTGCAAGCTTTCGGGACTGGTGACCGAAGCGCATGAAGGCTGGACGATCGAAGACGTGCGGCCGTTCGCCGAACATGTGCTGCAGGCGTTCGGTCCGGACCGGGTGATGTGGGGCTCGGACTGGCCGGTGTGCACGCTGCGCGCCTCCTACGACCAGTGGCGCGAGGTCGCCGACACCTTCTGCGCTTCGTTGACCCAGGATCACAAGGACCGGGTGTTCGGTGGCACTGCGTGGGAGTTCTACCGGCTTTCGGCCTGAGGCCGGCCGCTTTCGCGCAGGAAGCGTTCCACCGCATCGGCATCGATCGACGCCCGCTCGACCTCTGCCGTTGAGACGAGCAGCGCGGCGGCGGCCTGCGCATGGATGAGCGCCGACGCCATCTCCTCGCCCTTCGCCAGGCGGGCGCATAACGCGCCGACGAACGCGTCGCCCGCGCCGTGGGTCGAGACGATATCTACGGCGAATGCCGGTACGTGATTGGCGGAGTCACCGATGCGGTGATGGATCAGACCGTCGCCACCCATGGTGACGATCAGTTGTGCGGGGCTGGCCGGGCGATCGGCGACGATGGGTAGCGCCTCGGATACGGTCGAAAGTTCCGCGCCCAGGAACTCCTCACCCTCCAGCCGGTTTACGATCAACACGTCGACGAGTTCGAGCAGTTCGCGCGGCAGCTGGCGCATCGGCGCGGCGTTGAGGACGAACCTCGCGCCCGCCCGCCGCGCCATTCGGGCCACTTCCAGGTTAACCGCCTCGGGAATTTCGTTTTGGGCGATGACGAAGCGGGCATCGCCGGGAAGGCGGATCGCAGAGGCATTGAGGCGCTGGTTGGCGCCTGATGCCACCACCGCGCCATAGTCGCCCGCCGGGTCGATGATCGCGACGGACATGCCCGACGGCGTATCGTCCACGCGCTGAAGCTGATCGGTGCCGACGCCGGCCGCGTGAAGATGTTCGGTGAGCGTCGCGCCGAACCCATCCGACCCGACGCAGGCGGCCATCGTCACGTGCGCGCCGTGCCGGGCGGCGGCGGCCGCCTGGTTGCCGCCCTTGCCGCCGCAGACATATCGCGCGTTCGACCCCATCACCGTCTCGTCGGCGCGCGGCAGGTGCGGCGCGTCGATGAGGATGTCGAGGTGCAGGGCGCCGACGACGAGGATGCCAGCCTCAGCCATCGGAGAAAAGCGCGCGCGAGACGATCCGGTGGCTGGCCGGCGCATCCTGCGCGGCGATCGCGCTCGCCAGTTCGCCATTGTCGACAAGCCCGCCCGCTGCGGCGATCAACCGGCGGGTGGTTTCGATGTTGGCCTCGGCCTCGGCCACCGGATCGAGACCGGAATGGTCGGGAAACGTGTCGAAGTAGATCGCGCCGTCATAGCCGGTGCGCATCAGCTCGACCAGCAGTTCGACGGTCTGGATCGGGTGCACCGAGGCGACCATCAACCCGTCGTCGCGCTTGGCGTAGCCATCGTTCAGATGCACACCCAGCAGCCGGCAGTGGCGCGCGACCAGATGGGCGGAATGGGCGGGCATTTCGTCGGCGTAGAGCACATGGGCGAAGTCCAGCGTGACGCCGAGATTGGCCATGCCGATCTCCTTGATCCCCAGCAGTGTGGTCGCCACATCCGGCATCAGCGCGAAGGCGCGCGGCTCGTTGGGCTTGTACTCGATGGCGATGTCGATAGACGGGTCGTGCGCGCATACCGCCCGCAATGCTTCGATCGTGTGGTCCCAGGCGCGGGCGTAGTCGAGCTGGAAGGAATAGTCGAAGCCGTCCTGGCCGAGCCACAGGGTCATCAGCTTCCCGCCCATCTCGGCGAGCGCATCCAGGCCGCGTTTGGTGATGTCAATCGCCGCCCGGCGCACCTTGGCGTCGGGGTGGGTGAACGCGCCCAACTTGAAGCCCGGATCGGTGTAGTAGCGCATGGCAAGCCCGTTGAGCGCGATGCCGAGCCGGTCGAGCGCGCGCGCCAGTTCCTTCGAGCTCGTGCCCTCGAAATGGTCGGGATAGTTGAGGTCGGCGGCGTTGAGTCCGTCGGCGCTGGCGGCGCGCTCCAATAGATCGACCGTGGTGATGGTGTTCTTGCCGGGCCAGTAGGCCGCCGCGCCGATCTTGAACGCGTTCAGCCGCGCCGCGAATTTCGGTTCACCGTTCTGCAAACTCATCGCCGTGGCCTCATCCATTCATTGCGTTTGCCCGGCCTGTTCAAGCCATCGGGCGTGGTAGTCGGTCAAGCCGGTAATTTGCGCGGGGCGAACATTGCGCAGGCCGACCGGGAACGACGGAACGGCCGGGCCGTCCATCCGGGCCAACATCGCGGCGCCGGTGCTGGTGCCGTTGGTTTCTTTCGATGCGGCGATCTCGCAATCGGCAAGCAGGGCGGCCAGGACCGACAAATAGAGCTGATTGGCCGAGAACGGGCCGTCGACGATTACCCGGCCGCAAGTGCCCAGCGCCCCAAGCGCGACTGCGGTCATCTGGGCACAGTAGAGCGAAGCCAGGCTGGCCCGGACAGCCGGATCGCTGCCCGTCTCTCCGACGATCCGCCCTTGCCCGCCGGTCTGCGGCATCGGCCCGCCCGAGTCGGTGAACGAGGGCAGGGCGAAGACCCCGTCTTCAATCAATCGCGCCGTCGTCGCTTCGCTGGCTTCGCCAGGTCCGGCGCCGCCGGCCACCAGCTCGAACTCGCGCCCGCCCATGAAGCGGCAGCAGGCGACCGGGTCGCCGAGCGCGGTGGTGTTGGAGACCTGGTCGCGGTCGCGATCGAGCATGGTAATCGGCGCCTTTGCATCGAAGGCGATGATCCAGGTGCCGGTCGACAGCAATGCGAAATCGGATTCGCCGGCATAGCGCAGATAGTTGGCGTTGGAATCGTGGATGCCGGCCAGCACGTGGCCCTCGCCGCGCAGTTGAACATCTCGTAGCGCGCCCAGCCGCCGCCATGCGGGCATCATCGGCGCGAACCGGGCGGCCCAGCCGCGCGACTTGGCGAGACTGGAATAATCGCGCCGCTGCGGGTCCCACAGATGGGTCTGGGCTCCCAGCGCGGTCACCTCGCTCGCCAGATCGCCGCACAGGCGGTAGGCCACATACTGCCCGAGCGGCAAGATGGTGTGCGTGGCGGCGAAGGCCGCGGCGAACTCGGTTTCCTGCCACAGCAGCTGCAGGCCCAGCGTCAGCGCGCCGGGATTGGTGGGAGCGAAAACCTCGTCGAACGCCGGCGCGATCTCTGCATAACTTGAGCGCACGCGCTCCGGCGGCTGCGCCTCATAGGCCATGATCGGGAGCGTCAGTTCGCCGCCATCGTCCAGCAACGCCAGCGAGGAGCCATGGGCGCCAGGCACGATCGCGTCGACCGGCAACATGCGGTCGAACTCGGCGATCGATTGCCGCGCGAACTCGATCACCGGCTCGGGATCGATATGCAGATAAGGCGGGCCCTCATGCCACGCGGACGCGGTCGACCGGCTCTCTAGGACGTTCAGCCCGCGGTCGAACAATGTGGCTTTGACATTGGTCGAACCGACATCCAAAACTACGACACCGTCCGGCGACCGATCGGCCAATGCGCATCCTCCAGGGCGGCGGCTTCAACAAGGCGAGAAACAAAGTGAGATACTCTAGCGAGCGGCAGGCCGTGATCAACACCTGCCTGGCGATGAATGCCCTCGGCATCAATCAGGGCATGTCCGGGAATGTCAGCGTGCGTACCGAAGAGGGGTTCTTGGTCACCGCGTCGGGCGTCGCCTATGACGCCATGACCGATGAACACATCGTCGAGATCGCCAACGACGGCTGGCAGAGCGATTATCAGCCTTCGTCGGAGTGGCGCATGCACCGCGACATCTATCGCACGCGGGCGGAAGCTGGCGCGGTGGTTCACGTCCACTCGACCTATGCCAGCGCCCTGTCGTGCCTGCGCGAGGATATCCCCGCCTTCCACTACATGATCGCGACCAGCGGCGGCAACACGCTGCGCTGCGCGCAATACGCCACGTTCGGCACGGCGGAACTGTCGAAGAACATGTTGGCCGCGATAGAGGGCCGGCGTGCCTGTCTGCTCGCCAATCACGGGCAGATCTGCTTCGCCGAGGACCTGGACAGCGCGCTCGGGCTGGCGGTGGAGATCGAGACTCTGTGCCGGCAGTATGCGATCGCCGGGCAGGCGGGCGAGCCGGTGATCCTGGGCGAGGGCGAGATGGGGCGGGTGCTGGAGAAGTTCAAAACCTACGGCCGCCCGGTCAAGAACGCGGCCGAAGCCTCCTGACGGCCGTTTGCACTGTGTTCAAAGCCGCCCGACCCGCTCCGTCAGCAACTCGAAGAACCCGTCGGCATCCACGTCGCGAACCCACAACGCGTTTTTCGGCCGGTTCGTCACGCCCCACCAGTCGGCGACCGTCATGCCCATGGTGAGTTCGGACGACGTTTCGATCTCCACATTGATCTGGCGTCCCGAGTAGAGCTCCGGCTTCAACAAATAGGCGATGACGTTGGGGTCGTGCAGCGGACCGCCGTCGGTGCCGTATTTCTGCTCGTCGAACCGCTCGAAGAACTCCATCATCTGTGCCGCCGCCTCGCCCGGCCGCGTGCCCATGTCGCGGAAGCGGGCGACCCGCGACGCCGTCGTCAGGGTCTTGTGGGTGACGTCCAGCGGCACGACGGTCATCGGCACGCCGGCACGCAAGACGATGTCGGCGGCTTCGGGGTCCACATAGATGTTGAACTCGGCCGCCGGAGTGACATTGCCGCCCTCGAAACAGCCGCCGCCCATCAACACGATCTCGCGCAGGCGGCCGGCGATGCGCGGTTCTTTTTCCAGCGCCATCGCCACATTGGTGAGCGGCGCGAGGGGGCACAGCGTGACCTCGCCCTCGGGCTCGGCCATGATCGTGTCGACGATGAAATCGGCGCCATGGCCGTCGCGCAACTGCATGGTCGGCTCGGGCAGGACCGGGCCGTCAAGACCGGTCTTGCCGTGGACGTATTCCGCCGTCACCAATTCGCGCTTCAACGGGCGGTCGGCGCCGGCATAGACGGGAATGTCCGCCCGTCCCGCCAGCTCGCAGACCATGCGGGCGTTCTTCTGGGTCAACGCCAGGGGCACGTTGCCGGCGACGGCGGTGATGCCGACCACCTCAAGCTCCGGGCTCGCCAGCGCCAGCAGGATCGCCATGGCGTCGTCCTGGCCGGGGTCGGTGTCGATGATGATCTTACGCGGCATGGGCGGGCTCCGGGGGGCGGGTTGGTCGCGGAAAGGTGGGAGGCCACTGGATAGCGCATTTGCGGTTCAAGGCAATGCGGGTTTGGCGCGGTGAGCCCCTTGCTCCGCAACCCCAGCCCAACATACCAGCGTCACCCTCGCCCTTGTGGCGAGGATCTAATCCCCTCACCGATAAGCTGCGGCGTTTCGATAGCGGGTTAGACCCTCGGGACAAGCCCGAGGGTGACGGGAGAGGCGGCGGCCGGGGTTGAATGCCACCCCTCCTGACACCCTTCTGTCAGTAGCACGCTCGCGGCCGGTTCCGCCGGCCTTTCCTTCCGCCGAGACTCGCCCCATATTGGCGCCATGGCGTCACGATCGAAAAAACCGGCCGGTTTCGAGGAGAAACCGCAGCCGCCCCTGTCCGGCGAGCCCTTCTCGGGCGATATCTCCGAATGGGCGGACATGATCGAGGAGCAGGCGGCGCGCCAGGCCCGCGACGAGGAGACCCGCGCGATCCGCTCGGCCGCCGGCAAGCATCGGCGCAAGTCCGCCAAGGCGGATGCGGGCGTCGGCGACCCGCCGAAGAAGAAGGACCGCTACAAGGGCTCCAAGCGCGGCGCCGATGGCCGCGCCTCCCCGCGTGAGCGCGCCGCTTCCGGGCTGATGCCGATCGCCGGGCTCGATCTGTCGCTGGAGGAGGCCGAAAAACGCACGCGCAAGCGCGACGACGAAGTGCAGTCCGGCGTCACCGCCACCGTCGAGGCGCTGGCCAAGTTGATCGAAGGCGGCAATCCGGCGATCAAGGACGGCACCTGGGTGCCGCACCGGCCGGAGCGGCCGGAAAAATCCGAGGGCGGCATCCCCTTCAAGACCGTTTCCGAGTTCGAGCCGAAGGGCGACCAGCCCACGGCGATCGCCGATCTGGTCTCCGGCGTCGGTGATGACGACCAGACCCAGGTGCTGTTAGGCGTCACCGGCTCGGGCAAGACCTTCACCATGGCCAAGGTGATCGAGGCGACCCAGCGCCCGGCGCTGATCCTGGCGCCGAACAAGACGCTGGCCGCGCAGCTCTACGGCGAGATGAAGAGCTTCTTCCCCGACAACGCGGTGGAGTATTTCGTCTCCTATTACGACTACTACCAGCCGGAAGCCTATGTGCCGCGCTCGGACACCTATATCGAGAAGGAATCCTCGGTCAACGAGCAGATCGACCGCATGCGCCACGCCGCCACCCGCGCGCTGCTGGAGCGCGACGACGTGATCATCGTCGCCTCGGTCTCGTGCATCTACGGCATCGGCTCGGTGGAGACCTATACCGCGATGACGTTCGCCATGAGCATCGGCGACAGGCTCGACCAGCGCGCCCTGCTGGCCGACCTGGTGGCGCAGCAGTATCGCCGCAACGACCAGGCGTTCACCCGTGGCTCGTTCCGGGTGCGCGGCGACACGATCGAGATCTTCCCGGCGCATCTGGAGGACCGGGCCTGGCGCATCTCGCTGTTCGGCGACGAGATCGAGGCGATCACCGAGTTCGACCCGCTCACCGGACAGAAGACCGGCGATCTGAAGTCGGTGAAGATCTACGCCAACTCGCATTACGTGACGCCGCGCCCGACGCTCACCCAGGCGACCCGCTCGATCAAGGCGGAACTGCGGGACCGGCTGGAGGAACTCAACAATGCCGGCCGGCTTTTGGAAGCGCAGCGGCTGGAGCAGCGCACCCAGTTCGACCTGGAGATGCTGGAAGCCACCGGCTCGTGCGCCGGCATCGAGAACTATTCGCGCTATCTGACCGGGCGCAAGCCGGGCGAGCCGCCGCCGACCCTGTTCGAGTACATTCCCGACAACGCCCTCGTGTTCGTCGATGAATCCCACGTCACCGTGCCGCAGATCGGCGGCATGTATCGCGGCGACTTCCGCCGCAAGGCGACGCTGGCCGAATACGGCTTCCGCCTGCCGTCCTGCATGGACAACCGGCCGCTGCGCTTCGAGGAGTGGGACATGATGCGCCCGGCCACGGTGTGCGTGTCGGCGACGCCCGGCGGCTGGGAGCTGGAACAGTCGGGCGGGGTGTTCGCCGAACAGGTGATCCGGCCCACGGGGCTGACCGACCCGCCGGTGGAGGTGCGCCCGGCCAAGACCCAGGTCGACGACGTGCTCGGCGAAATCCGCGACGTGGCCAAGGCCGGCTACCGCACCCTGGTCACCACGCTGACCAAGCGCATGGCCGAGGACCTGACCGAATATCTGCATGAGGCCGGGGTGCGGGTGCGCTACATGCATTCGGACATCGACACGTTGGAGCGCATCGAGATCATCCGCGATCTTCGCCTCGGCGCGTTCGACTGCCTGGTCGGCATCAACCTGCTGCGCGAGGGCCTCGACATTCCCGAATGCGCGCTGGTAGCGATCCTGGACGCGGACAAGGAGGGCTTCCTGCGCTCGGAGACCTCGCTGGTGCAGACCATCGGCCGCGCCGCGCGCAACGTGGACGGCCGCGTCATCCTGTATGCCGACGAGCGGACCGGCTCGATGGAGCGCGCCATCGCCGAGACCGAGCGCCGCCGCGCCAAGCAGGCCGCCTATAACGACGAGAACGGCATCACGCCGGAGAGCATCAAGAAGAACATCGGCGACATTCTCGATAGCGTCTACGAGGGCGATCACGTGCGCGTCGACGCCGGCCTGGCCGAGGAGGGCGCGCTGATCGGCAACAACCTGGCCGCCCACATCGACGCGCTGGAAAAACAGATGCGCGACGCGGCCGCCGACCTGGACTTCGAACAGGCCGCCCGCCTGCGCGACGAGATCAAGCGCCTGCGCGAGACCGAACTCGCCGTCGCCGACGATCCCCTGGCGCGCGATGCCGGCATCGAGAACACGCAGGAGGCGCGCCGGGCAAAGGCGAAGGGACGCAAGGGCAAGCAGGCCGGCAGCTTCCGCAAGCCCCATCTCGACGAAATGGGCAACACCAACACCGAAACCCCGGCGACCCCGGAGGGCTGGTCCCCGCCGCGCCAGTCCTACGGCGACCAGATGCGCGAGGGCCTCGGCGCCGACGGCACGCTGCCGGGCGGAGACGAGAACCCCGGCAAGCTGTTCCGCAAGAACACGCTGGATGAGATGACCGTCGGCCGCACGGAAAAACCGCTGGGACGCGGCTCACCCGGCCGCTCGCGACGGCCGAGCAAAACGGGCCGTCCGGGACGGTAGGGTCGGATGGGAAATCTCACGCGCCCGAAACAGCCAATGCCGGCTTTCGTCCGCGAAGCGCTCAAAACGCACGGCCTCGAAGACGCTTACAACGCCCGCCCGCCCTATCAGCGCAACGATTACCTTTGGTGGATCAACGACGCAAAACGCGACGACACCAAGCAGCGCCGCCTCTCAAGGATGCTCGGCGAACTGCGCCAGGGCCACGGCTACATGGGAATGGACTGGAACCGCTGAGCCGCCCTTCATCCTACGGATGCAGAAGTCACCTCGTCGAAGTGACCGTGCCCCATCGAAAACCGCATGGCCGGAGCGATAGGGCCACAAGAAAGTGTGAAGTTGCGCAACTAGCGTAACAGCCCTATTTTCCGCCCATGACCAAACTGGAAAAAATCGAGCGCGATATCCAGACGCTCGGCAAGGAAGACTTACGCCGTCTTGCGGACTGGTTTGCTGATTTCCAGGCCGATCTGTGGGATGAGCAGATCGAGGCGGACGCCAAGGCCGGCAAGCTGGACGCGATGGCCGAGCGGGCGTTGGCCAATCACAAAGCGGGCCGGACAGAGCCGATTTGAACCATCTTGCAGATCGGCATTACTGGGAAGCGTATTCTCAGCTACCGGAAACGGTCCAGCGGCGCGCCGACGAGAAGTTTGCGCTACTGAAGAAGAACCCCAACCACTCGTCGCTCCACTTCAAACCGGTCGGCCCATACTGGTCTGCCAGAATCAGCAGGGGATATCGTGCCCTTGCGATAAGGGATGGCGACGATCTTGTATGGTTTTGGATCGGCAGCCATGCCGACTATGATCGTCTGTTGGAAAGATGACCTAACATCCGCGACCGTATTACGGGCGCTCAACCGGCAGGCTTGTGCGCGATCTGGCTTACATAGGACATGAAGCCGAAGAACTTGTTGGCGGCCAGCCGGCGCCGGCCTTCGGCCTTCAGCGCATCCGCCGTCTCGGCAAACAGGACGCCGGTTTCGGCCATTCGCTCGGCGCCGCGGTCGATGACGGTGAGAAAATAGGCCGCGTCGCCCTCGGCAACATAACCATGCCCGCGCCGCCTTCCCAGTTCGAACCCGCGCTCGCTCAGCATGGCCGTGATCTGCCGCATGATCCAGAGATTGGTCACGTTCTGGTTGATCATGAAGCGGATGATCTGGTCGACGGGATCGAAATCGGCGATCCGGGCCGTCGCGGTGTCGTAGTCACCATCGCATATCGCCAGTATCCCGCCGGGCTTCAGCACGCGATAGGCCTCGCCAACGGCGTCCTGCGGCCCCGGGACATGGCACAGCAGGGTGTGCATCAGCACCAGGTCCACCGATGCGTCCTCCAGCCCGGTCTGCTTGGCATCGCCGATCTCGAAGCTGAGGCGGGTTTCGGCGCCGAAGTGCTTGCGTGCCCTGTCGACCATGACCTGCGACGGCTCGATGCCGAGGGCGCGCGAAGCGCCGGCCACAGTGATCAGATCGCGCGTCACATGACCCGTGCCGGAACCGAACTCCACCGCATATGCGTTCGCGGGAAGTTCCAGGTCGGCCAGATATTCGCGGCGGATGGCGATCTGGGCGGGTTCCAGGCACCGAGCGTCCATGGCGTCGGCGATGCGTGCCTGGGTGGCTTCCTCTTCGGAAGCAAGGCTTGAATAGGGATCCGACATACCCGCTCCGGATTAGTTGCCGCGCTCGTACGACAGCCTGATCAGTTTGGCCGGGTCACTTTCCAGCAATCCCGCTTCGCCGACAACCGCCTGCAGGCCGCCGAAATTGTCCAGCACCGGCGAGTTCAACCCGGCCGACGCGATCATCTGCCGGAAGACGTCGTTGTCCTTGAAGGCAGCCTTCAGGGCAAAGCCGACTTCATCTTCCTCGCCCAGCACCTTGGCGATCCGGTCCGCGATCAGCGGCATGCCCGCCGGGCCGCCGCACAAGATGCGCAAGGCCGTTTCAAGCGGCAGGCCGGCCCGCTTGGCGAGCGGCAGCAGATCGTACAGACCGGCCAGATAGGCCTGAACCATTCCGTTGTTGATGGCCTTCATCACCAGCCCGGTGCCGAGCGGTCCCACATGCATGATGCGGCGGGAAATCGCGGCAAGGCTGGCGCGTGCGCGGGCGGCGGAAGCCTCGTCGCCGCCAAGGAAGATCCCGCACTTTCCCGCCACAACCAACTCCGGTCCGCCGGAAATCGGAGCATCGACCGCGCTGGCGCCCTGTTGCGCGATGCGTTCGCTGCGGCTGTTCAGAAGATCGGGCGTCACCGTGCTGGTCTCGATGATCTGCATGCCCTGCAGATCAAGCGCTACAAGCGCGTCGAGCACCTCTGCCACCGCTTCGTTGCCGAACAGACTCAGGACCAGCGTGTCGCTTTCCTCCACCAGGGCCTCGATGTGCGGCGCGGCCGGTATTCCTTCCACGGCGCGGCCGCTGCGGGTCCATCCCCTGACCGAAACTCCCTGCGCCGCGAAGCGTTGCGCAATGGCGCTTCCCATGCGGCCCAATCCGATGACGCCGATCCGTTCCAAGACACTTCTCCCCACCAGTCCCAAGGCACCGCCGTCACTGCGATCGGGACAAACGCACCCACCGGACTTCTATAGCCGATCCGATGCCGCAGATCGCCTGTAGCCGTCGTCCGCACGGAGAATTTTGCAGGTTCGCGGTGCGGGTAAACCAAGCCGCCGTTCCGTCGTTGAGATCGAATGGCCGCTCAATCACCGGCAGGCATCGGCCTAATCCTCGGCGCGGTCGGCGCTTTCGCGGTCGCGCTCGTATCGTCTCATGCCGGGAAACCGGGGCAGCCAGGCCTCGCGACGAACGACCCAGCTTTCGTAGGTCGGCTTCAACTGGCCGGGATCGTCAAGAGAGCCCAGATGCACTTCGACCTCATCGCCGCTGCGGGCGAACACCGACGAGCCGCAACGCGGGCAGAAGTGCCGCCCATCATAATCGCGTGTCTCGCCTTCAACCGTCACCGCATCGGCGGGGAATATCGCGGCGGCATAGAACAGCGCCCCATGGTGCTTGCGGCAGTCGAGACAATGGCAAAGACCGACCCGGTACGGTCGGCCCGCCGCCGCAATTCGAACATCGCCGCAAAGGCAGCCTCCGGTGAACCTGTCCATGATGCGTCTTCCCTCGGCTTGCAGCCCGCCGCGCGTGGGTGTTTCGGCTTCCGCGGCACGCTTGTCAGTCCATCTGGTAACCCGGGGTGGACTGGGAGATCGCGATCTCCTCGTCGCTCATGTCCTCGACGATGTCCTCGAAAAGCGGTGTCGTCAGATAGCGTTCTCCGGTGTCGGGAAGCATGCACAGGATCGACGAACCGGGATCCGCCTTTTCTGCGATCTGCATGGCGGCGGCGAACGTGGCGCCACCGGAAATTCCGGTGAAGATGCCTTCGCGGCCGGCCAGTTTCTTCGCCCATTCCACGCCCAGGGCGCCCGGAATCGGCCGCAGATCGTCGTAGTACTGATTATCGATCGCCTCCTGAAGCACGGCCGGGATGAAGTCCGGCGTCCAGCCCTGGATCGGATGAGGCTCGAAGGCGGGGTGGCTGGCCGCCGGCGCCCCATCTTCACCGCGCTCCTGAACATGGCCGCTGCCTAGAAGCGCGGCATTGGCCGGCTCGGCGAGTACAATGCGTGTGTCCGGCCGCTCCCGCCTCAGCACCCGACCCACCCCGGCCAGCGTGCCGCCCGTGCCGTACCCGGTGACAAAATAGTCCAGACGGTGGTCTTTGAAATCGGCAAGGATTTCGCGCGCCGTCGTCGCTTCGTGGATTTCGGCGTTCGCCGCCGTTTCGAACTGCCGGGCCAGCAGCCAGCCATGTGCCTCGGCCAGTTCTACGGCCTTGCGATACATGCCGAAGCCCTTCTCAGCGCGCGGGGTCAGCACAACCCTGGCGCCCAGCATGCGCATCAGCCGGCGGCGCTCGATGGAGAAGCTGTCGGCCATGGTCACCACCAGCGGATAGCCTTTCTGGGCGCACACCATCGCCAGACCGATGCCGGTGTTGCCGCTTGTCGCCTCGACAACGGTCTGGCCGGGTTCGAGCTTGCCCGAACGTTCGGCGGCTTCGATGATGTTCAATGCGAGCCTGTCCTTGACCGAACCGGCAGGGTTGAATGCCTCGAACTTGACGAAGATATCCAAGCCCTCGGCGCCAAGATTGTTGACGCGGATCGTCGGCGTGTTGCCGACAGTGTCCAGGATGCTGTCGAAACGGCGGCCAAGTCCTTCGGTGGTTCTAGGTTTTCCGGTGGTCATCGGGTTTCCTTGGATGGGTTGGAGGCGCCGGCTACCGTTCGTCGTCAACGGCGCTGGCGAGCTTGCTTGACTACTAGGCCGGTGTCCAGAACTCCGCTTCCGTTTCCGACGATTGCGCCGGGTCGTGATAGCCCTCCAGCGGCTGCCAGAGCGCGTTGACGATCTTCCAGCCGTCCCGCCCGAACCTGCCCAGTTGCAGGCAGTCCCAGAAGTCCCGCGATTTGCACGCGGCCATGGCCATGTCGCGCCACAGATGGACGATCTCCACCTCCACATGCGCCTCGCCGGCGTCCCGTCCGCCGCCATTGGCGGTCAGCCGCACCATGCGATCGGCTGTCGTCAAGATGGGCTCGCCGACGGTCAATACGTCGTCGCAAAACGGATCGCGGATGATCGTGCGTTTCGACAGGGCGGGGTGAAGCGCGCGGCGCATGCGTACCGCGTCGGCCGTATACCACCCCTCGGCGTAGTCGAGCACGCAGGCGGTGATTGCTTCGATGTCGGCGGTGCGGCTTTGGTCGACATGGGTCATTCGCTGCGTCCTTGCTCTTGGGTCAGATCAAATCGGCCAGCATCCTCGCCGCACGCGCAGCGCCGTCGGCCGCGACCGGCAGGGCGACACGGGGGCTTTTGAGTTCCGCCACCATGGCCTCGGCGATCTGGTCGGGATCGCTTTGCGAGAAGATCATCTTGCGCCCGGCATTGTAGCGTTCGAGCCGGCTGGCGACGTGGAAGTTCTGCTCAAAGTGGTTGCGCAGCGGAAAATAGAGGAAGGGGGTGCCGGCCGCCGTCAGCTCCATGCAGGTGGTCAGCCCGCCCTGGACCAGCGCCAGGTCACAGGCCGCCAGGTGCCGGTCGAGATCGGGCACGAAGGCGCGCATCTCGACGCCGTCGGGCACGTCGAAGGCGAGCGGGTCCAGACGCGGCCCGGCCACCACGATCATCCGCAACTCGGGTATCAGCTTCTTGGCGGTCGGGAACGCGGCCAGGATGCGCGCGATCAGCGCCGCGCCGACGCCCGAACCGCCGACGGAAACGATGCACACCTTTCGCCCGTCATCGTAGCCAAACCGGTTTCGCAGATCGTCGCGGCTGCCGAATTGCGAGGGGTGCCGGCCGATGATGTAGTCGGAAAACTCGAAGTGCTTCGGCACCCATTCGCGCATATGGGGCAGGCCGGCGCCGAAGCTTTCGTTGACGATGTCGTCGCGCGTGCCCACGAAGATCGCCCGGTCGCGCACGCCGGGGTTTGTTTCCACGTGTTCGATCATCTCGGCATTGTAGTCGGTGGTCAGATACGCCTCGCGCGGGCCGTTTTCGGCAAACGGCACCCAGCCGACGAAGTCGGTCAGCCAGGCCACCGGCGCCTTCTTCAGGTCCGGGTGCTCGTGCCAGTAGTGATCGACGTCCCAGGCCTCGTCCGCGATCACCAGGTCGTAGGGCTCCTCCTCCAGGATCTCCTGGAACACCATGAAGTTCTTGATCAGGATCTCGTCCATCGAGCGGATCGCCTGGAAGGCGTTCAGGTCATGCTCGCCGCTCTCGGCCTCGATGTGGGCGCTTTCGTTGGCGAGCAGGCGGCTGGCGGGGTGGATGGATTCCTCGTTTGCCTGCAGAAACCGCGTGACCGGGTCCTGCGCCAGCCAGTCGACCGTCAGGCCCGGATGCAGCTTGCTCAGCTCGCGGGTCACCGCCAGATCGCGCCGGGCGTGGCCCAGCCCGATAGGCGACGAGAGGTACAGCACGCGCGTGGCGCCGTTCGCCTTTCGGCGTACCGGCTTGTGGGTGCCCAGATGCCTGGCCAGGAAGTCGCGCATCAGCGTGTTGATAAGGGCTGGGAACCGGGCGTGCGGCGCGTGGCCGACGTCGGGCAGCAGATGCAATTCGCCGCCGGTCAGTTCCGCGATCCGCTGCGAGCCCTGATACGGCGTGACTTTATCCGCCAGCCCGTGGATGAGCAGCGACGGGCATTGCAGGCCCGTATAGGTAGCTTCCGTGATTGGGACACCGTGTTCGATGCGGGTCTGCTGGGTATTGATCAGCATCTCCGCATCGCCTTGGGCGGCCCAGCCCACCGCGTCCTCGTGCTGCTTGGTCGAATGCGGCTCGGAATGAACCCGGTTGAGGAACCAGTCGCAAAAGCCGGCATAGTCCTTGCGCCAATAGCCGTAGGTGAACTTGCCTTCGTCGGCTGTGTCTTCCGACTGAACGTTCTTCCTGAAATCCAATGGCTCGACGATCGGCGTCCAGGCGCCGAAGGATACCGCCGCCACGACCCGTTCCGGCATGCGCGAAGCGGCGGCGAAGGCAATCGCGCCAGAAAAGGAAAAGCCGCATAAAACCGCCTTCTCGGTACCGGTGGCGTCCATGATGGCGCGAACGTCCTCGATCAGGTTTTCGACCGAGTAGCTTTCCGGATCGTCGGGCCGGTCCGACTTGCCGTTGCCTCGCGGGTCGTATGTCACAACGCGAAAATGCTCGGCGAAGTAGGGAACCTGCGCCTTGTAGCCGCGCGAATGGATGATCGCCCATGTGGGCACGAAGATGATCGTGTGCTCGCCTTCGCCATAGATCTCGTAGTGCAGGTTGACGCCGTCGCGGTCGACGGTCCCGGTGGTATGAGGCAGTTTCGCGCGCATGTGCTAACGCTCCCCTTGTTGATCTTCCATGGCGGTAAGTGTGTCGCCGACCTGGCGCAACGCATCGCGCACCGAATGGATGCGCTCCTCATAGCCGAGCAGGATCAGCGCCTCGGCGCCGATGAAGGCGGCTGCGATCAGCGCGGCCATGGATTGTGGCGTGAACGGGACCATAGCGCCGTGTTCGGCGAAGGCTTCGCGCGAAAGCCCGCTCAGCAGTTCGTGCCATCGGCCGAGCGCGCTACGCACGGCATCGCCGATGCGCGGGTTGGACCAGCCGGCCGCGATCAGCTCCTGCAGGACGCGCACATATCCCGAAGACAGATCCTCCTCCAGATAGTCGCAGGCCAGAAACCACTTCTGCGACACGCTGAGATCGCGGTTGGAGAACGTCTCGCTCTGCCGCTCGATCAACCCGTCGTTGAGGTGCTGGAACAGGGCGAGGATCATGCCCTCCTTCGAACCGAAGTGGTACTGGATCTGGCTCATCTGCGTGCCGGCGGCTTCGGCGACCCGCCGCGTGGACAGGCCCGAAAAACCGTCCCGGATCAGCACGTGGCGGGCAGCCTCCAGCAGTTCATGCTTCGTTTGTTCAACGCGCTCGGCGGAAACTCGGGCCACGGGAAACCTCCATGGCGATTAATTAAATCGTTCGAACGAATAAATCAATAGGAGAACCACCGCTGCCGAAACTCCGTTCGCCGCCGCCACACACATATGAGCCGGTCGATGCATCTGTTCGGCGGCAGGGGCGGTGTGGCCCTTTTGTCACGCCCGGATTCAATTCCTGGCGCGTGCACAAGTTATCCACAGCAAAACCACATGCGATCCACGACAGATGGCGGCGAATCAGCTTTTGATTCAAACAGTTATCGTGGTAGCTGGAAACAGCACTGTTACGGTTGCGTCTTGGCGTTTCTGAACGGCCCACCTGAAGGGCCGACGGTCAACAGCAGGGGGTTGCCGTGGCTATTGCTTGCCGCATTCCATTTCTCGTGGTCGTTTCGACATGTCTGCTTGGCATAACGCCTGCCCATGCGCAGGAGCCGCCGGCGGGCGAAGGCTCCATGCATTTGGGCGATGCGATCATCACCTTAGGCGCCGGTGGGACGATCCTCACCCTGCCCGACGTAAACTTCAACTATCGCACGACGGGCGGGTTCAACCAGGTCTTCACCGACGTGCTGCAGAACAACGAGATCGACGACGAAGTCGGCTGGAACTTCGACGGCAGCGTGGAAATTCCGCTGTACCCGCTGAGCGGCGGATATAAAAGCATCGTGCTCAGCGGCTTCACCGCGAGCTTCGAGGACACCGACGCGCTCGAATGCCATTCGACCAACACAAGCCTGTGTAGATGGACGAACATCATCGATCATCCCACCCAGTCCAACTCCATCTTCGTGTCGGCCGGGTTCGACCTGCATACCACGACGAGGCGGGAGGTCGACTACTGGGGCGGGGCCCTTGAGGGCAGGTGGTATCAGTATCCCGGCGGCGTGGATTATACGATGCCGGGCTACGGCCAGTATTTCGCGCTGGGCGTGGATTTGCGGACAATCGATCAGGCGCTGGACATGGACGGCTTCGAGGCCCAGAATCCAAACAAGCGGTTCGAGTATGATGAGAGCCTCGACACAAGCTATACCGGCGTCTTCGGCGCGTGGGGCACAGACCTGGGGCTGTTTGAGGTTCCGGGCCTTTATTCATCGTTACGCCTGCAGGGCGGCGTCTATCGCGCGCAGACCGACTATCACGGGAACTACCGCAGTTTCGATGCCGTGAACGACGCCGGCGAGCTTCTGCTGTCGCGCGGCGAGACCGTCCTGATCGGCGGGATCGGCCTGGAAGTCAGCCAGAAGCTTGGCCCGCGCACCAAGCTGTCGCTGACCGGCGATCTGGAATACATATCCTGGGTCCCCGACATGGCCTACAACAACCAAGACGCCACCGCCGGCGGCACCACGCCGGGCCCGAATGTTGGCACTTCGATCGGCGGCGATGACGCCCTTTCCATGAGCGTGGGCGTGAAACTGACGATCATTCTCGGCCCGGTCCTGACCCACGAATAGCCGCTCACCCGCCGGCCGGAAACAGATCCGCCGGCAGGGCGCCGGAAGCAATGGCATAGAGCAGGGCGGAGACGGTGAGCACGGAAGTCGCCGTAGTCACCAGCACGGCGGCCGTGGCGCGCTCGACCCACACGCCATATTGCTGGGCGATGACGAACACGTTGGTGGCCGTCGGCAGCGCAGACAGCAGCACGGCGGTGAACACCCAGACAGGGTCGAAATCGCCCATCCAGCTCAACGCCAGATACACCGTCGCCGGGTGGATCACCAGTTTCATCGGCACGATGTAACCCAGGGCCAGGGGCACGCGGTTGAGCGGGCGCAGCGCCAGGGTGACCCCCATGGCGAACAGCGCGCAGGGCGCTGCGGCCTGGGCCAGATAGGCGATGAGCTGTTCGACCGGCGCCGGCGGCGCGAAGCCGGCAAAGGCCGCGCCCACGCCGGCGGCGGTGGCCAGAATGAACGGGTGCAGCACGATGGAGCGGACCACGCCGACCGCCTGGCGCAGCGGCCCCGCCTCGCCCCGGCCCGACACCGCCATCAGCGTCGGCGCGAGCACGAAATGCATCACGTTCTCGAAGCAGAAGATCAGCGCCACCGGCACGGCCGCCGGCTCGCCGAGCGCTAAGATCGCCAGCGCCGGCCCCATATAGCCGATATTGCCATAGGCCCCGGCCAGCCCCTGCACGGTCGCATCGGCGATCCGCGCACGGCTCGCCACCATGCCGATCGCGAAGGTGAGCGCGAATATGGCAAAGGTGACGGAAGTCGTCACCCCGATGAAATCCCACCGCGCCAGCTGCTCCACCGGCGTCTTAGACAACAGCCGGAAAAACATCGCCGGCAGGGCGAAATACAAAACGAACGTGTTGAGCCAGCCGAGCGCCTCGAGCGGCTGGCGCGTAATGCGCGCGGCGGCGAAGCCGAACACGATCAGGCCGAACAGCGGGAGGATCAGTCCTAGGATTTCGGCCATGGTGGGGTGGGTCGGATCGTGAAATTTTCAACGGCAATGAAGTGGCTAGGGTGATAGGCGAGCAGCAACGTGGGTGCAAGGTGTGGGATCGGCGTGCCAAGATCGAATTGATGGCGATGAGGGGTGAAAGCCGTGTCTTACCCAATGCGGCTGTCGCGTGTGCCCGCTCACGGTCTTGGGCGTTAGCCTTCCGCCTCCGCCGCCCTTCTCAGTTTTATAGTGGTTCAGCCTACCGCCGAAGCTCCACCCACGGTAAGGTTGACGACAGATGGTTCTTGGGCACGCATAGAATGGCCGAAACAATCGAACAGCAACCCCGTAAGCTGCCTTGGATAGTTAGTAGCTGGCTTGGGGTGTTCAGCGCAGCATTAACGCTGGCGAGCTTGACTGGCGGGTTTATCAAGTTAGGCAAACTTGTACTCTGGCTTCTGGATGAGTGGACCAAATTACTTCATGAGATTGTATCCAGCATGTTGTTTTTTCTTCCGGAACCTCATATTATCGATAGTAGTATTATTGCGCTCATAATAATTTTATCTTTTAATGTTATTCTATCACCAAAGTCAAATAGAAATATAAATTACTTGGATGAAATTGATGATTTACATAAAAATATGCACATCATATCTGACCATAGAATAAAAAGGAATATGTACATCACAGGAATTTTGATCACGGCAACTATCTTGTCTATATCTATTTTGATTGTGAGCTCTTCATCTGTTGCAAAGAATACTCCGTTTCCCGACGACGAGGTCGTGGCAGCGGCGGTGGCGGAGAATTCTACTAACGGTGATTATTTGTTCTTCGTATTGAACATCTATGAAACTGGTGACTATTGCGCTATTGTTCATCCAGATACCTCGTCGTGCGATCAAAATTTAAGGCTTTTTTTCCCGGATGACACCGCTACACTGGTTTCGTACTACATGCATTATGAAGAAGCTACCGGAGGGCTGTTTAATCGATTAATGTTTGTCGCACTTTACGATATGCGAGACGTACCTGGATATCTTAGGTTTTATGCAGTATTCAGATTGGTTTTATTCGGATCGATATTGGTGATTGCAATTCCAGCAATCGTTTTTCGGTTATTGAGGTCAACTCACCTGGAGCCATCACCTAAGGCAATGTTTTCTCGTCTTTGGCTCATCATTTTCATCGCAGCCGGCTTCCTCGCTCTCGGACATGGCACCTGGTACCTTGAGCAGGAATACCCCGAACTGTTTAAGCGCCTAGCATAGCCGTATGCGGCTGGGCAGATTTAGAAGCATCCGACTAACGTCGTCTCGAGCTTCCCCGGCGCAGACTTAGCGCCTTGAATTTGCTCCAAGCGACCGTGATCGCAGGTGTCAGGAGACTGCGGCGACCTGACACCATCCAGGCGCGCCGGCCGAAAAACTTATCCCCGCCCCCAGCACCTCCCTTATCCTTCCCCGTATCGCCGCCTCATGCGAACGCCATATGGGATCCGTGGCCATGTGGGAGGCGGTGGCTGCGGAGCGGTGGAGCGTGCGTCGCGGACGCATCGCCGCCTTGAAGCCTGACCGGCGTGGTCAAGACACAGGTACTGAGTAGCGTGTCCACCAGCGTCGCTTGTCTAAAAATCTTCGCGCGGGTGCTCCTTTGAGTGCCGACAACTAGCATTCGGCAGGCATTCGATTGAGCGTCCCGCAGTTTACATGACCTTTCATCAAGCCGCTGGCGCGGTGCGTCGAGTGAACGGAAAATCATGTCCTCTTCCAGCCCCTCTCCAAACCCGCAAGCTCTGTTCGAACTGATGAAGCGGGTGAACACCGCCCAGAAACTCTGGCGCCGTTGCGACCATTCCCAATGCCACGCCCGCAGGGCCTGCTCGGGCGGGCCGCGCGGCACCTGTGCGCTGACCGGTGGGTTCACCGCGTGCTCAGATCGCGGGCGTGCGCTGATCGAGCGCCACCGGGACAGGCAGCAGTGGAAGGCGCGGGCTGCCGCCGGAGAGAGCCCGAGCGAGGCGGAAGTCGCGCTACGCCTGGAGATGGCCAAGCTGGAGCGCTTGGCCGACGAGGCTTTCGAGGCGGATTAAGGGGTAGGCGTCGGCTTGAAATTCAATAAGCTTGTCGGGTTTCAGGTTCGAACCGGAAGACCAGCCCCATGAGCACACCGACCGAAGAACCCACCACCGGCGGCTGCGCCTGCGGCGCGGTGCGCTATGCGTTTACCGGCGAGCCGGAGTTCGCCTTCCACTGCCATTGCCGCAAGTGCCAGCGCGCCACCGGCGGCGGGCATGCCTCGGCGTTCGCGGTGGCGGCCGACGATGTGAAGATCACCGGTGAACTGAAGCAATACGGCGCGCCGGCCGACACCGGCGCCCAGACCTTCTCATGCTTCTGCCCGGCCTGCGGCTCTCCCGTCTTGAGCAAGACCGAGCGGTTCCCCGAGCGGCTGTATTTCCACGCGGCCACGCTGGACGATCCATCCACGTTTGCGCCCGGATTCACGGTCTTCGGCGAAGCGGCGCAGCCGTGGGACCCGCCGGACGAGAGATTGGCGAAGTCGGGGTAGTGCTCTTTATCGGCGGCTCCGGCCCTCTCCCCCTCCCAACCACCCACGGCAGTATCCTCGAGAGGGTGGTTGGGAGGGGGAGAGGCCCGGAGCCGCTTCCCGCGTAAGCGGGAAACAATGTCTCAATCGAACAAGCTGGAAACCGATTTTTCCAGCGCGGTGCGGCTCACCGCTTCGCCTACCAGATCAGCCACTGAAAGCACGCGGATGTTGGCGGCGGTCTCGACGGCGGAAACGGGCTGGATCGAGTTGGTGATCACCAGTTCGCGCAGTTGCGAGGTCATGATGCGAGCCACCGCGCCGCCGGAAAGAACGCCATGGGTGATGTAAGCGGTCACCGAGGTCGCACCCTTCTCAAGCAGCGCATCGGCGGCGTTGCACAGGGTGCCGCCGGAATCGATGATATCGTCGACCAGCAGGCAGGCGTGGCCGGCCACGTCGCCGATTACGTTCATCACCTCCGAATCGCCGGGCCGGTCGCGGCGCTTGTCGACGATCGCCAGCGGCGCGTCGATGCGCTTGGCGAGCGCGCGCGCGCGCACCACGCCGCCCACGTCGGGCGAGACGACCATGATGTTGTCGAGTTGGCTGTTCGCCTTGACGTCGCGGGCGAGCACGGGAGCGGCGAACAGGTTGTCGGTGGGAATGTCGAAGAAGCCCTGGATCTGGGCGGCGTGCAGGTCCAGCGTGAGCACCCGGTCGGCGCCGGCCTGGGTGATCATGTTGGCCACCAGCTTGGCGGAGATCGGCGTGCGCGGGCCGGGTTTGCGATCCTGGCGGGCATAGCCGAAATAGGGGAGCACCGCGGTGATGCGGCGCGCGGAAGCGCGGCGCAGCGCGTCGATCAGGATCAGCAGCTCCATCAGGTGGTCGTTGGCCGGATACGACGTCGACTGCAGTACGAAACAGTCCTCGCCGCGGACGTTTTCCAGGATTTCCAGGAAGATTTCCTGGTCGGCGAAGCGGCGCACATTGGCGCGGCCCAGCGGGATGTCGAGATAGTTGCAGATCTGCTCGGCGAGGACCCGATTGGAATTGCCGGCAAAGAGTTTCATCGGTCCCCGGGGTCCCTGGGCCTGGCTTGGTGGCGCGAATTTCTATTAGGCGACAAGGCAGTGGCGATCAATGGGCGTGGACGGTTTTTAACGGGTTTGGCTAACGATTGCTGTAAATCGCCAACGGCCGGCTCACGCGCGGCTTTCCATCCAGCCGCGCAGGCTGATCATCGTGCGGCTCACCATCCGGTCGATCACGGTCTGATCGATGACCGCCCAGGGATCGGCGCCGCGCTTGGTAGTGCGCTCCTCGCCCGATATGCGGTGCAGGTTGCGGCCCTGGGCGTCGAGAATGTCCCAGATGAACACGAACCGGGTGCCCGAGCCGTCGTCGAGGGCGGAGAAATATCCCTTCACCTGATATCTGGCGCCGGGCTGGTCGTTCGGCACTATGGTGAGCGCGTTGGTCCTGGCCGAATTGCGCACCGCCGCCGACAGCCGGTTCACTGCCGACTGAGGCGGGCCGACAACCGGCAGGAAGGTGACCGCGTCGGATGGCGCCAGTCCCGCGCTTGCTGCTGGAGCGGCGGTCTGCGCGGGCGCCAGCGCATTCGCGCTTTGCGTTGGCTCGCCCGGCTGGGCGGCCGGATCGGTGGCCGCCATGCTATCGCCCACGGTGACGGCCGGTCGAATGTCCTGGGTGACCGTCTCGGTGTTGCAGGCGGCGAGCATCGCCAGCACCAGGATAGACCCGGTGACCACTATACCTCGCGGAATGGAGCGAAGGGCGGTGGCGATGGTCATCGAAATGCTGCGCTCAGGACCGGATCATGGCTTGTTGAAGCTGGTAGGCGGGGCGATTGCAAGGTGAGACGGATCGCAAACGGATAGCAGCGGTGCGCCATTTAGACAACGATAAGATCGATTTCGTGACGCGACAGGCTTTGCGGTCCGTTCGCCGAGGTGATGTAGCTGCGGCCCAGGGTCATCGCCGTCCCGGACTCGCTGTCGGCGATGATCATGTGCGTGAACAGCACCATGTTGGCGGCGATCGCGGTCTCGTTGCCGGCATAGATCATCGGTGCGTCCATCCAGCACGGGGTGAAGGATGCGCCCAGCGAATAGCCGCAGGCGTTGAGCCGGTGGCGTGTCAGGCCGGCGTCGTCGAGCACCTTGGCGTGGGCATCGAACATGTGCGAGATGGGATTGCCTACCACCATCGCGTCTTGGACGGCCAGGAGCGCGGCGCTGGCGGCTTCATAGAGCTCCTGATGACGCGCGGTGGGCTTGCCGACGATGATGGTGCGCATCATGGCTGCATGGTAGCGCGCCCAGCTGCCGGCCCATTCCAGGGTGAGCTGATCGTTGGTCGACAGCTTGCGCCGGCCGGACTTGTAGCGGCACAGCAGCGCGTCTTCGGCGGAGCCGATGATGAACTCGTTGCCGGGATAGTCGCCGCCGGCTGCGAAGATGGCCGAGTGCATCGCAGCCAGGATGTCGCCCTCAAAGGCGCCGGCGGCGGTCTTGGCGACGGCGGCATCGAGAGCGGCGTCGGCCAGTTCACCGGCTTTACGCGCGCAGTCCAGCTCGGCTTTCGACTTGATCGAGCGCAGCGCAGGTATAACCGCCGAAGCGTCCGACAGGGTGGCGAAGTTGGCGAGCCGCTGGTCGATGCGCTTGGCGGCCGCACCGGTCAGCCCAACGGTGTCGTATTCGACGCCGATGCCGGCGCCGACCAGGTTCATGTCGCCGAGCAGCTTGTGCAGGTCCTGGGAAGGGTCGGCGCCGCCGCGGTCGGTCCAGATGACGATCGCCTCGATGATCGAAGTGTGCCGGGCCTGGCGCAGGTCGGGCGCGCGGGTCAGCAGCACCATCTCGCCGTCGGCCTTGACCACCAGGCACTGGAAAAAGCAGAAGCCGAACGTGTCGTAGCCCGTCAGCCAGTACATGCTCTCCTGGGAGAACAGCAGCATGCAGTCGAGCCCCGCTTCGCCCATCGCCTTGGTAAGCCGGTCCATCCGGGCGCGATATTCCCTACGGGTGAAATGCAGTGCCATTTGGTGTTCCCGGTTTGAGAAGATCAGGTGTGCAGGACGATGGCCGACAGTTGCCGACCGTAATCGGGTTCGCCGCGGTGGGTGGCGCGGCGATAGGAGTAGAAATCATCTTCATGGGCGTAAGTGCACTGGCCCGTCCATCGCGCCTCGACATCCGCATTGTTGAGCCGGGTGACGATATATCCCGGCAGGTCGAACATAGCATGGTCCGGCTTGGACGAGGACCGGAAAAACCGCTCATTGCCGGCGTCGAGCGCGATGAAGCGGTCGATGAATTCCGGTCCGACCTCGTAATTGTCCTGGCTGATGGTCGGGCCGACGGTTGCGATGGTGTGCTGGCGCGTCGCACCGAGGCTTTCCATCGCCTTGACGGTGTTCTCCAGAACGCCGGAAAAAGCGCCCGGCCAGCCGGAATGGGCCGCGCCGATCACCCCGGCGGCGGCGTCGCAAAACAGAACCGGGCCGCAATCGGCGGTCACCACGCCGATGGCCAGATCGGGCCGGTTGGTCACGAGCGCATCGGCCTTGGGCCGATTGTCTCCCCACGGTTCCTCGACCACGATCACGTCGGCGGAATGGTATTGGTGCGGCGTGGCGAGGCGCTCGCGGGGGACACGCAGATGCTCAGCGATCCGGGTTCGGTTGGCGTTGACGGCATCGCGCTCGTCTGCGGAGCCCAGGCCGGTGTTGAGGCCGGCATAGCTTCCGCCCGACGACCCGCCGCGACGGGTGAAGAAGCCGTGCCGCACCGGCGCGCCGCAGCCGGCCAGGCTTTCGCATTCTATCGGTTGCAGGTCCAAAGGTTCACCGCGATCATCGTCGCCAAAACACCAATCGTGATCGCCCCGGCGCGCCAAGTCAACGGCGGAAAGGGCCTGGCGGAAGGGAATCATTGGTCGCGAGCCAGCGCCTTGCGGTAGTAGATGCGGTCGAAGCCATCCTCGCTGCGCCGGTCGAACTCTTCGTAGCCGAGCGCCGGATACAGGCTCTGGTTCTCGGTCATCTTCGCGTTGGTGTAGAGCTCGACCCGGTCGAAGCCGGCCTTGACGGCCAACTCCTCGGCGAAGCGCATGAGCCGGCCGCCGACGCCGGCGCCCTGATGGTCGGGAGACACGGCGACGTTCTCGATGTGCCAGGCGTCGCGATGAGCAAAGGCGACGATGAAACCGCGCACCGGCCCATCCGACGTCGCAGTTTCCACCCACACGACGCCTTCGGCGACTCGGGCGGCGAAGTCGGCGACCATCGGCGCCGGTTCGCGGCCGATGCGCGAAACGTACATCGCATAGGCGGCGCGCGCGCACTGCCGGATTGCCGGCACGTCGGCGGGGGTCGCCGGGCGGATGCTCATGTGCTTGGTCCCTCGAACGGCGGCAACGCCAGATCGGCGCGGCCGGCAATGGCCAACACCTTGAACAACTCTCCCATCGCCTCGGGGCCGGCAAGTCGTTCGGCCTGGCCGGCGATGGCCGTCTGCATCGCCGCATCCTTGCCCGCGCTCAGGGTCGCTGCGCGTTGCGCCAGCCCGATGCCGGACAGGAACGCGCCCTGGGTCATCGGCATGTACACATGAGCGCCCGCACGACGCGCCGCTTCGGCCAGCGCGGCGAAGTCCACATGCGAGGTCAGGTCCGCTTCGCCGGGAGAGGCAAGCGGGTCGCAGGTTTGGTGTTCGGCGACGGCCTGGAACGTGTCGCCGAAGTCGGGCTCGAGATGGCCGTAATCGATGAGCAACGCCGCGCCACCGTGAGCGGCCAGATGGGCGGCGATTTGCTCGACGATCGCTTCGCGCGCCGGGGCGATCTCGAAAATGGTTCCGTCGGGCGCTTCTTTGTGGCCGGCCGGCAACAGGGCTTCATCGAGGCCGCCGGCGGTGAGCGTAAACGCCAGATCGCCGGCCTCGTCGAGCCCCACCGCGCGCTCGCGCCAGCGGCCGCCGGCCTTGGCATATTGGCGCAACGGCAGGACATCGAGAAACTCATTGGCGATGAACAGGGTAGGGCGCGCGGGCAGCGTCCCGATGTCGACATGCCAGACCGGCTCGGCGGCAGCGCCGGTCAGAACCACCTTCTGCCGGGCCTGCAGGGTCGCGCTCGCCTCGACCAGATGGACCGTGACCGCATCGCCAAGCCGGGGGAAATTCGAAGCCGCGCGCAGCGCATCCTTCATCAACGTGCCGCGCCCGGGACCCAGCTCGCAAAGCTGGCACGGCGAAGGCTCGCCCAGCGCCTGCCAAGCGGCGACGCACCAGATACCGATCAGTTCGCCGAACATCTGGCTGACCTCGGGCGCGGTGATGAAATGTCCGGTGCGCCCGATCGGATCGCGGGCGGCGTAGACCCCGTGGTCGGGATCGAAATGGCAGATCTGCATGAATTCGCCCAGCCCGATGGGGCCGGTAGCCGCGATGGTTCGCTTGATCTTTTCGGCCAGTGGGCTGGCCATCGTCGCGCTCACGCGGGCACGGCTGCGCGGCTGCGCGCGGTGGCCATCGCCCAGGCGCCGGCCAGCAGCATGGGAACCGACAGCACCATGCCCATGGTCAGCCAGCCGCCGGCCAGATAGCCGATATGCGCGTCGGGCAGGCGGAAGAATTCGACCAGGATGCGGCTGGCGCCATACCAGGCGACGAATGCGCCGGCGACGAAGCCCGGTTGGCGCAGTGCGAAGAAACGATGGGTAAGCAGGCGCGCGACGATGAACAGGCCGATGCCCTCCAGCGCGGCTTCGTAGAGCTGGCTGGGGTGGCGGGGTTCGGGCCCGGCGCCGGGAAAAACGAACGCCCAGGGCAGATCGGTGGGCCGGCCGACCAGTTCGGCATTGATGAAATTGGCGATGCGGCCGAGAAACAGGCCGGCCGGGATGGAGGCGGCAATGACGTCGAACAGGCTGAAGACGGCAAAGCCGCGCCGCCGCGCGAACAAGACCATCGCCACGATGGTGCCGGCAAGACCGCCATGAAAGCTCATGCCGCCGTTCCACAGCGCGAACACCTGCAGCGGCTGGGCGGCAAAGCCGGCGAAATCGTAGAACAGCACATAGCCCAGCCGTCCGCCGGCGATGATGCCGGCCACGGCCCAGATCAGGAAGTCGTCGATGTCTACAGCCGTGATCGGCGAACCTTCGCCGCCCCAGAGCCGGTCATCGGAAACCAGCCGTCTGGAATACCACCAGCCGATCAGGATGCCGACGATGTAGGCGAGCCCGTACCAGTGAATCTGGACCGGTCCCAGCTGCAGCAGAACCGGGTCGATGGCGGGAAAGGGCAGGGCGAGGATCGGCAAGCGGGCGTTCTCGATTCGGGTCGGTTGTGTTTGTCACGGGTATGGCGGCGGGTCCATAGCCTCGTTGCTGCGTTGAAAGCGCAGGCACGATCGCCTAGTTAATGCCTAGACGAGACGCCAAACTCCCCGACGGAGGTGACCGTGCATCAGGGTTCGAACCGGATATTCGACGAACTGGCCAAATTGATGACTGATGGCGCGGGTCTCGCCCAAGGTCTGCGGCGCGAGGCGGAGACCGCGTTTCGCGCCCAGGCGGAGCGGTTTCTCGCCGATATGGACCTGGTCAAACGCGAGGAATTCGACGTGGTGCGCGAGATGGCCTCGCGCGCAAGGACCGAAAACGAAGCGCTGAACGCGCGCATCGAGGAACTCGAAACGCGCATTTCGGCGATGCAACAGCCCGCCAAACGGGCCTCCAAAGCGTCATCCACCGGAAAATCGCAAAAAAAATAGCCCGGTGCGGCGGTGTCGATGGGTTGTGTTTTCTGCTGTTCGGTGAGTCGCTTACCGTCGCCGGCCGATGATCTGATTCAAGCGCCGGAATCCAAATCCAACTTGTGGCGCCCGTCATGGGGTTTCCCTGCGAGTCCGCCATTATAGACTGATTCTACAGGCTGATTCGCGGCGGACCTGGGTTTTGGCTGCGGGATCGGGATGGATGAACGCACATGTCCCGCCCGATCCCGACAGGCGAAACCGACGTCCCTCTCGTTCCGATTGCTGCGGCGGCGAATGGCGGTTTGGGAAACGACGATGTCAGATATCAACCTGTTGGAAGTCGAGTTCGAACGCACGATCAACCCGCTCGACATGATCGAGCAGGTGGCGAGCGGCAACGACTGGGTGTTCGAGCGCTCAAGCGACGATGAGATCTGCATCGTCGTCGCCGGCGGCTGGGCGGAGTATCACATTTCATTCTCCTGGATGGAGGAAATCGAGGCGCTGCATCTGGCCTGCGGTTTCGACGTTTCGGTGCCCGAGCGGCGCGCCGGCGAGATCACGCAGCTTGTCTCTCTGATCAACGAGCAGTTGCTGATCGGTCATTTCGACGTGTGGGCGGGCGCGGGCACGGTAATGTTCCGCCAGGCGCTGCCGCTCAACGGCGGCGCGGAGCCGACCGGGCAGCAGCTCGAATATCTGCTGGGAAGCGCGCTGGACGCCTGCGAGCGCTACTACCAGGCTTTCCAGTTCGTCGCCTGGGCCGGCCATGATGCGCGCCGCGCGCTGGACGGGGCGCTGTTCGAGACCCATGGTTCGGCGTGATGGCGCACGATGAAGGCGGTGGCGACGGCGCGACCATCGGCATCGACGACTTTCTCAAAGTCGACATCAGGGTGGGGACGGTGATCAAGGCCGAGCCGTTCGCGCAAGCCCGCAAGCCGGCGCTGATCCTACACATCGACTTCGGCGAGGCGATCGGCGTGCGCAAATGCTCGGCCCAGATCACCGTGCACTACGAGCCGGAAGAACTGATCGGCCGGCAGGTCATGGCGGTGGTCAACTTCCCGCCACGCCAGATCGGCCCGCTGATGTCGCAGGTGCTGACGCTGGGCTTCACCGACGAAAATGGCGACGTGGTGCTGGCCGGCGTAGACAAGCCGGTGCCCAACGGCGGGCGGCTGCACTAAGTCGAGTGCGGCTCGTTACATCGGCAGCTTGACGATCGCCCGCAGGCCGCCCTTGGGGCTCTCATCCAGTTCGATGTCGCCGCCATGATTGCGGGCGATGTCGCGTGCGATCGACAGGCCGAGCCCGGTACCGCCCTCGTCCTGGTTGCGCGCTTCGTCGAGGCGCACGAACGGCTTGAACACGTCGTCGCGGGCCTCGGAAGGGATGCCGGGCCCGTCGTCGTCGAAGATCAGCGTCAGCCAGCCTGCATCCAGCGAAGCGGCGATGTTCAGGGAGCTGGCGTGACGGAACGCGTTGGCGACCAGGTTGGCGACCAGGCGCGAGAAGGCGTTGGGCTTGGCGCGAATCTTCAGCCCCTTGGGGCAGTCGACCTGAAAAGCCTTCTCACGCAGCGATGCCTCGTTCTCGTGGCGGGCGAGGACTTCGCTCACAGCGATCTCGTCTGCCTCTTCGCCCGACTCGCCCCGGGCGAAGTCGATATAGCCCTGCAGCATCTTCTGCATCTCGTCCACGTCGTTTTGCAGCTCGCGGATCTCCGCATTTTCCTCATCGAGCGCCAGCTGCAGTTTGAAGCGGGTGAGCACGGTTCGCAGGTCGTGGGAAACGCCGGTCAGCATGGCCGTGCGCTGCTCCATCTGCCGTTCGATGCGTTCTCGCATCTGCAGGAACGCCAAGCTCGCCTGGCGCACCTCGCGTGCGCCACGCAGGCGGAAATCGTTGGGCAGTTGACGGCCCTTGCCGAAGCGCTCGGCGGATTCGGCGAGGATCTGGATCGGCCGTATCTGGTTGCGTAGGAACAGGATGGCGATCAGCAGCAAGACGAGGGAAGTACCAACCATCCACACCAGGAAGATGTGCGAGTTCGAGGCATAGGCCTGGCTGCGCTTGGCGAAGATGCGCAGCACCTTGTCCGGCTGCTCAAGCCGGATGCGAATCTCCAACAGGTTGGAATCGCCCACCGTGTCGATCCAGAACGGCCGGCCGATCTGGGCGGTGATCTCGTCGCGCAGCACGTCGTCGAGGATGGAGAAAAACGGCTTGGAGGCCGGCGGCGGGAACGGATCGGGATCGAGGATGGCGACGTTGAGGCCCAGGGACTCATTGGCGATGCGAGCGATCTGCTCGTACTCGGCGTCCTGGGGATAGGTCTCGATGGTCTCGATGATCGCCGCGATGTCGGCGGTGACCGCTTTGGACAGCCGCTCCGTCACCATCTGCCAGTGGCGCTCCATGAACACGAAGGCCACCACCGACTGCAGCAGCACCATCGGCGCGATGATGATGATCAGCGAGCGGCCGTACAGGCCCTTGGGCATGCGACGCGCGATCCAGCGGGAGAACTGGCGCAGGGGATTGGCCCTGTCGCGAATGCCGGGAAAATCATATTGGTTGGCTACCACTGTCGTTCCCGCCGGGCGGTGCGCCCGGGCTCCCGTTGGCGATGGAACCGGCCGCGGCTATTCGTTCCGCAGCCGATAGCCGACGCCGCGCACGGTCTGCAGCCATTTCGGCTCGGACGGATCGGCCTCGATCTTGCGCCGCAGCCGATTGATCTGCACGTCGATCTTGCGTTCGCCGGCGGCGGCATCATCGCCGAGCAACTCGTGTCGCGCAACCGTGTCTCCGGGCCTGGCGGCGAATGCCAGCATGATCTCCTGTTCGCGGTCGGTCAACCGGATAACCTCGCCGCCCTTCTTCAGTTCGCGTGTGGCGACGGAGAACTGATAGGGGCCGAACACGATCTGCTCGATATAGGGCTGCTCGGGGCTCGCCGTGCGGCGGATGATCGAGTTGATCCGCAGCAGCAGTTCGCGCGGCTCGAACGGCTTGGGCAGGTAGTCGTCGGCGCCCGCCTCCAGCCCCTCCACCCGGCGGTCGGTGTCGGCGAGCGCGGTCAGCATCAGGATCGGCACGTCGGAGTTCTCGCGCAGCGACTTGGTAAGCGAAAGGCCGGTCTCGCCGGGCATCATCACGTCGACGATCAGCAGATCGAAGGTCAGGCCGGCAAGCTTCTTGCGCGCTTCAGCCGCGTCGCCGGCCACCGAAACGCGGTAGCCGTGGTCGGCCAGATACCGCGACAGCAGATCGCGGATGCGCCGGTCGTCGTCGATCACCAGCAGATGCTGAGCATCGTCGGGGGGCGTGTGGGTGGCGGACTGGTCGGCCGGCGCGTTCAACGGCGCTGCTCCGGTTCGTTGCCGTTCACGGTGGCCGCGTCCAGGTCGATCTCAAGAAGCTGGGCGAGCTGGCGCCGTTGTTCGGGATCGACCATCTGGTACATGAAGCGCGATATGGCCTGGGTGCCGCCCGTCGCCAAGCCGTCGAGCGCGCGGGCGATCCGGTCCGACTGCGATTGCGACAAGGCCAGGATCAGCTCGCGGCCGAGCCGGGTGGGAAACAGCAAGCGCTGGCGGCGGTCGTCAACACCCGTGCGCTGGACGATATGGCCGCTGGCGATCATCTGGCGCAGCACCCTGGCCAGACTCTGCTTGGTGATCGCCAGGATCTGCAGCAGTTCGGCCACCGTCATGCCGGGCTTGCGGGACACGAAGAACAGCACCCGGTGGTGGGCGCGGCCGAAGCCCAGCCTGGTCAGCATGCGGTCGGCGTCGCCTGTGAACTCGCGATAGGCGAAGAACAACAGGGTCATGTTGTCGACCTGCGGCACGTGGCCCGACGTCAGCGGATCGCCGATCAACTCGTCGCGCGCGCCGGCGGCCGGCGAAGTCTCGATTTCGGGTTTTGCCGTCAAACTCCGGTCCATCGTTGCGGTTGCGCCCAAAATGGGCGTCCTGCAAAATATGTCAGTACTATTGACATATTTTTTGTCTGCGATACGCTGTCTTGCAGTCGATCGGTGATTTAACGTGTCATGCTGTAGCAAGCTTGGCCGGATTGCGCCAGCGATGCTGACCTATTGATTCGATGGTTACGATCTCGACAGCCCGGCGAGGACCGGGCTAACCTGCGGGAGAGAGTTGAAATGGCCGGTGTTCCGTTTGACCAAATGGATGGTCTCATCTGGTTTAATGGCGAGTTCGTCGAGTGGGGTGAGGCGAAGGTCCATGTGCTGACCCACGGTCTGCACTATGCCAGTTCGGTGTTCGAGGGCGAGCGCGCCTATGGCGGCGAGATTTTCAAGCTGACCGAACATTCGCAGCGGCTGGCCTATTCCGCCGACGTGCTGGGCTTCAAGCTGCCCTATTCCGTGGCCGAAATCGATCAGGCCTGCCGCGACGTGCTGACCAAGCAGGGTTTCGCCGATGCCTATATACGGCCGGTCGCCTGGCGCGGCAGCGAGATGATGGGGGTCTCGGCCCAGGCCAACCGGATCAACGTGGCGATCGCGGCGTGGGAGTGGCCCAGCTATTTCGACCCGGAAGAGCGGCGCAAGGGCATCCGCCTCGACATCGCCGATTACCGCCGGCCCGACCCGCGCACCGCGCCGTGCTTTTCCAAGGCCGCCGGGCTCTACATGATCTGCACGCTGTCGAAGCACGCGGCGGAAGCGAAAGGCTATGCCGACGCGATGATGCTCGACTGGCGCGGCCAGGTGGCCGAGGCGACCGGCGCCAATGTGTTCTTCATCAGGGACGGGGTCATCCACACGCCGATACCGGACTGTTTCCTGGACGGCATCACCCGGCGTTCGGTCATCGAGCTGGCGAAGTCGCGCGGCTACGAACTGATCGAGCGCGCGATCATGCCCGACGAATTAGACGGGTTCACCGAGTGTTTCCTGACGGGAACGGCGGCGGAAGTCACGCCGGTTTCCGAAATCGGGCCGTACCGGTTTACGCCGGGTGAAATCTGCCACGTTCTGATGGACGATTACGACGCGCTGGTGAACCGGCGCGGCTCGGCGCAGGCCGCCTGAACCACCGAACGACGGAGACAGCGAATTGGGCCAGCTCAAGGCATCGGTCGTCGTGGTGACGCCGTTTCAGCAGAACTGCACGCTGCTGTGGGACGATGAGACAAAGCGCGGCGTCGTGGTCGATCCCGGAGGCGATGTGCCGCTGATCGAACAGGCGATCGAGCAGGCCGGTATCGAGATCGACGCGATCTGGATCACCCACGCCCATATCGATCATGTGGGCGGCGCGACGGAACTAAAAAGAAAGCTCGGCGTCGACATCATCGGCCCGCACCTGGCGGACAAGGAATTGTGCGAAGGGATTGAGAAGCAGGCGGAGATGTTCGGCCTGCCCGGCCGCTACCAGAACCTGGCGCCCGACCGCTGGCTTGAGGAGGGGGAGACGGTTTCGATCGGCGAACACGATTTCGACGTGTTGCACTGCCCCGGCCATGCGCCCGGCCATGTGGTGTTCGTCAACCGCGCTGCAAATTTCGCCCATGTGGGCGATGTGCTGTTCGCCGGATCGATCGGTCGCACCGACCTGCCCGGCGGGGATCATGAGACGCTGATCGCCTCGATCCGCGACAAGCTGCTGCCGCTGGGCGACGAAGTCCAGTTCATCTGCGGCCACGGCCCGCCAAGCTCCATCGGCCGCGAGCGTCAGACCAACCCGTTTCTGACATAAACGAAAACAGGCGGGCGCCGGTTCACCGGGCCCGCCTGTTGGCAGTCGTGGGTCGATGTTGGGCTTAGGCGTCGCCGTCGCCCGCATCGTCGGCAAGCTGCAGGTTGACCGCCTTGGGGCCCTTGCCGCGCTTGTCGGGCTCGGTGTCGAACGAGACCTTCTGGTTCTCGGAAAGCCCGGCCAGGCCGGACGCCTGTACCGCGGAGATGTGCACGAACACGTCGCGCGAGCCGTCATCGGGCGTGATAAAGCCGAAGCCTTTTTCGTTGTTGAAGAATTTTACGGTACCGGTAATGGCCATCTGGCTCATCCTTTCGTCGTTTCCGTCGTGCGGGCCGCCGGGGCGGTGAATCTTTAAGTCATCGATCCGGCTTGCGCAGTTTGCGCTGGGGCGTTTCTTGAAAGTCGAGGAAAGGAGCCTGCCACCGTGAGCAAGTCAGCAACCGTTTAAGGTGTGCGGCGTCATGCGCACCCGGCCCGTTGTGGCGCGGCCGGTCCGCCGTCGTTCCCGCCGGCTGCTACCCGGCCATGGGAACTGGTATTTCAGTCTTCCAGTCGTCTTCACGTTCGCAAAATGCCCGAACGGCGAAACCTTTGCGGCATTTGCGGACCAAAGGCAAGTAAAGCTGTGTTGAACTGGCAAAATAACCGCCCTCTCGAATGGGCAGTCACGGGGCGGGCTTGCGCGGCGTTCGCTTCTGCATTACAAGCCGCTGGCCCGCGCGGACACCCTTGGAGGCAAGGCGGGCTTGCCGATTTTCCGGGACGTTTGGCCCGGTTGCGGCAGCGGCGTGAACCGGCAGCACGCCGGTCTTCACGAACCTCATTTAAACGCGAAAGGACTAGGCTTGTGAGCGATACGATCCAGCTCAAGGCTGAGGCGCGCGATCGGGTTGGCAAGGGGGCCGCCCGCGAGTTGCGCCGCAACGGCATGGTGCCGGCGGTCATCTACGGCGACAAGAAGGATCCCCTTGCGATCGCCATCCCCTACCGGGAACTGTCGATGAAGCTGCATGGCGGCGGCTTCATGACGACGATCACCGAGATCGAAGTGGGCGGTGAGAAGCACCGGGTGCTGGCCAAGGACTACCAGCTTCACCCCGTGCGCGATTTCATCGAGCACGTCGATTTTCTGCGGATTGCCAAAGGCGCCAAGGTGGTGGTCGAAATTCCGGTGCGCTTCATCAACGAAGAAGATTCCCCCGGCATCAAGCGCGGTGGCGTGCTCAACGTGGTTCGCCACACGGTCGAGGTGGAATGCCCGGCCGACGCGATTCCCGATGCGCTGGTGGGCGATTTGTCCGGTCTCGACATCAACGACGGTCTGCACATCTCCGCTTTCGACATTCCCGAAGGCGTCATCCCGACGATCACCGATCGTGACTTCACGGTAGCGACGATCGCCGCTTCGGCCGGTGCGAAGGAAGAACTGCGCGCCGAGGAAGAGGGCGACGAGATGCCCGAAACCGAGATCATCGGCGAAGAGAGCGACGAGGAGCAGCCGGAAACCGAGGACGGCGAGGAAGAGTAACCCGCCGTTCTTGGGCCAGCGTGGGCCTTCGATGCAGATCATAGCAGGACTGGGCAATCCCGGTGACCGGCATGCCGGCCAGCGGCACAATATCGGCTTCATGGCGGCCGACGCGATCGCGCGCCGGCACGGGTTCGCTTCGTGGAAGTCGAAGTTCCGCTCGGCGATCGCCGACGGGCGGGTGGGCGGCTCGCGCGTGCTGCTGATCAAGCCGCAGACCTATATGAACCTGTCGGGAGAGGCGATCGGCGAGGCGATGCGGTTCTACAAGCTGGCGGCCGGCGATCTGACCGTGATCTACGACGAGATCGATCTGGTAGCCGGCAAGGTCCGCGTGAAGACCGGCGGCGGCGCGGGCGGACACAACGGCATCAAGTCGACCATCGCACACTGTGGTGACGAATTTCACCGGGTGCGGTTGGGCATCGGCCGTCCTGCGGGCAGGGCGGCGGTCAACAAGCATGTGCTCGGCGATTTCGCCAAGGCGGACATCGGCTGGCGCGACGCGCTCATCGACGCGGTCGCGGACAATGCCGACCTGTTGGTTTCGGGCGATCATTCCACCTTCATGAACCGGGTATCGCTGGCGATGCAGGCGAGCGATGCACCGGGTGCGAAAGCGGCGAAGACCAAGAGCGGTACGGGCAGCGGGCCAAAGCCGGTCAAGCCCGGGGAACCGGCCGCCGGTCCCATGGCGGGACTGCTGGCGAAACTGCTGGGGCGGGGTGGCGACTGACCCATGGGCTTTCGATGCGGTATCGTCGGACTGCCCAACGTCGGCAAGTCTACCCTCTTCAACGCGCTGACGAAGACGGCGGCCGCGCAGGCGGCCAACTATCCGTTCTGCACCATAGAGCCCAATACCGGCGATGTGGCCGTGCCCGATGAGCGCCTGGGCAAGATTGCCGCGCTCTCCAGGTCGCAGCGCACGGTGCCTACGCGCATTTCGTTCGTCGACATCGCCGGCCTGGTGCGCGGCGCAGCCAAGGGTGAGGGGCTGGGCAATCAGTTCCTCGGCAATATCCGCGAAGTCGACGCGATCGTGCATGTGCTGCGCGCGTTCGAGGACGACGACGTAACCCATGTGGACGGCCGCATCGATCCGATCGCCGATGCGGAAGCCGTCAACACCGAACTGATGCTGGCCGATCTGGAAAGCCTGGAGCGGCGGCTGGAGCGCACCCGCAAGCGGGCGACCGGCAAGGACAAAGAAGCGATTGCCATTCTGCCGGTGATGGAAACCGCGTTCGCGGAACTTTCCGCCGGCCGGCCGGTGCGCGCGGCGATGGAGCAAGCCAGCCCGCAGGACCGCCGCGCGCTCGCCGGGTTGCAGCTGATCACCGCCAAGCCGGTGCTCTACGTCGCCAATGTGGGCGAGGCCGACGCGGCGGGCGAGACCGAGCATACGCTCGCGATCCAGAAGATGGCCGACGCCGAAGGTGCCGCCATGGTCACCATCGCCGCTGAGATCGAGGCGGAGATCGCGCAGTTGCCGGAAGACGAGCAGGGCGAGTTCCTCGCCATGAACGGGCTGGAGGAGGCCGGGCTCGATCGGCTGATCCGCGCCGGCTACGAGCTGCTCGACCTGATCACCTTCTTCACCACGGGCCCGAAGGAGACGCGGGCGTGGACCGTGCGCCGCGGCGCCAAGGCGCCGCGCGCGGCCGGCGCCATCCACACCGATTTCGAGCGTGGTTTCATCCGCGCCCAGACCATCGCCTATGACGATTTCGTCGCACTGGGCGGCGAGGTCGCCGCGCGCGACGCCGGCAAGGCGCGCGACGAGGGCAAGGAATACGTCGTGCGCGACGGCGACATCATGCTGTTCAAGTTTAATGTTTGATTGGGCGTTGGCCGCTTCGCCACTGTCTTAGGGTAGTCATCCTCTGCCGCTTCTCCTGCGTCATCCTCGCCCTTGTGGCGAGGATCTAATCCCGTTGCCGATATGCTTGTGAGTTTGAGAGGTGGTTAGATCCTCGGGACAAGCCCGAGGATGACGGTGGCGGATTTGGCAACCACGCCGATCACAGAAATACCCGCTCGTAGCACCACCAGGCGCCGATCGACGCGATGACCAGCGAGGCGGGCGTGGTGATGCGCGCGCGGTACCAGGGCTTGGCGCCGAACCAGTAGCCGGCCACCGCGACGCACATGGCGATCACGGCCAATTGTCCCAACTCCACTCCGACGTTGAAGCCGATGAGCCCGGCGACAAAGTCCGAAGTCGTCAGCCCGAAATCGCCCAGCACGCTGGCGAAGCCCAGCCCGTGCAGCAGGCCGAAGCCGAACACGACGTATGGCCGCCAGCGGCTGAGTTCGCTGGTGACAACGTTTTCGACCGCCACATAGACGATGGAGGCTGCGATCAGCGGTTCGACGATGTGGGCGGGCAGATTGACGATGCCCAGCATGCCCAGCGCCAGGGTCACCGAGTGGGCCAGCGTGAACGAGGTCACCTGCCACAACAGCGGTACCAGCCGAGTCGACAGCAGGAACAGACCGATCACGAACAGGATGTGGTCGAGGCCCTTGGGGATGATGTGGTCGAAGCCGACGACCACATATTCGGCGAACACGGCGAACGGGCTCCTGGGCTGCGGCGCGTCGACGGAGATCGGTTCGCTCACCTGGCCGGCCCGCAGATAGGCGGCGTAGGATTTTTCCGTCGGCTCGCCGCCGTCGGGCGGCATGTCCTTGCGCAACACGCTATCGCCGAACGCCTGGGCCCAGCTCCAGGTCATGGTCTCGACGCCGGGCGGGACGGTTCCGACAAAGGTCAGTTTACTGTCGCGCGCCAGCGTGACGTCTCCTACATCGCCGATCTGCGCTCGATGCAGGGTCAGCGGAGCCGGTTCGCCGTCGAAGCGCAGTTCCATGCCCTCGATCAGGTCCGGCAGGAACTCGTGCAGATGCAGGCGCAATGCGGCCGGCGTCAGCAGGCGCAGGCGGTCATATTCCGGCGAGTTGGCGGAATCGTCGGTGTCGGAGTGGCCCGGGTCGATGCCGGCGATCAGCTGTTCCAGGTTGGTGGTCACGGTGAGCGTGAACGCGCCGTCCTCGCCCGACACGAAATCGGCAACCGTAGGCCGCAGCTCATGAGCGTTGGCCGCGAGTGTCGTCAGCCAGACCGCGGCCGCGATCAAAACTGCGTGGACCGCCTTGTATTTGCCCCTCATTGGTCCCATCGTGCCGCCTTCTCCAACCGGTCCTGACCATATGCGTTTGTCGCGAACTCCGATAGCCGCGCTTTGCGGCCTGATTTTGATGGGGCTGAGCACCCCGATCCGCGCCCACGAATACTGGGTCGAGCCGCACCGTTTCGAGGTGACGCAAGGCGAGCGTATCCGCGCCGACCTGAAGAACGGTCAGAACTTCGAAGGCATCAGCCTCTATTACCTGACCGGCCGTTTCACCAAGTTCGAAGTGTTCGCGCCGTCCGGCCCGCAGAAGGTTACCGGCCATGAGGGCAACCAGCCCGCGCTTAACCATTCCTCCGGCGAGACCGGGCTGCACGTGGTCTCCTATCAGTCGATCTTCGACCGGCTGAAGTTCGACGAATGGGACAAGTTCACAGCCTATGTCATCGAGCAGGGTCTCGACGGGGTGCTCGAGGAACACGCCGCGCGCGGCCTGCCGCAAACCGGGTTCACCGAGCAATATGCCCGCAGCGCCAAGGCGTTGGTGGCGGTGGGCGACGGTCATGGCGCCGACCGGCTGACCGGCCTGCCGCTGGAACTGGTGGCGCTGGACAACCCCTATGCGACCAGCGGCGATGCCGGCCGGGTCGCGGTGCAGCTGTTCTGGCGGGGCGAGCCGCTGGCCGACCGCCAGGTGCTGGTGTTCCAGCACAACGGCGCGCTGAAGCAATGGAAGCTGCGCACCGATGCCCAGGGCAAAGCGGTGATCAACGTGACGGGCGGGGGCAAGTTCCTGCTGTCGTCGGTCTACATGTTCGCCGGTGACGACGATCCCGAAACGCCGACCGAGGAATGGGTCAGCTATTGGGCATCGCTGACGTTCGCGCTGCCCGGCGCGGACGAGCTGCTGGCCCCGGAGCGGTAGGGCCGGGTCGCACGCCCGCCCTCCCGTCACCCCGGCGAAGGTCGGGGTTCAGGTGCGCCTCTGCGGGTTTGTGGTGGGATGTGAAATGCGGTCTCGCTCATCCACCGTCATCGTCGGACTTGATCCGACGATCCAGTGCCACGATCTCTGGGTCCTCGGGTCGAGCCCGAGGATGACGAAGTGAGAGGTTTCGGCAAGAGCAACCGGCTCCGAACAAGCGTTGAGGCACCTGGATCCTGACCTTCGTCAGGATGACGGTGGTGGATGGGGCGACGCCGCGCCCCAGCCCCTACTCCTCACTCGTCTCCGGCATCCTGGTGCGTCGGCGCAGCCAGGAGACGCCGAACAGGTCATAAAGCCCGATCAGCGCGCGGTTGAGATTGTTGTATTTGGAGACGCCGGCCAATCTCGGCCGGTCGTTCACCGCCACATAGTCGGTTTTGTAGCCATAGGTCTGGAACAGGGCCGGCAGGTAGCGGTGGATCGAGGTGAAGAAGGGCAGCAGCACGAACCCGTCGCGCCAATAGACTTTGACGCCGCAGCCGGTGTCCGGGCAGTCGTCGCGCAACACCCAATCTCTAATGGCGTTGGCCGCGCGCGATGCCCAGCGCTTCGAGCCGGTGGCCTTGCGCGAGGTGCGGATGCCGCCGACCAGCGCCACGCCGTCGCCGCCGGGTTCGCCCAGCCGCTCGAACAGTTTGGCGATGTCCGCCGGGTCGTTCTGGCCGTCGCCGTCCATCTGGGCGATGACATCAAACCGCGCGGCCAGGACGCCGGTGCGCAGAGCGGCGCTCTGGCCGGCGTTCGACAGATGGCGGATATAGCGCAGCTTTTTGTTTTTCTTCGCTATTTCCTTGATCTCATCGCCGGTCTCGTCGGTGGAGAAATCGTCGACTACAATGATCTCGCCCAGAATATCGCCCGGCACGGTGGCGAACGATTCCTCGACCAGCCGGCCGATATTGCCGGCCTCGTTGAAGGCCGGAATGACCAGCGAGATCTTCATGGGTGTGGCGACCCGCTTCTATTGACAACAAAGCGGAGTTGATCCCATACACACCCGGCAAACGCAAGGACATTGCACTGGGCGGGGCGCCTGAAGGGCGGTGCCCGTCGACCGCGTATTTACAATTGGGGGGTTGGTTTGTCCGCGATTGCGACCGAACGAAGTAAAAGCCGAAGTAACGAAAAGTAATTCTTCCGGACAAGCTGCTGCACAACGCGCCAATCCCCAAAACATGACGCAGATCTCAGCCGAAACGCCTACGCACCCCTACGCGCGATGGCTCGTATTGGTGCTGGGAGCCATCCTGGCCGCCCGCCTGGTGTCGCTCGGCTTCAACACCACCGCGCTCTACTTCGACGAGGCTCAATACTGGCTGTGGGGCAAGGAGCCGGCGCTCGGCTATTTCTCCAAGCCGCCTCTTCTCGGTTGGATCATCGCCGGCACCACTGCGGTGTGCGGCTCGGACAGCGAGTTCTGCGTGCGGCTGGCCTCGCCGTTCCTGCACACGGTAACCGCCGTTCTGCTCTATTTCATCGCCAGCGACCTGTTCGATCGCCGCACCGGTTTCTGGACGGCGGTGATCTTCGTCACCCTGCCGGGCATCTCACTGTCGTCTTCGTTGATCTCCACCGACGTGCCGCTGCTGGCCTGCTGGGCCGGCGCGCTTTGGGCGCTCATCCGTTTCGAGCGAACCGGGCTTACCCGCTGGGCTGTCCTGCTCGGTGTGTTCGTCGGGCTCGGCCTGATGGCGAAATACGCCATGATCTATTTTGTGGCCTGCGCCGCGCTGTACGCGCTGGCGCACCCGCCGGCCCGGCCGCGCCTGGCAAGCCGGCCGATGGCGCTGGCGGGGCTGATTGCGCTGGTCCTGGTGGCGCCCAATCTGTGGTGGAATATAGAAAACCAGTTCATCACGGCCAGCCACACGGCGGAGAACATCGGCTGGGGCGGCCGGTGGTTCTTTCCCGACCGCGCGGCGAATTTCGTGGTCTCGCAGTTCGGCGTGTTCGGTCCGATCCTGTTCGCCATCTACTGTATCGCCCTGTTTCGGTTCTGGCGCGAGGGGTTGGACGGCCGGCAAAAGCTGCTGGTGTGGTTCTCGTTGCCCATGCTGGTGCTGATCACCATGCAGGGGCTGGTCAGCCGGGCGCTGGCGAACTGGGCGGCCGTTTCCTATGTGGCCGGCACCGTGCTGCTGGCCGACATCCTGATCAATCGCATTCCTGTCGTTTGGCACCGGTTGTCGCTGGCGATCCATGGGGCGATTGCGGTGGTGCTGGCGGTGGCGGTGGCCTATTCGGCGCCAGGAGTGCTGACCCTGCCGGGCGGAACCGAGCCGTTCCACCGCTTGCACGGCTGGCGCGACATCGCCGCCGAGACCTCCACCGAACTGGACCGCGAACCGTATGTGGCGGTGATTGGCGGCTTTCGCCAGGTTACCGCGGAGCTGACCTACTATATGCGTGAACGCGATGAACCGGTGTTCGCGCTGCCGCCGGTCGCCGGCCCGCGCGACCACTACGAACTGACGCGGCCCTATGACGGCCTGCCGGCCGGGCCGGTGCTGCTGGTTTCGGCCGATGCGCAGGTAGATGGACTGGAGCGGTGGTTCGCCGAAGTCGAGCAGGTAGGCTCGACGCCGATTGCCGCCGGCGGTATCGACACGATCTGGTTCTTCCGGCTTGACGGTTTCAAGGCTGGCGCGAATGACTGACGTTGGCGTCTCACAGGCCGATACCCGCTTTGCGGTGGCCGTGCTGGTGGTGTCCGTGCTCGTCGGCCTGATCACGGCGGTGGTGTTCGTGGGCTGGCCGTGGCTCGACATTGTGATCGCCCGGGCGTTCTTCAATCCGGACGAGGGCTTCGTCCTCAACAATTTCTGGGTGGGCACGGTGCGCCGCCTGGTGCTCGCCGGCAGCGCCGGCTGGTACGTGGCGCTCACCGTGGGCGTCATCCTGGCCGCGAGCAGCCGCGAGCCGGTGATGGGCCACTCGTTCAGGCAGTGGATGTACCTGGTGGCCTGCTCGCTGGCGGGTCCGATGGCGGTGGCCAATCTGCTGCTGAAAGAGAATTGGGGCAGGGCGCGGCCGCGGCAGATCACCGAATTGGGCGGCAATCTGGAATTCACGCCGGTCCTGCAGATCTCCGATCAGTGCGCGGCAAACTGCTCGTTCGTATCCGGCGAGGTTTCGTCGGTGTTCATGATCTTCATTTCGCTTGCCATGGTAAGCGCCGGGTGGCGGCGAATGATGGTCTGGCTTGCGCTGGCAATGGGCGCGGTGGTAGGCCTGATCCGGGTCGGCATGGGCGGGCACTTCACCAGCGACTCGATCTTCGCCTGCGTGCTAATGGCGGCGATCGCGGCGGTGCTGTACTGGATCTTCTTCGCCAACGAGGAGAGCCGGGCGGGCAGGGCCTAGGTACCGGTACTAGGTTTCAACGATGGCCATCGTCAGCCAGCGGGCGGCCAGCGCCGGCTTGTCCTCGCCCTCGATCTCCACCGTCACGTCGTAGGTGGTGAGCAGTTCGTTCGGGTTTCGCAGCGCGGCCTCGGCGAGGATGAAATGGCCGCGCACCCGCTTGCCGCTGGCGACCGGCGCGAGGAAGCGGATCTTCTCGAAGCCGTAATTGATGCCCATCACCGCCTCGGCGGGTCGCGGCACGCAGTCGACCGCCATGGCCGACAATAATGACAGGCTCAGGAACCCGTGCGCGATCGTGCCGCCGAACGGGGTTTCGGCCTTTGCCCGCGCCGGGTCCACGTGGATGAACTGGTGATCGTGGGTGGCGTCGGCGAACCGGTCGATCATTGCCTGGTCGACCGTGAACCAGCTCGAGGTGAACGAGCGCTCGCTGGGGCCGGCGATGATCTCGGCAGTGGGTAGTTCGCTCATTCTTCCGAGAACAGTTCGTGGCCGGTCATTACATGAACTCCGCCGTCCAGTGGCAGGACGGCGCCGGTGACGTATGAACCGGCCTTTGCGCACAGGAACACGGTAGCGCCCGCGATGTCGTCGGGAGAGCCGATCCGCCCCATGGGTACGGTGGCGGCGACCTTCTTGACCATTTCGGGATCGCCGGTGGCGAACCGGGTCATGCGGCTTTGGAACGGGCCGGGCGCGAACGCGTTGACCGTGATGTGGCGGGACGCGAACTCCTTGGCGAGGATGCGGGTCAGGTGATGCACCGCCGCCTTCGACGCGGAGTAGGAATAGGCGCCGTCGCCCATGGCCGCGGTGCCCATCACCGAGCCCAGATTGATCACCCTTGCCGGGTCTTCGGCGCTGGCGGCGGCATCGAGCAGCGGCAGCAGGTCGCGGGTCAGCGTGAACAGGCCGGCCACGTTGACGTCCATCACCCGCGCCCAGGCGCCGTAGGGAAAGTCCTTCAGCGGTTCGCCCCAGGTCACCCCGGCATTGTTGATCAGGATATCGAGCTTGTCGGTGCGATTGTTAATTTCCGCGACCAGCGCCGACAGGCCTTCCTCGTTGCCCACGTCACCGGCGAAGCCTTCGACTTTGCCGGGATGCCCATCGCCGTTGATTTCTGCGGCCACCGTGGCGCAGTCCTCGCCCTTGCGCGAGGCGATCATCACGCGGGCGCCGGCGGCGGCCAGTCCCGTCGCCGCCATGCGGCCGATGCCGGTGGCGCCGCCGGTGACCAGCGCCGTCTTGCCGGCGAGCGAAAACAGCTCGTCGATGGATACCATGGTTCCCCCTGGGTTGAAGCGGTGGACGGAGCCTAGTCCAATCGGATCGGGCGGTAAACACGTGGTGGGCGCGATGGCGTAATTGACAAGGCGGCGGTCAGGCTGTTGTGTCGGAGCGCGACCAGAAAGCCAGGAGAACCGCCGTCATGAGCCGATCGCCAGCCACCGAGCCGGGACCGATGGATTTGGGATTGAGCGAGCGGGTGGCGGGGTTGCGCGACCAGGTCGCGGCCATGGTGGCCGAGGAGATCGCGCCGGCCGAGGAGGAATTCCACACCGAGGTCGACAAGGGCGATCGCTGGAAGCACACCAGGCGCCAGGAGGAAATCCTCGAGGGGCTGAAGGCGAAAGCGCGCGAGAAGGGCCTTTGGAATTTCTGGCTCACCGATTCCGACCGCGGCTTCGGGCTGACCACCGTGGAATATGCCTATCTGGCCGAGGAGATGGGCAAGTCGTCGTTGGCGGCCGAAGTGTTCAACTGCTCGGCCCCCGACACCGGCAACATGGAGGTGCTCGAGCGCTACGGCACGGGCGAACACAAGAAGAAGTGGCTCGAACCGCTGCTGGAAGGAAAGATCCGCTCGGCCTATCTGATGACCGAACCGGACGTGGCCTCCTCTGATGCCACCAACATCGAGATGGAGTGCGTTCGCGACGGCGACGATTATGTGCTCAACGGCGAGAAGTGGTGGTCGTCGGGCGCCGGCGATCCGCGCTGCGCCATCTACATCGTGATGGTCAAGACCGGCGGCGAGGATGTGCCCAAGCACCAGCGTCATTCGATGATCCTGGTGCCGGCGGACGCGGATGGCATCGAGGTGCTGCGCGCCATGGAAGTCTACGGCAACGACGACGCGCCGCACGGCCACATGCACATCCGCTTCGCCAATGTGCGCGTTCCGGCGGAAAATCTGCTGCTCGGCGAGGGCAAAGGCTTCGAGATCGCCCAGGGCCGGCTGGGACCGGGCCGCATCCACCACTGCATGCGCGCGATCGGCCAGGCCGAGCGGGCTTTGGAACTGATGTGCAAGCGCTCATTGCGACGTGAAGCGTTCGGCAAGCCGATCGCTCATTTGGGCGCCAACTACGACATCATCGCCAACGCGCGCATGGAGATCGAGATGGCGCGGCTGTTGTGCCTGAAGGCGGCGTGGATGATGGACCGCGGCGATGCGCGCGCGGCGGCGACCTGGATCAGCCAGATCAAGGTGGTCGCGCCGATCATGGCGCTCAAAGTGATCGACGAGGCGGTGCAGATGCATGGCGGCGCTGGCGTCTCCCAGGAAACGCCGCTGGCGCGCATGTGGGCCGGTGTGCGAACCCTGCGCCTGGCCGACGGCCCGGACGCGGTGCACCGCCGCCAGGTGGCGCGCGCGGAGTTGAAGAAACACACCCAGGAAAAGATCTAGGATAGAGTCTTTAGATGCGAAGTCGGCACCAGCCCACTCCCCCTCCCAACCACCCTCTCGAGGATACTGCCGTGGGTGGTTGGGAGGGGGAGTGGGCTGGTGCCGATCCCGCGTCAGCGGGATACAACCAGTTGAGAGGTATTAAATGAAAGCCGTCGTCTGCCGCGCCTATGGGCCGATCGACGATCTGGAGTTCGCCGACATGCCGGACCCCGAGCCCGGCAGCCACGAGATAGTGATCGAGGCCGAGGCGATCGGCGTCAACTATCCCGACGGGCTGCTGGTCCAGGGTCTGTATCAGGCCAAGCCGCCGCTGCCGTTCGTGCCGGGCATGGAGCTGGTCGGGCGCATCACCCAGGCCGGCGCGAATGTCGACCGGCTGAAGGTCGGCGACCGCGTCGCTGCCGTTACCTCGATCGGGGCCTATGCGCAGCGGGTCAAATGCCATCACGCCGTGGCGACGGCGATCCCCGACCAACTGGACGCCAATGAGGTTACCGCCCTGATGTGCGGCTACGGCACCGCGCATCATGCGCTCAAGCAGCGCGGCGAATTGAACCCCGGCGAAACCCTGGTGGTGACCGGCGCGGCCGGGCTGACCGGCCTTGCCGCCGTGCAGATCGGCAAGGCGATGGGCGCGAAAGTGATCGCGGTCGCGTCGAGCGAAGACAAGCGGGCGCTGGCGGCGAAAAACGGCGCCGACGTCACCTTGGGCTACGACAATCTGAAGGACGAATTGAAGAAGGCTACCGACGGCGCCGGCGCCGATGTGGTGTTCGAGGTGGTGGGCGGCGAAGTCTTCGACGCCTGCTCCCGTGCCATGGCCTGGAAGGGGCGGCTGCTGATCGTCGGCTTCGCCGGCGGCGACATCCCGCAATTTCCGGTGAACCTTGCGCTGGTCAAGGGCTATGCAGTCGTCGGCGTGTTCTGGGGTTCGTTCGCCCAGCGCGAGCCGGAGACCCACGCCGCCAACATGGCCGAACTGATGGGCTGGTACCAGGCGGGCCAGGTGCGCCCGCACGTGGAGAAGGTCTATGCGCTGGCCGAAGCGGCGGCCGCGCTCAAGCACATCCACGGCCGCAGGGCGGTGGGCAAGATCGTGCTCGATCCGACATAGGAGGATAGCGATGACGAAACCAGAGACCATGCGGGCATTGGTGCAGCTGCACGACGGTTACGCGCCGACGGCGGAGGGGCCTCACATCGAGTCGTTGGAGCCCTATCTCGAATATCGCGAGATACCCGTTCCCGAGCCGAGGGTCGGCCAGGCGCTGATCCGCGTCATTCTCGCCAACATCAACCCGTCGGACCTGCACTTCATCAAGGGCGAGTACGGCCAGCCCAGGGTGGCCGGAGCGCCGGCCGGTTTCGAGGCGGTCGGCGAAGTGGCCGCCGCCGGCGCGGGCGGCGAAGGGCTGGTCGGCAAGCGGGTCGCTTTCTTCACCGGCGGTTCGGGAGCCTGGGCGGACTATGCGATCGCTGATGTCACCAGCTGCGTGCCGCTGCGCGACGATGTGCGCGATGAGGACGGCGCGGCCCTGCTGGTCAACCCGATGTCCGCGATCGCGATGTTCGAGGAGGTCAAGAAGTCGGAATCGAAGAGCTTCATCATGACCGCGGCGGCGAGCCAGCTTTGCAAGCTGATGGCGGGCCTGGCGCGCGATGAAGGGGTGAGCGCCATCTCGATCGTGCGCCGCGACGGGCTCGACGAACCGCTCAAACAGGTCGGCGCCGCCCATGTGCTCAACAGCGCCGCCGATGGCTTTCGCGCCGATCTGGCCGGGCTGATGCGCGAGGAAAAGCCACGCGTGCTGCTCGATGCTCTGGCCGATCCGGTCGCCGCCAACATTTTCGCGCTGATGCCCAACCGCGCGCGCTGGATCATCTACGGCAAGCTGACGAGCGAACCGCCGGTCCTGGAGCAGACCGGCCAACTCATCTTCATGAGCAAGCGCATCGAGGGTTTCTGGCTGGTCGACTGGATGCGCACCACCCCGCCGCAAGACCAAATCGGCGCGATGGCCAAGGTGCAGGAACGCTTCGCCACCGGCAAGTGGCAAACCGACGTGCGGGCAATCGTGCCGTTGGCGGAAGCGTTCGAGAAACTACCCGGCGCACTGGCGGGCCAAAACACCGGCAAGGTGATGATCGCGCCTTAGGGGAAGTGGACGGGGATAAGTTCTCTTCAGTTACGCGGAGAGGCGGGGTTTTGCCGCTTCACCCCCCCCTCTGTCCCTTCGGGACATCTCCCCCCTGCGGGGGAGATGTCGGCGCACCCGACAGAGGCGGGTGAGCGGAATTGCACGGCCTTTCGCGATAAGACGCAAAAACTTATCCCCGCCCTCTTTGCTTGCCTTATCCTCCCTCCCATCGCCGTCTCACGCGAACGCCATATGGGATCCGTGGCCATGTGGGAGGCGTCGACAGCGGAGCGGTGGAGCACGCATCACGGATGCATCGCCGCCTT
>JANQKQ010000013.1 GCA_028281105.1 Rhizobiaceae bacterium
TTCGGGCAAGACATGGCTGGCACGGCGGCTTGGCGCGTGCCTCGACCTTCCCGTCCATTCGGTCGACGATGCGGTATGGGACCCGGACGGGGTTATGCGGCCGGCCGACGACATCGATACTCTGGTGCGCGATCTGGCCGCCCAGGACAGATGGATCATCGAGGGCGGCAACAGCCGGACCTATGCCGACCGAGTGCGTCGGGCGCATGCCATCATTCGGCTCCTGCCGCCCCGATGGTTGCGTTTCTATCGCGTGCTGCGCCGGGACGGGCTGCGGCGTGAACGTTTGCGGTGGACGCTTCGGTACGACAGCGTGTTTGGCGCCAAAGATCGTGACGCCATGGCACTTGGGCAAGCCACGGCGAGATGCATCGAAATGCGTTCTGCCGGCGACTTGAACAGGCTGATCGGCGAGGGAATCGAGAACTTCCAATCCAACAGCCCAAACGAACGGTCCAACTGAGCGATCCGCGTTTTTTGGCTTTTCCGAAGCACGCCTTGCTGATCGGGCAAGTCGCAGTCGTTCTGCCCCAAGTGCCGTTCGGCTGGCGCCCCGAACGGGCGTGCGCCATAGTGATGTCATGTCGGAACAACTCAACGATGCCCCTTGGACCGTTCACTGGCTGAATGCGCGCGGCAGCCTCACACCCTATATTGGGGCGGTGGAAGCCGCGGTGGCCGATGTGCGCCGACGCGCCGCCCCGGTCGTTGTCCTGCCGTCGCTCGATCTGGTCGTCTCGGCGGTGCCTGGTCGCGGTATCCGGGAGACCGGTCATGTCGGGCATTCCTTCTACCCCGGCGCGATCTTCCTCACGCTCGATCCGGACAATCCACGGCTCGCCGACAACCTTGGCGAATCGCTTGCACGGATGATCGCCCACGAACTGAACCATGCGCTGCGCTGGGAGACGGTGGGCTATGGTGCGACGCTCGGCGAGGCTCTGGTCAGCGAAGGGCTGGCCGGGCAGTTCGTCGTCCAACTGTTTGCCTCGCCGCCCGAACCCTGGGAACAAGCGCTCGAAGGGACGGAACTCGGCACGGTTATCGGGGCAGCGCAAGAAGAGCTGGACGCCCCGCGCTACGATCACAACGCCTGGTTCTTCGGGGCCGGGTGCCATCCGCGCTGGGCCGGCTACAGGCTTGGCTATGCCCTCGTTGGCGCGTGGCTTGCCGCCGAACCCGGTCGGACAGCCGCAGGCGCGATCGGTGTGCCGGCATCAGAGATTCTGTCCGGGCTCGATATTCTGTCTGCTGACGGTCAGGCAGCCTAGGCGCCGTTTATGTGCTGGATCGCAAACGATTGCCTTTCAGAACAGCGCCATCAAACCTGCTTGCTGCGATGGAATCGCAGAGATCGACCCATTCGCAGCCGGTGCAGGCCGAGCGGATCTGGTGGGAGGCGAACGCCGCGCGAAGGCGGCCAACAAGGTCTTCGTCCAGTACCAGATGCGCGCCGGTTCGGACGTCGAGGCCGAGCAAAGGGCTCAGATCGCGTGCCGCCGCCCGATCCCGCTCGACGACGCTGGCGCGGTGGCAGTGCGCGTCGGGCTCGTCGAGCAGCGGGGCGCAGATATCGTCCGGCCCCGCCACGAGTGCGATGTCTTCGCCCGCGCCAAGGCGCTCCGCGACCTCCGTCATGTTGGCGGTGAAGGCGGGGGTGTAGCCTCGGCCGACATAGGTGAGCACGCAAAGCAGATGATGCGGGCGCAGGCGCACCGTCATCCGCTGGCGCGTTTCGTCTTGCGCGTCATCAGCGCGAGCGTGACCGCCCCCAGCGCGGCCTTCAGCACGGCGCCGATCAGGAACGGAGTGACGCCGGCCATGACCGCCTGCTCGACACCGATGAGCACGGCGAGCCAGGCCGCGCCGAGAACGAGGCACAGCCCGTTGCTGATCAGCATGCCGGCAAAGGTGAGGAAGGGCCGGTGTCCGTTCCAGCCACGTTCGGCAAGCCAACCCATCGCCATACCGGCAACGGGGAAGGCGAAAAGGTAGCCGGCGGTCGGCCCGACAAAGTGATGGGCGCCCGCCGCGCCACCGGCCAGAACCGGCAACCCAATCGCCCCCTGGACCAGCCAGGCGACGATGGTGATGCCGCCGAGCCGCCAGCCATAGAGCGCCCCCACCAGCGCAACGGCGAAGGTCTGCATGGTCACCGGGACGGGCACCATGGGCACTTCGATGAACGACGACAGCGTGAGGAAGAGCGTGCCGAAGACCACGGCGCCGACTTTCCAGCTCAAGGAACGGTTTTGCAGATCGATGGGGCTGAAGCCGGGTTTCAGCGCGGCAGCGGAGGCGGTCATGGATGGGGTCCTTCTCAAATTATAGATAATTTAGAGCTTCTATCGCTAAAGGAATTCACACTTGTACGCGTGGTGCAAGGGCCACAATCACGCAACCGATACGGACCAGTTGGACGGGTCTGGATGGGAGCACCGCATCTTGCCGGCGCGGAGGGAGCCGCGTCGATCAGCGCGCCTCTACGTGCCGCTTCGGCGCATGGTCGATCGACCGGACATGCCGCGCGAGCAAGGCCGCCGCATCCTCCGCATCGCCTGCGCGCAGCGCGGCAAGGATCGCCCGGTGATCACGGTCGGTCGGCCTTTCCCATTCGGCCCGCCAGCCGGAGAACAGGAACCGGGCGCTGGCCGTGTGCAGATCGTCGATGGCGCGCAGCAGCCTCGGCATGCCGCAAGGCGCCAGGATCAGCCGGTGAAAACGGCGATTGGCCTCTTCCCAGGCGTGGACATCCTGGGCGCGGTCGCTGGCAAGGTTGGCCTGTTCGGCCGCGTCGAGAATGGCCCGGGTCAGGTGCGGTGCGGCATTGCGCAGGGCAAGCGCTTCGAGCGCCGCGCGCATTTCGGCGACCTCGCGCACCTCGTCCGGCGTGAAACCGGCGACGCGCACGCCCCGCCTTGGTTCGCTCTCGACCAGCCCTTGCGTTTCCAGGCGCCGGAACGCTTCGCGCACCGGCACATGGCTGGCGCCGAACTCCTCGGCGATGTGATCCTGACGCAGCCGCGCGCCCGCCTCGATCCGGCCCGAAATGATGCGGGCGGCCAGTTCACGGCTGATCCTCACGGCAAGGGGTTCGTCTTTCGCACTCGACATGAAATTATAGATAATCCGCCCGCCGCCCGCCGTCGAGGGCGGCAGATGGTTCAAACCAATAGGTTGTGAACAGCAGGATCTGGCCTGGGGCAGGCTAAGGTTTCGGCGCTTTCTCAGGTCGCGGCAGAGCGAGGATGCCGGCGCCGGCGATGACGACAATGCCGGCAAAGGTCAGCACGTCCGGCCGCTCGCCGAAGAACAGGACCGCCCAGATCAGGCTGAAGACCAGATAGCTGTAGTCCAGCGCGGCCACCATTGCCGGCGGGCCGTTCTGATAGGCGATCGCCGCGCCGACGCTGCCGATGAGGGTTGCCATGGCCAGAGCAGCGGTGATGCCAATGAGCAAGGCGTCCAGAGGTTGCCATGGCCCGAAGACGAAGGAACCCTCCAGGCCGGAGAACAGTCCCAGCATCATCCCGCCTATGATGAAGGCCACATTGAGCGCCAGCGCCAGCGCAAACGGATCGGCGTCGCGGCATTTG
>JANQKQ010000025.1 GCA_028281105.1 Rhizobiaceae bacterium
GTCGTGCGGCGCGATCTTGTCGGCGATCAGATCGTCGATGGTCTCCGCGTCGGGCACGCGCAGCAGGGCCTCGGCCAGGCACATCAACGCGATGCCCTCGCGCGTCGACAGGCCGTACTCGGCCAGGAAGGCCTCCATGACGCCCGGGTCGCCGGAACAGCGCACCGCGACCACCAGATCCTCGGCGCGAACGGCGATGGCGCGGCGATCTTCCGACGACGGGCCGGCGGCTTCCACCAGCGCTTTCAGCGTGTCGCTTTCGTCGGCGAGGTAGGCCCGGCGCAGGCGGTTTCGCAAGTTGTCCAGGTCGCTCATCGCTCGGTCCCCGTTGGCTGGCGCCCGGCACCCTAACCAGCCGCGATGCGATGCTCAATCGTGCCCGGTTCAAAAGCGCATCTTGTCCATGATAAGCAGCGATATGAGATGACGATGCAGCTTCGGAGGGACCAGTGAGCCAGGAAATATTGATGGTCGGTTGCGGCAATATGGGATTCGCCATGCTGTCGGCGTGGGTCGCGCGCGCGGGCGGCTTGAAGTTCTCGGTGATCGAGCCGGTCGATGCGCTGAGGGAAAGGGCGGTGCAGGCCGGCGCGACGGGCTACGCGTCCGCGCAAGACCTGCCGGCGGAGTTCTCGCCAGCCCTGGTCTTCCTGGTGGTCAAACCGCAGGTGATGAGCGAGGTGGCGCCGGCCTACCGTCGTTTTGCAGAAGGCGAGACCACATTCGTCTCGATCGCCGCGGGAACGACCATCGCCGCCCTGTCGCAAGCGCTGGGAGATGAGGCGGCGATCATCCGCACCATGCCGAACACGCCTGCGGCGATCGGCGAGGGCATGATGGTTTCATTCGCCAACGAGCGGGTGGGTGATGCGGCCAGGACGCTCACCGACCAGTTGCTGACCGAGTGCGGCAAATCGATCTGGATCGAGGACGAGGGGCTGATGGACGCGGTGACTGCGATCTCCGGCTCTGGCCCGGCCTATGTGTTTCATTTCATCGAATGCCTGGCGGCGGCGGCGGCAGAAGTGGGTCTCGACCCGCAGCAATGCGAGCTCATGGCGATCCAGACGGTGGCCGGTGCCGCCCGGCTTGCCCGCGAAAGCGGCGAGGACCCGGCGCGCCTGCGCGAGCAGGTGACCAGCCCGGCCGGCACGACGGCGGCGGGGCTGCAGGTGCTGATGGGCGACGATGCGCTCGAAGCGCTGATGAAGAAGACCGCAATCGCCGCACGCGACCGCGGGCGGGAGCTTGGTGAGACCTAATCCCGGTCCTGATCGGCGATCAACGCCTTAACCTCCGCTACCCGCTCGGCATTGTCGCGCGCCAGGCTGCCGTCGGCGTTGTGAAGGTTGTTCTCGAAGCCGACGCGCGCCGCGCCGCCCACCTTCAAAGCGCGGCCAAGGCAGGCGGTCTCGGAACGGCCGAACGCGCATACCGCCCATTGGCCTGAAGAGATCGACCGGCCCAGATCGGCCAGCGTATCGAGGAACGGTGTCAGGTCGGCCGGATCGCTTTGCTGATCCGTTGCGTGGCGGCCCAGGACGAACAGCATCTGCAGACCGTCGGCGGGAACGATCTCCTCTTCAACCATGCGTGCGAACCGAACCAGTTCGGCCGGCGAATACAGGATATGCTGGACGGCGATGTCCGCCTCCCTGCTCCAGTGATAGAACTTGCGAGCCTCGCCCGGGTCGTCGTCGGCCAACATCTCGACCAGCGCGACCGACACCATCGCCGGCATCACTTCGCGCACCAGAGCGCGCTGCTCGGCGGGAGAGTATCGCCCGACCGCCTCGGTGGTGATCTGCACCACCATGTCGGGCACCTGAAGCGTCATCTCGGCAATCAGCTCTCGATAGAGCCCGGCGTCGAGGATGTGGCGCTGATCCTCGTCGCGCACATGGGCGTGCAGGGCCCCTGCCCCGGCGGCGTGGCAGGCCTTGGCGCATTCGACGATCTGCGGGATCGTGACCGGCAGGGCTGGATGGTCGGCGGTGGTGCGCCGGGCGCCGTTGGGTGCGACCATCAAGGTGGGCAGCTTGATCACGTGACAGTCCTGATCGCCGCTTCCAGCTTGTCAACCAGCTCTTCGAGATGGCTTTCCTCGACGATGAACGGCGGAGCGAGCAAGACATGGTCGCCGCGCACGCCATCGATAGTACCGCCCATCGGGTAGCAGATGAGGCCGGCCTCGAACGCCGCGCTCTTGAGCCTGGCATGCATCTTGTCGGCGGGATCGAACGGCTCCTTGCTATCACGATCGGCGACGAACTCCAGCCCGACAAACAGGCCGCGTCCGCGAATGTCGCCTACGTGCGGGTGCTGGCCGAACCGTTCGGTGAGCAGGTTGCGCAGCCTGCCGCCCATGTTGCGGACCCGCACCAGCAGGTCGCGCTCCTCGATCGCGTTGACCACCGCCAGCGCGGCGGCGCAGGCGGTCGGGTGGCCCATATAGGTATGCCCGTGCTGGAAGAAGCCGGAGCCGGCTTCGATCGCCGAGTAGATCTCGCCCGAGCATGCCATCGCGGCGATCGGCTGATAGCCGCCGCCCAGTCCCTTGGCGATGGTGATGATGTCCGGCGCCACCTTTTCGTACTCGCAGGCGAACAGCGTGCCGGTTCGGCCCATGCCGCACATCACCTCATCGGCGATCCACAATATTCCGTAGCGGTCGCAAATCTCGCGGATGCGGGCGAAGTAGCCGTCGACCGGCGGCACCGCGCCCATGGTGGCGCCAACCACCGGCTCGGCGATGAACGCCATTACCGTCTCCGGCCCCAGGCGCTCGATCTCCACTTCCAGCTCGTTCGCCACCCGTTGGCCGTAGTCGAACTCGCTCTCGCCTTCATGCCGATCGCGATAGGCGTAGCAGGGCGCGATGTGCGAGGTCTCGATCATCAGCGGGGCGAACGGCTCGCGCCGCCAGGCATTGCCTCCGGCCGCGAGCGCGCCCAGCGTGTTGCCGTGATAGCTCTGGCGGCGCGCGATCACTCTGTGACGTTTTGGCTCGCCCTTCTCCAGGAAGTATTGCCGCGCCAGCTTGATCGCCGCTTCGACGGCCTCCGAGCCTCCGGAGACGAAATAGACCCTGTCGATCCCCGCCGGAGCCTTGGCGACCAGGGCGTCGGCCAGCCGCTCGGCCGGCTGCGAGGTGAAGAAGCCGGTATGGGCATAGGCGATGGTATCGAGTTGCGCCTTGATCGCCTCGATCACCTGCGCATCCCCGTGACCGAGGCAGGAGACCGCCGCGCCGCCCGAACCGTCCAGGTAGCGTTTGCCGGCCGTGTCGATCAGATAGCAGCCCTCGCCGCCGGCGATGACCGGCGGATCGGCTTTGGTGTGACGGCCGAAGACGTGGGACATGGGTGGGCCTGCGTGGTTCAGCCGGCCAGGCTCGCCGGCAGGCCTTCCCGCCGGCGGCGCATCAACTGCCAGGCGACCACCAGCCCGAGCAGCGCCAGCGCGAAGGGATAGACCCACTGCTTGGAGGGCAGACCGACCTGCTCCACGTCCACGCCGGTCACATAGTCGCCGAAGTCGAGACCGGCCTGCTCGGCCATGCCGCCGAACGCCATATCAGCGACGGAGAAGCGGCCGTCGTCTTCGCGCATCAATTCGACTCCGTAGGCGCCGTAGCGGGCATCAGGTTCGGTGTCCGGGGTGGTGAAGCGGTAGAGCTTCAGCCGATCGCCATAATCGGTCTCACGGGTCACATGGATGCGGATGGTATCGCCGGGCCGGGCGATTTGCGCACCGTCGGCGAACTCGACCATGTCGACCGGTTTGAACGGCGGATAGAACTGGTTCATCACGAAGTCGGGCCGGAACAGGGCGAACATGACGATGAGCAGCGCGATCGCCTCGTACCACCTGACCTTGACGAAGAACCAGCCCTGGGTCACCGCCGAGAAGCAGAAGATGGCGATCACAGACAGGACGAAGATCATGATGCCGTGCCACCAGCTTTCCACACCGATCAGCAGCAGCTCGGTGTTGAAGATGAAGATGAAAGGCAGCACGGCGGTGCGGATGTCGTAGAGGAACGACTGGACCCCGGTCTTGAGCGGGTCGGCGCGCGAGATCGCCGAGGCCGCGAAGGCGGCAAGACACACCGGTGGCGTGGAATCCGCCATCAGGCCGAAGTAGAACACGAACAGATGCACCGCGATGAGCGGCAGCACCAGGCCGGAAGCCGAGCCCAGTTCCACCACAACGCCGGCCAGCAGCGAGGCGACCACGATGTAGTTGGCCGTGGTCGGCAGGCCCATGCCGAGCACGATGCATAGCACGGCGGTCATCACCAGGATCACATAGACATTTCCGCCGGAGATCGCCTCGACCACGCCGACCATGGCGTTGTTGAGCCCGGTCGAAGAGACCGCGCCGACGATGATGCCGGCGGTGGCCACCGCCACGCCGATGGTGATCATGTTGCGCGCGCCGGCCACCATGCCCGAGGCGATGTCGGCCAGGCCGGTCATAAAGTCGTTCGCCACCTGGGCGCCGCGATCGCGCCAGTCCAGGATCGCGAGAATCGCCAGCGCGGCGATGGCCGCCGCCAGGCCCCAAAGGGTGGCGTCGATCGCGGTCAGGCCCAAGCCCCAGCGCAACGCGGTGGCGACGAGCACCGGCGCGGACTTGAAGGCGACGAAGACGGCATGGCTCATCGAGTGCGGCTTCACCCGCGTCGAGAGCATGATGATCATCATCCATAAAATCGAGTAGAACACCGCGCTCGAGGCCGTCCAGCGTTCGATCATCAGCAGATAGACCAGCACTATGATCGGGATCAGATAGTGCATGCCGGAGACGAAGGTCGCCCAGAAGCGCGGAATGTCCGCCTTGGGCAGGCCGGACAGGCCCAGCTTGAGCGCTTCGAGATGGGAGATGTAGAACAGCGCGATGTAGCTGGTCAGCGCCGGCACCAGCGCGGCGACCACCACCTCGAAATAGGAGATGCCGACGAACTCGGCGATGATGAAGGCGGCAGCCCCCATGATCGGCGGCATGATCTGGCCGTTGGTGGATGCCGCGACCTCGATGGCGCCCGCCTTGACCGCCGGCAGGCCGATTTTGCGCATCACCGGAATGGTGAAGGTGCCGGTGGTCACCACATTGGCGATCGACGAGCCGGAAATGGCCCCGGTCATGCCGGAAGCGAGAATCGCCGCTTTGGCCGGGCCACCGCGATATTTGCCCACCAGGGCAAACGCCATGTCGAGGAAGTAGCTGCCCGCGCCGGTCTTATCGAGCAGCGCGCCGAACAGCACGAACAGGAAGACAAAGCTCACCGACACGTCGATGGGAATGCCGAAGATCGCCTCGCCGCCTAGCCACTGGTAACCGATCAACCGTTTGAGCGAGACGCCCTTGTGGGCGAGAATGTCGTGCACCTGGAAGCCGAAATAGGCATAGGCCACCACGACCAGGCCCAGCACCAGCAAGGGTAGCGCGACATAATACTGCCGGCGGTATCCGGTCAGCGCGGCCAGCACCAGGAAGATGGCGCCGACGGCGGCGATGACGGTGGCTACATCCGGCCCCATTACCGAATAGAGCAGGAAAATACCCGCGACCAGCACCAGCGGAACGCCGATGGATCGTCGCGTCGCCTCCAGCAGCAGTATGATGCCGACCGCGCCTAAAATGAACTCGAACGGCACCTGCGTGCCGAAAATCTCCGGCTGCCACAGCACGCCCTGGCGCGAGACCAGGCCGCGATAGCCGAAGAACAGGTAGAGCGCGGAACCGGCGGCGGCAATCGCGAGAAGTATGTCATAGATGGGGATGCGCCGGCTCGCCATCGAGCGGGCCATCGGGAACATCAAAAAGCAAAGCAGCAGGGCGAAGGCGAGATGGATGCCGCGTTTCTGCACGTCGAGCAGCCACAGCGCTGACGGCAGGGGCGAAGCGATCCACAGCTGGAACAAAGACCAGGAGAACGCGATGACCGCGACCACCATCGCCAGCGTCGGCCCAGCCTTGCGGCCGGTATATTCGATCTCTTCAAGTTGACGTTGGACGTCGTCTGAGCTGACCTGCTCCGACGGCCTGGCCGCATTCATGTCGTTCCCGCCTTACCGGATTTCAGCCCGTTGTCCCCGGGGCTGTCATAAGGGATCTTGTTGCAGGCCGACCGGCGCCGCGAAGGCGCCGGCCGACGATGCGAGGCTTACATCCAGCCCTGTTCCTTGTAGTAGCGCTCGGCACCGGGATGCAGCGGCGCCGACAGGCCGTCCTTGATCATCTTGGCCGGATCGAGGTTGGCGAAGGCGGGATGCAGGGAGCGGAAGTCGTCGATGTTCTCGAACACCGCGCGGACCAGCTCGTAGACCACTTCCTCATCCTGATCGGCGCTGGTGACGAAGGTCGCCATCACGCCGAACGTGGTCACGTCGGCGTCTGTGGTCTTGTACGTGCCCGCGGGAATGGTCGCGAAGGCATAGTACGGGAACTGATCGACCAGTCCCTTCTCCACATCGCTCGCCAGGTTGATGATCTTGGCGCTGCAGCCGTCGGTTGCCACGGCTACGCCGGCATTGGGCACGCCGACCGTGTAGCCGTAGGCGTCGATCTTGCCGTCGCACAGGGCCTTTGACTGTTCGGTCGAGGTCAGCTCGGTGGCCTGGGCGAAGTCGCCCGTGCCCGTGCTGTGGGCTTCCATAAGCACTTCCATGGTGCCGCGCTGGCCGGAGCCGGGGTTGCCGATATTGACCCGCTTGCCGGCCAGATCACCCCAGCCGGAAATGCCCGAATCGGCGCCTACGATGATGTGGAACGGCTCGGGATGGACCGAGAACAGCGCTCGCAATTTGTCATAGGGCTTGACTTTGTCCGGCTTGGAGCCGTTGACCGCGTGATACTGCCAGTCTGACTGAGCCACGCCGAAGTCGAGCTCGCCTTCGGATATTTGTCCGATGTTGTAGGTCGACCCGCCGGTCGAGGGCGCCGAGCAGCGGATGCCGTGCTTGCGGCCGGTCTTGCGGCCTTCGGCGGCTTCCTTGTGGATCATGCGGCAAATGGAATTGCCGACCACGAAATAGACGCCGGTGGGTCCACCGGTGCCGATGGCGATGAACTTCTTCTGCGCCTGCGCCGGCGAAACCGCGGCGAACGTGGCAACCCCGACGGCCAAAGCACAGGCCGCCGACAACAATAACTTCTTCATGATTGAATTCCTCCCAAAGCAGATCGTGTTCTTGTTGTTGTTTACCCGATCATTAAAAGCCATTCCGCCCGCAAGCGCAACGACCTGGGGGTGGGCGATTGTGTGGGAAACACCTTGAATCGTGCGGAACGTGACGGAAATTTGGTGCGAATCGCCGGAAGTGGGAGTGAAATCGCGCGCAGATGGACGGGAATGTGTCGGTGGGAGTAAATCGCACTAAGGTTGGCAGAAGGGCAAAATGCTTGGCGCTGCCGTTGGAAACCTCGAACCCGCAGGGTTCGCAAGGCCGAACGGCCGCCGGCCCGTCAGGCCGCGCCATCGCAGGCCCGAGCGAAGCGAGGAATAGCCGCGAGATAAATAAAACTCCGGCCCGTCAGGCTCTCGGCGTTTCTGCGAAACGCCTGCCGCTGCAACGCTTTATGGTGTGGCGGATTCAGAAGACATTTTGCGAAGCAAAATGTCTGGTGCTGCCGGAGAGAATTGAACTCTCGACCTCTCCCTTACCAAGGGAGTGCTCTACCCCTGAGCTACGGCAGCTTACCCATGGCGCTGTCGCGCCGGGTGAACCGGCCGATCCTGTGCCATATGCCAACCGCCGATGCAAGGCGGCGTGAAAGGACTTTGTCGGGGCGTCGGGGGCGGCTGGCCACAGCACCCTTTGCGCCGCGGCAAAACGCCGGTAGAACTCGCGCATGGGCGATCGATCCGGCGATGATCCGAAACGGTCCGGCGGTGCGGCCGCGGGCAAGCACGACGGACGCAGCGGGCGTGGAAGCCGTGAGGAGCGGCTGGCGGCGGCGCTGCGCGAGAACCTGCGCCGGCGCAAAGGCCAGGCCCGCGCGCGCACCAAGCCGACCGAACGCTAGAAGGCGAAATGCAGCCCAGATGGCGGCGCTGTGGATTGGCGCGGGCTGCCTTGATACGGCCGAAAGTTTTGGCTAGGCGTGGCCGCTTGATTGACGCGGGCCCAGCCGGCGCCTTTGGCGGGCTTCCATTGTTTGTTTCAAAATCGTTTTCCAGGGGACGTTCATGGACAAGATCAGGGTAACCGGCGGCAACCAGCTGGAAGGCGCGATCACCATATCGGGGGCGAAGAACGCTGCTCTGCCGCTGATGATCGCCTCGCTGCTGACCGAGGAAACGCTGACACTGGAGAACGTGCCGCATCTGGCCGACGTCGAATCACTGATCCGAATTCTCACCAATCACGGGGTCGACTACCGCGTGGAAGGCAAGCGCAAGGGCCAGGACAGCCGCCAGGGCCGCACCATCGAGTTCACCGCCGGCGCCATCGTCGACACGACCGCGCCGTATGAACTGGTCTCGCGCATGCGGGCCAGCTTCTGGGTGATCGGGCCGCTGCTGGCGCGCATGGGCGAAGCGAGGGTCTCGCTGCCCGGCGGATGCGCCATCGGCACCCGGCCGGTGGACTTGTTCATCGATGTGCTGGCGCGCTTGGGCGCCGACATCAAAATCGAAAACGGCTATGCGGTCGCCACCACGGCGGACGGCCTTGTGGGTGCGCATTACGAGTTTCCCAAGGTCTCGGTCGGCGCCACCCATGTGGCCTTGATGGCCGCCACCCTGGCGAAGGGGCGCACGGTGCTATCCAATGCCGCGCGCGAACCCGAGGTGGCGGATCTGGCCCGCTGCCTCAAGGCCATGGGCGCGAGGATCGAGGGCGAAGGCTCCTCGACGATCACGATCGACGGAGTGGAACGATTGGGCGGTGCCCGCCATCGGGTGCTGCCGGATCGCATCGAGACCGGCACCTATGCGATTGCGGTGGCGATGACCGGCGGCAACGTGCTGCTAGAAGGTGCCCGTCCGGAGCTGCTGGAGAGCGCCTTGGAAGCGCTGCGCTCGGCCGGCGTGGGCGTCGAACGCGAGAACGGCGGCATCCGGGTGACCCGCGGCAACGAGCCGATCCGGGCCGTCGACATCACCACCCAGCCCTTCCCGGGCTTTCCCACCGACCTGCAGGCCCAGTTCATGGCGCTGATGACCAGGGCGGACGGCACAGCTGAGATCACCGAGACGATCTTCGAGAACCGCTTCATGCATGTCCAGGAACTGGCGCGGCTGGGCGCGCATATCAATCTGGATGGTCAGACGGCGGTGGTCGAAGGGGTCGACGAACTGCACGGAGCGCAGGTGATGGCAACCGATCTGCGCGCGTCGGTGTCGCTGGTGATCGCCGGGCTCGCCGCGCGCGGCACCACCACGGTCAACCGGGTTTATCATCTCGATCGCGGTTTCGAGCGGCTGGAAGACAAGCTGTCGCGTTGCGGCGCGGTGATCGAGCGGGTCTCCGAGTAAACCGGTCGAACGCGAGGCCTGCGACCGGTTGCGGCAGCGGCGTTTTGGCACTAACAAACCATCCGCGAGTCTCGCCCCAATGTCAGACAAGATCTAAACCCCATGGAACGGCTCAAGCTCATCGCTCTGGACAAGGAAGACCTGGCGATCATCTCGGCCCATTGCCAGGACGCCGTCGCTAAGGTCGGCGACCTGCAGTTCCTGGCCACCGAGGGCCGGTTTGCGATCGCCATGAACCGGTTCGCCTGGGAAAAGGGGGAACGTTCGAGGGAGTTCGAGCGCCGCCGAGCCATGCTGCATTTCGAACGGGTCTCCGGTGCGCAGACCCAGGGTCTCGATCGCGCGAACCCGGATCAGGTGCTGTCGCTGCTGGCGGTGACGTTCGAGCCGGGCGAACTGCCGGCCGGTCATATTCACCTGGTGTTTTCGGGCGATGCGGCGATCCGGCTCGACGTGGAATGCATCGAGGCGCAGTTGGCCGACATGGCCGCCGCCTGGCAGACCAAGAGCCGGCCGGCGCACGAGTTGGGCTAGCTTCATCGCCCGAGCCGATTTGCCGTAACCCATTACCAATCGAGGTGCCTTCGTGGTTCTTCGCCTCAACGCCAAAGACCCCGAGTTTGACCAGCGGTTCGAGCGGCTGGCCCAGGCCGAGCGAGCCGGCTCGGCTGATGTGAGCAGCGCGGTCGCCGAGATCATCGAGGCGGTGCGCGCACGCGGAGACGAAGCGGTTGGCGACCTGACGAAACGCTTCGATCGCATCGATCTGCCGCCGGCCAGGTTCCGGGTCGGAGAGGACGAGATCGCCGCTGCGGCAGCCTCAATCGACGGGGAAACGCGGCAGGCGCTTGAACTGGCGCATCGGCGCATCGAAGCCCATCATCGCCGCCAAGTTCCCCAGGACGACGTCTATACCGACGAGACGGGCGTCGAGCTGGGCGGGCGGTGGACGGCGATCGGAGCGGTCGGCCTGTACGTACCCGGCGGCACCGCCAGCTATCCCAGTTCGGTGTTGATGAACGCGGTGCCGGCGCGGGTGGCCGGGGTCGAACGCATCGTCATGACGGTGCCGGCGCCCGACGGTAAGCTCAATCCTCTGGTGCTGGCCGCTGCGCAGATCGCCGGGGTCGATGAGGTCTACCGCGTCGGCGGCGCTCAGGCGATCGCCGCGCTGGCCTTCGGCACACAGACTATCCGACCGGTCGACAAGATCACCGGCCCGGGCAACGCCTATGTGGCGGAGGCCAAGCGCCAGGTGTTCGGGACCGTCGGCATCGACATGATCGCCGGGCCGTCAGAAGTGGTGGTGGTGGCCGACGGCGCCAACGATCCCGCCTGGATCGCCGCCGACCTCCTTGCACAGGCCGAACATGACGAGGCCGCCCGGTCCATCCTGATCACGGATGATGTGGATTTCGCCGATGCGGTGGAGCGCGCGCTCGACGATCAGCTCAAGACCCTGCCCCGCGCCGACATCGCCTCGGCCAGCTGGCGCGAACAGGGTGCCATCGTCATCGTGGAAAGCCTGTCGCACGCGCCGGCGTTGGTCGACGCGTTGGCGCCGGAACATCTGGAGATCGCCACCGAGTATCCCGACGAGTTGCTGGCCAGGGTGCACAACGCGGGTGCGGTTTTCGTCGGCCGGCATACGCCCGAGGCGATCGGCGACTATGTCGCCGGCACCAATCACGTTCTGCCGACCGCACGCTCGGCGCGCTTCTCATCCGGTCTTTCCGTCATTGATTTCATGAAACGCACCTCGATCGTGCGCTGCGGACCGGAGCAACTGGCCGCGCTCGGGCCCGCGGCGATCACCCTGGCCCGGGCCGAGGAACTTGACGGCCATGGCAGATCGGTGTCTGTGCGCACCAACAGGTAGGGCCTCCCAATCCCGGGCGGCCGCAATCGCGGGGACCGCTGGCCGGTGTCGCAACAGTCCACATATCGCCTTGTCGACGTGACCCTCGACGATCGCTCGATCGGCCGGGCGACACCGGACATCGAGCACGAGCGCGCGGTGGCGATTTTCGATCTCATCGAGGAGAACTCGTTCCGCCCGGTCGCCGACGAAGGTGGGCCGTACAAGCTGATCCTGTCGGTGGCGGAGCAGCGGCTGGTGTTCGACATCCGCCGCGAGAACGACGAGCAGGTCGCCGTGCACATGCTGTCGCTGACCCCGTTCAAGCGGGTAGTCAAGGACTACTTTATGGTCTGCGAGAGCTACTACGAGGCGATCCGCATCGCCTCGCCCAGCCAGATCGAAGCGATCGACATGGGCCGGCGCGGGCTGCACAACGAGGGTTCGCAAACCCTGCAGGAGCGGCTCGCTGGAAAGATCGAGCTCGACTTCGACACCGCCCGGCGCTTGTTCACCCTGCTTTGCGTGCTGCACTGGCGTGGTCTATGAGCGAGCGGCGCGGTTCGACGTCTCCAGGCTCCTCGTCGCCAAGTTCCGTGCTGTTCGTATGCGGCCTGAACGCCATCCGATCGCCGATGGCGGAGAATCTCGCCAAGCGGCTGCTGGGCACGGCGATGTTCATTCAGTCGGCCGGGGTCGAGGCGGGCGACCGCGATCTGTTCGCCGAGGAAGTCATGGGCGAGCTCGGCCTCGATATCTCCACCCACAAGCCGACCATGCTCGACGATCTGGACGACAGCTATTTCGATCTGATCATCACCTTAGCGCCGGAGGCGCACCACAGGGCGCTGCAGATGGCCGGCGCGCAGGCCGTTGAGGTGGAGTACTGGCCGACCATGGACCCGTCGGCGGTCGCCGGCAGCCGGGGGCAGATTCTCGAAGCCTACCGCCAGACCCGCGATTATCTGGAGGCGCGCATCCGCGCCCGGTTCGGCATCGAGTGAGAAAAACACGCGCCTACAAGCCGGTTCACAAACGCATCAAGCTGGGGTAGGTTCCGCCGCACTTTTTTCAGATTCACATGGGAACGAATGGCAAAAGAAGAAGTCTTGGAGTTTCCGGGCGTCGTGACCGAGTTGCTGCCGAACGCGACGTTCCGGGTCAAGCTTGAGAACGATCACGAAATCATCGCCCACACCGCCGGGCGCATGCGCAAGAACCGCATCCGGGTTCTGGCCGGCGACAAGGTTCTGGTTGAGATGACGCCCTATGACCTGACCAAGGGGCGCATCACCTACCGTTTCAAATAAGCGACGAACAAACCTGCGGGGAGTTCTATGACGGGGAGGCCCAAGCTGGTGTTGGCATCCGGCTCGCCACGCCGGCTGCAGCTGTTGCAGCAGGCCGGCATCGAGCCCGATCACCTCACTCCCGTTAATGCCGACGAAACGCCGCAGAAGGGCGAACAGCCGCGCTCGCTGGCCAAGCGCCTGGCCAAGGAAAAGCTGGCGCTGGCGCAGGAAAACGCGGCGCGCTCGCCCGAACTGCAGGGTGGCTTCATCGTCACCGCCGACACGGTGGTGGGACTGGGCCGGCGCATCCTGCCCAAAGTCGACACGCTGGACGAAGCCTCCATGTCTCTGCGGCTCCTGTCCGGCCGCTCCCACCGGGTCTATACCGGGGTCAGTCTGCTGACGCCCAAGGGCGCGGTGCGCCACCGGCTGGTGGAGACGCGGGTGCGGTTCAAACGGCTGTCGCGAGATGAGCTAGAAGCCTACCTGGCGTCGGGCGAATGGCGTGGCAAGGCCGGCGCCTATGCGATCCAGGGACTTGCCGGCAGCTTCGTCGTCAAGCTGGTGGGTTCGTATACTAACGTGGTTGGCCTACCGCTCTACGAGACCATCTCGCTGCTGGTGGGCGAGGGCTATCCCGTGCACTTCAACTGGCTTAATAAGGCCTAGGCTGTGTCGAGGTTCTGATTTCGAGCGTGGATTAGCCCGGATCGGAAACCTGGATTAACCCCGACCCTGGAGCATCATCTTGGAACCCGCTATCCGCGCGCGCGGCTTGACTAAGAGCTATGGAGCGCTTTGCGCCGTGTCCGGCCTGGATCTGGACATCGGCCAGGGCGAGGCGTTCGGCCTTCTGGGACCCAACGGCGCGGGCAAATCGACTACGATCAACCTGATGCTGGGCCTCATCCGACCGAGCGCCGGCTCGGTTGATATACTCGGTTATCCTGCCGGTGCGAACGCGGCACGGCAGGCCGTCGGATATGTGGCCCAGGACAGCGATTTCCCGCTCAACCTGACTGCCCGGGAAATCCTCAACCTGGTCACCAGCCATTATCGCGACCCGGTTCCGGGGGCGGAGCTGGTCGACGATTTCGAACTGCAGGCGCTGGTCGACCGCCAGGCCGGCGGGTTTTCCGGCGGCGAGCGCCGCAGGCTGGCGCTGGCGCTGGCTTTCGCCGGGCGGGGCCGGATTGTCTTTCTGGACGAACCGACCACCGGGCTCGACGGCGCGGCCCGCAGGCGCTTCTGGAACCGGGCCAAGGCCCATGTCCAGGACGGCGGGACCCTGGTGATCACCACCCATCAGCTCAACGAGATCGAAGACGTCGCGAAACGGATCTGCGTCATCGACCACGGCGAAATCCGCCTGGAGGGCACTGTGGAGTACATCCGCCGGCAGCTCGGGCGCAAGACCATCCGGTTCGCCTGCGACGGCCTGCCGGATCTTTCACCGGTTTCGGCGGTGCACGAATCCGACGGGATCTATCAGATCGTCAGCGCGGACGCGGACGAGGTCGTGCGGCAGCTCGTCGCCAGCGGCGCCGCTTTCCGGGATCTGGAAATCGTCGGCGCATCGCTGGAGGAGGCGATCGAAAGCCTGATGCCCGAGGCGGGAGAAATCCGATGAACGCGCGACGCTATGGGATTTCCGCCGTGCTTCACCTCAAGTCGCTGTTGCGCATGCCGGCCTACTGGGTTCCCACCCTGTTGTTCCCGGCCATGCTGTTCTCCATGTTCGGGATCGGCGCACGGGGCCAGATCGCGGACTACCGTATGGCGTCGTTCGTCGTTTTCGCCGTCATCGGGGTTGCGTTCTTCCAGTTCGGTGTTTCCATCGCCAACGACCGCGAAAGCCATTGGGAGCGATACCGGCGCACGCTGCCCGGTAGCGTCGGGCCACGCCTGGCCGCACAGCTCGCCTCGGCGCTGGTCTTCACGATCCTGACGGCAAGTTTGGTGATCGCCGCTGCCTACACCCTCTCCTACCCGACATTGGGACCGGGAGGCGTCGCCGGCCTTATCGCCGCCGCCGTTGTCATTACCGTACCGTTCACTTTCCTTGGCATCGCCTTGGGCTATTGGACCAACTCCAAGTCCGCGGTCGCGGTGGCCAACCTCGTCTATCTGCCGCTCGCCTATGTGGGCGGGCTGTGGCTGCCGCCGGCCAGCCTGCCCGCCAGTGTGGCCGACCTCTCGCCATACACGCCGACGCGGCACGCAGGCGAGATCGTGTGGGCGATCGTCGACGGACGGGCGGTCCCGGCCTCCAGCCTGGCATGGCTTATCGGATTCCTGCTTCTGTTTGCCGCCCTCGCCTATTGGGGCTATCGGCGCGATGAACGCAAACGCTATGCCTGACGATTCGCGTCGGTTCACCTGTCCTCCTTTTTGCGAGCCTCGCGAAACCATGAACCTCCGATGACGGCTTCCACGGTCACCGCGCCCCGACTGGCCACGCTCGTGCTGCTCACCGCGCTTTCGGTGCTTTCGCTCAACATGTTCCTGCCGTCGCTGCCGAACATGGCGCGCGACTTCGGCGCCGACTACGCGCTCGTCAATCTGTCGGTGGCCGGCTATCTGGGCATCACCGCACTGTTGCAGTTGATTGTGGGGCCCATGTCGGACCGGTTCGGGCGACGGCGGGTGGGCCTGGTGGCGCTGTCCATCTACATCGTCGCGTCGGTGGGCTGTGCGCTGTCGACCGACATCTGGCTGTTTCTGACGTTCCGGGTGGCGCAGGGGATCATCGTCACCGGCTGGGTGGTGTCGCTGGCGGTGATCCGGGACACTTCACCGCCCAACGAGGCGGCCAGCCGCATCGGCTATGTGACCATGGCGATGGCGATCGCGCCGATGCTCGGGCCGACGCTTGGCGGCGTGCTCGACGAGCTGTTCGGATGGCGGGCGAATTTCTGGACGTTTGCGGGCCTGGGGGTGATCGCATGGTTGATCTGCTGGTTCGACCTGCACGAGACCAACACCAGTCCGTCCATGACCTTTGCAAAGCAGTTTCGCGATTTTCCGCACCTGTTCCGCTCACGGCGGTTCTGGGGCTATGCGTTGTGCATCGCTTCGTCGACCGGCGCGTTCTTTTCGTTCGTCAGCGGCGCGCCGCTGGTGGCCCAGTCGATCCTGTCGGTGTCGCCGGCGACATTGGGCATCTACATCGGCATCATCACGGCGGGTTTCATGGTCGGCAGCTTTCTGTCGGGCCGGTTCGCGTCGCGGACCGAACTGACCACCATGATGATCATCGGCCGGGTCGCAGCATGCTGCGGCCCGCTGGCGGGGCTGGCGCTGTTTGCGGCGGGGTTCGTGAACGTGTTCTCGCTGTTCGGGGTTGTGGTGCTGGTCGGCTTCGGCAACGGCCTGACCATGCCCAGCGCCAATGCCGGCGCGCTCTCGGTGCGCCCGCAGCTGGCCGGTAGCGCCGCCGGATTGACCGGCGCGTTGACGGTGGGCGCGGGGGCCGTGCTGACATCGATCACCGGTGCGGTCATCAGCCCTCAAAACGCGCCTTACGCGCTGCACGGCATCATGTTGACGGCAACTGCGATCGGGCTGGCCGCCGCGCTATACGTGCTCACGATCGATCGGCGCGAGCGCCGCACCGCCACGGCAGATGCCGCCTGACCACAACGCACTGCGGGTTCGGTCAGATCAATCGAGCAGGCCCAAAGCCGTTGCGAGAACCGGATCGTCACCGCTGCGGACCTGCGGGGCGGTGGATCGCACGACGATATCGGGACAAAGATCACCGGCCGCGATCATGTGCTCGGCGATTTCAGGCGGCGTGAGCGGGGTCGGGCTGCCGGTCTGCCAGTCGTGAAAGCCGGTGGAATATCTGACCAGGGCCTTCGTCGCCGGCAGTTCGATGGTGTCGCCTTCTGCGAAAAACCGGGTTCGATCGCCCATGGGCTCGCCGACAATGCGCACGCGATCGGCCAGATGAGCTTTGAGCAGGGCCACAAAGACGATCGCCGCCGAGAACGTGAATTTGTCGACCAGGGCAATGCACGCGCTTCCGCGCCAGGCGTTCCTGAGCGTCGTCACCAGCGGCAGGGTTTTGAGAAAGTCGCCGCCGGGATTGCCGCGGCAATCGATGATCAGGCCGGCTTGTGGATCGTCTAGAACGGCTTGCCGGGCGCGCGCTATGTGTGTCTCTACCTCGCCCTCGGGCGACGGAGCGAAGTCGCGCAGGCGCAGCCGTATCGGCCGGCGGTTGGCGTCGGCGTGATCCCGACCGACGGTTCGCGGCGCGTAGTCGTCGCAGCCGGGCTGGAGAAAACCGGTCTCCCATGTCGGATAAAGCGCTTGGGCCGAATGCGCATCGTCTATGCGCACTTCGACGGTGCGAACGGACCCTGCGTTGCAGTCAAATTCGTAGCGTATCGAGTTGCGATCGCCTGAAGCGCCGACGGTCGCGAGCGCGGCGGGCCACGCCAGCATGATGTTCCCTATCGCCTGCCTGCGCGCCGGGGTACCGGCCAGCAGCGGAGCGAATTGCCCCATAAGATGCTCGAGCGGATGTCCGTTGACCTGCGTCAGCCGGCAGTCGATGAATTCGGCATACTCGGCCGGCGCGGCTGTCAGCCAATAGGCGTCACCGAGGCAGACGAAGCGCAGCGGTGCGGCGTTAATCGCGGGGTTGGGAATGATGCGCGTGTGGCCGTTTCCCGCCAGGGCGAACAGGCGCATCGCCGCTAGAAGGAAGGCTTCTTTGTCTTCGGCGCGCGCCAAATCATCCAAGCGACGCAGATGTTCGTCGATCTGCCGGGGCTCCACCTCGCCGAACGAGGGATCGCGCCCGCGCACGATCTGCCCGAGAATATCCATATCCAGCGAGAAGCTCACACGCCCAGCGTCGCAAAACCGCAGCCGGTTGTCGACGCCGCCGGGCGTGGTGTCTTCCGCCGCGGCCCCCAGCCTAGCAGCTCGCCTAGGCCGCTATTGCTGGTTCTGCGGCAGACCGTCGGCGATATCGTAATAGTCGCCCTTGTCGGCGACGAAGATGTGGATGCCCAGCCGCGTGTTGGTGGGCTTGTCGAACGCGCCCATCGAGACGCCGATCCAATCCAGGTGGGGAGGATCGAAGAACAAGGTTGATCCGCAGGTGGCGCAGAAACCCCGCCTCACCTTCTTCGATGACTGGAACCAGGAGACGTTTTCGCCGCCACGTATGGTGATCGCATCTTTCTTGACGTCGGTGGACGCCAGATAGTGGCCGGTATGTTTGCGGCATATGGTGCAGTGGCAGGCGTCGGGCGGCGGCAGATCGCCGTCCACCTCGAAGCTGACCGCGCCGCACAGACAGGATCCGGTGTGCATCGTGGGTCCTCCGGTTGGTTTGCAACGCCGCCATATAGCGAGAACCGAGCCGGAGGGAAACCTGCGGGCCGTGCAAGACGGATAGATTGTGGCGACGCCGGACCGTCAGCCGTTGGGACAGGGCATGCCCGCCATGCCCCAGGCCATCACATCTGCGATGTGCTCCTGCAACGAATAGGGCGCGGGTTCGCGGCCGCCACCAGGGTCCCAGGCCCAGTGCAGGATGAGGTCGTGATCGAGATGCTCGGCGATGTCCTGGGCCGTGCGCCCGCCATTGCGTTCGGGATCGCGCAGCTGGCTGCAGATTTCCTGCGAGGTTCTGCCGAACCAGTCGGCTTGAGCCGGGGCAAGCTGCCAGTCCATGTCTACGCGCGGCGCGGCGTGCGCCACTGTGTTGCCTTGGGTCGAGCGGGTGTGGCAGGTGGCGCAGGTGACGAATTCGGCGCCGATGCGGCTCTCGCCGGCGGCGATGTTCATGCCGTGCGGGCGGGTCTTGCCGTAGCTGGGCCCGGACCACATCGGAATGCCGCTTTCGCCCACATGGCAGTTCGAGCAGCGCGGGTGCGAAGCAACCTCATAGATGCGCGACCAGGCCTCCAGGCCGTCGGCCACGCTCACCGAGGGGGCCTCGGTCTCGGCGGTCGTTGTCGCCGTCTCGCCGGCCGCCCAGGTGGTGGCGGTGGCCGCGATCAAGGCGGCGACCGCGAGCGTTTTTGCTTTCATTGTCGAAGCCTCACACGAAATCGATGTGCTTGTTGAGCGGCAGTTCGCGGATGCGCTGGCCTGTTGCGGCGAAGATCGCGTTGGCGAGCGCAGGTGCTGCCGGCGGCACCGGCGGCTCGCCGATGCCCCTGATCTTGGAACCGTTCTCCAGGCCGCGCACCTCGATCTGCGGGCACTGGTAAAGCCGCATGCCCTCATAGTCGTGATAGTTGGTCTGCTCGGCCATGCCGTCCGAATAGGTGATCTGACAGTTCATCGCGTGACCCAAGCCGAACACTACACCGCCCTTGACCAGGTTGTCGAAATTAACCGGATCCATCACCTTGCCGACTTCGGCGGCCACGTAGACCTTGTCGATCTTGATGCCGGCATCGGTGTTGGTGACCTCGATCACCTCGGCGCAACTGACCCCGAAGGACATGCAGAAGGCGACGCCGCGGCCTCGGTTCGGGCCCAGATCGCTGCCCCAGCCGGACATCTCGCCGACCGCTTCGAGCACCTTGCGCGACGGTTCGTGCCAGCACAACCGAATGCGTTCTTCGAGCGGATCGGCCCCGGCCGCGTGGACAAGCTCGTCCAGGAAGCAATCGTGAAAGAAGCCGTTTGACGAGGCGCCCACCGACCGCCAGGAACTGATCGGCGCCAGCTCCGGCGCGCGGTAGCCGGTCGTGCGGTAGTTGGGAATGGCGAACGGCTGGTCCCAGGCGCCGGCGACGATCTGCGAGTCCGGACCGGGCACGGAGAAATTCTGCCGGCCCATCTGCGACGCGATCACCGAGGGCATGGCGATCGACAGATCGTAAGAATCGACCTGGCCGTCCCTGGCCGCGCCGCGGCCGCGGGCCATGGCGATCTGGCGGGGGAAGTCGTGGGCGAAATCCTCCTCGCGTGAATAGGTCACCTTGACCGGCGTGCCCTTCATCGCCATGGCGATTTCGACGGTCTGCTTGACCACCTCGTCTTCGAGCCGGTGGCCGAAGCTGCCGCCCATCATCAGGACGTGGATATGCACGGCTTCGGCGTCGAGCCCGGTCATGGCGGCCACGCTATTCTGCGTGAAGCGCGGGATCTGCGTTCCCGTCCAGATGTCGACGCGGGTGTCGGTCACCTTGACGATGGCGCTGATCGGCTCGAGCGGCGCGTGCGCCAGATAGGGCACACGATATTCGGCTTCGATCACGTCTGCGCCTTGCAGCGCGGTCTCCACGTCGCCGTCATCGCGTTGGCGGCTTTCCAGCCGATCCTCGATGAACGATTCGGAAAGCGTTTGCCAGTGGCCGTCCATCTCCGCCGGGTAAGGGGCCTCGCCCCAGTCGAACTCGATGGCGTTGGCGGCCTGAATGGCGCGCCAGGTGTTGTCGGCGACCACGCCGACACCGCCGGTGATCGGCACAATTGCTTTCACCCCGCGCATCTTCTCGGCGGCGCTGGCGTCGAAGCCGTTGATCGCGCCGCCCTGGCGCGGGTTGAGCTTGACGGTGGCGTGCACCATGCCGTCGACCTCGTAGTCGATGCCATATTTCAGGGCGCCGGTGGATTTCGGCACGATGTCGATGCGCTGCATCGGCCGGCACAGCATCCGCCACTGCTTGGGATCGCGCAGGCTGATATTGGTGACGGGATCGATGGCGGCGGCGAGCGGCGCCAGTTCCACATAGGAGAGCTCGGTGCCGTCGGGCGCGATCACTGTGGCGTTGGCGGTCTTCAGCTGGTCGGGATCGATGCCAAGTTTGCTCGCCGCCGCCGATTTGAGCGTCTCGCGCGCCACCGCGCCGGCGATGCGCAATTTCTCGTAGCCGTCCGGCACCGTGGTCGACCCGCCGGTCACCTGCATGCCCAGGAACTTCATCGGCACGTCCATCACCGCCCGTATGGATTCGGCCATGAAACCTTCGTCGGTCGACATGAACGGTGCGCCCTCTTCCGACAGCGCAGTGTTGTAGTAGGCCGGGCTGGGCGGACCGGGGTCGACGTTGACCTGGTCAAGTTCCACATCCAGTTCCTCGGCGATCAGCGCCGCCTGGATCGAATAGGCGCCCTGGCCCTTGTCGGCGCGTGGCGTGATCAGGGTGATCCCGTCCGCGTCGATCTTCACGTAGGGCGTGATCGCCGCCTCGCCTTCACCCAGATCGGTGAGCAGCGGATTGGCGGACGGCCGCTGATACATGTAGTAGCCGAAGGCGACGCCGCCGACGATCGTCGCCGACCCGATCAGGAAGGTGCGCCGTGCAATTGTTCTAATGCGACCCATCGCTCAAGCCTCCATCAGTTTGGTGGCCGCGCTTCTGACCGCTTCGCGGATACGCGGATAGGTGCCGCAGCGGCACAGATTGGCCGACATGGCCCGATCGATGTCATCGTCGGTGGGTTCGGGATTGGTTTCCAAAAACGAGGCGGCGGCCATGATCTGGCCGGACTGACAATAGCCGCACTGGGCGACCTGATGCTCGATCCAGGCTTCCTGGACCGCGTGCAGGGCATCGGGAGTGCCCAGTCCCTCGATCGTGGTCACCTCGCCGTCAACGTCACCCGCCGCCAGTTGGCAGGAGCGCACGGCAACCCCGTCCACGTGCACCGTGCACGCACCACACTGGGCGATGCCGCAACCATATTTCGGGCCGGTGATGCCCAACTCGTCGCGCAGCACCCACAATAGCGGCATGTCCTCTTCGACATCCACTTCGTGGGTCGTTCCATTGACCATGATTTGCATGAAGATCTCCCGGGGTCCTCAGAAAGAATGTCCGCAAGCCCCGATCTAATATGCGGGCGCGCCGGAAAATTGCCACTTGCAAATCGCGACAAAACTATAACATCCTGCGCCACGAGGCTTCCTTTTGGCGCTAACCGCCTGGACCTTGGGCCCGGTTGTGCCATTTAACAAGGGCACACTCGCGACGCGAAGGATGGTTTCCCATGAGCGCCAAGCCGCGCTACCCGATCGCCCAATCCATGCGCAAGCTGTGCGCAATTTTGAAGATCTCTCCCGAGCGGGTGATGCGCCGGGCCGGGCTGCCGGCCGACTATCTCGCCCATGAGCGCGGCGGCGTCGACGCACAGCAGTTCTTCGATCTATGGCGGGCGGCGATCGCCGAGGCCAAACGCCCCGACATGCCGCTGTTTCTCGGCAAGGCCTCGGCGCGCGGGCCGTTCATCTCAGCGGTATTCGCGTTTTCGTGCAGCCCCAATATCGATGTCGGTCTTTCCCGGCTGGCGCTGTTCAAGCCGCTGGTCGGGCCGATAAAGCTGTCGGTGGAGCGCGCCGCCGATTCGCTCACGGTCTCGTTCGGCTCGACCGACCCGGCCGTCCCCATGCCCGACAGCATGGCCGCCTTCGAAGCCGTCTACCTCCTGGAGCTGGCCCGGATCTTCACCTGTGAGCCGATCGTGCCGCTGGCCGTGGAGCTTGCCGGACAACATGACTGCGCCGCAGTCCTCGACGAACATTTCGGCGTCAGCGCACTCACCTCGCGCCGCAGCGCGCTGGTTCTGTCGCTGGAAGATGCCCATCGTCCGCTGATTTCCGAGAACGATGAGCTTTGGGCCTATTTCGAAGAAAGCCTGCAACGGCAACTGCGCGAGCGCGACCAGACGGCTGCGATGAGCGAGCGGGTGCGAGGCGCGCTGCTGGAGATGTTGCCCAGTGGACAGGCGTCGGCGGAGGCGGTGTGCGAACGGCTGCGCCTTTCCAAGCGCAGCCTGCAGCGCCGACTCAGGGAAGAAGGCAAGTCGTTCCAGGGCGTGCTCGACGCGACCCGCTCCGAACTGTCGCTGCACTATCTGTCCGGCGACGAGCTCTCGGTGGAGGAAATCTCCTACCTGCTCGCCTATCGCGATCCCAATTCCTTCTATCGCGCGTTTCATGCCTGGACCGGCATGACCCCGATGCAGGCGCGCGGGCTGCGCTCCCACTGACCCGTCTGCCCTGGTTCTTCAGGCTTTCGTCGCCGCCGGCTCAGGCTGCGTACTATCCGCCGACTTTGGCCTTGGCGGACGTTTCCGGCCGGGCTTGCGCGAGATGTGAAATACGCTCATGCGGTTGTCCGGCTGGTAGCGGTAATCGATGACGAAGCCGGCCCTGCCAAGCTGATCCTCGAATTGCTTCACGTTGAAGACTCTGACCAGCGGCATCAGTCTGACCGCCCTGCCCAGGGGTACAATCAACTTGAACCAAGGCATCTTCTCGCCGATGCATACTGTGCTGTCGGCCATGAAACCGCCCGGCTTGAGCATCTTGCGGATCTTAGCGAGAGCCGCGTCCAGGTCGTCGACCAGGTGCAGTACATTGAGCGCCAGAACCGCGTCATAGGCTTGATCGGGCGCATCGAGCTGCTCGATGCTCGAGACCTCGAAGGTAACATTGGCAATGCCCGCGGCAGCGGCCTTCCGCCTGGCGATCTCGATCATGTTCGATGAGAAGTCGACCGCGTGGATGTGCTTCACGTAAGGCGCGTGCGCGATCGCCGTCGATCCGGTGCCGCATCCCAGTTCCAGCACCCTCATGTCGGGCTTGAAGTACTTGCGGGTCGCTTCGAGCTTCTTTTCATAGGTGGCCTGGTCCGCAACCGGCTGCCTGGAATAACGGTCTGCGGCCCGGTCCCAGAATCGTGGCGAAGGTTTTTTCATGATTGTCCCCAACTCCCCTGGGCCTTTTGATGGAGCCGTTTACGCCTCGATGCGCCTGCGGCGGTATTCGCTGGCGAGATAGACGACCGCCGCGGTGAAGACCAAACCCAGCGCCATGTGCAGCCAATCGATCTCAGCCAGCATCAGTCCGATGATGGAAAGCGGCCCACCGTCGATCTGGCCCAGCAGAATCGCGGTCGCGGTATCCTCGACCGGAAAGCCATCAAAGCGCATGGCCAGAAATTCCGCGATCGGCTGGCCACGCTCGACGCCGCGAAGGCTGTTGAGATATTCAAGCAGAACCACCGTTCCGGGGATGAGGAAAGCGAGCGGAATGCTCCATCGGCGGAACAGGGTGGAAAGCCCGGCAACCCATGCGAGCCCCGGCGCGTACCACAACGACAACAGCGTCAGATAGACCGCCCCGACGAGGCCCATCTGCATCAAGCTGTCGAACGCCTCGATGGGACCGGGCGCCGGAATGAAGGGATGGCGTGCGGAGACCATCAACAGAACCGGGTAGGCCAGGATCGCCGTCAGCAACGCGAAACAAAAGATCGCGGCCAGGAAAATGGTGATGCCGGAAAGCGCCTTGCTGGTCAGGACCTTCAAGTCGCTCTGTGGCATCGATTTCCAGAACAGCAGCGCATTGTTGCGCCGGTCGGCCGAGAAGGCATCGGCGTAGTAGAAGAACAGCCCGATCAACAGATAGACCGACCAGGCCAGGAACGCGCCGGCGATGCCCACCCGGTAGATCTCTACCCCGTTGGGCAAAGGCCAGGGCGGCGGCTCGAGCGTGCCGTCGTCGATCATCAACGCGAACAGCACCGCGACGGCGACGATGACCAGCAACACGATCGGGGCGTAGACGAACGCCCCCCGATGTTCGAGAAATTCTCGTTTGATGAGGGCCGCTATCGCGCGCATCAAGCCTCTCCCTCTGCCGGATCCTGCGTCAAGGTGACGAACAGATCGGAAAGACTCGGCGTGGATACCACGCCCAACGGTTCGAGCTTGTCCGTAGGCACGTCCTTGAACACCATCACGGTGTTGTCGAACCGGGTCTCGGAATGGATCGGCTTCAGTCTGTCGGCGGCCGCCACATTCTCCTTACCCACCGTCAGCTGGGTGTAGATGCGCCCGATCTCTTCAAGCGGAGCGTCGAGTACGATGCGGCCGTCGTGGATGAACATGATGTCGGTGAGCATGAACTCGATCTCATCGATCTGGTGGGTGGTGATGAGCACGGTGCGCTCTTCGCCCATATAGTCCTCCAGCAGCCGCCGGTAGAAGCGCTTGCGGTAGGTGATGTCGAGACCGAGGGTGGGCTCGTCGAGCACCAGCAGCTTTGCGTCGATCGCCATCACCACGGCCAGGTGGAGTTGGGCGAGCATGCCCTTTGACAGGTTCTTGATCTTCAGGCCCGGCCGCAATTCGGTGCCTTCAAAGAACGTTTCCGCTTTGCTTTGATCGAAGCGGGGATGGATATCGCTGACCAGGTCGAGCAACTGGCCGACCTTCAAGAATCGCGGCAGGCTGGCGACGTCGGATACGAACGCCACCTGGTTCATGAGTCTCGCCCGGTTCGCGAACGGGTCCAGGCCCAGAACCTCGACCTGCCCTCCGCAGTTGGTCAGGCCCAGTAGAGCGTTGAGCGTCGTCGTCTTGCCCGCGCCGTTCTGCCCCAGCAGGCCGTAGATGCGGCCGGCGGGAATGGCGAAGTCGATGCCGTGAAGCACCGTCTTGGAGCCGAAACTCTTGGTCAGGCCGCGGGCGATCGCGATCGCATCGCTCATTTGTCGCTCCCTTTGGCGAACAGATCTTTGACATCGAGTTCAAGCGCGTCGATGCGGGCGCGGATGCGGGGCCATTCGTCCTTCAAAAACTTATCCCGCTCGTGAGCCAGCAGCTTGGTGCGAGCCTGTTCGGCCACATACATGCCCATTCCCCGTTTCTTCGTGACGACGCCCAGGTCGACCAACGACTGGTAGGCCTTGGTGACCGTCAGCGGATTGACCGAAAGGTCCGTGGCGATCTGCCGGATCGACGGCAACGCCTCGCCCTCGGGTATCGTGCCTTTCAGGATCAGCTCGATGAGCTGTTGGCGGATCTGCAGGAAGATCGGCTGGGTATCAGTCCAGGATGTCATCGGTCACCGTTTTAGTGTATTAGTCATATAACACACTAAATCACATTTGCAAGAGAATTTATCGCCGAGGGTTTGCGACAGGCAGGCCGCGCTGAAGTTCCTCCGCGATACCAATCGATTGACGGCGGGCAGGGCGGGCGGCTAACGTTTTGCAACCGGTTGCAAACTGCAGCCTCGCGCAACTGTCCGTTGGGAGAGCACAATGGCGCAGATCGGCATCGGAATTGTCGGGGGTGGTTACATGGGCAAGGCCCATGCGATCGCCATGTCGTCGGTCGGCGCGGTCTTCGAAACCGCGCTTCGGCCGCGGCTGGAAATGGTTTGCGCCACCACCGACGACTCAGCGCAGCGTCATCGCGCCGCGCTCGGCTTTGCCCGCGCCACGGCGGACTGGCGCGTGCTTGTGTCCGACCCAAAGGTCGAGGCCGTCGTCATCGCCTCGCCGCAGCACACCCATCGCGCCATCGCCGAGATGGCGTTCGAACTGGGCAAGCCGGTGCTTTGCGAAAAACCGCTTGGCGCATCGCTGGAAGACAGCCGCGCGATGGTGGCGGCCGCCGAAGCCTCCGGTCAGATCAACATGGTGGGATTCAACTATATCCGCACGCCGGCCAGCCAGTTCGCCAGGCAGTTGATCGCAGAAGGCGCGATCGGCGAACTGACCTGGTTTCGCGGCGAGCATACGGAGGACTTCTTCGCCGATCCCGGCGCGCCCGCCACCTGGCGATCGCACGGCAGGGCGAACGGCACGATGGGCGATCTGGCGCCGCATATGATCAACGGCGCCCTGGCGCTGGCCGGCCCGATCACGAGTGTGACCGCGCGCGTCGAGACCGTGCATGGCACAAGACCATCGGCTGCCGGGCCGGTCGAAGTCACCAATGACGACCACGCGCAGATGATGTGCCGGTTCGAAAGCGGCGTCATGGGGCATCTGTATTTCAGCCGCGTCGCGGCCGGCCGCAAGATGGGTTACGCCTACGAGATATCCGGCGCCAAGGGCGCCATCCGCTTCGACCAGGAAGACCAGAACGCGATCTGGTTGTACCGCATGGAAGGTCCGGAAGCGACGCGCGGCTTCACCAAGATCCTGACCGGTCCGGCCCATCCCGACTATGAGGCGTTCTGCCAGGGGCCGGGTCATGGCACCGGATACCAGGATCAGATCATCATCGAGGCGAAGGATTTCCTGACCGCGATCCACACCGCAACTGCGGGCTGGCCAACCTTCCGCGACGGCATGGAGGTCCATCGGGTGATCGCCGCCGCCCATACCTCGCATGAGACGGGCGGCTGGGTCGATGTCTCATCGTTTTGAGTTTGGGAATTCGCCCAAGGAAGCTGCGCCGGCGAGCGGGCTATGACCGTCCGTAGATGTCGTCGTAGCGCACGATATCGTCCTCGCCCAGATAATCGCCGCATTGAACCTCGATCAGCGCCATCGTCTCCTCGCCACGGTTCTCCAGGCGATGCTTGGCGCCGCACGGTATGTAGGTGGACTGGTTGGCCGCCAAGGTCAGCGTCTCGTCGCCGTTGACCACGATGGCGACGCCGCGCACAACGGTCCAGTGCTCGGAGCGATGCTTGTGTGACTGCAGGCTCAACCGACCGCCTGGCTTCACCTCGATGCGCTTGACCTTGTAGCCGGCGCCCTCCTCCAACACCGTGTAGCTGCCCCACGGCCGCCGGACGGTTCGATGCTCGACCGCCTCCGGGCGGTCCTGCTCCTCGAGTTGCGCGAACAGGTCCTTGACGGCATGGGCATGGTCCTTGCGCGCGACCAGCGTCGCATCGGGCGTAGCGACCACCACCAGATCGTCGACGCCGACCAGGCCCACCAGATTGTCGCGGGCGTCGACGTAGCAGTTGCGCGAGCCCTGCAAAATCGCCTGGCCGCCAGCATGATTGTCTTTGCCGTCGCCGGGCGCCAGTTCCGCCATCGCGCCCCATGAGCCGATATCGGACCAGCCGCAGGAGACGGGCACACAGGCCAGGTTCTCCGCTTTCTCCATCACCGCGTAGTCAATCGAATGCGCCCGCACCGTCGCGAAGGTTTCGGCGTCCACGCCGATGTCGAGCCGGTCGCCGCTGGTGGAAACCTGGGCGGCCTCCAGCGCCGCCCTGGTCGCCGACAGAATATCCGCACAATGGGCTTCGAGTGCGTTCAGCATGGTGCCGGCGGAAAAGCAGAACATTCCCGAGTTCCATAGAAACCGGCCGCTGGCCACATAGTCGGCGGCCGTATCGGCGTCGGGCTTCTCGACAAAGCCCAAGACGTCGCCACCGTCGGTCTCGATGTAGCCAAAGCCGGTTTCGGGGCGGTCGGGCGGGATGCCGAACGTGACGATCCGACCCTGGTCGGCCAGTTCCTCGGCGCGCTCCACGCCGTGCGCGAACGCCGCTGTGTCGGTGATCATATGGTCGGCGGGCAGGATCAGCAGAACGGCGTCGGGTCCGTGTGCCTGACCGGCATGCAGGGTGGCCAGGGCAATCGCGGCCGCGGTATCGCGGCCGAACGGTTCAAGAATGAACGCGTTCGAGACCCCGCTCGCCGCGACGGCCGCGTAGGCATCGTCGGTCAGATGCAACAGGTCGCGATTGGTGACGGTGATGATGGTCTTCACACCGTCAAGACCTGCCGCCCGTGCATAGGTTGCGCCGATCAGCGTGCCGCTTTCGCCCAGCGGCAGAAATGGCTTGGGGTATTTCTTTCGCGAAAGCGGCCACAGGCGCGAGCCGACGCCGCCGCTGATGATGACCGGGATGATACCCATCTAGTTAAGTCTCGAGGTTGGTTCGATATCCGGGATTTGAAGCGTGGTATGGGGCAAACCGATCAATTTCAACGAAATAATCGATCGGACGGTCAAGTGGCCACTTCCTCACTCTGTCCACGCTGAAATCCGGACCGGCAGGCAGGTCATCGGGCCCATCCACAAACAGTTGGATCGCGGTGGGTCGATATGGTAGACGGCGCTGGCTGACATTGGTGGTTTGCGTGGCGCGATGGACGCACGCTGAGAACCGCGATCGGGTCAACTGAACTAGTATCCGCTCCCATGCTATCGATTTTCTCCGACATCAACTGTCGCAACAGCATGTTTGCGCTGCTTGTCGGCGTCTTGCCTTTGGCGGCCGGGAGCGTGTCGACCGCGCTTTTTTTCGCGGGCGCTGCGGTTCTGCTGGTCGAGACGGGACCCGTCGCGTCGATGCGCATGGGCCGCCAAGCCCTCAGGGTCCAGCCGGCTCTATGGCTGGTGCTGGCGTTTTTCGTCTACGTCTCGGCGGTCAGCCTGACGGGTGAAGACGCCTTGCGCGGGCTGGAGTTCATCAGCTCTTATCTGCATTTTCCCTTCGCCATACTGTTCGTCGGCTGGCTGGCGATATTGTCGCCGAAAGTCGACTATATCGGGCTGTTTGTCTGGGGATGCAGGATCGGCGTGCTGATCGCATTCGCCATCGGGATTTGGCAACTGCTGAACAGTGTCGAGCGGGTGCAGGGGGTGAGCGTCAACGCGCTTCTGTATGCAACCCTGTGCTTGGTGGCGGGGTCCGTATCGGTCCTGAAATTGCCCTCCGACGGCAAACGCGAGCGGATATTCGCCTGGTTCGCGTTTTTCATGGGAACCGCCGCGGTTCTGATGTCGTTTTCGCGCGGAATCTGGCTCGTGCTGCCGGTGATGTTCGCGCTGGTGATCGCCTATCTGGTCGGACTACGGGCTCTTAAAGTGCGTCAGGTGACATTTGCGGTACTGGTGCTGGTCGGCGAGGTGGCAATCTTGCAGCTGGCTCCGAGCGGCAGCAGGGAGCTGGAACAGCGCATCGTCAATCCGCTGCAGAACCTGCGGACCGGCGAGATCGCCGACATGTCGGTCAATCACCGACTGGACCTGCTTAGAACCAGTTGGCACGCTTTTTTGGAAAGTCCGGTGGTCGGCTACGGCATGCAGAACACCGTCACGGCCGGCAACCGGTTGTCGACGCAGGTGCTGGGCTACCAGACGGACTACACCTACACGCACGTGCACAACGACTATCTTAACCACGCGGTCGGCGGTGGTCTGCCGTTGACGGCATTGTTTGCCGGGATGCTGCTGCTGCCGCTGTGGTTGGCGGTGAGATCGCGGCGGGACCGGGCCTACTACAACAGGCTCTACTTCGCCGCGATGTTGTCCGCCGGCTATGCCGGCGCGGCGATGACCAACCTGGTGTTTCGCCACGATCTACCGCAGACCTTTTTCATGTGCGGCCTGATGTTCGTGGCGGTGAGCGCGATCCAGTCGCAGAACGGGATCGACCGGCCGGTCTTATGGCCCGACAAGCCGCCACTGCCCTGGATGAAGTCGGCCGCGTCGGCCGATCAGACCGATACCGCGCCGCGGTCCCGGCACACGCCCAAACAGGCCTGACGCCCGACCGGGTGCGAGCGGCAATCAGGCCGGGCGCACGACGATCTCTATCTCGGCGACCAGAAGCTCGTCATCGGGAAGCGTGGCGAACGCCCGCGACAGCCTGTTTCGCGCGGTGGGGATTTGCGGCCAGCGGGTCTCGCCGATCAATTCGACGCGGAAGCCGGCATCCTCGAACATGGCGATCATCTCGCCGGGTCGGATGCGGTTGGTGTAGAAGCCGCTGTTCTTGAACAGGCGGCTTTCCCAAACGGCACCGGAAAAGCGGAGGTTGTTGAGGGCGCCGCCCAGGTGATCGCGAAAGTCGATGCTGTGCACGCCCACCGCTTCTTTGCGCGCGATGCGCCGAAGCTGCTTCAGCAAGTCGGCCATCTCCTCGCGGGGCACGTGTTCCATCACCACCTGGGAAAAGAAGAAGTCGATGCTGTTGTCGGGTATTTCGCTCAGCGAAGCAGTGCCACCGGTCAGGTAGTTCACATTGGCCTGGTCCAGGACCTGGGACAGGCTTTCGGCGTGCGCCAGTTCCGGCACGTCGCGGCCTTCGGCGCGCATAAGATCCAACACGCGACGGCACGCGGCGACATCGGTATCGGCAAACGCGCCGGCATCGACCAGCCAGGCGCGCTGGGCGCCGAAGGCGCGGGCGACCAGACCGGACAACACCGAATCGCCCGGTCCCAATTCGAGAGACTGGAAGCCGGGAGCCAGCGTGGAGTACTCGCACGCCTTCTCATGGTAGCGGCGATAGGTTCCAATCGCGTGTTCGGGAACGTTCATCTCGCCATGGCGAAACAGGCCGAAGGCGCGCCAGAAATCATAACTCAACGGCAAACGCGCCAGGATCAGCTTGGCGCTCAGTTTCGCCCACCAGGGCAGTCGCGCGGCTAGACCCATTTTCTCGCCTGATCCAGCCAGTGTTGGAACATCAATACCGTCCAAAGCGGGCCGCCGCTGTCCTGCCTGCCGGTCACGTGCTGGTCCCATGTCTGCCTGATCGCGGCGGTGTTGAGATAGCCCTGCTGATCCAGCATCCCCGGATCGAGCAGGCTTTCACCCCAATCACGAAGTGAGCTGGCAAGCCAGTCTCCGATCGGGACCCCAAATCCCATCTTTGGCCGCTCGACGATTTCGGCCGGAACGTAGCGGTGCAGCAGCTGCTTGAGCAGCCACTTTCCGCCGCCGTCCCGCAATTTCATATGAGCCGGGACACGCCACGCGATTTCCATCACCTGCGGGTCGAGCAGCGGCACGCGCCCTTCCAGGCTGACGCTCATCGTCGCGCGGTCGACCTTGGTGAGGATGTCGTCGACCAGGTAGGTTTCCGCATCCCAGACCGATTGCCGCATGGCCGGCGACAGGCCCTCATCCTCACACAGCCGGCCATGCCATAAGATGTCGTCGCTGCGCCACCGCTCGCGCAACGCCAGCTGCGGCACCACCCATTGCGACACCAGTCGCACATGCAGATCGAGCAGGGATTTCGCCGGCAGCGTGGCGGCGATCTTGTGCATCTTCTGCCCCGGCAGGGCCGGCACCAGCGAGGCCGGCATGGCGCGTCCGGCGAGCTTGAAAAACCGATCCCAGGTCGACGGGCTCGGTTGCACAAGCGCGCCGGCCAGCGCCCGCCTCGCCACCGCCGGCAGCATCTTCAACCGCGTCCAGAACGCGGTGACGAAGTAGTAGCGGTTGTAGCCGGCGAACAACTCGTCCCCACCGTCGCCCGAAAGCGAGACGGTGACATGCTCGCGCGCCAGGCGGGACACCAGAAATGTGGGAATCTGCGATACGTCCGCAAACGGCTCGTCGTAGATTCGCGGCAGATCGGGAATGACTTCGCGCGCGTCCTGATCGGAAACGTAAAGTTCGGTGTGATCGGTCCCCAGATGGCGGGCCACCGCGGCGGCGTGTTCGGCTTCGTTATAGGCAGCCTCGTTGAAGCCGATGGAGAACGTCTTGACCGGACGGTCGGACTGCGCCTGCATCAGGGCAACTACGGTGCTGGAGTCGATGCCGCCGGACAGAAAGGCGCCAAGCGGCACGTCGGAGATCATGTGCCGCGACACCGATGCCCGCAAGGTCTCATCGAGCGCGTCGAGGGCTTCGCTTTCGTCGTCGAAGGCGTCGTTCATGCCGTCGCGGACCACGTCGCGATAACGCCAGAACGCGCCGTGGGTGGCCTGCCCGCCCTTGTAGCGCAGCCACGTGCCCGGCTGCAGCTTGTGAACGCCATCGAATATGCTCAGCGGCCCGGGCACATAGCCCAGTCGCAGAAACTCCGTCAGCCCCTGGCGCGAGACCGGAGGCAGGTTGCCGCGCCAGACCACCAGCGGGCGCAGTTCGGAAGCGAAGGTGAGTTCGCCATTTTCCAGCGAGTAATAGAGCGGCTTGATCCCGATGCGATCGCGCGCGAGCAGGATTTCTTCTTCCTGGCAATCCCACAGGGCGATCGCGAACATGCCCGAGAGGCGGCGGAGCGTCTCCTGCGGCCCCCAGGCGTCACATGCGGCCAAGATGACCTCGGTGTCGGAGTGCCCGCGAAACTCGGCTCCCTTGCGTTCCAGCTCGCTGCGCAACTCGCGGAAGTTATAGATCTCGCCATTGTATGAGATCACATATCGCCGCGATGCCGAGCGCATCGGCTGATCGCCGGCGGAAGACAGATCGATGATGGAAAGCCGGCGATGGCCCAGTCCGACCCGGCCGTCTTCGGAAATCCAGGCGCCGGTACCGTCCGGGCCCCGGTGGGCGATGACATCCGTCATCGCCTTGAGCAGGCCGGGCTTGACGCGACGGCCTTTCGGCACGAGCGCTCCGGCTATGCCACACATGGCCTGCCACCTTGTTCCCGGTCGCGCCTGAGTACCTCGTCCACCACCCCTTTGAAACGGCCGGCGATCGCCGGCCATGCCAGGTTTTCTTCCGCCTCGCGGGCGGCGCCGTGCGCGCATTTTTGCATCAGTTGCGGAGAATCGAGCAGGCGCGCCACCGCCGATGCGATCGCCTCGGCACTGACCGCTTCGCATACGATGCCCGTACGCTCATGGTGAACCTGCTCGACCAGGCCGCCGACGGGCGTCGTAACCACGGGTATCCCGGCCGCGTAGGCAGTGGCGACCACGCCGGACTGGCTGGCTTCACGATAGGGGAGCACGCAGATGTCGGCTCCGCGAAAGATGGCGCCGATCTCGCCCTCCTCGATCCACCGATTGTCCAGGTGTACGCCGGCAAGCTGATCGATCTGACCCTTATAGGGCGCAGCGTCGCCGGGGCCGGCTATGACCAGTTCGACGTCCTGCCGGCGTTCGCGCAACAGGCCAAATGCCTCCAGCAGCAGGTCGAGACCCTTGTAGGGCAGCAGCCGGCCGAAAAACAGCAGCCTGTGCGGCCGGCCTTTGGCCGCTCTACGCATGGCGCCGCGGGCGTAGGCAAACACGCCGTGGGGAACCACCCATGACGCGCTAGAAGGGTAACCGTGTTCGGTGCACAGCACGTCGCGCACATGCTGCGTCAGGGTCACCACGCCATCGGCATAGGTCGTTTCCTTGCCGAGCAGCCAGCCGCGCAGCGGCACGTCATCGCCCTTGTGCGGGAGAGCATCATGCAGGACCAGCAGATAAGGCGGTCGCGACCGGCGCCCCAGCAGCACCGGCACATTCCATATGTGGCTCATCGTACCGACGACGAGGTCGATCTCCTGGTCGGCCACATAACGCCAAAAACCATGGCGCACGAGCGGCAGCCTTAGCGTCGCCGCGGCCGCCTGCCCCAGCCCCGTGTACGTGTCTATGTGCCAGCCGGGCGCCTGCAGGGTGGCGAACTCGTCGAATATTTCCGACTGCCGCGACAGCGACAGATGCAATTCCAGATCGCCATCTTCGAGCAGTGCGCGGGCCAGCTCGTAGGTGTATCGGGGTCCGCCGCCGCGCCTTCCCCAATACCACAGCAGCACTTTCGTCCGCGACCTGCTCATTGTCTTGGATCAACTGTGATGAGCGTCCGCTGGTCGCACTCGGAGACCGCCTTCGCACGCCGGCCTGTTACCTTCAAAAACCTCCCTCCTATCGCGCGCATCTTTGCTGCCATTTGTAGTAGACGTAGCACGACCACAGAAGAACGGAACAGTCGCGAACTCCCTTCGCATGTTCGTCGAGGAACCCGAGCACGCCGTGGCGATCGAGGCTGGTGTCCGCTTGTGCGAGAGACCGCAACTCCTCGCCCATTCGGCCCGATCTGAACCAGCGCCGGATCGGCAGCAGGAAGCCGTGTTTGCGTCGGGTGAATATCGACTCGGGCAGGCGGTCGCGAAAAGCCTCCCGCAGCACATGTTTGCGTTCGCCGCCGCTGATCAGAAAATCTTCCGGCAGACTCAGCGCGAACTCGGCCAACCCCCGGTCGAGATAGGGCAGCCGCACTTCCAGACTGTGCGCCATGCTGGCCAGATCGACCTTCTTGAGCATATCGTTGGGCAGGTTGAATGCGATGTCCAGCGCCAGAAGGTCGCCAAGCGTATCGAGATCGCATGGATCGAGCGCATCGCCGGGATCGCGGCCGGTATCGACGCCCAACTGCCGCAATTCGTCCTCGGACCCATAGCAGCGCCACGACAGATATTCCTCACGCGGCGAGGCGCGCATATGGCTGCGGAACAGGGCAGCCGCGCGCAGACGCGGATTTGAGATCGCAACGGGGTTGCGCGGACCGGGTATGGCGCGCGCGACGTGCTTGAGCCAACGCGGAATGCGCGCACTTGTGCGCATCGCGGCATAGACCCCGTAACCGGCGAACAGCTCGTCGGCGCCGTCACCGCTCAGCACCACCTTCTCGCTTACGTGCGAGCACAAGTAGGCGGTCGGCACCAGCGAGGCGTCGGCGTAGGGCTCGCCGACCGCGCTCAGGGTCTTCTGCGTGAAGTCCGAAAGCCGATCCTCGGTGGCATCGACCACCGTGTGCCTGATGGCCGGATACCTCTCGGCGACCAGACGGGCATAGGATGATTCATCGAACTCCGGATCGTCCGGAAAGCCGATCGAGTAGGCATGCAGGTCCAGGGACGATGCGTCGGCCGCCAACGCCGAGACGATCGATGAATCCACTCCGCCACTTAGGAACGTTGCCACCGGCACGTCTGAGGCGGCCATGCGCGCGCGCACCGAATCGTCCAACCGTTGGCGCAGTTCGTCGATCGCATCGGCGCGGGCGATGTCACGCGCGCGGGGTGCGAGGCGGTAATATCTGGCCGTGTGCGTCGCCCATTGCGATCTGTCCAGGCGAAGCCACGTTCCGGGCTCCAGTTGGCGCATGCCGCGATAGGGCGCGTGAGGGGCGGGAATATAGGAGAAGCGGAAATAAAGGCCGATCGCTTCGGCGTCCGTCTGTAGCCGGCCCCGGCCGATCAGCGCCTCCAGGGGTGGGACTTCCGATGCAAACAGGAAGCGGTCAGCGTCCTGATAGTAGTAGAGCGGCTTCTCGCCAAAGCGATCGCGCGCCAGGGTGAGCGTGTTTTTCTCACCGTCCCAGATGGCGAAGGCGAACATGCCCTCGAACCGCTCAAGACAATCGATGCCGTCCTGGCGGAACGCGGCCACGATGACCTCGGTGTCGGACTGGGTTTGAAACGAGACACCTTCGGCCTCCAGGTCGCGCCGCACGTCGCGGTAATTGTATATCTCGCCGTTGTAGGTGATCGTCAGCTGGCCCATCCGGAAGGGTTGGTTGGAGCGCGGGTCCAGATCGATGATCGACAGCCGGCGGTGGCCGAGCTTCACCGGCGCGCGGTCATAGATGCCATCGGCATCGGGGCCACGGTGCGCTAGCAGGTCGAGCGCAGCGGCAAAGTCGGCCGGGTCCGAAGCCGTGCGTCGATCAATGGCGCCGAGAATTCCGCACATGCGATGTGGCCCGCCTTCAGCCGCTGCCGGCCTGTTCACCCAACAGCCGACGATACATCGCCTCGTAGCGGCTGCGGTTGGCGGCCATCGAATAGTGATCGGCCACCCGCTTGCGCGCATGTGCGCCCATGCGCGCGCGCAGGCGGCGATCGTGCGCAAGCTTGGTCAACTTCGAAGCAAACGCACTACCTTCGCGCTTCACCACGAACCCGGTGCGGCCGTCCTCGTGGCACTCGGTGACGCCCGGGGCGTCGACCACGACGCTCGGCAACTCCCTCGCCATGGCTTCGAGCACCGCATTGCTCAAACCTTCGGATTCCGATGCGCATGCGAATATGTCGGCCTGGCCGAGCAGTTCGACCGCGTCCGAGCGGCGGCCGAGCAGACGCACGTCGTCGTTCACCCCCAACCGCTCCGCCAATTGCCGCAGGGCGACGAAGTCGGGGCCGTCGCCGACAAGCCATAGCTGAGCGCGTGCTCCGCCTTGAACAAACCGGGCGAAAGCCTCTAGCAGGAGCCGCTGTCCCTTTGCCGGCATCAGCCGACCGACCGAGATGACAACCAGCGGGTCGGCCTTGGAATGCCGCTCCCGCTGCCTGCGCATCCCATCGACGGCTTCCAGATCGATGCCGTTTTCCAGCACCGTCAGCCGGGTTTCGTCGACGAGGCCCTGAAGCGAACGGGTCGAAGCCCGCGAGACTCCCGCCACAACGTCGAACGGCCAATAGAGCAGGCGGAACACGGCAAGTCGGCCCGTCCTGGATTTGGTGCCGCGATGAACATAGACAAAGCGGACGTCGCTGAGCATAACGGCCGCCAGCCAGCACACCATGGCGCCCTGCACGCCATGGGCGACACAGATCCGGCAGCTTCGGCGCCGCAGCGATATCAGCAGGCTGACCTGCAAAACAGGCAGCAGAACCGTGAGCATGGCCAGTTCGATGGCCATCGAGGGAAAGGACCTGGCGCGCACCGGGCAAAGGGTTTCCAGCGCCAGCCCGTCGATCCGTTCGAAATACCGCCGGCATACATCATCGCGATAGACGAACAGGAACGTGTGGCGAAAGGTGGAATCGCCGGCGAAAGCCGAAAACAACTGCGCCAGCTGCCGTTCGCCGCCATGCACCGCGTAGGTGCGCATCACGTGGGCGACGTCTATCGCCATCCGTGCGAAAACAGCTTTCTGAGCGGGTGCAGCAACTGCGTGGGCAGCATGCGCGCGACCCGCCAACGGGCCATTCGGGCAAGATAGGTGGCCTGCACGCCCAGCTTGGAGCGGCCATGGCTCCTGGAGACCGCCGCCGCCTCGCGAAAGGTCGTGCTCATGTCGCGATAGCTCAACCCGCCCGCCGGCATGACCGTCATCGGCACGTCGACATAGTTGACGCGGTACCGCCGCGCGAGCCGCAGGACCATATCGTAATCGGACGCGATCTTGTAGCGCAGGTCGAAAGGGCCCACCTCGTCATACAGCTTCCTGGCGACGACCAGCGTGGGCTGGGGAACGGTCGACTGGCGCAGTTCGCGCTCCCACGAAAACGGCGCGCCGAGCCGCCTCTCCTGCCCGTTCTCGTCGATGTAGACGAGCTGCCCGAAATTAACCGCGTCCTCGTCGAGCCTCGGCATCAGATCGCCCAGCGTGCGCGGTGAGAAATACAGATCGCCGGCGTTGAGCATATGGATGTAGCGCCCTTTAGACAGCGCAATCCCCTTGTTCATGGCGTCGTACAGGCCGCTGTCAGGTTCGCTGATCCACTTTGTGACGAGATCCTCGTTGGCGCGGATGATGTCGAGGGTTCCGTCGCTCGAAGCACCGTCGACGACTATGTATTCGAAGTCGCGAAACTCCTGCCCGCGTATGCTGTCGAACGTGTCCTCAATTGTCTGCTCGACGTTGCGGCACACGGTGATGATGGACAGCAGCGGCCGGGCGCGCTTGTCGTTCCGTTTCTTGTCGCCGCTTCTGGTCAATGCTGTGCTGTTCTCGTCGTCGTCATCATGTCGCGAATGCGCCGGTTGAAGATCTATGCGGCGACGCCGGCCCGGCTTTGCGCAAGCTCCTGGTACAGGTCGAGATAGGCGCGCGCCTGACCGGTTAGCGAGAAGCGCTCCTCAGCGCGCTTGCGGGCGTTACGCGACATTGTCGTCAACCGCTTTGGATTGTCCAACAGGCGCCGGATTTGCTCCGCCAGTTGCTGTGCGTCGGCGGGTTCGGCAAGCGCGCCGTTCCAATCTTGGTGGACGATGTCGCGCATGCCGCCGACATCGAAACCGACCACCGGCGCGCCGCAGGCGATGGCCTCCAGGGCCACGTTGGGCAGGTTGTCCTCAAGCGAGGGGACGACGACCAGATCGGCCGATGAATAGGCGGCCGCCAGGGCCGCGTCGTCGCCCAGCTGGCCCAGTGACATCGACCGGACCGGTAGTTCCGCGTCTGCCTGGTTCGAACCGCCGAACATCACCACCATGATCCGACCGGCAAGCGGCCCTCGCGACAGGATCTCCAGCGCGGCGCGTAACTGCTCGAAGCCTTTGCGCCGATCGGAGGTGGGGCTTATCGAGCCGAACACGATCACCTGCTTGTCGGCGGGGATGCCGTGGCGGGCACGCGCCTGGGCCCGATCCATCGGGCGATAGCGCTCCAGCTCGACACCGGTGGGGATGACGGCCACGCGCCGGCCCGCGAACAGCGAGCTTTTCTGCGCGGCCCGCGCCATCCACTCGCTCGGCGCGACGATGGTGAGATCGAGTTCGTCCCATGCTTTCGACTTTCGCATCCAAAGCCGCCGGGAAAGATCTCGCGGTCCCGGTCTGGCGAGTTGTGGACAGTCGCCGCATTGGGCGCAGTAGCGCTCGCATGAACCGGGATAGTGGCAACCGCCGGTGAATGGCCAGGTGTCGGAAAGACGCCACACAATGGGTTTTCTGATTCCCGCCAGGCGCTCCGGCCTGATGAAGGCGCCGGTGATCCAATACAGGCAAACGATGTCAGCCGAGCGCACATGCTCGCTGGCAGCCGGGTTGAAATGCCCCCACCGCGCCGGAGTGAAGTGGCCCGCACCAGGCGACACATCCCGGCGCACCAGCCGGGCCTCGGCAAACTCGCACGCCCTGGCGAAAGTAGCTGCGACGGGTCCCCTCGCGCTGCGGTGAACCGTTTCGTCGCCCGTGCGCTTATCGGCCACGAGCATGGTCGAGGTGCAGCCCAGATCGAGCAGCGAGCGATGGATGCGATAGGCTGCCCGCCCCGCGCCTGAGCCCGCGTCCGAGTGGCACAGATGAACGACGTTCAGTTCGCGGGCCGGCCTCATCGGGGTTGGGTGGCCGCGTCCGGTTGGCGGACAAAAAGGTCTTCCTCGCCCGTGGCCAGCCAGTCCGAGATGGCTTTAACGTCGCTGCAGTTCATCACAGCGCGCTCGGCTTCCGCGCGCACTTCGATCGCTATCGGCGCGCCTTCCACCTGCTCAAAGCGAAAGCTTATGCAACTTACGGGCAGGGGGCGGTTGAGAAAGACTCCATGGGCGTAACGGCGCGCGAGTTCGATCTGCTCAGCCGTCGGCGGCTCGGTTTCCTCGATATGGGCCAGCCGCTCCCGCCAGGCGCCGGGCGTCTTGATGTCCTCGGTAAAGCCAAGGCGATCGTACCGGCCGGTGCCCGCCGTCAACACGGAAAGGCCGGCAATCGCGGCCTCTATGCCAACGGTGCCGCGCACAGTCAGGCAGACATCGCCGATCTCAAACAGCGAACGGGTGGAGATGTCGGTCGTCGGGGACAACACATGGATATGCGGCGGCAGTTGACCGAACTCGGCCAGGACTTCGAGTTCGGAGAACGGCGTGTTGATCCCGTCGCGTTGATTCTTGATGAGATTGGCCGGGTGTACCTTGATGATCCAGTTTACGCGATCGTTTCGCCATGCCGCGCGCACGCTTTCGCGAAACCAGTCCGCGTAGTCGCGAAAGACGTCATCGCCCCAGAAGAAGGTGGCGTCCCAGAAAATGTGGGGAAACAGCAGCACGGTTTTCTTGCCGGGGTCGATGCCGAGTTGTTCGACCAGTTCGGCCTTTGCGATCGATTTCGTGTTGAACTGGGTGCCGACCTCACCATACCACTGACCGGAGCCGTAGCAGAAGTCCAATTCAGACTGCAGGCGCTGCCAGCAATGCTCGGTCCATTTCATCTTGCGCAGTCGGCGCCATGACTTGAGCGACAGCGAACTGGGGTGAACGCTGGCATTGTCCGGCCCGTAGCACTTCAGCATCAAAGTGTTATCGCGATGGGCTGTGTTGATCGTGATGGGCCGTACCCCGGTAGATATGCAGGCGTCGAACATCGGGCCCTCGGGCGTGTAGCCACGGTCCACAAACACACCCAGCTTTGCATCGAAACGGGCGATCATCGCCCTGGCGGCGGCGGCGTGGTCGAGCGTGCGGCGTAGCGCCACGGCCATGTGCCCGCGAACATTCGGGTCGGCGATGTCGATATGTCCCTGGCGCAACCGGCGCATCAGCGTGGAAACGGCATATTTTCCGACCGAGATGCCCTGCCAGGTCAGGTCAAGCACATCGTCCTGGGTCTTGCATTTGCCAAGCGCTTCCAGAATCGCCCTGGCGTCGCCGTTGTCCTCCTCGTCCTCCCAGTAGGCGAAGCGTGTGACCCCGCAGGCCTCGTAGATACGCCGCTGCGACCGGTTCGCGCGCGAGGGCAGCAGGATGACGGGCGAGAAGCCGGCCAAGGTCATGCCGGCGAGTACGGGCAGCTGATGGACGATGAAAGGCACGGTGCCCATCCCGGTCACCAGCGCGGCAGAACTGGCGCGGGCGTCCGCGGCTGCAATCTGCGCCCTGATCGCCGAAAGCTTCCCACTCAGCGCCCGCAGCTGCGCCTTGTCCGCGCGGCGCGTCGCCCGCGCCGCCGGACGCAGTTCCAGCAGGGTGCGCGCAAGGCTGGAGAGGCCGGCGCGGTTTATCGCGCGCTTAAGGGAATCCGCGACACGGGGATCGAGCAAGGCCATGCTAACCATATTGCCGTTGGGAGCGGCGAACCAGTGCGCTAGTTCCGATCGCCATTCACGCCTTGCGTGGCCAAAATGGCCTCGGCCAACTCAAAATCCAAAGGAGCGTTGATGTCGAATGACTCCCGTCGATCCACCTGCTTTGCCATGACCTTCTTCCCCAAGATGCTGCCGGTAGCGAGAAGAGCCTCCTTCCGGGTGAGATAGATCATACTATCCTCCTCAAACAGCGGCGTGCGCTCCTGCTGGCGGCGCGGTGCATCGGGAAACAGCCGTTCGGCGAATCCCTGTTCGTCCATTGTCCAAAAGTCGGTGTAGTTGACCGTTGCCGACATCAGGCAATCAACGCTCGCGGGTAGTTCGTGCCTGCGATCGGCAAAGTCCCTTATCGTGGCCGGCCGGCGGAACGGCGCAGTGACCGGAAGCGTCATGATCCAGTCCGCTTGATCCGCGACCGGTATCTCATCAATTGCGTGCAGCAACGCGGACTCCGTTGAGGCGGTGTCTGCCGCCAGTTCGTCGGGACGACGAATGGTTCGCGCTCCCACGGCGCCGGCGATCCGCAGAATTTCCTCGCTGTCGGACGACACCCATGTGGCGTCAAGAAATCCCGCCTGATGTATCTGTTCGATGGTGTGGACGATCAGAGGTTTGCCGCCAAGAGGCCTTATGTTCTTGTTCGGGACCCGCTTGGATCCGCCCCGCGCCGGTACAATGATGATCATTGTTCTATGAGGTAGGCTTCAATTCCACACGTTGAAGCACCTCGGACAAGGTGATCACCGCGGTTAGCTGAAAACTCTCATCAATCACCGGAACCATGGTGATTCCGTGCTCATGCATGAGCGCCAAGGCGTCCTCATAGTCGACGTTGCGGAGAAACTTGAACCCGTGATTTATCCAGTCTTCCAGCGGCGCGTGTATGTCGACGTCCGCCAACAGCGCGCGCATGAGATCGCCTTCCGATATGACACCGACAACCCTCTCGTCGGAGGTCACTACGACACATCGGTTCTGGCTTTCCTTGATCGCCGCCACCGCGTCGATCAGCCTTGCGCTTTGCGGGATCGTGTAAGCCGAAAGGTCATTCATCGCATTCATCTCAGTAGGTGACTCGCTTGGCCAGCAGACGATCGTCGACGGGAGTGCGCGACAGGACGTCGAGGATGCGGCGTGAAGAATGACCGTCGCCGTATGGGTTCTCGCACTTCGCAACGCTGGCCCTGAACTGCGACGAACAGGCTTCTTGCAGCGCCGCTTTTATGTCGTCGGCGCGGAACTCCGCATTGATGACGTTGGCTCCCGCCACACGGTCCATCTGACGTCGTCCGATGTTGACCGCCGGTATGGCGAACGTGGGGGCCTCTAGCAGGCCGGAACTGGAGTTTCCCACAATCGCCGCCGCGTTTTTAAGCAGGCCCAGATAGTCCCGGCGAGTCAGATTGTCGAAAACAAGCGTGCTCTGATCTCGGAATTTCAAGAGCGCCTGCCTGATCGTGTGGGAGCCGGCGTCGTTGTTGGGCAGGACCCAGATCTTCTGCATTGAGCTGGAGTTCAGCGCGGTGGTCAGAGCTTCCACCTGTTCTGCCGCCTGATCCATTTCTTCGGTGACCGGATGCTGGACGACCATGAGATACTCACCGGCGCCACGGACGCCGTATTTCTTCGTCAGGTACCCAAGATCGGAAACTTCCCCGCCGACAAGTTCATCCAATTGAGGCGCGCCGACTTTATGTATGCGGAACTTCTCCTCCCCCAGGCGCTCGAGGCGCTCGACGGCATCCTGATTGGCAGCGAAGTGGAGGTGGGCGAATTTGCCGATTGCGTGGCGCGCGGTTCCATCGATATTGCCCGAGCGCTCGCCGGCCTGAATGTGTGCCACGGGTATGTAGGAATAGGCGCCGGCAGTGGCGCCCATCAGTTGTTCGCCCCGGTCGCCGGCCAGTATCAGCCAATCGGGCCTGTCCTGGTTGAGAACATCGACAAACGATGAGAGAAAAACACCAAGCGACTTCGTCATGGTGAAGTGATTGTTTCCTTCAAACGACATAAAAATCTCGCTTGAGACATTGTACCCATCCGCCTTGATCTCATCCACCAGCGTCCCGTAGGCGGGCAGCAGAAGCATATTCGTGGCGCAAATGCCGTAGTCGATGCCTTCCTTCCTGCAAAGATCGATGATTGGGCGAATGTAACCCCATTCGCCACGCGAACCGTTTAGGAACAAGAGCTTCATTTATGTTCTCTAGGAACTCTTCAATTTCATTTGGTGCAGTCGTCCCAGCTTAGCAGCGCATTTTGCGGAATATCGCGCGCCGCTGTCTGACCAACTATCTCATCCATCTTCCAAGACGGGATCCCCGTCCCAGGGCGCTTCGACCAGATCATGTCCTGGGAGATGGTCTCACCCTTCTTTATTGCCTGGGTCGTCACGATCGACCGGAAAGCCCAGTCTCGGATCTGCTGTTCGCGCTCGTGAACCTTCTTCTCGGACCCGAGCGCGGCCTCGATCTTTCTGACACCGTCAACGAGGCTTGCAAGCTCCCCAAAGTCAATGGAAACGGACTGGTCCGGGCCCGGGGTTCGCTTGTCGAGTATCACGTGCTTTTCCAGTATCGCGGCGCCGAGCGTGACTGCGGCGAAGCAGGTGTAGATATCGGGCGTGTGGTCGGAGTGCCCGATCACGGCCTCGGGGAACAGACGAGCCATCTCGGTTATTACGCGCAGGTTCACGTCTTCATAGACCGGCGGATATTCGCTGACGCAGGACAGCATCGCCAATGGCGTGTCGCGGAAAATCAGTGCGTCGTAGGTCCGCTTGATTTCATCGATGGTCGCCATTCCGGTGGAAACGATCATCGGCTTGCCAAGGCCGGAGATGCGAACCAAGGATGGGATGTCGGTCATCTCGCCCGAGCCGATCTTGAACACCGGCACGTTGAGCGTATCCAACTCGCTGGCGGCCGCCCAGCTGAAGGGCGTGCATATATAGATAATCCCGATCTGGTCGCAGAATTCCTTTATGGCTTTGTGCTGTTCCAGCGTCAGGGCGTATTTCTTCAGGAATTCATATAGCGGTTCGTCGAAATTGTCCGACATCGGAATGTCGGGAAGCATTTCCTCGTCAGGAAGGTGGTGCTGGAACTTCACCGCGTCCGCGCCGGCGAGTTTTGCCTGGCGCGCCATCTCGATCGCGGTGTCGAGGCTGCCCATGTGGTTGTCGCAGGCTTCCGCGATGATGAATGTCGGGCATCCGTAGCCGACTTCTCTACCTTGTATCGTGATCATCCGTCCGTTCTCTTTGGCTGGGAATGCATGGGGTTGCGTCGGTTGAAGTCGCTGGCTGGTGCGGGAGCTTGCAAAGACCGTTGATCGGCCCATGTCCGGGGCAGGGGTTTTGAGATTATTAGGCTCATACCGCGTTGTCGATTCACGGTGTGACCACCGCCTGGATCGGACCGATCATGGCGGTGCCAACGCGAACATGTTTAGTCGTCGGCACCTGCCATCTCGTTTTCGCGCCGGTCGGGAACGGGCAAGCCGTATTGCTGCCTCAACATGCGTCGGAGGCCGTCGTCCAGGTCAATTTTTGCCTGGAAGCCGAGAACTGCAGCTGCGTTGTCCGGGCTGCCATGGGAGTGGAGGATTTCGCCGGTGCGCCACGGCCTGCGTTCGGGCTCAGCAAACTGCGATACACGGCCAGCTTCGTTGAGCACACGCACTATGACGCCATACAATTCGTCCAAGCGCGTGGGAACGCCGGTGGCCACGTTGAAAACCCGGCCCTTCGCCGCCGGCCCCGCCTCTGCCGACAGACGGATGGCTTCACAGACATTGTCGACATGGCAGAAGTCCCGTGTCGCACTGCCGTCACCGAACATGATCGGCCGCTTATTCTCCAGCAACAGATCGATCCATTTGGGTATAACCGCCGCATAGCCGCCGGCGGCATCCTGCCAGGCGCCGAAAATGTTGAAAAATCGCAATCCGACGACACCAAAGTGTGACGCAAGCGCATCAAAACCGCCGGCATAGGCCTCGTTGGACAACTTGCTGGCCGCGTATGGGCTCAGCGGCCGGGGCTCGGCGGTCTCGGCCAGGGGCAAGGCATCGTTGTCGCCGTAGACCGCGCAGCTCGACGCGTACACCAGACTGGCGGCACCGAAGTCCGCGGCGGCCTGAAGCACGTTGAAGAACCCGGTCGTGTTGACCGCATGGGTCTCGTGCGGCAGCTCGATGGACCGCATCACCGAGACCTGCGCGGCCAGATGGGCGATGTGATCGCAGCCGTCCATTGCGCTCCGCAACGTGTCCACGTCCAATATGTCGCCTTCGACGACGGTGAATCGCCCGCCATAGGCCTTCTCCAGGCGTTCCACATTGTCCCGCTTACCGGAGAAGAAGTTGTCCAGGCCGACGACTGTGTCGCCGCGTTCGATGAGATAGGCGGCGAGATTGGAGCCGATGAAACCGGCCGCGCCGGTGATCAGCCATCGCCGGCCATTATGCGAGTTTTTTTTCGTCACGTTCTTGCGCATCCGCCGGTTACGCCCTCGATGTGATCGCCGCCAACAGGCCGCTGCGACGCACGATGAACAGCGCGGCCACGGCGCCCGCGAGCATGACCAATGCCGCCGCCGCCGCGCGTGCGAGAAACGGCGGCTGTTGCAGCTCGACCAGGGCCAGCGCCGCCAGCGCCGCGAAGAAGCCGGCGAACATGCCGCCGTCGCGTATCCTGGTCGGGCGGATGCGCATGGCGAAACCGTAGATCAGGCCGAGAAAGAGCAGCGAATAGCCAACCGACGCGATGACCGCGCCCACCAGGCCCCATATCGGCACCAATATCGAAACCATCACCATCGCGCCGATGGCGGGCAGGCCGGTGGCCAGGGTCGCGTACCGCATGTAACCGTGGGCGATGATGATCGCGTGCTGCGGGCGGCCGGCCAGGCGCAGACCGAGCGCGGCGGTCAGTATGGTGGCGAACGGAGCGGCGTCGACGAATCGTCCATTGGTCAGCGCATCGATGAATTCGCGCCCGATCAAGGCCATCGTGACGGTTGCCGTGGCGAAGACCGCCCCCGTCAGATGGGACAGATGGCGTCCGGCGGTGAACGACGCGGGCTCCTCCATGGCTTCCTCGCGCAGCTTCGGCCAGGTCGAGCCGATCGCCGGGCGCATGGCGGTCATCAGCATGCCGGGATAGAGCTGGGCGTGGGTCCATATTCCCGTGGCGGTGAGGCTGATGCTCGAGGCAATCACCGATCGCTCGACCAACAGCTGCGCCGTTTCCAGCAGGTTGGCGGTGCTCAGCATGCTGCCGGACTTGAACAGGTCGACCAGAAGTCGCCAATCGATCATCGGGCGAATATAAGGCGCCGCGATCTTCACGGTACCGGCAACAAACACCAATCCCCCGAGCAGGGAACCGCAGAACAAGGCGGTGGGCCCGTGGATGTCCAACACGAACAGGGCCGACAACACCGCCGCCGGCACCGCGACCGCCCGCATCGTCATGAATGCCGCGTAGGCGCGAACCTTCCGCGACAGGATGGCAATCGTAAACGCAATCCCCCACACGCTTGAGGCGATCATGTCGACAAGCGCAAACACGATGCCGATGAACGGCAACCCGGCAAGCGCGGGGTAGCCCGCCCCGATGACCAGAAACGCAAACACGGAAACGAGCGCTAACAGACAGGACGCCGCCAAGACCATGAAGAGCATCGATGAGACCAGCGCGCGGCTTTCGGGCGAAACCGCGGGCTGGAACCGGTTCGACAGGATAATCGACGCCCCCATGGACGCCACCGCCCCCAGCACGGCCGCGTAGCCGACAACCAGCGCATAGGCTCCGTAGTCAGCCGGGGTCAGGATCAGCGTTGCGAAGGGGAGCACCGCGATCGACAGCACCCCTTGCAAAAGGCCGGGAACCAGCAGCAAGGCGAACCGATGGGGCAAGGGATCGCTCGGTTTAGCGTCGTTATTCAAGTTCGCGAGCCCGGTTCGAACTTCCGGATTCTATGCGCGCGATAACGGCATGTTGGCGGGCATCAGTAACCCTCGAAATCCGTGCCCTGCTTGTCGGTCTCCAGGCATATGAAGCTCATTCCGCCCGAGTTGATCTTCATGAATGGGGCAAACTCCAGTCGGCCGCGCTGTGCATCGGCGAACTCGCGAAAAGCCTTGCGTTGGCCGCGCTCGTCGTCGCCGAAATAGCAATCCCAGTCGTCGAACGCGACCAGGCAACCGTGCCGCAGAACTTTGCCCAGCCAATCGAGCACCTGCTTGGTCGAGGAATAGTAGTCGCAATCGATATAGGTGAGTGCCGGATATTGATCTTCGGGCAACTCGACCGTCTTGAGCGAATCCTCGTAGAAGCCCTTCACGGTCGTCACCCGGTGTGCGTCCCGGCGAGTGATTGCGCGGAACTTCTGCTCCGAAGTGTAATTCATCTGCCCGCGCCAGATTTTCTGTTTGTCGATACCCTCGGGCTCGGGCATGCCACCGAAACTGTCGAAGGCCCAGAAGCCGGTGATGCGGTTGGGCTTGCCATGGGAGCCAAGCGCGTTGAGCGCCATGCGAAACGTGTTGGCTTCGTGGCAGCCAAATTCGAGATAGCTGCCGTCGATGCGATTGACCTGCAGATATTCCTGCGCGGCCTGGAAGAAATCGAACCTGAACCTCAAAGCGGGATTGGCATCGATATTTCCAGGCAGGGGCGTCACCGCCGGACTGGCCAGCCGGCGCGCGCGGTTCTGGACGGCGTAGTATATCGGCCGGACAAATGCGCGTTGTCTTTCGCTGAGAACGCGTTTGCCCAACTCAATGATGCTGTTTGTTGGCTTGTGCGGCGGCATTTGGCGTTGTGCTCCGGAGGCTATATTGCGTCCGCTCGAGTCGTTTGGGATTGCGTCCGCCGCAAGGTTTCCTGCCTGATCCGATCGATCAACTGCGGCACGACAACCTGCGGCGCGTAGTACTTGGCCAGGGTTCCGACGCCGCCGCGACCGATGCGTCGGCGCAGGTTGCGGTCCGCCAGCGCCTGCGCAACCAAGTCGGCGACTTCCTCGGCGCTACGGCCCAAAAGGGCGTTGTGGCCATGTTCGATTTCCGGCATCGCCTCGCGACAGTCGGCAAACGCCACGACGCAGCCGCCTAGCGACCAGGCATGCAGAAAACGGGTGTGACCGACCTTGAAACGGTAGTGATTGTTGGAAATAAGAAACACCGGCGCCGAGAGGATTTCGGCATTGAGATCTTCAACGAAGCCACGCACATGAATATGGGGACTATCGAGCAGCGGCTTGATGAAAGGCCTGGGCTCGCCGCGGCCATAGACATGGACTTCGAACGGGTTTCCGTCCAACCGCCGCTCGAGCGCCGGCAGCACTTCCCGGTTTAGTGCCGCAAAGCCTAAACTGTTGGCGGTGCCCGAAACCGAACCGACACTGCCAACTATCTTGCCTGGATTAGCGGCCTCCAGCTCGTCTCGCTTCGCCTCCCAATCGTCCGGCGGAACCATTGGCCACATGTTGCACATGTAGGCGGCGTTTATGCCCTTTGAGGCATAGTCCGCGGCGTCGTTCGCAGCCACGTCGGCGACAAAATCATAGCAACGCAATACCGACAGATGCGCCCGTTCGAGAATGTTGCGCAGGATGAATCGGCGCAAACTGTCGGCAAGCGCGGCCAAACCTCTAGGCTGCGCGCCGGCCAGCCGCATCGCCTCGTGCTGGGCATCGAAAACCTTTGGGTCGGGATTGCCGTGATAGGCAAAGCGCAGCGCCGGCAGCTTACTTGCAGTGTTAAGCCCCGTCTCCGTCCAGATGGTCAGAACGGCATCGATCTGGCGCCCGTCCAGCAGCGTTCGAAGCTGTTCGCCTGCGTTGTGGCCGGGCAGGATCGATTCCGGATTGGCGACAAGCGCCTTGATCAGAAGCCAGGGTCGCGTGCGTATCGGCGACGGCAGATCGAGCAGCAGGGGTTCGAGAAAAGTCACCCCGTCCCTCTTTAACGCATCGATCTCGTTTCGCGCCCTGTCCGGTATCTCCTCCACCGTGGTACCGATATAGCCGTACGAAAGTTCGAATTCGCCGCACTGAGCCAAGTGCGAGACGATCGAGTGAGAGACCACGTTGGCTGCTTGCAGGCTGGCCTCCACGTGCGGCCAGGCCGAGGCAACCACAAGCAGCCGAATTCTTTTTGAACCCCTACTCACCAGATCACTCAACAGACGCTCGGCCCCGGCCGCTCAAAGGTGACATGGGCGACCACCGGGAGCCTTCTACCATGGCGGCAACGCCATCGACAGCACTGGCGCGGAGCGCCGCGTCCAGCTCCTGAACACGCGCTCCGGCGGACAAATCCGGACTGACCGGTTTGCCCGAACGAACCCCGTCCAGAAAACGCCGCAGCAGACGGCAAAATGCCGGCACACGTCCATCGCCACTTGCGGGCGGCTCGCGAACGAGCATGCGTTCGCCCGACCGGTCCCGTACCGTCAACGTGAGACCGGCCACATAGTCCGCGCCGATGTTCTCAAGCACCGCCGTGCCGCGTTCGAACACGACGGTCCAGCGGTGGACCGCAATGCCCGGGTTGGCGTTGCCGAAGGTTGCCGAGAAGCAGGCACCGTCGTTGAAGCCCATCTGCAGGTTCACCAGATCCTCGGCGGCCCTCGCGCCGGCCGGCGCAAACGCGGATGCAACCGGCTCGCACGCATATCCGCTGACCGTGGTCGCGCGGCCAAGCAGCCATTCGGCCAGATACAGCAGATGGGCGCCAAGCAGCACGATCACACCGCCCCCTCTGTCCGCGTCGGTCTTCCACGACCATTTGCGGTGCTTGTTGGCCCATGATTCGACCAGCCACAGAACATCGACGTGCCGAACCTTCCCCAGGGACTGGGAATCGATGAGTTGCTTGAGCTGGGCAAAGGTCTCGGTTTCGCGGAAGATGAAGTCCATTGCCGTCACCTGTCCGTCGGCCAATGCCGCGAGTTCACCGGCCGCAGCCGCATCGGTGCCCAACGGCTTTTCGCAAAGCACCGCAACGCCTTTGCGCAGCGCGGCCCGCACGGCCGGTTCGGTCTGATCGGGCGGCAGGGCCAGGGTCACCGCGTCAAGATCGAGGTCGAGCAGTTCATCGATCGAGCCGCAGCCGTGCTCGATACCGAGCTTTTCGGCCGTTTCAACGGCCCGCCCGGTCGAACGGCTCGCAATGGCCAAGACGTCGACTTCGGGCTGCGCGAGAAGCGCCGGCACATGCACCGCCGAGCCGAAACCCAAACCGGCGACGCCCACCCGAAGTCTTCGCTTGCGCGCCTGCGTCATGCATCCACGATGCGCGGTTCGGGCAGCGGCGTGATAAACTTGCCGCGATATCCGCGTTTGCGCAGGTTCTCGATCAGCTCGTCGGCGATGTGCCAGGACAGCAGCAGCGCATAGTCGGGCTGATCTTCATAGAGCATCTTCTCGTCGAGCACGGGGATGCGCGTGCCGGGAATGTACTTGTTGAGCTTGTGGGAGGTCGAGATTTCCATCACGGCGTCCACGGCATGGTCGTCGATGCCCACATAGTTGACGAGCGTGCTGGCTCGCGAGGGCGCGCCGACGCCGTAGATGCGCGCGCCGTCGCGCTTGAGCGGCGCGAGCAGTTCACACAGCGCCAGCTTGGAGCCGGCCACCCGTTCGCGGAAATTCGCCAGGCCGCTGCCGTCGGTGACACCGGCCTCGTCTTCCTTGGCCAGTTGCTCGGCAACCGACGACTGGACCTCCCGCTCGCCCTTTCGCGCCGAATAGACCCGGATCGATCCGCCGTGGGTGCCGATCGGCTTGACGTGGAATACCTCCAGGTCGTGCGCGGACAGCAGATGTTTGAGGCTGCCGAGCGAATAGTACCGCAGATGTTCGTGATAGATGGTGTCGTATTGCAGGGTCTCTATGAGATCCAACAGATAATGCGATTCCGAAACGAACACGCCGCCGGGCGCGAGCAGTTCGATGATGCCGTCGACCACCGAATGGATGTCGCCGATATGGGCGAATACGTTGGCCGCCGTGACCAGTTGGGCCTGACCACGCTCGGCCGCCAGTTTGCGCGCGAACTCGCGATTGAAATAGTCCTTCAAGGTCTCGACGCCCCGGCTTATCCCGACGTCGGCCGCCTGGGACGGCTCGATCCCCAGCACCGGATAGCCGGCGTCCATGAAGTTGGAGAGCAGCGTGCCGTCGGAAGAGCCGATGTCGATCACCAGACCGTCCTTCTTCAGATCAAGCAGCGCCGTCGCCTCGCGCTCCAACTCGGCGAAGTTGGTGCGCAGGATGCGCGTGCTGCCGCTCAGGTAGGGATAGCTCTCGGGAAACAGCACCTGCTGGGAGACCTCAAGCCCGATCTGCACCAGCCCGCAACTGCCGCACCGCATCAGTTCGAGTGGGTAGGCGGCTTCCTCCACCGCCACACGGCCGACATCGGGCATGGTGTTCACAGGCGGCATATAGCCTAAGAACAATATCGAACTGAGGTCGGCGCTACCGCAGATTTGGCAGTTTTCTACCGGCCGCGAACTTGTGTTGGCCATTCTAGCTCCTTGTCAAAAACCTAGCTTCCCGCACGCGCGCCATGCTCGACATACCACTCGACCAGGCTCGGCAGTCCCTTTTCAAACGGGATGGCCGGGGAATATCCCAAACCGGCGAGCTTGGAGATGTCGGGGCATCGGCGCTGGGTACTGCCGGCCGTCAACTCGCCCTCGATGAGGTTGGGCTCCCGACCGAGAATGGCGAAGGTCTTTTCGACGACCTGACGGATCGTCAGCTCTTCCGGGTTGCCGATGTTGTAGATGTCGTGATGCTCCCCTCGTGCGAGCATGCACATGACGCCGGTGGCGAAATCATCGATATGCACGAAGGACCGCGTTTGCGTGCCGTCGCCCTGGATTTCGAAGTCGACCGGACCGGACGGTGTAGCGGCGATCGCGTCCATGGCGCGCATGGTGAACTGCGGCAGCACATGTTCCCAGCCCATGTCGGGGCCGTAGACGTTGTGCGGGCGGAAGGTCATCACCCGATCGAAGCCGTTGCGTCCATAGTTGGTGGCCATCAGCTCACAGGCGATCTTGCCTCCGCCGTAGGAGTATCGCGGATTGAGAACGTCCGGCACGACCATGGGGACGTCTTCCGGCGTCGGGATGGTCGGCGGTGTCTGGTAGACTTCCGAACTGGAAGCCAGCACCAGTTCGCCGATATCGCTGGCGCGACAGGCGTCGAGCACGGCCAGCATGCCGCGAATGGCGATGTCCAGCACCAGCTCCGGTTTTGAGTAGAAAAACTCGGTCCCGTTCACGTAAGCCAGGTGGATGATGGCCTGCCGCCCTTTGGCGGCGGCTGCCACAGCGGCGGCGTCACGGATATCGGCTTCGACAAACTCGATGTCGTTTTCGATCTCCGCCAGGCGGGAGAAGTTGCCGCGCGAATTGTTGTCGAGCACGCATACCGAATGGCCTTCCGCCACCAGTCGCTTGACGATGGCGGAGCCGATGAAACCGGTTCCGCCGGTGACCAGATATCGTTTGCTACCCACTTCGACGCCCCGCCTAGATGGTGCTTCCGTGGCTGCCTAAGGCGATATAGCGAACCTCATCGGCAAGATGTAAGTCCGACGACCTGAAGCTGTTCCAGAAATCATAGATGACCCCTGGCTGCGCCATTGTGGTCGACAAATGTCCGATCGGCATTGCCGAAAACACCGGGTGGTTGTTCATGATCGCCACCAGGCTGCTTCCCGCAAACGCGGCCTCCAGTGTGTCGACCGGCTCCAGGCCGAACTCCTTGATTTCCGCCGGAGCGACCACCGCGTCGTAACCTCGAAACACCGCATCGGGGAAAGCATCGCGCAGCCGCTGCAGCACCGGGCGCGCCATGGTGCCGCGCAGATCGTCCGTTGCCGGCCGGCCTTTGAACGCGATACCCATCAGCGCAATCACCGGGCGCTGCGGAAAACCGGAAAGCGAAGCCGTCGTGCCCTTGAGGAAATCCACCACCTCGGACGGCTGGCGCTCGTTGATCATGCGTGCGGCCATGGCGATCTCCGGCTCCACGCCGCGTTCGCGCAAACCTTCGGCCAGAATGTAGGGATCTTTCTCCAGACACGGACCGCCCACCGGACCGGGCATAGGGATGTTGGTCCGCGGGTAGCCGAGCTTTCCCGCGTCGATGACCTCGGCCGCGCTGACGCCAATCGCATCGCAGGCCCGCGCCACCTCGTTTGCGTAGGCGAACGCGACGTCGCGCTGGGCGTTGTCGATCAATTTGATCATCTCGGCCGTTTCCACATCGCTGACGCGCACCACGGTGGGGGTGAGAAACTGAAACAGTTGCGAGGACCGGACGGCGGCGGATGGCGTCATCCCGCCGACAATCTGCGGCAGTTGGCGAAGCTCCGTCAACGCCTTGCCTTCCAGTGTCCTTTCCGGGCAGAAGGCCAGCTCATAGCGCTTGCCGGATGCATCGAGTATCGGTGTCACGACGTTGCGCGTGGCGCCCAGTTTTACCGTCGAGCGCATGATGACCAGATCGCCATCGGCGATGTTGCGGGCGACTTCGCCGGCGACGCTCTCGATCATGTCGAGGCGGGCCTCGCCTCGGGCGGAAAGCGGCGTTCCGACCGTGATGATGTAGACGGTGCCGTCCCACGATTGCGGCACTGTCTTGGCGTATTCGAAGTGGCCGGTCTTGATCACTCGTTGCAGGCGGTCTTCGAGTCCGGGCTCGTGGAAATGCGCCCTGCCCTTGGAGAGCTGGTCGAGAACCTCGTCACGGATTTCCACGCCGAGCACCTTGAACCCCACATCGGCCATGGCCGCGGCGAGGGTGAGGCCGACATAGCCCAGGCCCAGCACACAGACTTTTTGATCCTTGAAACCATCGACGCTGCTCATGATCTAGACAAACGCCTCCAAGAAGCCGCGTTCCCGGTTTCGGCGGCCAGGTCGAACTCTCGGCCGCCTATTGGCCATCGCTACCGACCTCGTAGCCGTGCTGTTTCATCAAATGGTCCCGCTCGGCCAGTTTCAGGTCCTCGCGCGCCATCTGGCTCACGAGTTCCTCGAAGCTGGTCTTCGGCACCCAACCGAGTTTTTCTCTCGCTTTTTGCGGGTCGCCCAACAGAGATTCCACTTCCGTCGGTCTGAAATAGCGGGGATCGACTCTGACAATGGGGCTGCCGTCACCGCCGTTGAGCGCGCCTACCTCGTCGACGCCGCGGCCGCTCCAGTCGATTTTCAACTCCAGTTCGCCGGCGGCCGCGTCGACGAAGTCGCGCACGCTGTGCTGCTCGCCGGTGGCGATGACGAAGTCGTCGGGTTGTTCCTGCTGCAGCATCAGCCACTGCATCTCGACATAGTCGCGCGCGTGACCCCAGTCGCGCTTCGCATCGAGATTGCCCAGGTACAGGCAATCCTGCAGCCCGAGCTTAATTCTGGCCAGTGCCCTGGTTATCTTGCGCGTGACAAATGTCTCACCGCGAATGGGGCTCTCATGGTTGAACAAGATCCCGTTGCACGCATAGATGCCGTAGGCTTCCCGGTAGTTGACCGTAATCCAGTAGGCGTACAGTTTTGCCGCCGCGTAGGGGCTGCGCGGATAGAACGGCGTGGTCTCGGACTGCGGGACTTGTCGGGCGTTGCCGAACATCTCGGAGGTGCTGGCCTGATAGAACCGGGTCCTTGCTTCGAGCCCTAATATCCGGATCGCCTCCAGCAGACGCAGGGCGCCAAGCGCATCGGAGTTCGCGGTGTATTCGGGTTCCTCGAAACTCACAGCGACGTGCGACTGGGCGGCGAGGTTGTAGATCTCGTCGGGCTGGACCTGCTGAATAATACGGATGAGGCTGGTGCTGTCCGTCAGGTCTCCGTGATGCAGGAAGAAACGCACATTGTCTTCATGCTGGTCGCGATAGAGATGATCGATCCGGTCCGTGTTGAACAGGCTAGTGCGGCGCTTGATGCCGTGGACGATATAGCCCTTGTCGAGAAGGAATTCCGCCAGATAGGCGCCATCCTGTCCGGTGACGCCGGTTATCAGGGCCGTCTTTGCCTCACCGGTCATCGACGTGTCTCCTCAGGAAATCTTCGTAAGCCAGCGCCAAGCCTTCTCCCAACTCGACCTGCGGTTGCCATCCAAGACCACGAAGGCGCCTGTCGTCCAACAGCTTGCGTGGCATGCCGTCGGGCTTGGAAGTATCGAATTGGATCGTTCCGGTGAACCCCACGGCCCGCGCGATCAGTTCGGCGAGTTCGCCTATGGTGACCTCGTGGCCGTTGCCGATGTTGAGATGGTTTTGTCCCTCGGCGAGGTTGGCGGCGTAGGTGGCCCGATCCAGGTTCATCACGTGGATGCAAGCTGCGGCCATGTCGTCCACATACAGGAATTCGCGGCGCGGCGTGCCGGTGCCCCAGACCGAAACGCTGGCGTCGTTTGCGAGCTTGGCCTCATGGAAACGCCGGATAAGCCCCGGCACCACGTGGCTGTTTTGCGGGTGGTAGTTGTCGCCGGGCCCATACAGGTTGGTCGGCATGACGCACCGATAGTCCACCCCATCGGTGTCGCCATATTGCCGATTGTAGCTGTCGCACAGGTTCATGCCGGCGATCTTGGCAATTGCATAAGGGGCGTTGGTGGGCTCCAGAGCCCCGGCGAGCAATGCCTCTTCGGGCATCGGCTGTTCCGCCAGCCTGGGATAGATGCACGCCGACCCCAGAAACAGCAGTTTCTTGATCCCGGCGCGAAACGCGCCATGGATGACGTTGGCCTCGATCATGAGATTTTCGTAGATGAAGTCGGCCGGGTACGTGTTGTTCGCTCCAATACCTCCGACCTTGGCGGCGGCGAGGTAGATTTCGTCGGGGCGTTCCTTATCGAGAAGGGCGTGCACCGACGATTGTTCGGTGAGATCGAGTTGCGAGTGAGTGAGCTGGAGCAGCCGGTTCTGCGGGTGGCCTGAAGCCAACAGCAGGCGGGTGAGCGCCGAGCCGACCATGCCGCGATGACCCGCGACGTAGATTTTTCCGTGCTCAGTCAATTTCTGGACTTCCGGTATCGGCGTCGGGTTTCACAGTCGCAGGTCGGCGTCCTGCCGGCCGAGAATGTATTTCAGGTCGTAGATGACATGATTGGCCTTGCCCAGTCGCCGCAACGCGTCGGCGCCCATCTGCCTGAACTGGTCGTGGGCGACTGCGAGGATGATGGCGTCATACGCGCCTTCGTCCGGTTCATCGATGACGTCGATGCCGTATTCGCGTTGCGCATGGCCGTCATTCACCCAGGGGTCGAACACATCGACCTTGCATTGATATTCGAGCAGCTCTTCGACGATATCCACCACCTTGGTATTGCGGATATCGGGACAGTTCTCCTTGAACGTGAAGCCCATGACGAGCACTTTGGCCCCGTTGACCGGGATGTCGCGCGTGGCCATCTGCTTGACGAGCTGGGTGACCACATGGGCCGCCATCGCGTCGTTGATGCGCCGGCCGGCCAGAATGACTTCCGGATTGTGGCCGATCGCCTGCGCCTTGTGGGTGAGGTAGTATGGGTCGACGCCGATGCAGTGTCCGCCCACCAGGCCGGGCCGGTACGACTGGAAGTTCCATTTGCTCTCGGCAGCTTTCAACACCGCCTCGGTGTCGAGGCCGATGCGGTTGAAGATCAGCGCCAGTTCGTTGATCAAAGCGATATTGAGATCGCGCTGGGTGTTTTCGATGACCTTTGCCGCTTCGGCCACCCTGATGCTCTCGGCGCGGTGGGTGCCGGCGGTGATGATCTCGCGATAGAGCGCGTCGACCAGATCGGCCACCTGCGGCGTGGAACCGGAGGTGACCTTCTTGATGTCCGGCAGGCGGTGCTTCTTGTCACCGGGATTGATGCGCTCGGAGCTGTAGCCGCAATAGAAGTCGGTGTTGAACGTCAGGCCCGAAACCCGCTCCAGGATCGGCACGCAGTCTTCCTCGGTCGCGCCGGGATAGACGGTGGATTCGTAGATCACCAGATCGCCGGGGCGCAGGAGCCCGCCAACGGTTTTCGATGCCTCGAACAGCAGGGTGAGATCGGGTTGCTTGTCCTCGCTGATCGGCGTGGGAACCGTGATGATGTAGCAATTGCAACCGGCGAGGTCTTCGGCGCTGTTGGTGAACCGCAGATGGCGCGCGCGGGAGAGTTCTTGCGCGGTGGTCTCGAGATTGACGTCGATACCCGATTTGAGCGCCTCGATGCGCTCGCCGCTTACATCGAAACCGACCACCGGCCGCCGTTTGGCGAACTCAACGGCGAGCGGCAGGCCGACATAACCCAGCCCGACGACCGCGATCCTGATGTCGGCGAGATCGATCATCGAGCTACTTCGTAATAGGACAGATACCAGTCGACGAAGCGCTCGATCCCGACTTCGACGGTAGTCACGGGCCGGTAGTCGAACTGCTCGACGAGATCGTCGATGTCGGCGCAGGTTTCCGGCATATCGCCGGGCTGCATCGGCAGCATCTGCTTTTCGGCCGTTCGGCCCAACACCCGTTCGAGTTCGCCGATATATTTCATCAGCTCGACCGGCCGGTTGTTGCCGATGTTGTAGACGCGCCAGGGCGCCATCGACGTGCCGGGGTCCGGACGGTCGCCTTTCCAGGCAGCGGCCGGCGCGGCGGGCCGGTCCAGGACCCGGATCGTGCCTTCGACGATGTCGTCGACATAGGTGAAGTCGCGGCGGTGCTGGCCGTGATTGAACACCGGGATGGGTTCGCCGGCCAGGATCGCGGCGGTGAACTTGAACAAGGCCATGTCCGGGCGGCCCCACGGGCCATAGACGGTGAAGAAACGCAGGCCCGTGGTCGGCAGGCCGTGAATATGGCTGTAGGCGTGCGCCATCAGCTCGTTGGACTTCTTGCTGGCGGCGTAAAGGTTCAGCGGGTGGTCCACATTGTGGTGGACGGAGAACGGGGTGGTCGTGTTGGCGCCGTAGACGCTGGAGCTGCTGGCATAAACCAGATGCTCGACGCCGATGTCGCGGCAGCCTTCCAGAATATGGGCAAAACCGACGATGTTGCTGTTGATGTAGGCAAGCGGGTTTTCAAGCGAGTACCGTACGCCGGCCTGGGCGGCCAGGTTGACCACGCGCTTGGGCTTGTGGGTGGCGAACGCATCGGCGACGGCCTCGCGATCGGCGATGTCGAGCCGCAGATGCGTATAAGCGGCATGCTCCGCGTTGCGCGCCAGCCGGGCTTCCTTGATGGCCGGATCGTAATAGTCGTTGTGGTTGTCGATGCCGATGACCGGGTCGCCACGCTCCAGCAATCGCAGACAAAGCGCAGAACCGATAAACCCGGCCGCTCCCGTCACCAGGATGCTCATCTTGGTTTCGCCTCCTTGCGGGCGTCGGTCGATGTTCCAACGCCGCGGCTTGCCAGATCACTCACCGGAGCTTCCCCCGCAACGCTGGATTAAGTGACGACGTCTCATAGCGAGCCGTAGAGCATGAGCGTGCGCTCAATCACATGCTCGCGCGAGAAGCCGTCGAGAATTCTTCGCCGGCCCTCGGCGCCGAGTTTCCTGCGCCGCTTGGCATCGCCGACCAATTCCTCGATCGCGTCCGCCAGCGCTTCCGGGTCCTTGGCGGGCACGACCAGGCCGTTGACGCCGTCTTCCACCACTTCCAGACAGCCGGGATTATCGCTGCAAACGATCGCCCGGCCGCATGAGGCCGCCTCCAGCAGCGACAGCGGAACCCCCTCGCCGTAGTAGGTCGGCAGGCAGGCGATATGGGAGGTTGCCCAGACCTGTTCGATGTCGCTACGCCAGCCCCACCACTCCACATTGTCGGCCTTCGCCCATTCGCGGACCGTGCGATCGCTCACCGAACGCGGATTGCGTGCATCGGGTTCACCGACCAGGGTTATCACGCAGTCCACTGCGCGTTTGGCGAGCAGTTCGGCGGCCTTGACCAGGTCACCGACCCCCTTCTCCCACAACAGCCGGGAAACGAAAGCAATGCGAACCGGTCCGGCGGGCTCCGGCGACGGGGCAAATCGCCTAGTATCAACGCCGGAGCCGCGGATGAGAACCAGCTTGCCGCGCCGCAGGCCCATCTTGTCGATCAAGGTCTTCCAGTCCGCCTGGTTTTGCACGATTACCCGCCCATGATTTGCCTTCAGCGCGATCTTCGTCGCCCAGCGCGCCAGCGGCTGCAACGCGCGATAGACGCCTCTCGTTTCCGCCGAGTTGAGATAACCCAGCCCCATGAAGGCATTCACCACGGCGGGAACGCCGGCGAGTCTTGCCGCGATCGAACCATACAGAACCGGTTTCAGCGCCACGTGATGGACGACCTGCGGCCTGGCGCTGCGATAGATGCGAAACAAGCGCCACAGCACGCCCAGATCGGCCAGCAGGTTGAGGCCGCTGCGCTGGAAATTGAGCGGGTAGAGATGGAAACCCTCACCTTCGATAATGTGTCCGTGCGCGCTGACCCGCGTGGCCACCGCGACCTCATAGCCGGCATCGCGCAGGGCGCGCGCGATCGGCAGGCGGTGCGAGCAGAAATACCAGTCCTCGGTCACCGCAAAGATCACGCGCGTTGGGCCCGAGCCGGCCGGGGCGCTGGAATCCGCCGACATCAGAGGCTGCGGCCACTTGATCCGCGCAATGAGATGAACCGGGCGAACTTCACCAAGACCGGGCCACCACAAGCCGTTCGACAAAGAGCTGTTCGGGGAAATAACGGATTGAAGATCAACCCTGCATAGTTACCACACTGCGGGTGAATCGGTGGTACCCACAGTTACAAATTTCCAGGCGGTTGTTATCACGTTCAAAAATTGAACGCAATCGTTTATTGGTGCGCCAGGGACCAGGTATCCTGCTGGATGCGCACCTCGCGACCCATGATGTCCAACAGCAGCCAGACCCGGTCCTTCTCGGGTATGGAAAGGACGGTCGCGATGAGATTTTCGAAAGGGCCATCGAGGATTTTCACGTTCGCGCCCGGTTCCAGGGCAGGCGCGACCGCTTGTTGCAATCGTCCTGCCGCCTCATAGGCCCGCAGCTTCTCGATGAAGCCTTCGGGCATGAAACCCAGGTTCTCGCGGAAGCGCACCACCGAACGCACGCCGACCGTCGAAAGCAGCGGCCGCCATTGAAACCGATCCTCGTCAAGCCGGACGAATACGTAGGAGGGAAAAAGCGGGCGGAGGACCTGCTCGGTCTTGCGCGCGTGCCGGCGCAGGCGCGCGATCATCGGGCAATAGGCGTCGTAGCCCTGGCGGGCGATGTTGGCGATCGCGGTGTTTTCCTGGTGCGCCCTGGTATAGAGCGCGATCCAGCCCAGCCGCCGGGCCTGCTGATTGCTCGTCACCACGTTCATCGCAGGAATCCGGGAACGAGGAAGCGCGAGGGATCAAGTCCCAGCTCTGTGGTCACCTGGTCGTCGCCGATCAGTTCCTCGGACGACAGGTACTGGCATACGACCGCCGCGTCGATGTCGGGAGCGGCCCTGCGCAGGTCATCGACGCCGATGACCGGCGGCAGGCCGTCGCGCTGTTCGTGCGAGGTGTAGTGGTCGATGACGGCGACGACCGTAGGCCGGGAGTATCTGCCTGCCACCATCAGCGCCAGTTCGGTGAGCTCGGTGTCGCCCACCAGAGCTATGCGGCTCCACCCCTCGCTCTGGCACCGGCGAAACAGATCGTCATAGTTCTCCCGCCCCTTGCGGAAGATCTCGAAGCCGGCCTGCAGATAGCTGGCGGTAAGCCTGGTTTTTTCGCTGAAGCCGTCAGGCGTGAGATAGTAGAGATAGCGGCGCACCGGAGCCTGCTGTAGTTTGATCAACCCCTTGGTGACGCAGCGCTTCACGTGCCAGTTGATCATTCCGACCGAGATGCCGACCTCCTCGGCCAACCGCTTCTGCGAAATGGCCGGGTCGCGGTCGATCTCTTCGAGTATCTTGCGGGTTATTTCCTGATGTGCCATTGGCAGCCACGCGCGGGATACGCATACCACGTTCAAAAATTGAATACTGGCTGAGATAGGCTGAACGGACCTGGCCTGTCAAGGCTGTGTGGCGCGTTTGGTAAACCCGGATGTCGTCTAACGGCGGCCGCCTCAGTCGAGAGTGCGGCGGAAGCGCAGCAGGGCGACGGCGGCAAAGAAGGCGACGAACAGGCCCAGGATCATCATCTCGCCATGGACGGCTGGATAGTCCGCGCCCTTTAACATCACCGCGCGGATGACGCGCAGGAAGTGGGTGAGCGGAAACAGCTCGCCCAGCACCTGCGCCCAGCCGGGCATGCCGCGAAACGGGAACATGAAGCCTGAAAGCAGCAGCGACGGCAGAAAGTAAAAGAAAGTCAGCTGCATCGCCTGCATCTGCGTGCGCGCCACCGTCGAGATCGCGTAGCCCAGCAACACCAGGGACAGCACGAAGATCAGCACGCCGGTGAGCAGCAGCCAGATGGAACCGACGAACGGCACCGAGAACAACAGTTTGGCGGCGCCCAGCACCACGGCGACCTGGACCGCGCCGACGGCAAGATAGGGCAACACCTTGCCCAGCATGATCTCAACCGGGCTTGCCGGCATCGCCAGCAGGTTCTCCATGGTGCCGCGCTCGCTCTCGCGGGTCAGCGCCATCGAGGTCATCATCACCATCGTCATCTGCAGGATGACGCCGAGCAGGCCGGGCACGATGTTGTATTGGGTGATGCCTTCGGGATTGTAGCGGCGATGCACGATCACCTCCAGCGCATTGGCCGCCTGGCGGGCGGCCTGTGCCTCGCTCGACTGCTCGCGCTGCAGTGCCTGGCTGGCGACGGTTCCCAGCGTCGAAATAGCGCCCGAAGCGACCGCGGGATCGGTGGCGTCGGCTTCGATCAGGATTTGCGGCCGGTCGCCGCGCTCCACCCGTCGCGCAAAGTCGGACGGGATGGTGACCACGAACGCGACGGCGCCGTTCTCGATCAGCGCCTCGCCCTGGGCCTTGCTGGCGACCACATAGTCGAACCGATAGTAGCCGGTCAGCTCCAGCGCGGACACCATGGCCCTGGTGTAGTGATCGTGGCTGGTGGTCACCAGGGCCGCCGGCAGGTCCTTGGGGTCGTTGTTGATGGCGAACCCGAACAGCACGAGCTGAAGCAGCGGAACGCCGAACATCATTCCAAACGTGATGCGGTCGCGCCGCATCTGGATTGCTTCCTTGGCGAGCAACGCGGCGAGCCGGCCGAAGGAGAAGATCGCGCTCATGCCATGTTGTCCTGCGCCATATTATCCTGCGCTTGCCCCATGAAGTGGATGAACACGTCTTCCAGACTGGTCTCGCCGCGGCGGGCGGCAACGCCGGTTTCCGTGGCGACCCGGTCGATCGACGCGGCAAGCTGCTCGCCGTCTTCACCGACCACGTGCAGCGACATGCCGAACGGCGCCACCTGGTCGACGCCCGGTTCGCCGGCGAGCGCCTCGGCAGCCCGGGCGACATTGTCACCCTCCAGCACGAAGGTGGTCAGCGCGGCGTTGTCGACCACTTCTTCGACCGTGCCGCTCGCCACCAGCTTGCCGTAGGAGATGTAGTGGATGCGATGGCAGCGCTCGGCCTCGTCCATGTAGTGGGTGGAGACGAGCACGGTCAGTCCGTTCGCGGCGAGCGTGTGAATCTCGTCCCAGAATTCGCGCCTGGCCTTCGGGTCGACCCCGGCAGTGGGCTCATCGAGCAGCAGCAGCTTCGGCTTGTGCATGATGCAGGCGGCGAGCGCCAGGCGCTGTTTCCAGCCGCCCGAAAGCATGCCGGCCAGCTGGTGACGCCTGGTGGTCAGGCCCAGGTCCTCCAGCGTGTCGCGCACATGCTGGCGCATCGGCCGCAACCCGTACAGCCGGGCGACGAACACCAGGTTCTCCTCGATCGACAGGTCCTCGTAGAAGGAGAAGCGCTGGGTCATGTAGCCGACCTGCCGCTTGATCTTCAGCGCGTCCTTTCGGATGTCATAGCCGAGCACATGGCCTTCGCCCTCCTCCGGCGTCAGCAGCCCGCACATGACGCGAATGGTGGTCGTCTTGCCGGAGCCGTTGGGGCCGAGAAAGCCGGATATCTCGCCGCGCGGCACGGTCATCGAAACGCGATCGACGACCGTCTTGTCGCCGAAGCGCTTGACCAGTCCGTGCACGTCGATGACGTTCATCGTTGCAGCCCGCCCAGGTGCACATCGACGATCTGGCCTGGCTTGAGCGCGCGCGCCTCGCCCTGGGGGCGGGCTTCGACCAGATAGACGAGTTTCTGCCGGTTTTCGAGCGAGTAGATCACCGGCGGGGTGAATTCGGGCTCGTCGGCGACATAGATCACCTGCGCCCGCATGCCTTGGCCGCAACCGTCGCAGCGCACATCGAGCTCGGAGCCCGGCGCGACATCGGCCACCGCTTCTTCGGGAACGTAGAGCCGCAGTTTCACCGCCCCGTCCGGCAACACCGAAAGCACGGGCGCGGCCGGGCCGGCCACCTCGCCGGGGTTGCGGATGATGTCGAAGACGGTGGCTTGCGAAGTGTGCGACAGTTCGCGCTCGGAAAGACGCCACTTGGCACGCTCGACCGCGGCGCGGGCCTGGTCGACCGTGGCCGTGGCGGCCTCGATTTCATCGTGGCGCGCCGGCAGTCTGGCCGCCGCCAGGCTGGCCTCCAGCTCCACCACCCGTGCGCGCGCCATCTCCAGTTTGGTCGACGCGTCGTCGAGATTGGCCCTGGTGGAGATCCCGCGTTCAAGCAGCCGTTCCTGGCGTTGCTCGACGCGCGCAGCCTCGGTGGCCTGGGCTTTCGCCGAGGCCAGCGAGGCCTCGATCATCGCGATCTCCTCGGGCCGTTTGCCTAGCCTCAGATTGGCCAGCTGGCTTGCGGCCTTGGCGAGCGCCGCCTCGGCTTCGGCCACCTGGATCTCAGCATCGCGCCTCTCGAGCATCGCCAGCCGCTGACCGGGTTCCACACGGTCGCCGCGCTTGACGTCCACATGGATGACCCGGGTCGTCTCGATCGGGGCGACGAGCACGTATTCGCCTTCCACATAGCCGACCGCCAGCGGCGGTGGCGGCGCGCAACCGGAGAAGAGCCAGGCGGCGAGCGGAAGCGCACAAAGAAATTCAATCATCGCGGTCGCCTTTCGAGGTCGCGGCAAGTTTCTTGAGATTGCCGATGATGGTGGCGGCGATCCGGTCGGCCTCGTCGGGGCCCACCTGGTCCCAGTCCAGGCGCTTGAGCACGATCGGCTGCGCCAGGCGGAAATAGATCACCTGGCCGATGATGGCGAAGACGGCCAGCTTGGTCGCCTCGCCTTCCGGATCGCTGTCCGTCGCCATGCCCCACAGCCTGCAAAAGGCCATATGGATCGGGGCGGCCATTTCGTCGTAGATCAGGTCGACTGCGGGACTGGGATGGGTCATCTCGCGCACCACGAAGGCGGCGATGTCCTGAGCCTCCGGCCTCGTCACCAGGAAGCGGATCATGGCGCCAAGGGCGGTCTCGATCACGGCCATCGCCGCTTCGCTATCCTCGCCGGGATCGCTGGCCAGTATCGCCGCACCGGCGATCTGGTGATAGCGCGCGACGATGGCCCGCGCGCAGGCGAGCCGCAGCCCCTCCTTGCCGCCGAAATGGTAGGCGATCGAGGCCACGTTCGCGTTTGCCGCTGCCGCCAGGTCCCGGGTCGAGGTGGCCTCGAAACCCCTCTCCCCGAACAACTTGATACCGGCCTCCACCAGGGCGGCGCGGGTCTTCGACGAACGTGAGGCGGTTTTGTCTTTGGCCACGAGTTATCTCGGTGAATGATCAACGGTGGCTTCCAATTTAATCAATCGATTGATTAAATTCAAGTGCTGAAACTTTCCAGACCATTGAGGACGTCAGGATACATGGCAGGTCTGCCCGAACGCCGCTGGATATCTCGAGCGGACGGAGATGTGCGCAGTTGCGGCTATAGCCGGCCTTGCGTTGTCGGCAGGAGGCCGCTCGCCCCTGGAATTGGTGGAAATCTCCTTATGACCGTGTTCAATTGCGAGGCCCACAACAGGGGCGATCATAGGGTGCTCAATGAGTGACGGTTCCCACATCGACGACGCAATTGACGCTGGCCGTGACCTGCAGGTTGATTGGCTGAAGACTCTGGCAGGCTTCCCCAGCACCCGTGGGCATGAGGCCGCCTGCCAGGCCTGGCTGGCCGGGGAGCTAAGCGCGCGCGGTCTTGCGGTTGAAACTTTCTCGATCGCTGAGGCTGGTATCGACGGCCTTGCGGGTTGCTCCCCGAATGACGGGGCAGACTACGCCGCATCAATTCAAGTGGTCGGCACGCACACACCGAAGACGGAATCCGGTAAAAGCCTGATCCTCCAGGGTCACATTGACGTGGTCCCCCCGGGCCCCGACGAGGATTGGGATCATCCCCCCTTCGCGCCAAGGGTTGACGGCACGCGCATGTCGGGCCGGGGCGTCAACGACATGAAGGTGGGCGTGGCCGAGATGGTCTTTGCCTTCGATGCCATCGCCGCCGCCGGCTTCGAGCCCGCCGCGCGAATCCACTTCCAGACGGTGAGCGAGGAAGAGTGCACCGGCAATGGCGCGCTGGCGACACTGGCGCGCGGTTACCGGGCCGAGGCCTGCCTGATCCCCGAAAGTCTGGGCGACAAGCTTGTGCGCGCGCAACTGGGGTCAGTCTGGTTTCGCCTGACGGTCAAGGGTCGCGCGGCGCATCTGATGGATGCCAATGCGGCGGTCAGCGCGATTTTCGTCGCCCAAGACTACATCGCCGCCTATCAGGGCCTCGCCGACCGCTACAACGACCGCGCGACCCGGTGCGAACATTATGCCCATGTGCCGTCGCCGATCGGGTTTTCGGTCGGCAAGATCGCCGGTGGCGACTGGGTTGGATCGGTTCCGGCGCGATGCGTGATGGACTGCCGGATCAACGTATTACCAGGGCAGACGCTGCAGGAGGTTCGTACCGATATCCAAGCGACTGCCGAGAAGGTAACTGAAACCCTTGGGCTGTCCGTGCCGGACATCGACTGGATCGGCTTTCAGGCGGAAGCCTACGTTCTGCCGCCGGGAAGCGAGGCCGAGGCAACACTGGCGCAAGCGCATGAGGGCGTCTTCGGCTCACAACTGGAAACCTTTTCGCTGACGGCCACCTCGGACGTGCGCCAGTACGGGCTTTATTACGATATTCCCGCGCTGTGCTATGGCGGTTGCGGCGGGGGCAGTCACGCGGCCAATGAATGGACGGATCTGGACAGCATGATCCGCACCACCAAGGTTATCGCGCGGTTCATCGCAAATTGGTGCGGACTTAACCGCCTTTCTGACATTTCAGACAACTGAGGAAGCAAGGGATGAAAGCCCCAGCCGCTTCATCTGCGCTTTCGGGAGGTAGAAGCGAACGAGGTTCGAACCCAAAGCGTTCGCCATGCCGAACGGCCGGTCAGGCCGCCCTTGCGGAGGCGTTGAGCGAAGCGAAACTGCCGCGAGCGGAATAGAGTCAGGCTCTCGGTGTTTCTTCGAAACACCTGCCGCTGTGACGCCTCGTTTTCTCGGAAGATTCAGATGACATTTCGCGCAAGCGAAATGCCTTTGGCGGAGAGAGAGGGATTCGAACCCTCGGTACGCTTGCGCGCACAACGGTTTTCGAGACCGCCCCGTTCAACCACTCCGGCACCTCTCCAACGGCGATAGCCATAGCCGAAAGATGGCGGCAATTCCAGGCGTGAGTTGGTCGCCTCAGCGCAGGAACGAGCGCGCCTCGTCGATGCCGAGGAACTGGGGGCGGTCGCAGCTGGTCGTCATGTCCACGAAACTGCCGGTCTTGCCGGAACCGATGATGGCGAGCATCACATCGACCGCGTGCAGGGTGCGATCGAGCGAGCAGCGATGGTCGCGGTCGTCGCGGATGGCGGCCGCCATGTCGGCCAGTCCCACAGCGCGATAGTTGGCCATCATCCCTTCGCCATGGCTCTGGTTGGGAACGCCGAACGGGTGATCCCACGCATCGACGGGCTGGATTTGCGAATCCCTTTGCGAAACCTCGACCTCGCCGCCGAAGAAATTGGGATCGGGCACGAACATCGACCCCTCGGTGCCGTACAGTTCCATATTGGCATGGCGGTGGGCCCACACGTCCCAGCTTGCCGACAGGGTGACCGTGGCGCCGTTTTCGAACTCCAGCAGCGCATGCAGGTTCGTCGGGGTTTCCACCGTTATGGTTTCGCCGCTCCGCGGCTGTGACGTGATCGTGCGGGTCGGCGTAGCGGACGAGGCGAGAGCCGCGACCCGTTTTATCGGCCCGACGAGATGGATGAGATTGCCCAGGTAGTAGGGACCCAGATCCAGCACCGGTCCGCCGCCAGGCTTGAAGAAGAAGTCTGGATTGGGGTGCCAGTGCTCCATACCGTGACTCAGCACATGGCAGGTGCCCGAGGTCACCGTGCCGATGCGGCCGTCGTCCAGTTCGCGACGCGCCAGCTGATGCGCGCCGCCTAAAAAGGTATCGGGCGCGCATCCCACCCGCAGACCCTTCTCCTCGGCCAGGCTTTTGATTTCGCGACCCGCCTCCAGCGACAGCGCCAGCGGCTTCTCCGAGTAGGCATGTTTGCCCGCCGAGAGGATCTCGAGGGTGACCTTCGAATGGGCGTCGGGCACCGTCAGGTTGACGATGATGTCGATGTCGTCGGCGGCCAGCAGTTCGTCGACGGTCATCGCGCGCACGCCGTATTCAGCCCCGCGGGCTTTGGCCGCGTCCATGTCGATGTCGGCGCAGGCGCGAATCTGGAAGCCCGAGAACATCGGGCCAAGGCTCAGATAGGTGGTCGAGATGTTGCCGCAGCCGATGATGCCGACGCCTAGCTCGCCGGTCATTCGGCAAGCCCCGCCGCGAATTGGCGCGCCGCTTCGATGGAACGGGTGGCGAACCGCTTGTCGTCGGCCGGCTTGTCGTGCTCCATGATCCAGTGTTTGACCGGCGCGGTCTTGAGCTCACGGAAATAGCCGGCCCAATCGAGCGTGCCGTGGCCGACGTCGGCCCAGCCGTCCTCGTCGGCGCATTCGCCCGCCGGCGCCTTGTCCTTGATGTGCACGGCGGTGATGCGGTCGCCATATCGCGAAATCCAGTCGATCGGATCGGCGCCAGCGACCGCAATCCAGGCGATGTCGGCTTCCCATTTGATGTCGGGCGCATCTTCCAAAATGATCTGCTGGGGCACGGTGCCGTCGGGCAGGGGCTCGAACTCGAAATCGTGATTGTGCCATCCGAATTCGAAGCCGGCATCGCGGGCCGGTCCCGCCAGATTCTGCAGCCGTCCGGCGAACGCCTTCCAACCATCCAGATCATCGGGGCGCTCGGGGGCGTCCAGGTAGGGGCAGTACAGCGACGACACGCCCAGTTTGCCCGCTATGTCGAACACGCCGTCGAGATCGTTCTCCAGCGCGTCCATGCTGAAATGAGCCGATGTCATGGAAAGCCCGGCCGCATCAAGCTGGGCCCGCGTTTCCTCGGGCCGGTCGAAGACACCGCGGAAGCCTTCGACTTGCTTGTAGCCGGCGTCGGCCAGCATCTTCAGTGTCTGATCCAACGGCGGAAATTCTCTGGAACTGTACAACTGGTAGGAAAAGACCGTCACGGCCGGCAACTCCTCGATAACGATGGGTCAGCTTCTTGGTTGGATGGTGCGAGCGGAACGCGGCAGTCTCATAGGCGTGTTTCGCTGTCGGCGTCAAACAGCGACGCCATTTTTAGATCGAGTTTGGCGGTGATCTTGTCGCCAGGCTTGTAACGCCGCGACACATCGATGCGCGCGCACCAAGCCTTATCGGCCACCTGGAACCAGACCAGGCTGTCGGCGCCCATGGGCTCCTCCAGGTCGATGTTGGTCTGGACCGCCGTACCGGCGCCTTTGGAACCCAGCTCGATGTGCTCGGGACGAACGCCAAGCACCACGTTGCGGCCGGCCTTCAGATCGCCTTCGGCAGGATAGTCGTCGAGGGGAATCGACAGCCCTTCGGTCTGGAAGGACGGCGATCCGTTTTTGGCGACAATCTGGCCGTTGATGAAATTCATCGCGGGCGAACCCATGAAACCGGCCACGAACAGGTTCCTCGGCTTGTGATAGATGGTCAGCGGATCGTCCAACTGCTGGATCACCCCTCCCTTCATCACTGCGATGCGATCGGCCAACGTCAGCGCCTCGATCTGATCGTGGGTGACATAGACCATGGTGTTTTCCAGATTCTGGTGCAGCCGCTTGATCTCGACGCGCAACTCGGAACGCAGCTTGGCGTCGAGGTTGGACAACGGCTCGTCGAACAGGAACACGTCGACATCGCGCACCAGCGCCCGGCCGATCGCGACGCGCTGGCGCTGGCCGCCGGAAAGCGCGGCCGGCTTGCGGTCGAGCAGCGGCTGGATCTGGAGAATCTCGGCGGCGCGCGCAATGCGTTCTTCGATGTTTGCCTTGGCCAGGCCCGCATTCTTCAGCCCGAACGACAGATTGCCGCGCACCGACATCTGAGGGTACAGCGCGTAGGACTGGAACACCATGCCGATGCCGCGGTCCTTGGGCTCCTCCCAGGTGACGTTCTTGCCTTTGATGAAAATCTGCCCGTCGGTGATGTCGAGCAGGCCGGCGATGCAGTTGAGCAGGGTAGACTTGCCACAGCCCGACGGCCCAAGCAGGACGAGAAATTCACCCTCGTTGATCTCAAGATTGAGCTGATTGAGAACGTTGACCGAACCAAACGAGAGGTCGAGGTCGCGAACGACGATGCTGGACATCGGTCCTACCCTTTCACCGCGCCGGCAGCGATGCCGCGCACGAACAGTTTGCCTGAGAAGAAGTAGATGGCGAGCGGCACCAGACCGGTCAGGATGGTGGCGGCCATGTTGACGTTGTATTCCTTCACGCCCTGCACCGAGTTGACGATGTTGTTGAGCTGGACCGTCATCGGATAGTTTTCAGGCCGGGTGTAGACGACGCCGAACAGGAAGTCGTTCCAGATGCCGGTGACCTGAAGGATGATGGCGACGACGAAGATCGGCAGCGACATCGGCACCATGATGCGCAAATAGATGCCCCAGAAACCGGCCCCGTCGACGCGGGCGGCCTTGAACAGTTCCTCGGGAATCGAGGTGAAATAATTGCGGAACAGCAGCGTCAGGATCGGCATGCCGAACACGGTGTGCACCAGCACCAGGCCCCACAGGCTGCCGTACAGGCCGATCTCGCGCAGGATGATCACCAGCGGATACAACATGACTTGGTACGGAATGAACGCGCCGAAGATCAGGATCGTGAAGAACACGTCCGCGCCCTTGAAGCGCCAGTTGGCGAGCGCGTAGCCGTTGATCGAGGCAATCACGATCGACACGGTGACGGAGGGAACGAGGATGCGCACCGAGTTCCAGAAGCCCCGGCTCAATCCCTCGCAGTTGAGGCCGGTGCACGCTTCCGCCCAGGCTTTCACCCAAGGCTGGAAGGTGATCTCGACGGGGGGCGAGAAGATGTTGCCCAGGCGGATTTCAGGCATGCCCTTCAGCGAGGTGACGATCATCACATAGAGCGGCAGCGCGTAGTAGATCGCGACCAGCCCTAGGGTACCGTAGATGAAGATATTGCGTCGCGACAGCATCCGACGCGGCTTGGAGCCGCGCGGACCGGAAAGCGGCAGGGTGGTGGCGGAGTCAGACACGTTTCTTGCCTCCGAATTCCAGATAGGCCCACGGGATCAGCACGATCAGCACCGACAGGAGCATCATCGTGGAGCCGGCGAAGCCCTGGGCCAGGTTCTGTTTGGTGAACATGGCGTCGTAGACGTATTTGGCAGGTACCTCCGAGGCGATTCCCGGGCCGCCCGACGTCTGGGCAACAACCAGGTCGTACAGCTTGACGATGCCGGCGGCGATCAGGACCAGGGTCGTAATGAACACCGGGCGCATCATCGGGATGATGATGAAGCCGTAAGTCTTCCACACCGGAATGCCGTCGACGCGCGCGGCCTTCCAGATGTCCTCGTCGATGCCGCGCAGGCCGGCCAGCATCAGCACCATGATCAGCCCGGTGCCCTGCCAAAGCCCGGCGATCAGAATGCCGTAGATGACGATATCGGCATTGAACAGCGGATCGAAGGTGAAGCTGTCCCAGCCCAGTCCGCGCACGATGGACTGAATGCCGAATTCGGGATTGAGAATCCATTGCCACACCAGGCCGGTGACGATGAAACTCAAGGCGAACGGATACAGGAAGATCGTGCGGAACGTGTCCTCGAAGCGGATCTTCTGATCGAGCAGCGCGGCCAGCACGAAGCCGATTACCAGCGAGAAGATCAGCGACAAGGCGCCGTAGATCATCAGGTTCTCGATGGAGATCAGCCAGCGGTTGGTCGACCACAGCCGCTCGTATTGGTCGAAGCCTACCCATCTTTCGCGCGGCAGCAGCTTGGAGTCGGTGAACGAGTAGACCACCGTCCACACCGTTCCGCCGGCAAACACCACCGACGCGGTCAGGATCATCGGGATTGCCGCGATCTTGGCGCTCAAGTTGCGCAACAGTTGATTGGGGCGCTGGGCCTTATCCATGGTTCCCTCCCCGCCGCTGAGGCGACCGGCGCCATCCATATGGCTGCCGGGCAACCGCCGGCCTTAGGTCAGGCCGGCGGTCTTGGTGACGGTCTGCTTGGGGTCGATCAGTCCGCGTCCGCGATGATCGCAGCGTAACGCGCCTGCGCGTCTTCGGCAGTGATCGAGGTATCCTTCCAGAACTCGACCATCAGATCGTCGATCTGACCGAGCGTATCCGGCGAGAGCACCTGGTTGCCATCGGGCAGGATGGCGCCGGAGGCCAGGATCTCAAGACCCTTCTTCATGCAGTCGTTGGCGGCCTGAAGGTCCACGTCACCGCGCACGGGAAGCGAGCCCTTCTTCAGGTTGAAGGCCACCTGGGTTTCCTTCGACAGCATCACCGAGGCCAGCTCGAGCTGGGCGGCGGTCTTTTCCGCGTCATCCAGCTTGGGGAAATAGAACGCATCGCCGCCGGTGGAGATGATCTCGTGGACGCCGAGGCCCGGCAGGCAGGAATAATCCTCGCCGGCGGTCTGGCCGGCCACCTGGAACTCACCCTGCGCCCAGTCGCCCATGATCTGCGCGCCGGCCTGGCCGGTGATCACCAAATTGGTCGCCTGGTTCCAGTCCTGAACGTTGGAGCCTTCGGAGAACTCGCGCGCCTGCGCGGCGGCCTGGAATACCTTGGCCATTTCGGGGCCGCCGGCGGCTTCGGCGTCCTTGTCCACGTTGACCTTGGTCCACAGGTCGATACCGCCCAGCGCCACCAGCATCACGCCGAACGCGCCGTTCGACTGCCAAGACTGGTTGCCCATGGCGAGCGGGATCTTGCCGGCCTCGCGCAGCTTCGGCGCGGCGGCGACGAACTCGTCCCAATTGGTCGGCACGGCCACTCCGGCGTCGGCGTAAGCCTTGTGCGACAGCCAGATCCACTGCCAGGAGTGGATGTTGACCGGCACGCAGTAAATCCTGCCCTCGAAGGTGCAGCTATCGAGCAGGGACTTGGGATGGACGACTTCCGCCCAGTTCTCGCGCTCGGCGACTTCGGTGAGATCCTGCATCAGGCCTGCCTCGACCAGCTCTTCGGCCTGGCGGCCATGGTTGAACTGGGTCGCGCCCATCGGGTCGCCGCCGGTGATGCGCGAGATCATGATCGGGCGGGCCGTGCCGCCGGAACCGGCGATCGCGCCGTCGATCCATTTGTTTCCGGTCGCGTCGAAAGCCTTGGCGAATTCGGCCACCGCGGCGGCCTCGCCGCCCGATGTCCACCAATGGGTGACTTCCAGGTCCGTTGCCTGAGCGGCTCCGGTTACCAAGAAGGCCGCGGAGGCCAGAAGCATGGTGCGAATTCTCATCGATTTATCCTCCCTGAAATCTAAATCGTTGTAGATTCACTTATAACGATTTAGATTGTATAACAAGCCCATAATTTTCCGTTTTCGTTGCAAAGTGGGGATGTGGGGGATAAGAGGCCGGTTCGACCAGCCCGGTTTATCAAGGCCGAGTGCCGGTCGGATATCGGTGCGATCGCTCGCACCGCAAGGTCCCTGAAGCAGTCGATTGAAGTTGGAAAGGGAGCAGGCCGTCGCGATGGCGCTGCCGGTGCGAGACAAAGACGCCAAAAGGGCAGGAAGCGGCTCGCGGGATGCACGCCCGACGCTCAAGACGATCGCGCGACTGAGCGGGCTTGCCGTTCCCACCGTCTCCCGTGCTCTCAAGAACGCACCCGACATCGGCGCCAAGACGCGGCAGCGGGTGCGCCAGATCGCCGATGAGATCGGCTATGTGCCCGACCGGGCCGGCGTGCGGCTGCGCACCGGCAAGACCAATGTCATCGCCCTGGTGCTCAGCACCGAGGAGGAGGTGATGGGGCAGACCTCCCACATGGTTCGCGGAATTTCGGATGTGCTCTCGGGCACGCCCTATCATCTGGTGGTCACACCCTATTCGCGCACCGGCGATGCGCTCGATCCGGTGCGCTATCTGGTGGAAACCGCGTCAGCCGACGGCATCATCTTTTCGCGGACCGAACCCAACGATCCCAGGGTGCGCTATCTGGTGGAGCGGGGCGTGCCGTTCTCCACCCATGGCCGCACCGAGACGGGGTTGGCGCATTCGTTCCATGACTTCGACAACGAAGCGTTCGCCGTAGAGGCTGTGCTGCGGCTTGCCGCCAAGGGCCGGACCAGGTTGGCGCTGCTGCCGCCTCCGCCATGGCTTACCTACTACCACCACACGATGGCCGGTTTCGCGCGGGGGCTGGCGCAGGCCGGCGCGATGGAGGTCGAATATGGCGGAGTCGACGTGGACACGCCGTTGTCTATGCTCAAAGCGCATACGCACAAATGTATGACCGGACCCGATCGGCCCGACGGCATCGTATCGGGATCGGGCGGCGGCACCATCGGCATCATCGCCGGCATCGAGGCGGCTGGCCTGGTCGTGGGGCGCGACGTCGACATCGCGGCCAAGCAAAGCAGTGAAATCCTGCAGTGGATCCGGCCCAATCTGGAGGTGGCGAGCGAGGACATCAGTCTGGCCGGGCGCGATCTGGCGAGCGCCGTGCTGCGCATCATCGATGGCGAAGACCCGGCGACGCTGCAAAGCCTGAGCTATCCGCGCTGGACCACCGCCGACGCGCATGAACCGCTCCAGGGCTGAGCGGTGACGCGACTGACTCGCATCGAATGGCCTGATTTTGGCGCACCCGAACCGCCGCCGGCCCTTGGCTTGTCGGAGCTTGAAGGGCGGTTGGAGCGCCTCCGCCGCGCGTTTGCCGCCCGCGGCTATGATGCGCTCGTCGTCTATGGCGATCGCGAGCATGCCGCCAATCTGCACTGGGTCACCGGTTTTGATCCGCGTTTCGAGGAGGCGCTGCTGATCGCCACCGGCGATGACGCGCTGCTGCTGGCCGGCAATGAATGCCTGCCTTACACCCAGGTTTCGCCGCTCGTCGCGGCCGGGCAGATCCGGGTCGGGCTTTGCCCCAGCCTGTCTCTGCCATCACAACCGCGCGACGGCCGACGGTTGGCGGATTGGCTGAATGAGGCCGTGCCGGCCGGCTCCAACGTGGGTGCGGTCGGTTGGAAGTGGTTCAGTGCGGACGAGGTCGATGACCCTGCCACCGCCGTCGACATTCCCGCGTTCGTTGCCGACCCGCTGCGCGCGCGTGCGCACAAGGTCGAGAACGCAACCGATCTGATGATGCATCCCGGCGGTGGCCTGCGCGCGCGGGTGGACGCCGATGAGATCGCCCGGCTGGAATTCGCCAACCACCAGGCGGCAGCAGCCCTGCGGCGCATGGTGTTCGCGTTCGAAGAAGGCATAAGCGATTTCTCAGCTGTCGCCGCGGCCGGTGTCGGCGGGTTGCCGCTCGGCTGCCATATCACGTTTGCCACCGGCGAGCGGGCAGACCAGGGCCTGTCGAGCCCTACCGGGCAGATTCTTCGGCGGGGACAGCCGGCCTCCTTCAACATCTGCCATTGGGGCGCCAACATCTGCCGCGCCGGCTGGCTGGCTGAAAGCGTCGACGACCTGCCCGAGGCCGCCCGGTCCTATCTCGATGAGTTTGTATTCGCGTATGTGGCGGCGATGTCGAAGTGGTGTTCACTCATGCGGCCCGGCGTCGAGGGAGGCGCGGTCTGGAAGGAAATGCAAACCGCCCTGCCCTTCGCGACTTTCAGCGTGTCCTTAAACCCCGGCCATCTGATCGGTGTGGACGAATGGGTCTCATCACCGATTTTCGAGGGTTCGACGCTGCCGCTCGATTCCGGCATGGCGATGCAGATGGATGTCATCCCCAGCCATGAGACCTACGGCTCCACCCGAATGGAGGATGGCTATGTGATCGCCGATGAGGCGCTGCGCGCGGACCTGGCGAAGCGGTTTCCCGCCGTTGCCGGCCGCTGCGAGGCCAGATCGCGCTTCATGCGCGAGACCATCGGCATGGAGGTGCCGCAAACGCTGCTGCCGCTGGCCGATACCTGCGGCATCGTTGCGCCGTTCCTGTTCGATCCGACCATGGTGGTGGCGCTGTAGCGGTGCCGCCGGCGGGCGGTCAGTCCCACACGCATGGCACGGCAAGCGGCCCTCGAAACGCCCAGCCGCCGAACTCGACCGCCTCGGCGTCGGCCAGACGCAGGCCCGGCAGAGCCGCGAACAGTTTGGGCAGGGCTACCTCCGCAATCAGGCAGCGCGAAGCCCAGGCGCCGGCACAGAAGTGCGGGCCGGCGCCGAACGCGATCGACTTGGAGACGTCGCGGGTGACATCGAACCGTTCGGGATGATCAAACACGGCTTCGTCGCGATTGGCCGAGCCGAACATCAGGAAAACGCGGTCCTCGGGCTCAAAGACGATGCCGTCCAAGTCATAGCGCCGGGCCACCCGGCGCGGCGACATGCCGATGGGCGAAATCCAGCGCGCGTACTCCTCGAAGGCCGCCAGCCAGGAGACTTTGCCTTCCCACACCATCTGAAGCTGATCGGGGTGGGTGAGCAGCGCCCAGGCGGCGCCGACGATCGCGTCGCGCGGTTCGTTCTGACCGCCGGAGATCGTCAGCTTGATATTCGCGCGAATCTGCTCGTCCGACAGGCCGGCCTGAAGCTGCACCGACAGCATCGATGAATCCGGCTTGCCGGCGACCACCGGCAGCATCTCGTCGATATGGCGGTCGATCGACGCGGTGCAGTTGTGGCAGTTGGCCTCAATCTCAGAATCACCGGCATAGTTGGCGCAACCGTCGATCATGCCCTGGCTGACGCGGTTCATCTCCGAGAAGCTCATATTGGTGAGGCCCGTAATCGCCTTGAGCGCCTCGGCCGAGACCGGCATGGCGAAATCGGCGACCAGATCGCACTCCCTCCTGGGCGCGAGGTCTGCGAGGATGCGGTCGGCGTGATGCTCGAACTGCGCCTTCCAAACCGTCTTGACCGTTTTCGGCGAGACGGTGGGAAAGACTGCGGCGCGCTCGCGCTGATGTTCGGCGCCGTCCTTGCGCATCATGTTTTGGCCCATCAGCCGGGTCATCAGGCCGTCGGGCTGCACCGAGGAGAAGACCTCGATCTTCTTTTCATTATCGAAGACGTCGCCACGCCGCGTCATGAGGGTGGAGTCCAGCTGCGGCACGTAGGCTATCGGCGCCTCGGCGCGCATGCGTTTGAGGTCCGGATACGGGTCCTGCCAGAACGATATCGGGTCGATCTCATAGGTGGGCGCGTTTGACACGGCATGCCTCCTCAATGCCCACCCTGGCAGGCGGGCGACCATTCGATCCCAATTGCAACGCTGATGCAACGGGTTGACCGGCGGGAATTCATTGTATAACTGATAAGTTATGGAACAAATCGGTTATGGAAAAACCGCCGGCGATCTGGACGCGGTTTTCGCGGCGCTGGCCGACCCTACGCGCCGGGCGATCCTGTCGCGCCTGGCGGCCGGCGAGGCGTCGGTAGGCGAGATTGCATCGCCGTTCGCGATGAGCCAGCCGGCCGTGTCGAAACATCTGAAGGTATTGGAGCGGGCCGGTCTGGTCGAGCGCGACATTGACAGGCAGCGCCGGCCGGCTCGGCTGAGCGCCGAGCCGATGGCGGCGGCGGTCCGATGGCTGGAGGAGTTCAGGCGGTTCTGGCCGTCCAGCTTCGACCAGCTGGACAATCTGCTGGAAGAACTGAAAGAGGCCGAGAAGGAAGGGCGAGCCAATGAGTGATCTGCCGATCTATGTGCTGGAGCGGGTGTTCGATGCGCCGCGTGAGTTGGTGTGGCGGACCTGGACCGATCCGCAGCTGCTGCCACGCTGGTACGGGCCGAACGTGGAAACGATCATCCACCAGCTCGACGTGAAACCGGGCGGGGTGTGGCTCAACGAGATGCGCTGGGACGGCAGATCCAATCGGGAGCGGATGGAGTATACCGAGGTGACCCCGCCCGAGCGGCTGGTATGGCTGCACTCGGTGGCCGATGAAGACTGGAACATCGCCACCAACCCGATGATGGCCGACTGGCCACGCGTATTGCTGACCACGGTGACGTTTGCCGAAGACGGCGAACGCACCAAGATGCGCCTGACCTGGGCGCCGCATGAGGCGAGCGAAGCCGAGATCGCCTGCTTTGCCGCGGCGCTGGAAAATCTCGACAGGGGCTGGGGCGCCGGCATGGTCCTGCTGGAAGAGCTGCTGGTCGAACTGCAGGCCTGATCGGGGCGGGTAATCGCGGAACGGACCGGCCGCGACGGTTTCGCCATCTCAACGCGATCAAGGCGGGCACCACACGATTGTCCACAGGGCGGACATTCGGCCCTTTATCGGGCCGAATGGATGGCCAATAAATCGTCACCCGGTTTCAGCAGGTGCCATTGCGGGCGGATTGCGGAAGGTGTCAGCAAATGAAACGCAGTTTGGAACTTGCACGCACCATCCTGCTTGCGATCGAGCGAAGCGAGGACGACGAACCTTCATCAATCCGGTTGCCGACGGCCGACTATGATGAACTCCATATCTCCCTGCACGTGCGGCTGCTAAAGGAAGCGGACCTCATCCATGCGATTGAAAGCACGCGTGGGTTCAATGCATCCTCGTCATGGATTCCGCATTCTTTGACGTGGAAGGGGCACGATTTCCTGGACGCGGTTCGAAATGAATCCGTTTGGCGGGCTATCAAGTCGCGGGAAGCCGATTTCGGAAGCGATCTGCCGGCCGACGTCATCTACGACCTGGCTATTCGCGATGTGCGAAAGCGAGTCGGTTTATAGGTCGGTCGAGGCACGCTGAAGTGCTTGGATCGCGGGGTTGGGTCCGACAACTCGCAGATGAACGCATGGACGGCCCAGATACGCGCATGCGCGATTCAGGGAATGATGTGTCGGGGCTGAACCGCATCATCGAGTGGTACCGTTACACGCCGCCGCATCTGCCCCCTCGCGAAGCGCGTATCTACACCGGATCGAAGATCGGCTACACCGCCGTCATTGTTCTGTACTGCGCGACGGCGCTGGTCTTCCTGGCTCTGGATCAAGATTTTCTCGCATTCGCTTACAGCGCCGGGGTGGCGGTCACCGCGAACTGCTGTTGATGGTGGCGATGACCTATCGCAACAAAGTAGACACGGCAGAAGCAGCGCTGGCGGCGGAACACGAAAAGTCCGAAGCGCTCTTGCACAACATACTGCTCCGCGAAGTGGCGGAGCGGTTGAAGGATAACCGCGATGTCATCGCCGACAGCCACGCACCGGTGACGATCTTGTTTGCCGATATCGTCGGCTTTACCGAACTATCCGGGCCAAGCTTTTGGACGGCGAGTTCGCGGTCGAACCGCGCGGCGAAATCGAGATCAAGGGCAAGGGCGCCATGGCGGCATACTTCCTCATTGGGGAGAGAAAGTAGAGTCCCGCGTGCTCGTCGCAGCGCGCTCGGTGTCGAGCTGCCTGCTAAGCCATTGAAGCGAGGCAAGCCGGCTCTCACGGTGTAAAGCAGACCAGGCTTCGACCATCGTCCGCCGTTGGCGGCGCGACTTATCGGGATTTGCCGTCCGACTCAGATGACACGCTTTATCGAAGGCAACGTGTGGGTCAGTTCATCCGCTGTCCGGTACCGGCAACCCTTGGGACAAAGCTGTTGCAAACCCTTTGAACAGCGCGTCGATCTCGCCTTCCGGTCGCCCGCCGATCATTACCCCAAAAAAATTTACTGAAAACGATATGTACATCACCCCCGCAAAGATCAGGTCTATGTCCATGCCGGAAGGTAGCTGACCACGATCTTGCAATCTCGTGACACGTTCGCGGAAATTCGCGTCCGCCTTTCCGTCCAGATGTTCAGCGCCTCGTTTTCGGAACTGCGCGTCGATGGCGGAGCGGCTGATGATCAGACGTATTGTCTCTTCATTCTTCAAATCTTCACGCAGCTTGGCGTGCAGGTAGTTATAGATTTCATCGGCAAGCGTATCTTGCGGTGGATAAGGCAGTTCACCTTCTCGGCGCGCTGCGACAAACTCATCAGTAACCGCAACAAAAAGCCCCTCTTTCCCGCCGAAATAACGGCTGATGAGCGAGAGGTTTGCCTCGGCCACTTCAGCGATCTCCCGAAGTCCCGCCCCGTCGTAACCACACCGGGCGAACACCGTGCGCGCGGCAGCGAGAATACGCGCCTCAGTCGCAGCGCGATCTTTCACGGTGCCTGTCGCCCCCTTTTTGTGCGTGCTGCATCCATCATGAAAACAACCGTTTACATCAGGCAGATGACACTGTAAAGAAAACGAATGTTTACATTGATGCGAGTCATGCGGAACTTGTTCGAAGGGGATGCACTAGAGAAGGTAGCGGAGCTGTCGTTCGCGCCTCCTAGGCCCATTTTGCGTGCAGCGCTGATCTTGGGTCTGCTTTCGACAATTCGCCCGTTTGCCTTGGCGGCCTTTGGTCTGGCTCAACTTGCTTATAGACCATGGTCCGACAAGGGTGACGCTCCCCTCAAATCAGGCATTGAAACCGCAAAAGCCAAACGCGGGGAGCAGGCTGGCACATGATTGGTCTGAGGCGTGCAGCCATCTTTGAGGCGCTCACCCTGCTCGGATTGTTCTGCGTGGCAATGCCTCTGAAGTACTGGGCGGACGTACCACAAGCCGTGTCGGTCGTGGGACCAGTCCACGGGCTGGCCTTCATGGTCTTCATCTGGTTTGTGATCCGGTCTTGGGCAGAGGGCATCATCAACGGACTGGGAGCCTTGCGCCTCTTCATCGGCGCTTTCGTACCCTTCGGAGGCTTCGTAAATGAACGTTGGCTGCACCGTCAGTCCGAGGACGCCTGATGCTTTATCAACTCACAAAAGCTGCCCACCTGGTTTCTCTTTTCGTTTGGATTGGAGGGATGGTCGCCGTAGCGTTGGCGCTTCGATACCCTGCCTTAATCCACATGAAGCCTCTAAAGGGGTATGACCGCGCCATCACAACACCTGCGATGATCCTTGCGCTGTCGTTTGGTATTTGGCTCGGCGTGCAGGGTGGATGGTTCACCTCAGCTTGGCTCGGAATGAAGATCCTGCTGGTGCTTACCCTCTGCGGGCTGCACGGTGCTTTGGTGGGCAAGCTGCGGCGCGCGACCTCTCAATCACCGGAAGAATTCGCACCGAGCGGGCCAATACTCTTGCCCGCTGGCTTGTTGCTAATGACCTTGATCATACTTCTGGTGACGACAAAGCCGTGACAATTCCGGGATCTGCCTAAGTCTTGCGGCACAAACGAAGAAGCCGCCTCACAAGGCGGCAGTTTTCAGGAGTCAATAATTTTGGTTGCGGGGGTAGGATTTGAACCTACGACCTTCAGGTTATGAGCCTGACGAGCTACCGGACTGCTCCACCCCGCGGCAAATCTAAAACTCGGTCGGCGGCAAAAAGCCGCTGTGTTTGGTCGAGCGGCGTTCACCAGGGTGCCCCGCGTGGCCGCGGTGGAACGATCGTGTGATGCTGCGCCGTCGATTGGCGATCCGCCATAGAAAAGAGAAGGTTTGATCAGGTGTCGGAAATGACACTTGATATCCGACACCTGGAATGTGTTTGGCAGACCTGGCAGCGACCTACTCTCCCGTGCCTTAAGACAAAGTACCATCGGCGCTGAGGCGTTTCACGACCGAGTTCGGGATGGGATCGGGTGCAGCCACCTCGCAATAACCACCAGGTCGGCGAAACACATTTCAGGTGTCATATTTCAGGTGAAACTGGTCCATTGGCCATGCGCCGCCGAAACGGGCATTGGTAATGAGAACGATCAAGCCGATCGAGCTATTAGTACCGGTAAGCTTCATACGTTGCCGCACTTCCACACCCGGCCTATCAACGTGGTAGTCTTCCACGACTCTCAAGGGAAAACTCGTTTTCAGGTGGGTTTCCCGCTTAGATGCCTTCAGCGGTTATCCCGTCCGCATATAGCTACCCTGCTATGCCGCTGGCGCGACAACAGGTCCACCAGTGATGCGTCCATCCCGGTCCTCTCGTACTAGGGACAGATCCTGTCAATTTTCCTACACCCACGGCAGATAGGGACCGAACTGTCTCACGACGTTCTGAACCCAGCTCACGTACCTCTTTAATTGGCGAACAGCCAAACCCTTGGGACCTGCTCCAGCCCCAGGATGAGATGAGCCGACATCGAGGTGCCAAACAACCCCGTCGATATGGACTCTTGGGGGTCATCAGCCTGTTATCCCCGGCGTACCTTTTATCCGTTGAGCGATGGCCCTTC
>JANQKQ010000028.1 GCA_028281105.1 Rhizobiaceae bacterium
TGGTAATGGAGATTCCAAGACCGGCCTTTTCGATCAGGTTGTCGGAGACGACCGCACCTTCGAAAGCAAACTCCACGAAAATCGCGACCTCCTCGAGCCTGGAACAGTTGTTGGCGATGATCTGTACGCCCGAGCCGGAATTATTGCGTATCGCCGAAAAGCGGCAGTCGGTAATACGATTGCCGGACACGATGACGCTGCCGGCCTTGTAGATGTTGATACCGTTGCCGTAAGGCCCGTTGCCACCGCTCTTGCCGGCGATGCGCTCAATGCGGTTGCCGGAAATGATCGACCCGTCCTCGCGTTTGTCGGACTGCCAAACCTGAATGCCATTGTCACCGATGTCGTGAATGCGGTTGCCGGCAATCTCAAGTCCGGTGCAATCCAGGGCGAATATCCCCGTCTCCGCGACCTGGGCGATTTCGCAGGATGTTACCGCGCCGGAACAGCTGTTGAGCGAAATGCCGTTGCCCTTATGGTTGACGATCCGGCAATTGGCGATCGTTAACGAAGGGCAGCCTTCAGCGGCAATCAGTCCGGCACGGCGGTCCGACACGTCCTGGTCCGCACCGTCGAACGACAGACCTTCAATCATCACATTTGCAGCACGGGCGATGTGCACGATGCGATTCGCGCCGTTCGGTAAAATCAGGCGCGCGGCGCCGGCCGCTCCGGCGGTGGCAACCGGCTTGGAGATTTCCAGATTGCCGGCGATGTAAAGCCCGCCCGGCAGCAAGAGAATTGCGCCGGTCTGCGCGGCCTTGTCGATGGCCAACTGCATCGCCTTGGTTTGGTCCCTGGCCGCATCGGGCTCCAATCCGAAATCCGATGCCTGCAAGACGGCACCGGCATCGGCCGCCGCCCTTACCGGTCCGGCCGAACCGGCAGCCAGTCCTGCGAATACGGAGGCGGCAAACAATGATCTGCGCGACAGCGTCATGACGGTCCCTGCTCCAAATCCTCGGTGATCCGTGTGCCCAACTTAAAGCAAGCATCATGCCGGATTTTGCAGGCATTGCGGCATCTATTTCAGGCAGCCGGGCCTGCCGGATGTCGCGATATGGTTTTTTGTTTCACAATTTGGGCGAAATCGGTCAGAATTGGGTGAATTGGTTTCGGCGTCGCGGGCTGTAGGGAGCACACCCCGCGGGGTTGAGTTCGGGGGCAGGCAAAAGAACAGGGGAAACTCCATGGGAAACAATCTTGACGCCATCACAACGGTGTTCACCGAGTTCTACTACTGGGTGACCGTTGTGTTCATGTTTCTGATTCACGTAGGTTTTTGTCTATACGAAGTGGCCGCCAGCAGGCGGCGCAATCACCTCCATACACTGATGAAGAACACGATGCTGATCCCGCTGGTCACCGTCACCTGGTTCTTCTTCGGCTGCAAGGCCAACAATACCGACATCTACGAGACCTTCCGGGCGATGGGGGATGCGCTGCGCGAGTATTTCAGCCGCCACGGTCCGACGCCGCTCTATGTCGTGGTCGGGCGCGGCGGGCCGAATCTGGTCCGTGGTCTCGGCACGCTCGCGGAGACCTGCGAAGCGTTGGGCCTGCCGTTCCGCTTTTTCGGATTCGACAGCGCCATCTCCGAGGTCGTCAACTACGCCAAGCGCGTCGATGCCTGGATGCGGGCCGGCGGGCGCGCACAGATCGCAGCACGGCTCGGCCTGAAAGAGGCGGCCTGACCGTCAGCCACTGAACGGGGCGAGCGATGTTCAAGACCGGAATAGCTGGCTTTCCCTATTATCTCGGCATCAACTCGCTCGCTGACGTGGCGGCGCCGGAAGATCGCGTCTGCGTGCTCAACATTCTCGGCGGCGAATCGCGCCAGGTCACGCCGGTGAGCCACGCCTTCTCCGGCGGGAATGTCGTATTCGGAACCCAGCCGGGCCGGCTCGGCCATGCGCTCGAAACGCCGCTCGGCGAAGTGCCGGTCTATGACAATGTCCGCCAGGGGCTCGACGATGGACGCGCCTTCGACACCGGTGTCGTCTATCTGCCGCCGGCCGGCGTGCGCGACGGCGTTGCCGAGCTGATCCGCGTCAATCCCGAACTGCGCAAGATCGTCATGGTCACCGAGAAGATCGCGGTTCATGACGCCCGCGAAATCCGCGCGCTCGGCCAGGCCAATGGCATCGATATCATCGGCGGCAACTCGCTCGGCGTCGCCGATTCCTGGAACCGGATCCGCATCGGCGGTGCGCTCGGCGGCGACAGGCCGGACGAGGTGCTGCTCAAAGGTTCGGTTGCGATCTATTCCAATTCCGGTTCGTTCACGACCACGATCGCCCAGTATCTGGCGACCGAGGGCTGGGGTACCACCACGCTGATCTCCTCCGGCAAGGACGTGTACATTCATTACGCCTGCCGCGACTTCGCCCATGCCTTCCGCAACGACCCGCGCAGCAAGGCGGCGGTGCTCTATGTCGAGCCGGGCGGCTATTACGAATGCGGCGTCGAGTTCGACAAGCCGGTGGTGGCCTGTGTGGTCGGGCGCTGGAAGACGCGGCTGACCCGCGCGGTCGGCCATGCCGGCGCCATGGCGGGGGCGGGCGACCGCGCCGAGGACAAAGAGCGCTGGTTCATGGAGATGTTCGGTACCGCCGGCCTGTTCACGCGCGAGACCCCGCATGCCTCGCCGCGCGGCGCGGTCGTCACCAACATCGCCGACATTCCCGCGGCGATGACGGCGGTGATGGCGCTCAACCAGGTCAAGCCAGACTTCCCGCCGGCAGGCTCGCTTGTGCTCAAGCCCTGGATGGTCAACGACCAGGGGCTCGATCTGCCGCCGGGCCTTGCTTTGCCGGCGGTCGAGGCGATGCCGCCCTACAACACGCAGATCAGCGCGCTCGCCCGCCAGATCGGCGCGGTCGTGCCGCGCCAGATCATGAAGGACCGCTCGGG
>JANQKQ010000033.1 GCA_028281105.1 Rhizobiaceae bacterium
ACCCACGCCCGCGTCGAGGCTGATGCAACCAACTGGGTGCGCGGCCACACCAACGGATTGGCGATTTATTGCACGCCTGTTGGCGGCTTGGTCAACGGCGCGCTCGGGCATTCCTATGCCGGGCTGTGCGACGCTGAGAAAGAGCCGGCTTTCCTCTCCCACTTCAAGTTAGGCTGGCAGTGGTACTGGGCGAAGGACAAGGTATCGGATCTGGAGGCCGAAATATCCCAGGCCCGCACCGACTTGTCCGAAAAGGAAGATCTCATCGATGAAACAGAGGACGAAGGGGTCAGGGCGACGCTGCGCGAAGAGATACGGAACCTTGAACGGGACCTCTGGGACGACGAGCGTGAGCTATACGAAGCGAGGCGGGAGGAGGAGCACGCCGCTGGGATGTTCATCCGGCAGATAAACACGCTTGAAGACAGGACCCTTCTGGGCAATCCGCATATTGCGGCCGGGTTTCGGCGACTTGGCATCGCATTGAACCAGTGACAATCCGCGAATCCGGAGGCCTGCTGAAGGCAGTGCCGTTGTGATCGTTGCTGGCGATTCCCGGTATCCATCGGGCACCAGTTTTGCTTAACTGTCGCCGGGGAGCGCTCATTCGGGGAGAATACGATGATCGGATTTATCCGTGTGGTTGGTGCGACCTTCACGGCCGCGGCGGTTTGTGCGTGGATGGGCGCGACGCCCGCACAGGCACAGTTCTCCGAAAGCATCGAACTGGGCAAGGACGCCTTCTCTTTCCACGGCAGGACGTCGGGTACGATGCGCGCATTTGCCTCCGACAGCCAGGCGGAAGGCGCCGTCAAGTCCATCATGGACGCGATCGGGCTGCCGCTGCGCTTCGAGATCAAGGCGGCCGCCGTGCCCAACGCGTCGGCAATCCTGACCAAAGACGGCCGGCGGCTGATCGCCTACAACGTCAACTTCATGGAAGATCTGCGCACCGCCACCGGCGAGGACTGGTCGGCGGTTTCGGTGATGGCGCACGAGATCGGCCACCATCTGTCGTTCCACCTGTCCCACGACATCGGCGATCACGACGCCGAACTGGAAGCCGACTTCTTCTCCGGCTTCGTGCTGGCGAAAATGGGCGCAACCCGCGAACAGGCGCTGGCGGCGATGCGCGATCTGGGTGAGGAAACCGCATCGAATTCCCATCCCGCCAAGATCGACCGGCTGCAGGCGATCGGTCTGGGATGGAAGAACGCCTCGCTGCTGACGCGGCCGAATCTGGGACAATTGCGCCAGGCCAACGAGGAGACAAAGACGTCCGGCTCTCCGCTGGAGCCGCTGCGCGGGCGCAACATCTGGGTTTCGATCACCGATGACCAGCGGCGCAACGAGATCTGCCGGCGTTTGTCCGAAGGCGGCATGAACGTCGATTGCGATCCCGACAAGGGCGAGCCGATCGCGCGAACGTTGCATCTCGATTGCGAAAGCCTGCCCACCGGCGCCGGCCGCATGGTCAACGAATATCTGGGTCAGTTCGGGTACGAACCCTATGACATCGTCGACAGCATTGCCGATGGCCCGTCCTATTGCGACACGGTGCTGGAGATGACCATCTTCGACTACGAGGATTACGGTGGCACGCGCACCAGCGATCTGGAGTCCGACACCGGGTCGCTGGCCGCTTTGGCCGGACGCAACATCTGGGTCGACATCCGCAACGAACGACGGCGCGAAGATGTCTGCCGCATCCTGCGCGAAGGCGGCATGAACGTGGACTGCGAGCCGTCGGCCGACGACACGCCGGTGTCCTCGTCGATCGACATCGACTGCCATACCCTGCCGGAAAACGCCGGCGAGCTGGTCAACGCCTATCTGGGTCGGTTCGGCTACCCGCCCTACCCGGTCGTCGACAGCATCGATGACGGGCCGTCCTATTGCGACACCGTGCTGGAGATGACCATCTTCGACTATGAGGACTACGAGTCCCGAGCGCCCACCCGCACGTCGTCCGACAACCCATTGGCTGCACTCGCCGGGCGCAACATCTGGGTCGACATTCGCAACGAACGGCGGCGCGAAGATGTCTGCCGCATCCTGCGCGAAGGCGGCATGAACGTCGACTGCGAGCCGTCGGCCGACGACACGCCGGTGTCCTCGTCGATCGACATCGACTGCCACACCCTGCCCAAAAACGCCGGAGAGCTGGTCAACGCCTATCTTGGCCGCTTCGGCTACCCGCCCTACCCGGTCGTCGATTCCATCGATGACGGGCCGTCCTATTGCGATTCGGTGCTGGAGATGACCATCTTCGACTATGAGGACTACGATTCCCGGGCGCCCAATCGCTCATCGGCGCCCCGCAACGAACTGGCCGTGCTGGCCGGCCGCAACATCTGGGTCAACATTCGCGACGACACCCGCCGCGGGTTGGTCTGCCGGCTGCTGGACGAAGCAGGAATGAATGTCGACTGCGAGCCCGGCACCACGGCGATCGATTCGTCGATCGACCTGGACTGCGAAACCCTGCCCGATGACGCCGGCCATCGGGTCAATCAGTTTCTCGGGCGGCATGGTCTGAGAACGTACGAGGTGATCGACAGCCGCAACGACGGTCCGTCCTATTGCGATTCGGTGCTGGAGATGACGATCTTCGATTGGGAGTAGGTACTGGCTGGGGTCGCCATCCTGCTCACCGCTTCGGCAGATCGTCGTCCAGCGACACCCAACCCACCCGCTCGGCCCAGTGGACGTGGAACTGCGGCTCGAACGCGGACGAATCGTCCAGGCCGGCGGCGTAGAAATGGGTCTCGTCGCCGAATTTGTCTGCCCTGTACGCGATCGGCGTGCCGCATTTGGCGCAGAACAGCCGGCGCACCCCTTTCGATGAGTGATAAAGCGCCGGTTCGTCACCGGTGAACTCGCACTTGTCGTTATCGACACCGAAAAAGGTGGTGAAAGGCGAGGCCGTGTTGCGCCGACAGCTCTCGCAGTGACAGTGGCCGCGCCAGTTTTCCGGCCCCGTGTAGCGATAGCTCACCGCGCCGCACAGGCAGCGGCCGGTCTTCACCCCGCCGTCCTTCCCTTTAGCCATATTGCTTCCTCCGACTCGCGACATGGTCGCTTTGACCGCCAGCCTATCCCGGTGGCGCGTCGATTCAAGATGCAAGTCCGCCGTTCGCCCGGCCGGGCGATTCCTTGGCGCCAGGCCCCGTCGGCGGGTCACGGGAGTGCGATTTTCGCCGTTGGGTCAGTCGGTTCGCCGATAACGCTCCACGCCGCTGGCAACGGGCGGCCAAATCGCGCGCATCGGCACAATCGCCCTGTTGAAATCCCTGGGGAAAAATCTGCGCAACGCTTTGATTCAAAAGAGGATTCGGTATCCACACCGCGATGCGTCACGCTGTCACAAAATCACGAAATATGGTGTTTTGGATTTTCTTTGGAACAACATCTTGACGAAAAATTCCGAGTCAGACTACCTTCCAAATCTGTTCGTTGCGTCTGTGTGGCGTCAGGCCGGAGCTTGAAAATCCCATTCGCGTGGTAAGCGCGGAACTTCCATGATGGAACCTTCCGCGGCCGGCTATCCTAAATTTGTGGGCGGTTTCAATGCCGGGTTGCGCGTGGTTCGCGCGCCCAGCAAGGAGACGGTTTTGTCTTGGCGAGCGGCCGGCAAATTCAGGGTGGTTGTTTTGGTGCGGGATGAACCGGTTAACGCCATATTTAGTATTTGCGAGCAGGTTGACAACAAGATATAGTTTCCGACTGACGTCCTTGAAGCGCTGAAGGCTGAACGCGGGTGATTGGTGAGATGCTGATTTTCGATCCGCTTCGGCTTTCGAAACCGCGCCATGAAAGGGCGGAAAAACCGGAACATGTAACCCCCAAAAAGGGACCGGGGGAGGCCTAGAACCAGCAGCCGGAGCCGGCGTCGATCCATCGGGTCGGCCGGGTGGACGGGTTGCTGGTAGACGGTGGGATATTGTCCGCTTCAAACGCCGCGGACATGTCGCTCCCGGGTTTCGCTCCGGGGGGATATGGCGGGCGGTGCGGACACGGCAGATAAAGGGACTACGCGAAAATGCGCATTGAGCGTCGCTACACCAAAGAGGGCCAATCGCCCTACGAAGGCATCGAATTTTCCGCTACCACCAGCGAAATCCGCAACCCGGACGGCTCCGTGGTGTTCCGGCTGGAGGATATCGCGGTGCCTAAGACCTGGAGCCAGGTGGCCTGCGACGTTCTCGCCCAGAAATATTTCCGCAAGGCGGGCGTGCCGGCGCGGTTGAAGAAGGTAGAAGAAAACTCAGTGCCGTCGTGGCTGTGGCGCAGCGAGCCGGACAAGGCGGCGCTGTCGAAACTGCCCGACGAGGAGCGCACTGGTTCGGAGACCGATGCGCGCCAGGTGTTCGACCGGCTCGCCGGAGCATGGACCTATTGGGGCTGGAAGGGCGGTTACTTCGACGGCGAGGCCGACGCTCGCGCCTTTTTCGATGAGCTCGCCTACATGCTGGCGATGCAGATGGCCGCGCCCAATTCGCCGCAATGGTTCAACACCGGGCTGCACTGGGCCTACGGCATCGACGGGCCGGCCCAGGGCCACTATTACGTGGACTTCGAGACCGGCAAGCTGACCCGGTCGAAATCCTCCTACGAACATCCCCAGCCGCACGCCTGTTTCATCCAGTCGGTCAACGACGATCTGGTCAACGAAAACGGCATCATGGATCTTTGGGTGCGCGAGGCGCGGCTGTTCAAATACGGCTCGGGCACCGGCACGAACTTCTCGCACCTGCGCGGCGAAGGCGAGAAACTGTCCGGCGGCGGCAAGTCGTCGGGCCTGATGAGCTTCCTGAAGATCGGCGACCGGGCGGCCGGCGCCATCAAGTCTGGCGGCACGACCCGGCGCGCGGCCAAGATGGTGGTCGTCGACATCGACCACCCGGACATCGAGGACTATATCGACTGGAAGGTGCGCGAGGAGCAGAAGGTCGCGGCCATCGTCACCGGCTCGATCACGGTCTCCAAGCACTTGAAGGCCGTGATGCGCGCCTGCGTCAACTGCGAGGGCGAAGGCGATGACTGTTTCGACCCGAAGATCAACACGGCGCTCAAGCGCGAAGTGCGCGCGGCCAAGCGGGCCGCGGTGTCTGAGAACTACATCAAGCGGGTGATCCAGCTCGCCCGCCAGGGTTACACCGACATCGAATTCCCGATCTACAACACCGATTGGGATTCGGACGCCTATCTGACCGTTTCGGGTCAGAACTCCAACAATTCGGTGCGCGTCACCGACGACTTTCTCAATGCAGTCGAAACCGATGGCGATTGGGACCTGGTCGGCCGCATCTCCGGCGATGTGGCCAAGACCGTCAAGGCGCGCGATCTGTGGGACCGGGTGGGCAACGCCGCCTGGGCCTCGGCCGATCCGGGCATCCAGTATCACACTACGATCAACGACTGGCACACCTGCCCGGCTTCGGGTCCGATCCGCGCATCTAACCCGTGCTCGGAATACATGTTCCTGGACGATACCGCGTGCAACCTGGCCTCGCTCAACCTGTTGCAGTTCCGCCAGCCGGGCAAGGCGGGGCAAGCGCGCGCGTTCGACGTGGAAAGCTTCGAGCACGCCACGCGGCTGTGGATGGTCGTGTTGGAAATCTCCATCACGATGGCGCAGTTCCCGTCGAAGCAGATCGCCAAGCTTTCCTACGACTACCGCACCACCGGGCTCGGCTTCGCCAATATCGGCGGGCTGCTGATGACCAGCGGCATCGCCTATGACAGCCCGGAGGCGCGCGCGATCTGCGGCGCGATCACCTCGGTGATGACCGGGGTGTGCTACGCGACTTCCGCGGAGATGGCCGGTGAACTGGGTGTCTTCCCCGGCCACGCGGCCAACGCCGAACCGATGGCCCGCGTCATCGCCAACCACCGCCGCGCCGCGCACGGCCACGACGACGGCTACGAGGGTCTGTCGACCAATCCGGTTGCGCTCGATGCGGCGTCCTGCCCCGACAAGCGGCTGATCGAGCGGGCCAGGGCCGCCTGGGACCGCGCCGCCGAACTGGGCTCCGAGCACGGCTACCGCAACGCCCAGACCACGGTTATTGCGCCCACCGGCACGATCGGCCTGGTGATGGACTGCGACACCACCGGCATCGAGCCGGACTTCGCGCTGGTCAAGTTCAAGAAGCTGGCCGGCGGCGGCTATTTCAAGATCATCAACCGGGCGGTGCCCGAAGCGCTGGCGGTGCTGGGTTATTCGCAGGCCGAGATCAAGAAGATCATCGACTATGCGGTGGGCCGCGGCACCCTGTCCGATACGCCGCTTGTCGACGGCAAGGGCATCAACCACGACACGCTGAAAGCGCGCGGCTTCACCAACGAGAAGCTCGAAGCGGTGGAAGCGGCGCTCGCCACCGCCTTCGATGTGAAATTCGCCTTCAACAAGTTCACCCTGGGCGAGGAATTCTGCACCGGTACGCTGGGCATCGACCGCGACAAGCTGGCCGATTTCAATCTCGACCTGCTGGCGGAGATCGGCTTTTCGAAGGCCGAGATCGAGGCGGCCAACCTGTATTGCTGCGGCGCGATGACCCTGGAAGGCGCGCCGGGCATGAAGGACGAGCACCTGGCCGTGTTCGACTGCGCCAATCCGTGCGGGCGCACCGGCAAGCGCGCCCTGTCGGTCGACAGCCACATCCGCATGATGGCCGCCGCGCAGCCGTTCATCTCCGGCGCGATCTCGAAGACCATCAACATGCCGAATGATGCGACGGTCGAGGACTGCAAGGACGCCTACATGCTGTCCTGGAAACTTGGTTTGAAGGCCAACGCGCTCTATCGCGACGGCTCGAAACTGTCGCAGCCGCTCAACGCGTCACTGATCGCCGATGAAGACGACGAGGACGCGATCGAGGAACTGGCCGAGGCACCGAAGGCCGCCGCTGCCGCCATGGTCGCCGAAAAGGTGGTCGAGCGGGTCGTCGAACGCGTCGTGCGCGAGCAGGAGAAGCTGCCCGGCCGGCGCAAGGGCTACACGCAGAAGGCGAAGATCGGCGGCCACACCATCTTCCTGCGCACCGGCGAATATGACGACGGGCGGCTGGGCGAGATCTTCCTCGACATGAACAAGGAAGGCTCCTCGCTGCGCGCCTTCATCAACAATTTCGCCATCTCGGTGTCGCTGGGCCTGCAATGGGGCGTGCCTTTAGAGGAATATGTGGACGCGTTCGTGTTCACCAAGTTCGAGCCGGCCGGCATGGTCCAGGGCAACGACGCGATCAAGAACGCCACTTCGATCCTCGACTATGTGTTCCGCGAACTGGCCGTCTCCTATCTGGGCCGGCACGATCTTTCCCACGTCGACCAGTCCGACTTCGCCTCGACCCCGATGGGCCGCGGCGTCCAGGAAGGCAAGACCCAGATGGTCTCGAAGGGCCTGACGCGCGGCCACCGCCTGGCCGTGGTCAAGCCCTCGCCCACCGGCGAGCCCAAGGGCTTGGCGGACGAACCGTCGGCCGGCCAGGGTGCCCAGGGTGCAAAGACCGGCGACGGGCGGCCGACGATGATCTCCAACGTGGTCTCCGGCCCGTCGGCCGGCAGCCTGGGCGCGCGCGCGGCGGCGATCGCCGCCAACCTCAACGAGGAACCCACGGCGTTCAAGCGCGATCTGGCCCCGAACGCGCAGCCGGAGGCGGAGCCCCTGCCCGAGCCGGTTGCCGAGACGATCGCGGACGACGACCTGCGCGAAAGCACCGCGACCGGCTCAGCGCCCCTGGCCCCCGACACCGACGAACAACGCGCCCGCGCCCTGCTGGCCGGCTATACCGGCAACTCGTGCGATGAGTGTGGGAATTTTACGATGGTGCGGAACGGGACGTGTGAGAAGTGTGATACGTGTGGGGCTACGAGTGGGTGTAGTTGAGGACACCACATCCTCCCGTCATCCTCGGGCCGCGCGCCAGCGCGGTTCCGGGGATCCATTCCTCTCCGCCCTGCGCCAATCCCCTGCCCTACACAACCAAACTCACTTCACCGTCGCCACCCATCCATCGGTGGTTCCAGTCGCCCGGTCGACTTTTCTTCGGTGAACAGCGCCAGCAGCTCGCGTTCCAACTCGCGGTCGTGGCCGTAGACGACCAGCCGGTCGAACTCGTCCTTTTCGATGGTGCAGAGCAATCGGCCACCGGCAGGGCGGGCCAGGTGCTCGCGCTCAATCCGGAAGCGTAGCGCCAATGCGATGGCACCCAAGACGAAGGCTGGTGGCACCATCAGCCAGGCTAGTTTGAGCCAATCCGGCAGCGACTGGTAGGTGTCGAAGAAATCTGCCCAAAAGTCGTAAGAATCCATGGAACCACTCTACCGAACATAAGTGAATGTGACTTATAGTATTCATATGGCAATCGCTTGTACAGGTACAGGATTGCAGCATAGATGTGATTGTGACTCATAGTGTGTAGACCAAAAGGCTACATCACCTGCGGAATGCCGCGATGGATTCGCGGCAGATCGTTGGGAAGAATGTCCGGAAACTGCGGGTCGAACGCGGCTTCTCCCAGGAGCAACTCGCTTTCGAAACAGGCCTCCATCGAACTTACGTCAGCGGAGTCGAGCGGGGCGTGCGCAATCCGACCCTGCTTGTCATCGATCGCTTGGCGAAAACGCTGAAAGTCGCACCGTACGAGCTGCTGATGCCCGAGTAGCGTAGCCATTGGCCCCTGGGTCCTCGGGTCGAGCCCGAGGATGACGACGTGAGTGGCCTCGGCAATAAGTAACCAACACCGAGCAAGCGGAAATGCACCTGGACCCTGACCTTCGTCAGGGTGACGGAGGGTGTGGGGGGCATTGCCCTCTCCCCGTCATTCCGGCGAAGGCCGGAATCCAGGTGCGCTTCGGCAAATTCGTGGTGGGATGTGAAGTGGGGCCTGCCATCCTCTTCCCGTCATCCTCGGGCTTGTCCCGAGGATCTAACCCGCCATCCATGCTGAATGATTTCGCCGACCGCCTTAGATCCTCGCCACAAGGGCGAGGATGACGAAGTGAGAGGACTGCGGAAAACAACCAACACCGAGCCAACGTCGACGCACCTGGACCCTGACCTTCGTCAGGGTGACGGAGGGTGTGGGGGCGCCTCCCCCTCCCCGTCATTCCGGCGCAGGCCGGAATCTAGGTGCGCTTCGGCAAATTCGTGGTGGGATGTGGAGTGGGGTTTCGCCAATCCACCGTCATCGTCGAACTTGATCCGACGATCCAGTGCCACGATCCCTGGGTCCTCGGGTCAAGCCCGAGGATGACGAAGTTGGGAAGGCTCCGACAAGAAGCAATCAGCGCCCAGCAAGTGGAGGCGCACCTGGATCCTGACCTTCGTCAGGATGACGGCGTTCGGTGCAGCCGATACGGCGGCTCGCGACGTCGGTCCGAAAACCCGCCCCCTTTATCACCGCCGCACGATAATCCGCGCGTTCGCCGGCCCCACCCCCTCCACCATCTGGAACAGCTTCCTCGCATTGTCCGGGTGCAGGCGCACGCAGCCGTGCGAGGCGGGGCGGCCTAGGTTTTTGATGTATTCGGTGCCGTGGACGGCGTAGCCGCCCTTGAAGAAGATCGAATGGGGCATCGGCGACATGTTGTATTTGCGCGAGTGCCACATGGTGTGCATGCGCGTGGGCCGGTAGGTGCCCGTCGGCGTCACGTAGCCGCGCCGCGCGGTGGAGACCTTCCATACGTGCTGCAGGCGGCCGTAGCGGTAGACCTTCATCGTCTGTTCGGACAGGTCGATGCGCGCTTCCAACGCCGCCGCCAGTGCGGTTCCGCCCCAGGTGCCGAATACCAACGCGCCGGCCAACACTATTGCTGACAATCCCGTTTTCATCGAATTCATCCCTTTTTTGGTCCAACTCCCTGGAATCACTTGATAACCCGTTCGCGCGTCTAAAGCCATACGAGCGACCGATCTCACGAATTGTTCATACGGGCGGTTTCTCCGCCCCGAACCCGAAGGGTTAGCAAGCGCGACCGCGCGCCATTTGATCTATCTCGCGCGAGTTCGCTTCGCTCACCGCTCCGACGGGGCGGCCTGACCGGCCGGCGGCCATTCGGCCTTGCGAACCCTGCGGGTTCGAACTTTCTCCTGCAAGGCGCGCCTGCCGGTCGGGCCGCGCTCAAACAGCCGATAGGCGATAGTGCATAAAAGATGCAGGCCCGAGCGGAGCGAGGAATAGCCGCGAGATCAATCAAAGCCTCATTGCACCACCCACGAACCTATGGAACCATCGCGCGATGACCGACCCGATTGAAGCCACCGCCCGCTCGATCGCCGAACGCACCGACGAACTGGTCGCGCTCACCGTCGATCTGGTGCGCTTTCCCACCATCAACCCGCCGGGCGAGGCCTATGCGCCGTGCGCGGAATATATCGGCCGGCGGATGCAGGCGTCGGGGTTCGAGGTCTCGTACATGCGCGGCCACGATACGCCTGGCGACACTGACGCCTATCCGCGCACCAATGTGATCGCGCGGCTGGAGGGTAAGCGGCTCGGCCCGACGGTGCATTTCAATTCCCACATCGACGTGGTCGAGGTCGGCCACGACTGGAGCGTCGACCCGTTCGAGGCAACGGTGCGCGACGGCAAGGTGTTCGGCCGGGGCACCTGCGACATGAAGGGCGGGCTCGCCGCCTCGATCGTCGCGGTGGAAAGCTATATCCGCGCCAACCCGGACTTTCCCGGCGCGATCGAGGTCTCCGGCACGGTGGACGAGGAATCCGGCGGCATCGGCGGCGTCGCCTATCTGGCGTCCAAGGGCCTGTTCTCCAAGCCCCGGGTCGATCATGTGATCATCCCCGAGCCGCTCAACAAGGATCGCGTCTGCCTGGGCCATCGCGGCGTGTGGTGGGCGGAGATCGAAACCAGGGGCGAGATCGCCCACGGCTCGATGCCATTCGCGGGCGATTGCGCGGTGCGCCACATGGGGGCGGTGATCGAGGCGTTCGAGCGCGACCTGTTCCCGGCGCTGGCCGCCAAGCGCACCAAGATGCCGGTGGTGCCCGACGGCGCGAAGCAGTCGACCATGAACATCAACTCGATCCATGGCGGCATGAGCGACGACTATACGGGGCTGCCCAGCGCCAACGTGCCGGACTCCTGCAAGCTGGTCATCGACCGCCGCTTCCTGATCGAGGAGCAGCTGGAAGAGGTGAAGGCCGAAGTGATCGACATATTGGAAGGGCTGAAGGCCGGGCGGCCGAAGTTCGACTATTCGATCACGGACGTGCTGGAAGTGCTGCCGCTGATGACCGACAAGGACGGGCCGGTGGCGCAGGCCGTATCCGACGGCATCCGCCACGTGTTCGGCCGCGAGCCCGACTATGTGATCTCGCCCGGTACTTACGACCAAAAGCACATCGCCCGCATCGGCCACCTGCACGACTGCGTCGCTTACGGCCCGGGCATTCTCGACCTGGCGCACCGGCCGGACGAGTTCGTCGGCATCGACGACATGGTCGAGAGCGCCACCGTGATGGCGCACGCCATGCATCATCTGCTGACAGGTCGCTCGTGAGCGGCTACAACTAGCTAAACGACGGGCGGAGCAATCCAATGCAGCGGCGGGTTTGCTCTGGCGATAATCCCATAAACCCAGGGAGGATTGAAAAATGAGATTCGTGAACGTTCGCTCGGCTGCATTGGCCACGGCCATCTCGCTCGGTCTCGCCGCCACGGCCTTGACCGGCGCGGCGCTGGCGGCCAGCCACGCCCGCACCGACATCATCTTCGGCTTGGTACTGGAACCGCCGCATCTCGACCCGACCGCCAGCGCGGCCGCGGCAATCGACGAGGTGGTCTACGCCAACGTGTTCGAGGGCCTGACCCGCATCAACCGCAACGGTGCGGTCAAGCCGGCGCTGGCGGAGAGCTGGGAGGTCTCCGAGGACGGCAAGACCTACACGTTCAAGTTGCGCACCGGGGTGAAGTTCCACGATGGCGCCGATTTCACCGCCGATGACGTGAAGTTCTCGCTGGATCGCGCGCGCGCCGAGGATTCGGTCAACGCGCAGAAGGGCCTGTTCAAGGCGATCGAGGCCGTCGAGGTGGTGGACGACGCCACGGTCCGCGTCACGCTCTCCTCTCCGGCCGGCAACTTCCTGTTCAACATGGGCTGGGGCGACGCGATCATCGTCGATCCGGCTTCCGCTGAATCGAACCAGTCCAATCCCGTCGGCACCGGCCCGTTCAAGTTCTCCAACTGGGCCAAGGGCAGCGCCATCGAACTGGTGCGCAACGAAGGCTACTGGGGCGACGCGGTAGCGCTGACCAAGGCGACGTTCCGCATCATTCCCGATCCGGCCGCCGCGGTCGCCGCGCTGCTGGCCGAGGACGTGGACGCGTTCGCCAACGTGCCCTCGCCCGAGGCGATCCCGCAGTTCCAGGCCGACCCGCGCTTCACCGTGGTGGTGGGCTCCACCGAGGGCGAGACCATCCTGTCCATCAACAACAAGCAGCCGCCGTTCGACGATGTGCGCGTGCGCCGCGCCATTGCGCATGCGATCGACCGCCAGGCGATCATCGACGGCGCCATGTTCGGGCTTGGCACGCCGATCGGCACCCACTTCGCGCCGCACCACCCGGCCTATGAGGACCTGATCGACACCTATCCGCGCGATCTGGACAAGGCCAGGGCGCTGCTCGCCGAGGCCGGCCACGCGGACGGTTTCAAAGCGACACTGCGCCTGCCGCCGCCCAGCTATGCCCGCCGTGGCGGCGAGATCATCGCGGCTTCGCTGCGAGAGATCGGCATCGAACTGGAGATCATTCCGGTCGAATGGGCGCAGTGGCTGGAGCAGGCTTTCCGCGGCAAGGACTACGATCTGACCATGGTATCGCACACCGAGCCCCAGGACATCGGCATCTACGCCAATCCCGACTACTACTTCCAGTACGACTCCAAGCCGTTCCAGGACACGATAGCCGAGCTTAACGTCACCGTGGACGCCGAGGCTCGCTACGAACTGATGCGCAAGGCCCAGCGCATCATCACTGAAGACGCAGTCAACGGCTACCTGTTCCAGCTCGCCAAGGCCGGCGTATGGAACGCCAAGCTGCGCGGCCTGTGGGAGAACTCGCCGGTCCAGGCCAACGACCTGACCGAGGTGCACTGGGCGGAGTAGGCTGATCGGGATCGTATAAAAAGGGGCGCCGCCAGCGGCGCCCCTTCTCGTTGTCTCCAGGCCAGATGGCCTGCCCGTCGGCAAACGTCTAGCTGGCTGCGTGATACAGCCTGTTGTAGAGCATCGGGCCCTTGATGTGGGGAGCCACCGTCTTGGCGATCGCCAGAATCGCCAGGTCCGCCAGCGGCTCCAGGATGATCACGGTCATATACGCAACACCGAACGATCCCACCGAGACGAGGTTTTCGGCGCCGAAGCCCTGGCCATAGAATGCCCAGAACGCAACCCAGGCGACCACGCCGCCCTGATAAGCCGTCGATAGCGCCAGGGCCTGCCAATACTTGACCTCGACATAGGGCGTTTGCGCCGGAATGATGCGCTTGGCCAGCAGGCTGACCGCCCACAACGGGACGATGAGCGTGGTGACGTTGATGGCGTATTGCGGCAGGTCCGCCGGGGCGAACAGCACCCCTTGCAGCAGCAATCCGCCCGCCAGGCCGATCGCCGCGGGGCCCGCGCCGAATATCAGATACAGCGTGGCCCCCAAGATGAAGTGCACCTCGGAGACGCCCACCGGATAGTGCGGCAGGACCTCGAAGAAGCAGAAGACGAGCGCCATCGTAACCACGGAGCGCAGCGCCAGCGCCGCCGCCCCGCCGTCCTGACGAACGGTATCCACGGCCATCTTGGCGGCCAGTCCGAAGGACGCGACCGCGGTTGCGTAACTCAGAGCGATCTTGGCACCGTCAACGATGCCGGGTTCGATATGCATGGAACTACTCCTTTCTGCACCCACCGTGCAAAGGTCTATGTGAAGCGCCTGAAGGCGCCGGTTGCGATGGCAGGTCTCCTGGCTCGCGGATCAGCGTTTCACCCGCCTTCCCAGCTCGCGCTTGAGCGCTTTGTGGCCAGTGGCGTTTTGGGTGTCGCTCGCCGCTCACAGTTGCGGGGGCAGCCACGGATTCGGTCCCTGTTGGGTACGCCTCGCCGTGTTCCCATTTAATCCGCCGCGCGAATTGCTTGGCGGAACCATCGGTTCGACTGTGGGTGAAAATGCCAATCGATGCAAGCGCCGCACACGTCGTCATTGTGTGCGGCGTCAAGCGAAAATCACGAGCGTTCTCGCGTCGATTGCGTCTTCCCGCCCCCGCCCGCCCGCGCTAACTTCAGCCCATGGCCTATTTCCTGGTGCGCCGGCTCGGCTCGTTGATCATCACCTTGGGCGTCGCCACCGTCGTGATCTTTGCCGTTCTTGAGATCGTGCCCGGCGACCCGGCGCTGATGATGCTGGGCGTCAACGCCAACGAGGAAAACCTGGCGGCGCTGCGCGAGCAGATGGGCCTGCATCTGCCGCCGACGACGCGCTACTGGAACTGGGTGAGCGGGCTCATCGTCGGCGACTTCGGTACCAGCTACACCTATTCGGTACCGGTGGCGGAGCTGATCGGCGAGCGGCTGTGGGTCTCGCTGCCGCTGGCGGTGCTGGCGCTGTTGCTGTCGACCGTTATTGCCATACCCGTCGGCGCGTTCGCCGCAGCACGGCGCGGGCGGGGCGGCGACGCCGGTGTGATGGGCCTCACCCAGCTGGGCATCGCCATTCCCAACTTCTGGTTCGCGCTGCTGCTCGTCTACGTTTTCGCGATCACGTTTCGCGTCGTACCGGCGGGTGGCTTTCCCGGCTGGCAGGCGGGGTTTTGGACGGCGCTCACCTCGCTGGTGCTGCCGGCGATCGCGCTGGCGTTGCCGCAGGCGGCGATCCTATCGCGGGTCACCCGCTCGGCGCTGTTGGAGACGCTGGGCGAGGATTACATTCGCACCGCGCGCGCAAAGGGGCTGTCGCGCTCCGCCGTGCTGTGGCGACACGCGCTCACCAACGCGCTCATCCCGGTGTTCACCATCCTGGGCCTGCAGTTCGCCTTCCTGCTGGCCGGCACCATCATCATCGAGAACGTGTTCTACCTTCCCGGTCTCGGCCGGCTGATCTTCCAGGCGATCACCCAGCGCGATCTCATCGTGGTCGAAAGCGTCGTGGTGCTGCTGGTCGCCACCGTCATCGTCATCAACTTCATCGTCGACATCGCCTATGCCTGGGTCGACCCCCGGCTCAGGGCCGGCTCGCGATGAGCCTCGACGGCCCCGCCCTCGCCCCGGCGCCGGAACGGGAGAACTGGCGCCACTTCGCCGCCAAGGCGATGGGCAACCGCTCGTTCGTGATCGGCGGACTGATCACCGCGATCGTCGCGGCGATGGCGCTGGGTTCGTATGGCTGGACGCCGCATGACGTTACCGACCTGGACGTGGCCAGTCGGCTGAAGAAGCCGTCGAACCTGTTCTGGTTCGGAACCGACCACTTCGGCCGCGACATCTTCTCCATGATCATGGTGGGCGCGCGCAACTCGATCGCGGTCGCATTGATCGCGGTGGGCATCGGCGTCGTCATCGGCGTGCCGCTGGGCACGCTGGCGGCGGCGCGGCGCGGCGCGGTCGACGAGGTGCTGATGCGGTTCAACGATCTCGTCTTCGCCTTCCCGGCGCTGCTGTCGGCGGTCATGATCACGGCGATCTTCGGGCCCGGCGCGGTCAACGCGATCATCGCCATCGGCATCTTCAACATCCCCGTGTTCGCCCGCGTCGCGCGCGGGGCAGCGCTCGCCATCTGGCCGCGCGAATTCATCATGGCCGCCCAGGTGGCCGGCAAGGGCATGATCCGCATCACGATCGAACACATCCTGCCCAACATCGCCAACATCCTGCTGGTCCAGGCCACTATCCAGTTCTCGCTCGGCATCCTGGCGGAGGCGGGCCTTTCCTACGTGGGTCTGGGCACCCAGCCGCCCTGGCCGAGCTGGGGACGCATGCTGTTCGAGGCGCAGACGATGATGAGCTTCGCCCCGCATATGGCGATCTTTCCGGGCCTCGCCATCGTTATCACCGTGCTGGGGCTCAACCTTCTGGGCGACGGCCTGCGCGACGTCCTCGACCCCCGACTGCGGCGAGAGCGATGACGAGACGGGTGTTGAAGAGCGAGCCACTGTTGGCGATCGAAGGGCTCGATCTGGCGATCGGGGAAACGCCGATCCTGCACGGCATCGATCTGTCGATCGAACCGGGGCGCATCATGGGACTGGTCGGCGAATCCGGCTCCGGTAAGTCGCTTACCGCGCTGGCCGCCATGCAGCTCCTGCCGGCCGGCGCGAAGGTTTCCGGCGCCATCCGGTTCGACGGGCGCCAGTTGCTGGAGTTGGACGAGCCGGCGATGTGCGACCTGCGCGGCGATGAGATCGGCATGGTGTTCCAGGAGCCGATGACGGCGCTCAATCCGGTCAAATCCATCGGCGAGCAGATCGCCGAAGGCATCCGGCTGCATGCCGGCGTGGACCGGGCGACTGCCGCCGAGCGCGCACGCACCACGCTAGAACAGGTGGGGCTCGAGGCGATGCCGCTGACGCGCTACCCGCACGAACTGTCGGGCGGCCAGCGCCAGCGTGTGGGCATCGCGATCGCCTGCGCCATGCAGCCGAAGCTGTTGATCGCCGATGAGCCCACCACGGCGCTCGACGTAACCATCCAGGCGCAGATCCTCGAACTGCTGAGCGCGCTGGTGGCCGACAACGACATGGCGCTGTTGCTGATCAGCCACGATCTCGGCGTCGTCGCCGATATGGCGGACGACATCACCGTCCTCAAGGACGGCCGCGTGATGGAGGCCGGGCCGACCGTGCCCGTGCTCAAGCGCCGTCGTCATCCCTACACCAGACAGTTGGCGGAGGCCTCGACCCATGCGCCGGCGAAGCCCGCACAGCCCGTCACATCGGCAGGCGCGGCGCGCGACGGGCTTGAGCCGTTGTTGTCGGTGCGCGAGCTTGTCTGCGAATATCCCGGCACCCGCACCTCGCTTTTCTCGCGGCCATCGCCGTTTCGCGCCATTGATCGCGTGTCGTTCGATCTGTTCACCGGCCAGACCATGGGGCTGGTTGGTGAGTCGGGTTGCGGCAAGTCCACCCTGGCGCGCACCCTGCTCGGTCTGCAGCGGCCGGCCTCCGGCGCCATTGAATTCGAAGGCGAAGCGCTCGAAGCGGCCGACCCCGACACCTATGCGCGCGCACGCCGACACATGCAGGTGGTGTTCCAAGATCCCTACGGTTCGTTTAACCCGCGCCACAAGGTGGAACGGCTGGTCGGCGAGCCGCTGCACCTGGTTCCGGGCCTGGCGGCCGACCAAAAGCGGGACAGAGTGGTGACCGCGCTGGCCTCGGTGGGCTTGAGCGCGGGCGATCTCGACAAATATCCGCACGAGTTTTCCGGCGGACAGCGCCAGCGCCTGGCGATCGCACGAGCCCTGGTGACCGAGCCGCGGCTGATCATCGCCGATGAGCCGGTCTCGGCGCTGGACGTGTCGATCCGCGCGCAGATTCTCGACCTGCTGGCCGAACTGCGCGACCGGCTCTCGGTGGCCTATCTGTTCATCAGCCACGACCTGACGGTGGTTCGCGTGTTGTGCGACGACGTGCTGGTGATGAAGGACGGTCGTTTCATCGAACGCGGTTCCGCCGAAGAGCTGTTCGCCGCGCCGCGCGAGGCCTACACGAGGGAACTGATCGCCGCCGCGCCCGATCTGGCCGCGGCGATCGAGCGACGGTCCGCGGCGTGAGGGGGCCAGAAAAGAAAACACCGGAAGCCACGTTTTGGATCCGTGGCGGTTCCGGTGCCGGTACCGATCGATTTTATGCCCCGGTACGCAGTACCTGATCCGGGGCTGAGGCAACGCGGTAACTCGTGCCTCGGCGCCCGTTTTAGGGGGAAGACGTAAACAGCCGGTTAGAATTGGGTTACGTGAAGATTAATGCGGCGTTTTTTTCGCTCGTTTCGCCGACGAAAAGGCCGCCCGTCGACCGTCGTTGGCCAAAGCCTATTTGAACTCGATCTCGACGAATGAGTATTCGAACGAGTTGGCGTTGATCACATTGTGATGCACGCCCTTTTCGCGAAAGTAGGACTGACCCGCCGACAGAGAGACCACGGTTTGCGTTCCGTCGGGCAGAACGATCTTCAAATCCCCATCCATGCCCGGCACCACCACATAATCATACTCATGGATGTGCTCGCCGGTCTCGGCGCCCGGCGCGAAACGCCATTCGGTCACCCGCGTTCGCGCATTGTCGATTTGCACCGTCGCCTGTGCCTGCATGGTAGACAACCTCATCTCCGATCGATATAAAGACATCTTTATATCTTAATGCAGAAGAGGTAAAGGCGGTGTCTCACCTGCTGAACCGACTGTTGGCCGAGAAGAGCGTGCTGATGGCCGATGGCGCCACCGGCACCAACCTGTTCGATATTGGGCTGGCTTCCGGCGAAGCGCCGGAACTGTGGAACGAAAGCACATCGGACAAGATCACCGACATGCATCGCGGTTTCGTCGATGCCGGCGCCGACATCATCCTGACCAACTCTTTCGGCGGCACCCGCCACCGCCTGAAGCTGCACCACGCCGACGACCGCGTTTTCGAATTGAACGAGAAGGCGGCGAAACTGGCGCGCGCGGCCGCCGACGGTGCGGGCCGGCCGGTGGTCGTCGCCGGTTCCGTCGGGCCGACGGGCGAACTGCTGGCGCCGCTGGGCGCGCTCACCCAGGCCGATGCGCAGGAGGCCTTCGTCGAACAGATCGCCGGGCTGAAATCCGGTGGCGTCGACGCGATCTGGATCGAGACCATGTCGGCGCCCGAAGAGATGCAGGCCGCCGCACAGGCAGCCGCCGCGTCCGGCCTGCCCTACGTGCTCACCGCCTCGTTCGATACGGCGGGGCGCACGATGATGGGCATGGCGCCGGGCGACATCCACCGCACGCTGGCGCCGGCCGACGGCTCGATCGGGCCGCTCGCGGTGGGTGCGAATTGCGGCGTGGGCGCGTCGGACCTGCTGGCCTCGATCCTGGACATCACCGCCGCCGATCCGAATGCAATCGTCGTCGCTAAGGCCAATTGCGGCATTCCGGTGATCAAGGGGGACCAGGTGGTCTATTCCGGCTCCCCCGAACTGATGGCGGACTATGCCCGCCTGGCGATCGACGCGGGCGCGCGCATCATCGGCGGCTGCTGCGGCACCTCGTGCGAACATCTCACCGCTATGCGCACCGCCATCGACGCCCACCAGCGCAGTGAGCGACCGAGCCTGGACCAGATCGTGGCCGCCACCGGCGCCCTGGTGAACCAGACCGCGAGCGCTGGCGCAGGCGCACCCAAGCGTGAGCGTCGGCGGCGGCGGGCGTAAAAGGTCGGCCCTAAGCACGTCCATCTGGCCGACTTGGTGTCCCCCGATACGAGGCCATGTGAAAGCGCACCTGCGCACCGTCGTAGCGATATGCCTGGCCCACCGGGCAGGCATCGCGGGCGCGGCAGCCTAGTTCGATGCATTGCGGATCGCCGCTACGATCGAGCCAGCTGTAGCAAGCTTTCACGTCGAGACCGGACGGTGAGAACGCATCCACCGGACAGGCGCTCAGACACGGCTTGTCAGCGCAAGAGTCACAAGGATGGGCCGGAGCGGCACGCGCGGTCATCGATCTATGCGCGCTGTCGGCCAGGCTTTGATCGGCAAAAATCAGCGCGCCGCGAAAGGCGTGCCACAGGCCGAGTTGCGGGTGGATCAACATCCCCAGCGGGGAATGGCTCATGCCGGTCGCGGCCCGCGCCCAGCGCTGGAACGGCGCGCGGTGAGCGCCGAAGGGAAAGACAACCCGTGCTCCCTGCCCTTGAAACAAGTCGCCGAGAACCTCGCCTAGAACCCTCTCGGTCCAGCGGTTAAGCGGATCAGGCTGGCCATCACCTGCTTCGGGCGACCGCGAGAAGACGCGCCACATGGCCGGTCCGGCGTTGGCGATCAGCAGGCCGGCAAGCTTTCGGTCCCCATCGCGGCCGGGAAATCCGTCAGGCAGCTGCGATGCCTGCGCCGCGAACCAGCCCATACTCACCAGCCCGACGGCGGCGAGCCGTTCGCCCGCCTGCTCCTCGATGGCCCGCAGGGCTGGCCGGATCATCGCATCTATCTGCCCGGCGGCTTGAGCCGCCATACGCTTTCAAGGAACCGGTTGCCGACCTTGCGCCGGCTGTGGGCCTCGCCCGCGAGGTCCCGGTTTCAGGTGAACGCGTCGGGCATGGATTCCTTCTTCTTGGCGATGAAGTCTGTGAGCGCCTCGTCGATCGCCGCATCGAGTGCGGGCGGCTCGTAGCTTGCAAGCCAGGCCCGCGCGATCTCGTTGGCGCGCTGGGGCGAGCGCTTGGCGCCGTCGATCTCCCACTGCTCGAAGGAATTGTTGTCGGCCGAGCGCGTGGTGAAAAACGCGGTCTGGAAGTTGGCCTGGGTGTGTGCGCAGCCCAGATAGTGGCCGCCCGGCCCGACCTCCTCGATCGCCGACAGCGCCTGACCGTTTTCAGACACATCGACCCCGGCCGCAAATTTCTGGTGCGCTTCGAGTTGCTCGCAGTCGAGAATGAACTTCTCGTAGGACGAGACCAGCCCACCCTCCAGCCAACCGGCCGAGTGCAGCATGAAGTTGACGCCGGCGGCCATCGCCGGCCACAGGGTGTTGGCGCTCTCGTAAGCGGCCTGCGCATCGGGCACTTTCGAGCCGGTCAGCGAACCGCCCGAACGGAACGGCAGGTTGTAGCGCCGGGCGAACTGGGCAGCGCCCAGCAGTACCTGTGCCGGCTCCGGGGTGCCGAAGGTGGGTGCGCCCGACTGCATGGAAATCGCGGTGGCGAAGGTGCCCATGATCACCGGCGCGCCCGCCCGGCACAGCTGCGAAAACGCGATCGCCGCCTGCGCCTCGGCCAACACCTGGGTGAGCGTGCCGGCCACGGTCACCGGGCTCATGGCGCCGCCGACGATGAACGGCGAGATGATCGTAGCCTGGCCGGCCCGGGCGTACACTTTGAGCGCGCCGGCCATGGTCGCGTCGATCACCATGGGCGAATTGATGTTGATCAGGCTGGTGAGCACGCAGTGGTTGTCGACGAAATCGGCGCCGAACAGCAGTTTCGCCATCTCGACGGTGTCTTCGGCCCGCTCGGGCGCGGTCACCGATCCCATGAACGGCTTGTCGGAGTATTTGATGTGAGAATAGACCATGTCGAGGTGGCGTTTGTTGACCGCCACGTCGACCGGCTCGCACACCGTGCCGCCGGAATGGTGCATCGCCGGCGCCATATAGGCCAACTTCACCAGGTTGCGGAAATCCTCCAGCGTGGCGTAACGGCGCTCGCCTTCCAGATCGCGGATGAACGGCGGGCCGTAGACCGGGGCGAAGACGGTGGCGTTGCCGCCGATCTCCACCGAGCGCTCGGAATTGCGCGCGTGCTGGGTGAACGTGGCCGGCGCCGTCTTCATCAGCTCGCGGCACAGGCCGACGGGAAAATGCACGCGCTCGCCTTGCACGTCCGCGCCCGCTTCGCGCCACATGGCCAGCGCCTCTTCGTCCTCGCGGAACTCGATGCCGATCTCCTCGAGCACCTTGTCGGCATTGGCCTCGATGACCGCCATCGCCTCTTCGTCGAGCACGTCCATCGGCGGCAGGGTGCGCCGGATATAGGCGAACGAGCCGAGCCTGACGCCCGAGCGCGATTGGCGCCGGCCGGCCGCGCCGCCGCGCGCCTTGCGGCCGGAGCGCTGGTTTTCGCGGGTTTGAGCGGCTTCGTTCATCGTCTCGATCCAAATTGCGCCGGAGGTGAAAACGTGCGCCCCATATGCCAGCAGCGGGCCACATCACGGCTTGTCCCGATGCGCCGCGCCCTGACGTTTTAGAAACAGGCCCTGGCGACCGTCAAATCGGCTAAAACGCCCGGAAGTCGCATTTGCCTCGCGCGACGTCGCGAAATTGGCGTTTAGGCGCTGATTTTCATTGCTAAATCGGGCAAACCGGATAAACGTCCGCAAATTGGCTTGTCAGCGCATGGGCGCCGCGAACGGATCGCCCCCAGGGAGAATGCGATGTCAGACGAAGAAGAAGATATCGTCCTTTCCGAGCTCTCCGACGACGAACTCGTGCCACAGATGCACGACGATCTCTATGACGGTCTCAAGGAAGAGATCGAAGAGGCCGTCCACATCCTGCTGGGGCGCGGCTGGGCGCCCTATGACGTGCTCACCAAGGCTCTGGTCGAGGGCATGCGCATCGTCGGAATCGATTTCCGCGACGGCATCCTGTTCGTGCCGGAAGTGCTGCTGGCGGCCAACGCGATGAAGGCGGGCATGTCGATCCTGCGCCCGCTGCTGGCGGAGACCGGTGCGCCCAAGCTGGGCTCGATGGTGATCGGCACGGTCAAGGGCGACATCCACGACATCGGCAAGAACCTGGTCGGCATGATGATGGAGGGCGCCGGCTTCGACGTGTTCGATCTGGGCATCAACACCGACGTGGACGAATACCTGGCCGCGCTTAGCGAGCACAAGCCGGACATTCTGGGCATGTCGGCGCTGCTGACGACGACCATGCCGTATATGAAGGTGGTCATCGACACCATGGTCGAGAAGGGCATCCGCGACGACTATGTGGTGCTGGTGGGCGGCGCGCCTCTGAACGAGGAGTTCGGCAAGGCCATCGGCGCCGACGCCTATTGCCGCGACGCGGCCGTCGCCGTCGAAACCGCCAAGGAGTTCATGGACCGCCGGCACAATATCCGGGCTTCGGGGTAGCTGCGTCACGAACCTTCAGCGGTCCGCCTTTCCGTACACCAATGCGATCGCCAGACCGGAAAGGGCGAACTGCAGCGCGTAATAGACGGTTTCCAAAGCCAGGAATGTGGGCAGCGACGTGACGTTCTGCTTGCCGGCCTCGGCCAACACGGCGCAGCTGGCGATGAACATGCCGGCGAAGAAGCCGAACACCAGCCCCTCTTTCGCCGGCCGCTCGCGCCGGCACAGGTGCGGATAGACGTAGGCCAGGATCAGCGCCTGAACGAGCATCGACGACAGGCCGAGCGGCACGATGGGCTGTTCGCGGGTGAAGATGGCCAGTTCGGCGTAAAGGTTGGCGAAAAGCATCAAATGCCACATCGTCGCGGCGACAAATGTCACGACCAGATAGGCGAGAACGGCTAACCCGTATCTTGTCCTGTCGATCGGCCGGGGCCGGACTGCTTGTTTACTGGTCATGATCGTTCACCCCGTCACCGGTGCGGTCTGAAGGAAACTCGGCCGCTGCTTGAATTTTTCGAACCACGCTGCGATCCCTGGGAACCGCTCCAGTTCACCGCCGCACATCTGATAAAGCGCCAGGGTGCTGGCGACCGCCAGGTCGGCTAAGGTCGGCGTTCCGCCTATGCCGTTCTTAGACCCGAGCCCCGTTTCCAGAATGTCCAGCGCCTCGATGGCCTTTTCCCCTGATCTTGCGACGCCAGCCTCGCTATCCGCGCCGCCCATGCGCGCATGGATGGCGATGGCCTGGATGGGCGGGTTGAGTTGGGTGTGGGTCCAGTCCAACCATCGGTCGACATCGGCTCGTGCGGCCGGTTCGGCCGGGTACCATTCCCCTGCCCCATGTCTCGCGGCCAGATATTTCATGATCGCGTGCGACTCCGGCAGGACGAGGCCTTCGTTTTCCAGAACCGGCACTTGGCCGGCCGGATTGAGCTTGAGAAACTCCGCCGACTTGTGCTCGCCGGTCTCCAGCGAGACCAGGGCCAGTTCCGGTTCGACGCCCAGTTCGCCGCAAAGCATCAACACGCGGCGGCAGTGCTGGGAGAATGGGTGGGTGTACAGTTTCATGCCAACGTTCCCTTCGGTCATTGCCTTTTCACAAGTGTTCGCTTGTGGTATAGATCGAAAAAGCTACAAACACAAGTGATCGCTTGTGAAAGGATCGCCGTGAGCGAACAGACCGCCCTGAAGGCCATCGCCGAGCCGCGCCGACGCGAGTTGCTGGAACTGCTGCGCGACGAGGGAACGCTGTCGGTCGGAGAACTGGCCGACCGGGTCGAAGTCACCCAGCAGGCGGTCAGCCTGCACTTGAAAGTTCTCGAAGATGCCGGGCTGGTGGAGGCGCGCCGCCAGGGCACGCGTCACCTGTACGCGGTTCGCCCGGAAGGCTTCAAACCGGTGCAGGAGTTCGTCGAAGGCTTCTGGGGCGAACATCTTCACAGGCTCAAGGACACGCTCGAGGGGAAATGAGCGAGACCTTCACCACCTCGATCGAGATCGAAGCGCCGCCGGACGAAGTCTACGATCACTTCGTGCGTCCGGAGTTGCTGGTGCGCTGGATGGGGGAATTCGCCCGGCTCGACGCGGTCGCCGGCGGCATGTTCTCGGTCGACATCGACGGGGTGCTGATCCGAGGCGAGTTCACGCTGCTGGAACGCCCCAACCGGATCGAAGTCGCATGGGGAGAGGCGGGAAACGGCGATATGCCGCCCGGTTCGACCAAACTGTCGATTTCGCTTACGGCGGTGGAGAGCGGCACGTTCCTGGAACTCACCCATTCCGGCCTGGTGCCCGCCGAGGCGGAAAAACACGCGTACGGCTGGCCGCATTTCATGGCGCGGCTGGCGGTCGCCGCACCCGGTGGCGATCCCGGCCCCTATCCGTGGAAGCTGCAGGAAGCTGGTGGACAGGGTTGAAATCGGCCACTGCCTGGCGCACGCAAAGCCTCCGAAACCCACATTGGTGCTAGTATGGCCTCATGACCGATTGGACTATCCGCCCCGCCACAGCCCAGGACGCAGGCCCCCTCGGCCGGTGCATCGAAGCCGCTTATGAGATCTATGCCGGCCGCGTTACCGATTTGCCGGCGGTATCCGACGGCGTTGATCAACACATCGAAAACGACCTCGTCTTCGTCGCGGTGGGCGACGGCGCGGTCATCGGCGGGCTGGTCCTCGTGCCGGGCGATGACGCCATGTTGCTCGCCAATGTGGCGGTCGACCCGGCATGCACCGGAATGGGTCTGGGCCGCGCGCTGATCGAGCTGGCCGAAGCCCAGTGCCGCGAGCACGGCCTTTCGGTGCTGAAACTGTCCACCCATGTAGACATGGCCGAGAACGTCGCGCTGTACGAACATCTGGGCTGGCGCGAGACCGGGCGATCGGGCAACAAGGTGTATATGGAAAAGCACTTGACCGCGGCGTAGAGTCGGCGCGCCCGGTCCGACGCCGGTTTGTCCGCGAAAATCAACTTACCATCGCCATGGCGGATTCAGACTGTCGGGCTTGATGCGCATTGGATAAAATCGACCCATGACCCGCGCGAGCAAATCCGAGCCGAAGATCCGCGTCATCGCCTGCGGCATGATCGCGCGCGAGGTGCTGGCGATCAACGAGCAGCTGGGCTTGGGCCATATCGATCTCAAATGCCTGCCGGCCGAGTTTCATCACACTCCGCACAAAATCGCACCGGCGATGGAGCGCGCGATTGCCGATGCGCGCGCCGAAGGTTTCGAGCACATCTTCGCCGGCTACGCCGACTGCGGCACCCAGGGCGAGCTCGACAAGGTGTGCGCCCGTCACGGGGTCGCGCGGCTGTCGGGCCCGCACTGCTTTTCCTTCTACATGGGCAACCGGGCGTTCGCCGAAGCAGGCGATGAATATCTGACCACCTTCTTCATCACCGACTTCCTGGCCCGCCATTTCGACACGTTCCTCAAACGCCCGCTGGGTCTCGACCGGCACCCCGAACTCAAGGACATGTACTTCGCCAACTACACCACGGCGCTTTATCTGGCCCAGACCGACGACCCCGAACTGGACCGGCGCGCGCGGCAAGCGGCCGAATTTCTCGGACTGGAATATGAGCGCCGCGTGACCGGATATGGAGACCTGGCCGTGGAACTGGCGGACCTGGCCAAGGAGCCGGCGCAGTAAACCGGCGTCTACAAAATCGCTTCGAGCGCCTCGCAGGTGGCGGCAATGTCATCGGCCGAATTGTAGTGCACGGCCGAAAGCCGCACGACTCCGGTTTGCGGGTCGACGCCCAGGGCCTCCATCAGCCGATAGGCGTAGCAGTGGCCGGCGCCGGCCATCACGCCGCGCTCGCCCAGGGCGATGGCGACCGCCATCGGGTTCCTGGCGCAGGTGAACGAAACGGTCGGGTGACGAGATCCCACCCGCGCAGACCCGATCAGCCGGACCCCGTTCTTGCCGCGCAGATAGCTCAGCAGCGGTTCGATGATCGCGTTCTCGTGCCCCTTCCATAGGGCGTTCACCCGATCGGCCCGGGCGCGCAGATTGCCGCCGCCACCGCCGTGGTGCGCGTCGAGCGCCTCGACATAATCGAGCACACCGGCCGAGGCGGCGATCTGGGCATGGTCGGGCCCGGCCGGATTGAGCCGCTTGCGCACGTCGTCCGCGTTGAAGAAATGGCCTTGGTTGGGCAGTCGTTCGCCCAGCGGCCCGCGCACCACCATCAGCCCCTGATGCACGCTGTAGACCTTGTACAGGGAGAACAGATAGACGTCGCAGCCGATCGCGCCGACGTCGGGAAGCGAATGCGGGGCGTGCGAAACCCCGTCGACGACGACCCAGGGAGAACGCGCCGCCTGCTTGGCGATCGCCGTCCATTCGGTCACCGGGTTTTCCTCGCCGACGATGTTGGAGCAATGCGGCATGCACACCAGCGCCGTCTTGTCGTTGAGCAGCGCTTCCAGGCCTTCCGCCCCCAGTTGCCCGGTTTCGCCGTCGACGCGCCATTCGCGAAGGCCCAGGCCGCGTTCCTCGGCCATGCGGCGGATCGCGCCGGTATTGGCCTCATGATCGGCGTTGGTGACGATGATCTCGGCGTCGGGCTCCAGGATGCCGGCGAAGGCGTGCGCCAGCACATAGGTGTTGGCGGAAGTCGACGGGCCGAAATTGACTTCATCGGGCTTGACGCCCAGCGTCGCCGCCCAGCGCTCGTAGGCGGCATCCATTGCCGCGCCGGCCGCCATCGACGGCGCGCTGGGATGATAGGGTTGGGTCTTCAGGCGGCGATAGTAGCCGCCCAAAGCATCGATCGTCTTGCCGCAGGCATACGAGCCGCCGGCGTTCTCCAACGGGCGCTGGCCGGCGAGGCCCGGCTCGGCAAAGGCGGGAAACTGCGCGCGAACGAACTCCAGGTCCAGGTCTTGGACTTGTTGAGGCATCGATGGCTCCATTTGTCGAAGGACGGCAGGCCGCCGCATATGGAACCATCAACAAACCGCGCCACTACCGGTCAGTCAAGAGCGTGCCTTTGTCGGCGTCCTACAGGCTCGCCACCCGCTCATAGCGGCCCAGCCTTGGCGGCGCCGACAGCCAGCCGGCCGGTCCCTGGGCTCCGATCTTGCGGCCCGCTTCGAACAAGCGGCGCATGCGCACGGGATCGAAATCGAGACCCTGGGTGGCCATGGGGATCGTATCGGGGATCGCGGTCATGTGGAACTTGGCGCCCGAGTTGGCGGACGTGACATAGGCCCGATACACGGTGTCGTCCATCAATTCACGCATCAGTTCGGCAATCGACTTGCGGGCGATGTCGGCCAACTCGCCGCTCACCGGCTGGGAGGCGTTGAGCCGGGTGGTGTTGCCGTTGACGACCAGGAACATCTGTTTGGGCTGGTCCTTGGCGGCCAGCATCGCGTCGGAAACCAGGACCGGCGCCTTCACACCGCCATCCACATGCGACTGGCGAAGCTGGATGCCGCGCTGGGGCTTGATATAGACCGGCGGGAAGAAGCCGGGCACGGCGGCCGAGGCGCGCAGCACCTTCTGGAAGTGCAGCAGCTTGTTGGTGCGCCCGCCCTTGGCGATGCGCCCCATGTCCCAGACCACCAGTTCCCCGGCGTCGAGATTGGTCGTGGCGACGTAGAGCCGGCGACCGCGATCGTGCTCGGCGGCGACCTGCGCCAGCAATTCGTCGGTCACCACTTCCTCGATCTGTTTCTTTAACGGCGTGTAGTCGTACAGGCTGTCGGCGAACAGGCCGTCGAGACCGCGCCGCCGGAAAATGTCCCTGTTGGTGACGGTGGTGTAGAAGCGTTCCAGCAGCGGATCGTATTTCGGTCCGAGGAAAGCGAGCACCGACATCAGCGCGCCGGTGGACACCCCGGTCACCACGTCGAACTCCGGCCGCTCACCGCGTTCGCTCCAGCCCACCAGCACGCCGGCGCCGAACGCCCCGTCCGCGCCGCCGCTCGAAAGCGCCAGAACGGTATGGACGCCGTCGTCGCCCAGCCGTTCAATGCCGTCGGGATCGACGACCATCGGGTTGATTGCTTCCATCGGCTGGATGGTTCGAGTGGCCGGTGCTTCCTTGGGCCGCTGCACGCATGCGCCCGCCAACACGGCGACCATCGCCAGGGCCACTACAGCGCGGCCCAGCCTCCCCCACTTGTCCATGACGCTCCCCGAACTCTTGGTTATCGCACGCCCCGACGGGCATAGGTTACCGCATTTACCCGTGCGACGACAATCTTCCGCCGGCCGGTCGTTAAGCTATGGTTAACCATGAAGCCGATGCGCCCGACGGGCGTCGGCCGTGGTTGCCAAGCCGGCCATTATCTGTTCATTACCACGGAACCGGTTTTCGCATTGCTCGCCCAACCGATACAATTTGAACAAACGTCGTCGGACCCGATCCGGCCTGATCATCGAACCTGCCATGGCATCCCCCAAAACGCTCGCCGACTTTCACGAAGGTCAGGTCATTGATTTGGGTTCATGCGTAGTGAGCGAGGAAGAAATCATCGAGTTCGCCCGCGAATTCGATCCCGCGCCCTTCCACATCGACCCCGAAGCCGCCAGGCAGACCATGATTGGCGGGCTGTGCGCGTCGGGCTGGCACACCTGCTCCATCATCATGCGCATGATCGCCGACAAAGTGTTTGGGCCGGCCGGTTCGTTCGGCAGCCCCGGGGTAGAGAAGGTACGCTGGCTGGAGCCGGTGCGCCCGGGGGACGAACTGCATGGCACCGCCAATATCGTCGGCTGCCGAGAGTCGGCCAAACGGCCGGGCGTCGGCATCGTCAGTTTCCATTTCGAGCTGGCCAAAGCCGATGGAACCACGGTCTTGACCATTGATAATGTTGCCTTTTTCCCGGCCGGCAAATGACTTCTCATCCTATCGAAACCTATTTCCCACCGGGCGAGCGCAAACGGCTCGGCCAATATACGTTCACTGCGGAGAAGATCATCGCCTATGCGAGCAAATACGATCCGCAGCCTTTTCATCTGAATGCCGAGGCCGCCAAGGACAGTTTCCTGGGAGGGCTGTGCGCCTCGGGCTGGCATACCGCGTCGGTGTGGATGCGCATGCAGCGCGAGGCTTCGGCGATCTGGATGGCGCAGCTGCGCGCGCAAGGCGTTCCAATTCCGGAGATCGGCCCGTCGCCGGGCCTGGAGAAGCTGAAATGGCTGCATCCGGTCTTCGCCGGCGACACGATCACTTATTACACCACCACGATCCACTGGCGCGAAAGCGGATCGAGACCCGGCTGGCACATCGTCACCGGCCGCAATCAGGCGGAAAACGAGGCCGGCAAGCCGGTGCTGGAATTCGAAAGCTCGGTGTTGGTGAGATTGCCCCGGCAGGCGTAGTGAGCCACCAAAACCACCCCGTCGTTTTTGATCGGCCACACGTCGTCGCCAGCGCATCGCCAAAACGCGACTTGCAACATATGCTCGTCGCAGAATAGGTTTTCGGATCAAAGCCATGGCCAACCTCACAGTCGTCTATTGGCGCGACATCCCGGCCCAGGTGATCGTCAAGGCGGGGCGCAAAGCGGCCAAGCGGGAATTGCCGCTGCGGTTTACCGAGGCGATCGACATGGCGGCGATGAAGGTTGGCGCGGCCGACACGGACGCTTATCTTAGCGAATGGCGCCGGGCCGAGCCGGTCTCGGTCTCCGACGACCTGGAAAGCGAGGCGGAGGCGGCGATGACCCGCATCGAAGCCGAGTATCCCAAGGAGCGCCTGGTGGCGCTGGTCAAACAGGGTGGCAGGAATGATGGCTGATATGCTGAACACCGCGAAGGCCGAGGCCGGGATCGCCGCCTCGATCGAAGTCTCGCCCAAGCATGCGCTGGAGATGGCGGAGATCGGCGAGATCATCCCGGCCGGCACCCGCGTCTACATCACCGATGTGGGCAGCCACTCCGCCGCCGACATGGCAGCCGGCTGCACCCGGCTGATCGACCTGGGGCTCAAGGCCGTCCCCCACATCCCCGCGCGCCGGCTCGTCGACCGCACGGACCTGGAAGACCGGGTCAAGCGCTACACCGGCGCCGGCGTCACCGACATCCTGGTGATCGGCGGCAGCCCGGACCGTCAGGTGGGCGGCATCTCGTCGACCATGGAGGTGCTGGAAACCGGCCTGCTCGACGCACATGGCGTCACCCATGTTGGCGTAGCCGGTCACCCGGAGGGTTCGCCGGACTTCTCCAAAGAGGTGGCGGCGACCGCGCTGCGGCTGAAGAAGCAGTTCGCCGAGCGCACCGACGCGCGCATGCGCATTGTCACGCAATTCGGGTTTGACGCCGAGATCTTCATCGCCTGGGCCGAGGGCCTGCGCGAAGCCGGCATCGACCTGCCCGTGCATCTGGGCGTGGCGGGACCGGCGAAGATCACCACGCTGATCAAATACGCTGCTTTATGTGGCGTCGGCAACTCGCTGAATTTCTTGAAGAAACGCGCCTCCGCGCTCACCGCGCTCGCAACCTCCCACTCTCCCGAGGGCGTGGTCGGCCCGATCGAGACGCATGTGCTTGGCGCCGAGCAGACCGCCATTCGCGGCATCCACGCCTTCCCCTTCGGCGGCGTCGCCAAGACCGCGCAATGGCTGGCCGAACGCGGCAGTTGGCAGCTCGTCCCGCATGCGGCTTCGGCGAACGGCCACCGCTAGAGCGCGGCGCGGCCACCGACAGGCTTGTCACGCCCTCTCCAAACATATAAAGAAATCTTTATATGATTTCCCAACCCCTCCCACACCCGGAGTCCGCCTCATGACCCACACCCTGGTCGCCTCCGCCACCAAGGAAGTCGTCATCGGCTTCGACCAGCCGTTCCGCGTCATCGGCGAGCGCATCAACCCGACCGGCCGCAAGCGGCTGGCCGCCGAGATGGTCGAGGGCAATTTCGAGACGGTCAAGAAGGACGCGCTCGAGCAGATGGGCGCCGGCGCGGACATTCTCGACGTCAACGCCGGGGTCACCGCCGTCGACCCGAACCAGACCGAGCCGCCGCTGCTGGTGGAAACGTTGAAGATCGTCCAGGACCTGGTCGACCTGCCGCTATCCATCGATTCCTCGGTCACCTCAGCGATCAAGGCCGGGCTTGAAGTGGCCAATGGCCGCCCTCTGGTCAATTCGGTGACCGGTGAGGAAGAGAAGCTGGAAGCCATCCTGCCGCTGGTCAAGCAATACGACGTGCCGGTGGTCGCCATCTCCAACGACGAGACCGGCATCTCCATGGATCCGGATGTGCGCTTCGCGGTGGCCAAGAAGATTGTCGAGCGCGCCGCCGACCACGGTATTCCCGCCCACGACATCGTCGTTGACCCGCTGGTGATGCCGATCGGCGCGCTGGGCGACGCCGGCCGGCAGGTGTTTACGTTGGTGCGCCGCCTGCGCGACGAATTGGGCGTCAACACCACCTGCGGGTTGTCGAACATCTCCTTCGGCCTGCCCCACCGCCACGGCATCAACGCCGCCTTCATCCCGATGGTCATCGCCTCGGGCATGACGTCGGCGATCATGAACCCGTGCCGGCCGGGCGAGATGGAGGCGGTGCGCGGCGCCAACGTATTGAACGGCGCCGATGCCGACTGCGCCAACTGGATCCGCAACTACCGCGACCACGTCGCCCCCCAGGGCGCCATGCCGGCAACGCTCGGCGGTGCTCAGGACGTGGCTATCAAACCTGCCGGCAACGGCGGTCGTCGCCGTGGCGGGCGGGCGGCGCGGAGGGGTTCTGCTTGAGCAACTCACGAACCAACTGGGTCAACCTGGCCGCCCTGGCGGTCCTGACCGTCGCCACGCTGGCGGGGCATTACTGGGTCTGGGGCCTGCTGTTCGGCTGGTGGGTGGTTCAGTCGGTGCTGACGGGAACGAGCTTTGTCGTGTTCCCCGCCGAACGATCCTCCTCGCGCATCGCTTTCTGGATCATCACCGCATTTTGGCTGATCATCGCGATCTGGTATCTCGTGGCGGGCCTGAACCTGCCCGGGTACCCGTGATTTGAGCCGGAGGCGCCGTGCACTCGATTCCCGATGAGCCGAGGCAACTGCTGGACCGCGAGGCTTATGTCTCGCGCCAATGGTTTGAACGCGAAAGCCAGGAACTGTTCGCCAACACCTGGCATTTCGCCTGCATGGCCTTCGAATTGCCGGAACCCGGCGACTACCTGACCACGACCATCGCCGGCCATCCGATCTTCATCATCCGCGATGCCGACGGCGAATTGTCGGCATGGCATAATCTATGCCGCCATCGCGGAACCGAACTGCTGGAAGGCACCGGCAATACGGGCAAGACCATCGTGTGCCCCTATCACCGGTGGACCTATGGTATCGACGGCCGGCTGCGCGGATTGCCGGACCGGGCCGACTGCTTTCCCGACCTCGACCGCGATAACCACCACCTGCTGCCGATCGGCCTCGGCGTCTTCAAGGAGATGGCGTTCGTCAACCTGGGCGAACCGGAAGGCGCGGGCTTCGAACAATGGATCGGATCGCTACGCGGCAAGGAATGGCCGCACGAGATCAGCGCATCCAAGCTCATTGCCTCGCAGCCGTTCATCTACGATGTCGCCTGCAACTGGAAGGTCTTCTGCGAAAACGCGCTCGACGGCTATCACCTGGCCTATCTGCACGAAAACACGCTGGGTGGTCCGGTTCCCGCAAAGAACGTCTGGGAGGCCCACGGGCGCAACCTGGTCTGGTATTCCACCGAGCGCGACGGGCTGAAGAACCGAATTCCGGTGTTCGTGGAGAAGCATGCGGGCTTAGGGGCCAGCAAGGTTCCGGGCGCGGATCAGCCCGGCTATGGCGGCGTGTACTACCTTTTCCCGACCACACTGGTCACCCCGTCGCCCTGGTCGCTGACCATCACCGCCATGCGGCCCGTGGGCGAAGGCCGCCTCAGGCTGGAGGCGCGCACGTGGGTTCCCGATTCCTGGCTGGGCTATAAGGAAAGCCCGCAAGATGCACCCGGCTTCGACTCGGAAAGCGGCACCATCCGTTCCGCGAACTGGCAGGTTCACCCGCTGGAAACAGGCGATTTCCAGACCGAGGACATCTGGGTCTGTGAGAAGATGCAGCGCTCGCTGGACTCTCCCGCTTATGCTATCCGCCAACTGGCAGGCGGAAGCGGCGGCGAAGCGGCCCTGGAGACCTTTCAACGCAACGTGCTGGACTTCGTGCAATGAGCGACGATCCTCTCGTCCTGTTCATGCCGTCGGGCAAGCGCGGCCGTTTCCCCAAGGGTACGCCGATCCTGGAAGCCGCGCGCGAACTGGGCGTCTATGTGGAGAGCGTGTGCGGCGGGCGCGGCATCTGCGGGCGCTGCCAGATCGAGGTGGCCGATGGTCGCTTCGCCAAGCACGGCATCACTTCCTCCGCCGAACACGTCTCGCCGTTCGGCGCCAAGGAACAGCGTTACGCCGAAAAGCGCGAGTTGAAACCCGGCCGCCGCCTGTCGTGCTCGGCGATGGTCGAAGGCGACCTGGTGGTCGACATCCCTCAGGACGTACAGATCAACGCCCAGGTGGTGCGCAAGGCCGACGACGGCCGCGTCATCGAGCGCAACCCGGCCGTCCAACTCTGCTATGTGGAGGTGGACGAGCCCGACATGCACAAGCCGCTGGGCGATCTCGACCGGCTGAAGGAAGCGCTGGAGCGCGACTGGGGCTGGGCCGACCTGATGGTCGACCACCACCTGCTCGCCAAGGTCCAGTCGATCCTGCGCCAGGGTCAGTGGAAGGTCACCGCCGTCATCCACAAGGACATGGAGACCTCGCGGCCGTCTCTCATTGCCTTGTATCCCGGCCTGCACAACGAGGCCTGGGCGATCGCCTGCGACATCGGCTCGACCACCATCGCCATGCACCTGGTCTCGCTGCTGTCGGGCGCCACCATCGCCTCGTCCGGCGTCTCGAACCCGCAGATCCGCTTCGGCGAAGACCTGATGAGCCGGGTCTCCTACGTGATGATGAACCCGGACGGGCGCGAGGCGATGACCAAAGCGGTGCGCGACGCGCTCAACGAGCTGATCACCAAGGTCTGCGACGAAGCCGGCATCGACCGAAACGACATCTATGATCTCACCTTCGTCGGCAACCCGATCATGCACCACCTGTTCCTCGGCATCGACCCGACGGAGCTGGGCGGCGCGCCGTTCGCGCTCGCCGTCTCCGGCGCGGTCCACACCTGGGCTTCAGAACTCGACCTGGTCATCAATCCCGGCGCCCGGGTCTACGTGCTGCCCTGCATCGCCGGCCATGTGGGCGCCGACGCGGCCGCCGTAACCCTGACCGAGGGGCCGCACCGCCAGGACGAGCGCATGCTGATCGTCGATGTGGGCACCAACGCCGAGATCGTGCTGGGCAATCGCGACCGCCTGCTCGCCGCCTCATCACCCACCGGCCCGGCCTTCGAGGGCGCGGAGATTTCCTGCGGCCAGCGCGCCGCGCCGGGCGCCATCGAGCGCGTGCGCATCGACCCGCAGACCCTGGAGCCGCGCGTGCGCGTACTCGGCATCGAGCTGTGGTCGGATGAGGAAGGTTTCACGGAGGCCGCCGAGACGCTTGGCGTCACCGGCATCTGCGGCTCGGGCATCATCGAGGTGGTCGCCGAGATGTTCCTGGCCGGCATCATCTCGGCCGACGGCGTGATCGACGGGTCGCTCGCCGCCAAATCAGACCGCATTGTCGCCAACGGCCGCACCTGGTCCTACGTGCTGTGGCGCGGGGACCAGCAACTGGTGATCACCCAGAACGACGTGCGCGCCATCCAGCTCGCCAAGGCGGCGCTCTACGCCGGCATCCGCCTGCTGATGGACAAGCTGGACATCGAAACCGTCGACACCATCCGCTTCGCCGGCGCCTTCGGCTCGTTCATCGATCCCAAATACGCCATGGTGCTGGGTCTGATCCCCGATTGCGACCTGGACAAGGTCTCCGCGGTCGGCAACGCGGCGGGCACCGGCGCGAAGATGGCGGTGCTGAATCGCGACCACCGTCGCGAGATCGAGGCCACCGTGCGCGAAATCGAAAAGATCGAGACCGCGCTGGAAAGCCGCTTCCAGGAACACTTCGTCAACGCCATGGCGCTCCCCAACAAGGCCGAGCCGTTCCCCAAGCTTGCCGCCCAGGTCAAGCTTCCGGCCGTCAAGGAACTGGCGGAGGCCGAAGCCGGTAATGGTGGCCGCAGGCGGAGACGACGGGGGCGCTGAGGTGTGAGCGCTCGCGCTTCACCAGGAAACATAGAGGCGGCGTTAGCAGCGGTCGGGGACCGAGCCGCCGCCACCTCTCTCGTCATCCTCGCCCTTGTGGCAAGGATCTAAGAACGGGGGCCGCTATGCTTGTGATCAGGAGAGGGAGTTAGATCCTCGGGACAAGCCCGAGGATGACGGGGTTTGGTTGCAGCCCACTCACCCGCGCTCCCGCCGCCGCGCCAGCTTTTGCGCCAGGTTGAGCCCCACGCCCGGCCGCGACCAGGGGCATTCGGCGATGCAGATGGCGCAGCCGTGGTGTTCGTTGAAGAACGGCAGGCATTTGTCGAAGTCCACGTACCATTTGGTCTCGCCGCGCACCTGCTGCTTTTCCGGCGCGATCGCCTCAGGCGGGCAGGCGTCCTCGCAGATGCGGCAGTTCATGCAGAAGTCGTCGATCCCGTGCTCGGCCTTGGGCGTCGGCTCGATCGGCGCATCGGTCAGCACCGCCGATAAGCGGAACGACGAGCCGAACTCGGGATCGATGATCGAGCCATGCTTGCCCAGCTCGCCGAACCCGGCCTCGATCGCCGGGGGGATCAGCAGGATCTTCCCGGTCATCGGCCCGGTCACCGGCTCGGCCGGCCAGCCCTGGGCGCGCAGCCAGCCCGCGATCCGCTTGGCCGAAAAGGCGGCGCGGCCATATTGGCGGATCACCTCCGCGCCGGCCCGCCCGTCCGGCGCATGGGCGATCTCGCTATAGTCGTGGTGAACCGCGATCATCACCACCGTGCGCCACGTCTCGTCTTCGCCTTCATACAACCAGGCCGGATCGAAGCGGCAGGCCCCTACCCGGTCGCATTCATTGTCCGCCGCATAGGCGCGCAGCGCCGCCAGCCAGTCGGCCGGCGTTCGCTCGACCGGTGTCCCTGATACCGACGGCACCGCTTCGTCGAGCAGTTTCTCGCGATTGGCCCGCGCCCGGTTGACTGCCGCATTGTCCGGATCGGCGCGGTAGAAGAATCGCTGCATCTGACCATGGGCGATGGTTTCAGGATCGACCGCCCAGTAGACCGTGCGCGCGCGCCGCGTCCGTCCTTCGCCCAACCCATTGACTTCATTGCCGGAAACTTCCGGGACCAGCGCCATCTGTTCGGCGCGTGGACGAAACGGCTTGTGCGGATTGGATCGGGGCATACGCCATGGTTGGTCGGAATGGCCGTCCTGTCAACGCTGGCGCCGCCATATCGATGCTTGATACTTCTTCGTCCACCCCTGCCGGTCGGAGCATCGCGACCATAAAAAAACCCTCCCCTTTCGGGGAGGGAGTTGCGGTCGAAGATGAAACCGTTGGGCAGACGGCGGGGTTAAAGCTTGTACTGGCTGTGCTTGCGCGCGCGGGCGATCTGCTCGAGCTCCATCGCCGCGTTGACCGACAGCGGCAGGTTCGACGCCCACCTGACATCGTGGCGTGAGACGCCGATGTCGTTGAGCATGCGATCGTCGAGCTCCAGCATCGTGTCGAACGCGGCCCGGTTGATGCGGCGTTCGGAATAGGCTTCCAGCGCCCGCCGCAGCCCGCGCGCCAGCTTGCCGATCCAGCCAACGCGCGAGGCGCGATAGCCGGTGCGAGCGTGTTCGTGGTGACCATAAGCTACCGACATGGGTTTTCTCCTTGGTTGGCCGCCTGCCCCATCGACAAGCGACCGTTGAGTGTTCGAAACGACCCGGAAGTGCCGTTGCACTGGACAATGGGGATTCCTTATGATTAACTCAAACGAAAAGATTTGACCTGATCATTCAATTTTTTTGAGGAAAGGAAGCGGCATGAATCTCCCCCTGAACCACCCGCTGCCGCTGCTGGAGGCGGACGTGCTGCGCACCTTCGTCGCGATTGTCGAAACCGGCAGTTTTTCCGCCGCCGCCCAGTCGGTTTTGCGCACGCCCTCGGCGGTTTCCATGCAGATCAAAAAGCTGGAAGAGATGTTGGGCCGGCCCGTATTCGAACGCGATTCACGATCGGTGTCACTGACGCCGGACGGTGAAGTGCTGTTGAGCTACGCCCATCGATTGCTGGCGATCAACCGCGAAGCGGTCTCGCGTTTCGTGGTGCCGGAGGTGGTCGGCGTGGTGAAACTGGGAGCACCCGACGAGGTATCGGAGCGGATGCTTCCCGACATTCTGCGCCGGTTCGCCAAGGCGCACCCTGATGTCATCGTCGACGTGGTCGTCGATGAAACCGACTCGATGTACAAGCGGCTCGAAGCCGGCCGGCTGGACGTGGCGATCGTCAACTGCTCGACCGACACCATCCCGGCCGGCGGAGAGCTGCTTTTGAAGGAGCCGTTGGTGTGGGCCGGTCGTCGCGGCGGCACGGCGCACAACTGCTGCCCGCTGCCGATCTCGGTCTGGGAAGAAGGCTGCGCCTGGCGCAACCGGGCGATCGAGGCTCTGGAGGAGGCCGGCATCGAATACCGCATCGCCTATATGAGCGCCTACACCAGCGGCCAACGCTCTGCGGTCCTGTCCGATCTGGCGATCGCGCCGTTGGGACTGTCGTCGATAACCGAGGACATCATGGTGCTGGGCGAGGAGTACGGCCTGCCCGATTTGGGCACCTACAACATATCGATGGTGGTGGGCCCCAAGGCGGGTGACCCTGCGCTTGCCGCCGCCGACCACATCCGCTGTGCTTTCGAGGCGATCGACGGCAAGTCGCGTCCGGGTGTTTAAGCCGCCTGTTTGCTGCGTTTGGCGACCTTTTCACCGGCGCCGTCGTTCTGCCACTTGACCCAGTCGACCAGCGCGTCGCTGCCCATGCTTTCGGCGAAGTGGAAACCCTGAAGCGTGTCGACGCCGCACGAGGTCGAGAACGCCACCTCCGCGTCGTTCTCGACGCCCTCCGCCACCGTCTGGCAGCCCAGCCGCTTGGCCATCGTGACGATGCAGTCCATGATCATGCCGGCGCGCTCGTTTTGGTGCGCGTCGACGACGACCGAACGATCGATCTTCAGGCAGTCCACCGGCAACTGGCTCAACCGCGCGATGTTGGAGTAGCCGGTGCCGAAATCGTCGATGGAGATCTTGAACCCAGCCGTGTGCAGCTCGTCGAGCACGATCTCGGGATCCTTGGCGGTCGAGAACAGCGCGTCTTCGGTGATTTCGATTTCCATCTTGAAGGCGGGGAACTTCTTGTGCTTCGCCGTCTTCACCAGCCATCGGGTGAAGTCGGGCGACGCGAAATGCTCCGAACCCACATTGACCGAAACCGACAGATCAAGCCCGGCGTCAGCCCACTTCTTGTGATCGTCCATGGCGCGGCAGATCACCCACTGGCCGAGCGCCTTGATAACCGGTGAATGGGTAATCGCCGGGATCCACTGCATCGGCGGCATCCGCCCCAATAACGGATGGTTCCAGCGCACCAGCGCCTCCACGCCATTCGCCCGACCGCTGCCGGCGTCGATCTTGGGCTGATATTCCAGCACGAGCTGGTCCTTCTTGATCGCCATCTCCACGCCGTGGCGGATTTCGTGCGCGGTCATCGTGCCGATCCGCTTGTTGTAGATCTCGTAGCGGTTCTTGCCGATCTTCTTGGCGTGGAACATGGCGATGTCGGCGAACTTGATGAGGTCGTCCAGATTGTCGCCGTCGGCCGGGAACCGGGCACAGCCGATCGAAGCGCTTCGCTTGGAGATGAAGCCCATGGCGCCCTGGGAGCTCGCCAGCGACTTGCGAAGCCCTTCCAGGAACGCGGTCAGGCGTTTGTCGTCGTTGAGCCCGCACACAAGCATGACGAACTCATCGCCGCTCATGCGCGCGACGATCGGGCATGCCGTTTCGCCGTTAACGCGGTGGTTGCCGGCGACCTTTTCGGCGGCGCGCGTCAGCTTGGCCGCGCAATCGCGCAGGAAATCATCGCCAACGGCGTGCCCGTGCACGTCGTTGATCTGCTTGAAATCATCCAGATCGATCAGGATCAGGACGCCGCCCTCGCGCTGCACGCGGCGCCGGCGCAGCGTCTCGCCGGCCAGTTGCTCCAGCTTCACCCGGTTCGGCAGGCCGGTGATATCGTCGCAGAACGCCATGTTTTCGATCTTCCGGTTGGCGTTGGAAACCCGCGTCACCATGTGGTTGTAGTTGCGGTTGAACAGCTTGATTTCCTTGATCGGGATCAGGCCCGAAACCACCTCGGACCTGGCGAGCTTGCGCTTCTTGGCGTTGTGCATCATGGCGCCGAGAAACTTCTCGATGGGCGTGGCGAACGAATTGACGAACAACAGTACGAACACCAGCGTAATCACCAGGCCGAGTGCGATCGCCGCCAGCAGCGCTTTGTAGTTCTCATAGACCTTGGCATACAGTTCGGAGACCGGCTGCGGGATCATCACCCCCCAGCCCGGGCCTTCCACATGCGTCAGCCCGGCGATCATGTCGCCCTTCAGCGCGGGCGAGTAGAACTGCTCTATGCCGGTTTCCCCGTTCATCATGCGGGTAACCGCAGAGACCTTGGAGATGTTCTTGCGTTCGGCGATCCATGCGGGCAGCGGATGCGCCAGGACGTTGCCCTTGTGATCCACGATCGCGGCGTGGCCCTTCAGGCCGAAGGAGATCGACTTGCCGAGCTCGACGAAGTATTGCGTGCCGACGACCGCGATGGCGATCTTGTCACCGTAGCGGCGCACGCCAAGCAGCACGTTGGGGCCGTTTTCGCTGGCCATGACGGCGGAGAAGGACGTTTGATCGGGTACGGCGATCTGACTCGCCACATCGATGAATTCTCGCGCCAGGCCGGCCGCCGGCGCGTTCGGATTCATGCGCGCCTGCGCGATGACGGAACCGGTCCGTTCATCGATGATCGCAACGCATTCCAGATTGATGGTCGTCATCAGCCGTTCCAGATTGGGCGGCGTCTGGCCGGCGAGCAGGGAAACCGAGATCGATTCAAACGTGCCGACCAAGTCGGTGTGATAGCGCTCCAGCGCAGCACCGAGGTTCTGGGCCAGCAGAAGGTGGCGATCCTCTACCTCGGCGAACTCGCGGTTTACGCCCTGCTGATAGGACCACAGCCCGAACAGGGTGGACGGCAAGATCGTCGCGACAAGAAACGCCGTGATGAGAAGGGAGCGAATGCGCACTGGGTGCCTCCTGCAATCTGGAAGCCGCCATTCGATCATGTCAATCCCTACATTTTGCTAAACTCGCGTGGAAGTTGCGCCGTTGGTCAACAAACGGTTGTCGATATCGTGAAGAATGAGCGCAACCGTGTCAGGCTCCCGGCGTTTCATCGAAACACCTGCCGGCGGAAATCGCGGCAACCATAGCGCGCCGGGTGCGCACAGCGCTGCCGCTCACCACTATGAATCTACAGGCTGCGGATTTCTCAGAGCAAGAACTGCGATGGAGGTGGACCGGAGGCTAGATCACATTCGCCTCTATCCATTGACCGAATTGAAGCAGGCCGGCCTCACCGCCGTTTTTGCCAATGAGCTGCAGGCTCGGGGGCAACGGATTTGAATCTGCGGATACGGGTAGCGCCAGGGCAGGATGTCCGGTGTGGTCGAACAGCGAAGTCGCGCGGACCATGGCCATCGTGAAATCAAGATCGCGATTGCCGACCCTTATGGCGTCCGCGAGTTTGTCGATCTCCCTGACAAGCAGGGTCGGGCTCACAATGAAATCAACGGACTGGAGATGGTCGTTTACTTGCCTGGTATAGTCCCGGCGGCTGGAAACTGCCTGGCGATATTCTTCATCCGGCGTGGTTTCGGCGACCTTGAACCAGTCTTGCGCGATGTCCGGATATTGGCCTCGGAACTCTCCATGTTCGCTCATATGGTATCGCAGGGCTTCGACGATGAAGATCGTTCCATGGGCCCACGCGACATCGTCCAGGCCGGGTAGCTCGATCTCTCTGACCTCGATGCCGGACGATCCGATCCGATCGAGGACGCCCAAAACGGCATTTGCGACATCGTCATCGGCCTCCGCTAGCCACCGAGGATCAAATCCTACGCAACCGGGGGCCGTTGAGTTCGATGGGGTTTGTTGCCGTGAAAGAGCGGACCACAGCAATTGCGTATCGCCGACGCTCTTGGCCATCGGTCCGACATGGTCGAGCGATGGAACAAGGGGAAAAATTCCGTCCATCGGCAAGCCGCCGAAGGTGGGCTTGAGCCCGACCGTTCCGCAGCAGGCGGAAGGTATTCTGATCGACCCGCCGGTATCCGTGCCGATGGCGCCAAGACACATGTCGCACGCCAGCGCGGCAGCGGAGCCCCCGCTCGATCCCCCAACGGTCAGGTCCGGGTTCAACGGATGGGTGACATCCGGTGTGCGGGTGCTAAATGCCCCTGGGTCGCAAACCGATACGCCAAGGATGATTGCGTCGGCCTTGCGCAGCAGCGATGAGATTGCCGCATCGCTTTCAGGTCTGTTCTCGTGATGGAACGCCAAACCCGCCGAGCACGTCGCTCCAGCCGTGTCGCAGTTTTCCTTGACGACAACCGGCAACCCGGCCAGTGCGCCTATGGGCTGTGACCTAGCGATCCGGTCATCAATGCTCCTTGCCTTGTCGAGTGCCTGTTCTTGAAGAACCTCGCGGATTGCCGAGATTTCCGGGTTGGCCGTTTCAATATTTTCCAGAAAGAACTCGGTCATTTCGGTGGCCGAGATCAATCGGTTGCGAATGGCAGCCGTAGCTGCCACCGCACTTTTCATCGGTTCTGTTTGTTGCTCAGTGCCCAAACGGAACTCACTTCCTCAAGCGGGGCCTTCTACAACGAACAACCCGCAACCACCGGATCGACCTGGCCGTAATTGTTGATCACGTCCCAGGCGCCGTTGTTGGCGCGTGCCAGGATGCTGTTCGATCTGGCCACGTTGTTGGCGGCGAAACCGACCGTGCCTTGAGGGGCATCGAACGACACCTGTCCCAGGGCGTCGATAACCGCTTCGGTCTCCGTCGTGCCGGCTTTCTCAACGGCCGCCTTGTATAGATAGACCGCATTGTAAGCCGCCTCGCCAATCGCATTGATCGGCTTGTCTGCGCCGAACATGTCGCCATAGGCCTTCTTGAAGGCGTTGTTCGCTTCACTGTCGATGCCCATGAAATAGGCCTGGTTGGAGATAGCGCCGTTGGTCAGTTCGGGTTCGGCCTGAGAAAATACATCGTCGAGGCCCTGGCTGAACAACTGCTTGCCGAGGCCGAAGCTGTTGAACTGCTTCAGGAAAGTGATCAGGTCGTTGCCGGCGCACATGCACCAGACAAAATCCGGGTTCGCGGATTTGACCCGATCGAGAGCGGGGCCGAAGTCGCTGGTGCCGAACGGGAAGAACTCCGCGTCAAGCACCTTGCCGCCCTTGGCTTCCATGGAAGCCCTGATCGCATCGGCGCTCTTGCGGGGCCAGACATAGTCCGAACCGATGATGTAGGTCGTCTTGCCTTCGTTGGCGGTCAGCCACTCGACGGAAGGATCGATCTGCTGGTTCGGAATCTGGCCGGTGGAGAAGAAGTAGCGTTCGCAGACTTCGCCTTCATAGTAGGTGGTGTACATCAGCAGTTTCTTAGCCGGTGTGGTCACTGAGCGCGCCGCCACATGGGTCAGGCTGGCAATGAGCCCGATGGTGGCATCCACCTGGTCTTGGTTGATCAGCTTGCGGGCCTTCTCGATGGCGCCTTTGGTCGTGGTCTGATCGTCTTCGACGATGAATTCGACTTGGCGACCGGCTATGCCTGAAGCGGCGTTGATCTGGCTCACGGCCAGCTCGAAGCAGTTCAACTGGGTCTCGCCGAGAATCGTCTCAAGGCCGGTCAGGCCCGAGAGGAATCCGAGTTTGATCGGACCGCTCTGAGCGCGCACGATGGCCGGCATTCCAAGGGTTGCGGCACCGGCAAGGGCGGCGCCCTTGCCGATGGTGGCAAGCGTTTGCCGCCGGGTTAAGTTCCTCTTTGACATCTTCCATACTCCCTGTCGGTTGGTTGTGATCGCTCGCTCACACGGACAGATAGTCCGCGAGCATTTCCTCATTTCCGAGCTCGCTCTTCGGCGCGCGGTGAACCAGTTCACCCTTGACCATGATTTCGAACCGGTCGGCGACGAGACCGATCAGTTCGAGGTTCTGCTCGACTATGAGAACTGAGATTTCGCGGCCTTCGACCAGCTCGCGAATGAAGCTGCCGATCTCGTGGACAATGTTCGGCTGAATGCCTTCCGAAGGTTCGTCCAAAAGCAGGAGCTTTGGGTTTCCGCACAGCGCGCGCGATATGGCCAGCTGCTGCTTTTGCCCCCCGGACAACGTGCCGGCGAGCTGATCCTTTCTCTCCGCAAGGATCGGGAATTTCCCGTAGACGAAGTCTGGAACTTCGCTTTTGCCCTCGGGATCGGATCGCAATCCCATCAGCAGGTTTTCTTCGACGGAGAGCTTCTCGAATATGCCGCGGCCCTGGGGAACGTAGCCTATGCCTGCGAGCGCAATCTCATGGGTTGCCAGTTTTGCTATGTCCCGCCCATCAAACTGGATGGAGCCGGAGCGCGATCGCACGATCCCCATGATGGTCTTCAGGAAGGTGGTCTTTCCCACACCATTGCGGCCGAGAACCGCCACTACTTCCCTGGCGCCGAGTTCAAAATCGACGCCATTGAGAATTTGAGCCGATCCGTATCCGGAAGTGAGTTTTCCCACGCGCAGCATCTACTTCCTCCCCAGGTAGACATCGCGAACGAGATCGTTGCGCTCGATGTCGGCGAAGGAGCCGGATGCGATGACCTTTCCGTGGTGCAGCACGATGGTGCGCGCCTTCAGGTCCCGGACAAATGCCATGTCGTGTTCGATGACCACGACCGTGACCCTGCCTTTCAGGGTTCGCAAGAATTCGGCCGTTGCCCTTGTCTCATCCGCCGACAGGCCTGCGGTCGGCTCATCCAGCAGCAGAACCTTGGGACGCATCGACAGCGCCATGCCGATTTCCAGCCACTGCTTCTTGCCGTGAGGCAGTTCCGCAGCGGGCGTTTGGCTGTCGGCGTGCAGGTTCACCGTGTCGAGGATGCGGTCCAACCCGTCTTGCGACAGATCGTTGGCCGCGGAGACATGGAAGTTTTCCATGACCGTGAGGCTGGGAAAAACACTTGGAACCTGAAACTTTCGCGCGATGCCCAGATTGGCGATCTTTTCTCCCGGCATGCCGCCGAGGCTCACGTCACCGAAGTGAATGGAACCGGACGAAACCGACAGGGTTCCGCAGATCATGTTCAGCAGAGTGCTCTTGCCCGCGCCGTTTGGCCCGATGATGCAGTTCAGCTCATCGGGGCCGAAATCTTCGCTGACATCGGCGACGGCCTGGAACGAACCGAATGACCGCGAGACGTTTCGCAGGGACAATGGAGGGATCGCGACGGTCATCGATCTGCCCCCTCCTCGCGCCGCAAATGTCTGATCCTGTCGATGACGAATGCGGCCGGCCCCTTCGGGAAGACCAGAACGAGCAGAATGAAGAATGACCCGATGGCGATCGGCCATGCCGAGGCATTGATCGAGCTGATCTTCTGTTGCAGCCACCAGACAATGGCGGTTCCGATGACCGCACCGATCAGGGTTCCGCTTCCACCGACCGCCACCCAGATGATGACTTCGGTCGACAGCAGAAGCGCGATCATGTCGGGCGCGACGAACCCGTTTGCCGCCGCATATAATCCACCGGCGACCGCCGCCATGGATGCCGATGCGGCGAATGTCATCAGCAGCAGGAAGGGTGTCTTGTATCCCAGCGTCCGAACCTTGATTTCGTCGTCCTGGATCGCGGTCAGGATGAGGCCGAGACGCCCGCCCATCACCCACATGGAGCCAAACAGACAGGCCGCCAGGACGGTCAGCGCCAGATAATAGGAGGAGATTGGATCGGCCAGCGTCCATCCGAAGATCGAGATCGGTGGAACGCCGATAAGGCCGGAGTCGCCTCCCGTAACGGCAGGCCAGCCTACGGCGACGTGATTGGCGATCAACGTCAGAGCCAGCGTGACGATCGTGAAGTAGGCGCCGCGAACGCCCCCATAGAGGATGAAATAGCCGACAACCAGGGCGACGCCGGCGGCCATGCCGACACCGACCAGCATGCCGACCAGGCTGACGATGGAGGGATCGATTTCGAAGTGGATGGCCGTGATGGCTATGCCATAGGCGCCAAGGCCAAAGAAGGTCGCATGACCGAAGCTGAGAATGCCTGTCTTGCCCCAGAACAGATCGAGACTGAGTGCAAACAACGCGAAAAGCAGGACGTCGCGGTAGCTCGTGAGCGCGTAACCTTCGGCGAACGCCGGCAGGACCGCCAACACGATTACCACGACAATCGCAACGATGAATGCGGGGCCCAGCTTTCGCCTTTGTGTCAGCCGCCCCAATGCGGATGGCATCGTCGTCGTTGTCATGCGGGCAAAATCCCCTGTGGGCGAAAGCGCAGGATGACGATGGCGAGCGCCAGAACGAGGGCCTGGGCGACCGTGGTCGGGATTTCGTAGGAAAGCGCCGTTTCGAGACTGCCGATCAGACCGCTTCCCGCCGCGACACCGGATATGCTTCCCGCGCCACCGATCAGGACAACGAAGAACGAACGCGCCAGATAGTTGATGCCCATGAAGGCGGTGACCGCCGTCAGCGGCGCGAGCAGCACGCCCGCAAGCGCTGCGAGCGCAGCGCCGCTTGCAAATGCCCTGGCGTTGATCTTGTCCGGATTGACGCCCATGACCGAGGCCATTTCCGAACTCTGGATGGATGCGCGCAGATCAAGACCGAACCTGGTTTTCTTGAACACCGCGATCGTCAGGGCGAAGGTGGCGAGCGCGAAGGCGATCAGGAACAGGCGGTAGGCCGGATAGGCGACCCCGAATACATCGATCGAACCGGGAAACGGCCCCGTGACGGATTGGGGAGCCGCCCCGAAGATCAGCTGTATCACCTGTTGCAGGATCAGGCTGAGACCCCAGGTTACCAGAATGGCATGGAGCGGGTTTTCGTAGATGCGGGCGATCAGCGCTTTCTCAAGGACCAGGCCGATCATGTAGCCGACCATTGGCGCCGCGATCAGCGCCAGCCAGAAATTACCCCCCAGCGTCTGCACCACCACCAGGGTAAAGGCGCCGATGGTGATAAACTCGCCATGGGCGAGATTGATCACGTTCATCAGGCCGAAGATGATGGCCATGCCCATGGACACGATCAGCAGAATGCTGATCAGCGTTAGCGCGTTCAGCGCGAAGGGAATGAGCGCTTCCATCAACCCCACCGTCTTGTAGGGGATGCGCAGCTGCTTGCTTTGACTTCGATCGGATGTGCGTCGGCCTGCACGGCGCTGTTCCTCTCAGACTCCACGCGGCCATTTTCATCACAAAATATGATCGCTATAAAATATATAGTTTAGTCAATAACATACACTCAATAGGTTTTTGAGCGCTTCGTTACCCGCAAGCGAACCGGCCGTTCGCCCAGAGGTCTCGGTTCATGTGTTGGACGATGCCCGAAGAGCTCTGCCAGCTATCCGCTTGCAAAGAAATCAGCGAGTTCGCCAACGCGGGATGAGAAGTATTTTTGCGCCGCCTCGTCGGGTTGCGAGCCTTTCAGACGTTCGCCCAACGGATCATCGATGACGACGGATGAGCCGGACATCTCCTCGAGCATCGCATGTCCGCAGAAAGGCACATAGAGCTCCGAATAGCCGCCTTCGTGGACCGCAACGATCTTGCCGTTCGACAGTTCCATCAGCCTGCGCGTCATCAGCCGGTAGGTTTCCGCGGTGCACATCATGCGCGAAAGCGGATCAACGGCGCACGCATCGAACCCGTTGGCGATGATGACCAGATCGGGCCCGAATTCCGCGAGCCTGGGCACAACGAGCTGGTCCACCACCTGAAGATAAGTGTTGTGCCCGCAGCCGGGCACAAGCGGGATGTTCATGTTGTAGCCGACGCCAGGCCCTTTGCCGGTATCGCCGGCGGAACCGGTGTCTTGCGGATAGCACCGGTCTTGATGGATTGAGATCGAGAGCACGTCGCTTCGATCATAGAAGATGGCCTCCGTTCCGTTGCCGTGGTGGACGTCCCAATCGACCACCGCAACTTTCTCAACGAGCCCTTTTGATTTGGCGGATTCAATGGCGATGGCGATGTTGGCAAGCAGGCAGAATCCGTTCGGCCAATCCGGCAGACAATGGTGGCCCGGCGGTCGTGACAGCGCATAGGCATTGTCGTACTCGCCCTTCAAAACACCCTCTACGGCGCGAATCGACAGCCCCGCCGACAGGGCGGCGATCTCAAACGCACCGGGGCCAAACGGCGTGCGCAGCCCGAGTTCGCCTCCATCCTTGTCGGAAAGCGCCTTGAATTCGTCGAGATAGGACTTGGGATGTATCCTGCGCAGATCTTCCATGGTCGCCGGGTCAGCCGATGAGAGAGCGAGATCGTTCTCAAGGCCGGTGACGGAAATCAGGTTTCGCAGCCGACGTTTGGTTTCCGGCGCTTCCGGCAACCCCCCTGACACGAAGGGCTGAACGTGACCTCCCACCGGCACCAGCATCGCGTAGTTGCTTCCCGCATGCCAGAAAGTCTTCTCATCCCACAGGAACCCTGTCTTGCGCATCTATCCGTCAACCCGACCGCTTGCCGTCATCCAATCACCATCGATCCTAGGCCTTTGGTTCTTCGAGAAAAAACACATTCCGCTCATTCCATAAAATATATTGTTTACAACAGTTGATACATTGAATAATGAAGCGCTGATGAAACTTACCTTGCGCCAGATCGAATATGTCCGTGAAGCCGGGCAACTGAAAAGCATCACCGCGGCGAGTAAAAAGCTAAATATTTCACAGTCTTCCATCGTCGCGGCGATCAACCTGGCGGAGGAAATCACCGGCGCGACGCTGTTCTATCGGCGCAAGGGTCACGGCATGGAGGTGACGCCTGCGGGTCAGGAATTCCTCATTTCGGCGCGACGCGTGTTGGCGAGCAACGAGGAGTTTGAAAGATCCCTTTTTGCGTTTTCAAATCCGTCGACGCCTACGCTGAGGCTCGGATGCTTTTCACCATTTGGTTCCATTCTCATACCGCCCGTTCTCAAACGCTACATCGAGGAGAACGGCAAATGCAGCATCAATCTCCTGGAAGGGGACCAGACCGAGTTGCGGAACTGGCTGGTTGCCGGCGACGTCGACCTGGTGGTCACTTACGACATCGGCGAGATGTACGGCGTCGGTGTGACGCCGATCTGCAAGTGCCCGGCACACGCGTTGCTCAATCGAGAGGACCCCGACGCGTCGAAGGAAGCGATTTCCATGAAGACGCTGTCCCGCAAGCCGCATATTCTCTTGGACCTGCCGGAGACGCGATCCTATCTTCTCGCCCTGCTCGACTACACCGGACAGCAACCGCAGATCGTTCTGAGAACCCGGTCCTACAACACGATCCGCACGGCGGTCGCAAACGGCCTAGGCGCTTCGATCCTCAACATCCGGCCCGCCGCCAGCGGACGGGACACAGACAGCCTGGTCAGGGTTCCGATCTCCGACAATCTCAGGGATCCGACATTGGTCGTCGCCGACCCGTATGGCGAGCACAAGCCGGAATATGTGCGGTCCTTCATCAGGGTGCTGCACCGATATTTCTTCGACCTGGGACCGGAAAACTTTGCGGTCGTGCGGAAAAAGGATGCCCACGACCTGCTCTATGAGGCGCCGGACGTGTGAGCTTCAAAAAGAGAGAAACTTCGTCTGAATTGGTGGAGCCGAGGGGAATCGAACCCCTGACCTTTACATTGCGAACGTAACGCTCTCCCAACTGAGCTACGGCCCCACGAGCGGCGGTTTCTGTGCGCCGCCAGCCCACGTCTATCACAACCGGTCGGCTTGGCAACCGCCGCCAGCCGAGGTGGATGAATCGCAGAATGGACCGGCGCTAACGCGCCTTTGCCTTGGCTTTTGCCTTGCCAGGCTTGGCCTTCGCGCCGGCCTTGCCTTTGCCCTTCTGCGAGCCCGCCTGCGTAATCACCGGCTCCATCTCCGCGAGCACATCGGCGGCCAGGTGGCACTTGATGAAGTTGTCCGGCGCGACTTCCTGCATCACGGGCACTTCGGTTTCGCACTTGTTGCCCGGCACCCGGTCTTTCCAGCGACAGCGGGTCTGGAACGGGCAGCCCGGCGGCGGGTTCACGGCCGAGGGAATGTCGCCTTCCAGCACCACGTGCTTCTTCTGGATCGAGGTGTCTGCGATCGGGACCGCCGACAGCAGCGCCTCGGTATAGGGGTGGTAGGGCGGCGCGAATACCGCTTCGGTCGGCCCCTGCTCCAGCACGTGGCCCAGATACATCACCAGGATCCGGTCGGAGAGATAGCGCACGATCGACAGGTCGTGGGAGATGAAGAGCAACGTAGTTCGGCTGGAGCGCTGGATTTCCATCAGCAGGTCGGTGACGGCCGCCTGCACCGAGACGTCCAGCGCGGAGACCGGCTCGTCGGCGACCACGATGCGCGGGGTTCCGGCAAAGGCCCGCGCGATGCCGACGCGCTGCTTCTGGCCGCCGGAGAGCTGGCGCGGCATGCGCTTGGCGAATTCGCGCGGCAGCTTCACCAGGTCGAGCAGTTCCAGCATCTTGGATTCGCGCTCGGCGTCATCCTTGCCGACCTGGAACTTCTCCAGCACGCGGATGATCTGACTGCCGACCCCGTGTGACGGGTTGAGCGTGTCGAACGGGTTCTGGAACACCATCTGGATCGAAGAGACGGTACGCGTGTTGCGGTCTTCGATCTCGATGGATTGGATCGACTTGCCGTCCAGCTCCACCAGACCGTCCGTGGCCGTTTCCAGCCCCATCAGCACCTTGGCCAGGGTCGACTTGCCGCAACCCGATTCGCCGACGATCGCCAGCGTTTCGGCCTCACGCGCTTCGAAGCTCAAGGTCTCGTTCGCCTTGACCACCCGTTTCTCGCCACCGGAGAACAGGGCGCTGGCGGAAACTTCGTAGTACTTCTTCAGATCGTCGATTTTGAGCACCACATCGCCGATCGGCGTCGGCTCGCTGTCGCTGCGGCGCTTGATCGGCGCGTCCCAATCGATCTCCTTGAACTTCAGGCAGCGGCTTTCGTGGCGGTCGTCGCCGGCGATCGTATCCATCTTGATGTCGGCGGCGTCGCAGCGGCCGGCCTCGAAATAGTCGCAGCGCGGGCCGAAATTGCAGCCCGGCGGGCGCTCGTGCGGCAGCGGGAAGTTGCCGGGAATGGCGATGAGCGGCCGCGCGTTCTTGTCCGCGCCGGGCAGCGGGATCGAGCGGAACAGCCCCTGGGTATAGGGGTGGCGCATCTTGTCGAACACGTCTTCGATCGAGCCGGTCTCCACCGCCTCGCCCGAATACATCACGCACAGCCGGTCACAGGTCTCCAGCACCAGGCCCAGATTGTGCGAGATGAACAGCATCGACGTGCCGTACTGCTCGCCCAGGTCCTTGACCAACTCGACAATGCCGGCCTCCACGGTCACGTCGAGCGCGGTGGTCGGCTCGTCCAGGATCAGCAGGCTCGGCTTCGACATCAGCGCCATGGCGATGACGATGCGCTGCTGCTGGCCGCCGGAAAGCTGGTGCGGGAACGACTTCAGGATGCGCTCGGGATCGGGCAGGCGCACGCTTTCGACCACCTCCAGCGCCATCTTGTAGGCATCGGCGGCGCTCACGCCCTCATGGATGATCGGCACCTCCATGAGCTGCCGGTCGATCTTCATCGCCGGGTTGAGCGAGGCCATCGGCTCCTGGTAGATCATCGCGATTTCCGAGCCGCGAATGTCGCGCAGCTCCTTTGGCGACAGGGTCGACAGATCGCGGCCCTTGAACTTGATCGAGCCGCCGACGATCTTGCCGTTGACGCCCAGGTCCTGCATCACGCCCAGTGCCACAGTGGACTTACCGCAACCCGATTCCCCGACCAGCCCCATCGCCTCACCCGGTTCGACGGCGCAGGAGAAATCCATCACCGCCGGGATTTCGCCGGCCTGGGTGAAGAACGAGATCGACAGGTCCTCGATTTCCAGGATCGGGCCGTCATAGTTCTGCTTTTCCATGATCGTCCCTCCTAGTCTTTCAGCGACTGCTCGCGCAGCCCGTCCGCCAACAGGTTGAGCCCGAGCACCAGGCTCATCAGCGACAGCGCCGGCGGCAGCGCGGGGTGCGGGAACAACGCCAGCAGCTTGCGGCCTTCATTGATGGTCGAGCCCCAGTCCGGGCTCTCCGGACTGACGCCGAGGCCGAAGAAGCCCAACGTTCCCAACAGGATGGTGGTGTAGCCGATGCGCAGGCAGAAATCGACGATCAGCGGCCCGCGCGCGTTCGGCAGGATCTCCCAAAGCATGATGTACCAGGGCCCCTCCCCTCGGGTCTGGGCGGCGGCCACATAGTCGCGGGTCTTGATGTCCATGGTCAGCCCGCGCACGATGCGGAACACCGTGGGCGAATTGACGAACACGACCGAGACGAAAATGTTGAGCAGGTTCGGGTCCATCGACCACACGCCGAGCGGATCGGAGTTGAACGCCAGCCCGGAATAGACCCACAGCCCGATCGTCATGGTGAGCACCAGATAGATCGTCAGCTTCTGTGGCTGGACGAAATATTTGGTCCGGAACAGCACCACCAGGAAGATGATGGGGAACAGGAACAGGACCGCCGCCAGGACCACCGGAATGCCGGTGGTGCGGATTTCCGGGGTGACCAGCAGGTAGAACAGCAGGATCACCGGGAACGCCAGCACCATGTTGGCCAGGAAGCTCAGGATGGTATCCAGCCGGCCGTGGAAGTAGCCGGCGGGCAAGCCCAGCGTAATCCCGACCATGAAGGCGAACACGGTGGCCGCCGGGGCGATCGACAGCACCGTGCGGCTGCCGTGGATCACCCGGGAGAACACGTCGCGAGCCAGATTGTCGCCGCCGAGCAGATAGAACGCCCCTTCCTGGCCGACGACCGGCCAGCCCGGCTTCTTGTGCTTCATGCCGGAGATCTGCTCGATCGGATCGAACGGGGCGATGATGTCGGCGAACAGCGCGGTGAAGATCCAGAACAGCACGATGCCGAGCCCGATCATGCCGACGGACGAGTTGAACAGCTTGCCGTATAGGCCCAGCCGCGACTTGAACGTGATCGAGACGGCGAAGACGGCGATGAGCGCGACCCAGACGGGAATGAGCTGGATCAGGATGCGCCAGATGATCTCAAGTAAAGTCAGTTGTTCCATGATGCCCGCCCTCCTACGTCACGCGGATGCGCGGGTTGAGGTAGACGTAGCCGATGTCCGATATCAGCTGGGTGATCAGCACCACCGCCACGGCCACCACCGAGCAACTGAGCAGCAGCTCGATGTCGTTGTTCGAGGCCGCCTGCACCAAGGTCCAGCCGAAGCCTTTGTAGTTAAACAGGGTTTCGACGATGACGACGCCGGTGAGCAGCCACGGGAACTGCAGCATGATTACGGTGAACGGCGCGATCAGCGCGTTTCGCAGCGCGTGCTTGATGACGATCATCGGGAAGGAAACGCCCTTCAGCCGGGCGGTCCGAATATATTGCGCCGTCATCACCTCGGCCATGGACGCGCGCGTCATGCGCGCGATGTAACCCATGCCGTAGAGCGCCATGGTGAGCACCGGCAAGGTGAAATTCTCGAATGTGATGCCGGAGTCGCTGGCCGAGGTGGCCGACCCCTTGAACCACTTCAGCCCCACCATCGACGAGGCGAACACGACGATGAAAATGACGCCGGAGACGTATTCCGGCGTCGCCGTTGTCGCGATGGAGAAGGTCGATAAGGTGCGATCGGTGCGCGAGCCTTCGCGCATGCCGGCCAGCACGCCGACCAACAGGGCCGACGGCACCATGACCACCATCACCCAGAACATCAGCCAGCCGGTATTGGCGAGCCGCTTGGCGATGATGGTGGAAACTTCGTCCGAGAACACGGTGGACAGGCCCAGGCTTCCCTGCAGCACGCCACAGAAGCGCGGTGTCACCTCCTGGCCCTTGCGCACGCAGCGTCCGGTCAGCTTGCCGTCCTCGTCAACCAGGGTCCAGCCGGGGACGATCCCCAGCCATTCGCCGTAACGCAGCAACACCGGCCGGCTGTAGCCGCGATCGTCGAGCCAACTCGCAACCTGCTCATCGGTCATGCGCATGTTGGCCTGGGTCTTGGCCAGCTTCTCCAGATTGGGTTCCAGATTGGTCAGATAGAACACGACCAGGGTGAGGCAGAATGCCGTGAGAATCATCACCCCGAAGCGCTTCAGGAAAAAACTCAGCATGAACGTCCCCCGTATGGCCCGTTGAAATTGTCAGGCCGGCTGGTCGCAATCACCCCCGCTTGCGCCGCGGCTTGTTTTGATATTGCACGGGCAGATAGTCCAAGGGGGCGAACCTTTCGGCCGCCCCCTTGGAGATCGTTAGCCGGTTAGGCGTCGATCCACAGATTTTCGATATGCAGTTCGAAGGTGGGATGCTTCTCCGCGCCCTTCACATACGACCGTGCGTGCCGCGAGATGGTGCGCCAGTAAGGCTGGATGGTCACACCCTCTTCCTGCATGATCTCCTGCAGCCGCTTCATCAGCACCCGACGCTTGTCCGCATCGGCGATCGCCAGCGCCTGGGTGACCAGATCGTCGAACTCCGCGTTGGAGAACCCGAACTCGTTCCAGGCCTGGCCCGAACGGTAGGCCAGCGCCAGGATCTGAATACCCAACGGACGCATGTTCCAGTTGGTCGACGAGAACGGATATTTCGTCCAGTCGTTCCAGAAGGTCGAGCCCGGCAGGATCGTGCGCTTGACGTTGATGCCGGCGTCACGCAATTGCGCGGCGACCGCGTCGGTGCTAGCCCGGCGCCAGTCGTCATCGATCGACATCAATTCGTGCTCGTAGTCCGCCATATTGGCTTCTGCCAGAAGCGCCTTGGCGGCGTCCACGTCACGCTTGATCGGCGGCAGCTCGGCGTATTCGGGATGGATCGGGCAGACATGGTGGTTCTCTGCCGGAATGCCCAAACCGGCCACGCCCAGTTCCAGCACCACTGCATTGTCGACCGCCAGCGCCAGCGCCCGGCGCACCCGTGCGTCGGCATACGGCTTCTTGCCGTCGACTTCCGCTTCCTGGTTGGGGCGGATGACGATGGTGGCCGCGGTGATCGCGTCGGAGCGAACCAGATCGATGCTGTCGAAGATCTCGACGAACTCACCGGTCGATTCCCAGTTCATGTCGATTTCTTCGGCTTCATAGGCGGCCAGATACGCCGACGGGTCGGTGCCGTAGTCGATGAACTCGATCTGGTCGAGATGGGCCGAGCCGTTCCACCACGCGCCCTCGCCGCGGTTTTTCAGCACGGATTTGACGCCCACCTCATGGCTGACCAACTCAAACGGGCCGGTGCCCGGATGGCCGTCGGTGATGTCGGAGCCGTCATAGCCGCGATGCACGATTAGGCCCGGATAGTCGGCCATGCCCGGGACGATGGTGATGTCCGGGCTCGGCAGGTGCAGCTTGACCGTGTGGCTGTCGACCTTCTCGATCACACCGTCGGCGAGCTTGCCGCTGTCGTCGTCGACCATGGTGGCCATGCGGCCGGCCATCGAGTTACCCTCGATCGACTTGTCGCACCAGCGGGTCAGGTTGAAGATCACGTCGTCGGCGTTGAACTCGTCGCCGTTCGACCATTTGACGCCCTTGCGCGCGTGCAGCACGTATTCGGTGGCGTCTTCGTTGACTTCCCAGCTCTCCAGCAGCCACGGCACGAAGGTGCTGTCGCGGGTGTAGCGAACCAGGTTCTCGTGCATGCCGCGGGCGACCGAGGCCATTTCCGACCAGTCGAAGACGATCGGGTCGGGAATGCGGCGTACGCTCATCTCGCAGCGCAGGGTGCCGCCCTTCTTGGCGTGGCTCGCAGCCTCGGCCGGCGCCGGCATTCCCAGCAGGCCGTATGCGGTCGCCGTCGTCGCGCCGAAGGCCGACGCCAGGGCGAGGAACTCGCGCCTTTCCATTTTGCCGTCAAGCGTCTCTTTGGCCCAGGAATATACCTGCTCCTTGAGGGGCTTGCCGTTCATATCGAGGTGTTTGGTCATCTGATACCTCCCGATGACAAGTTCTACTGACGTCTGTTCGACAGACGGTCGGGTTTAAAGACTGCCAGCAATCGCCTGATCTTCCCGTCGACCAGTTCCCCAATAAGACCTTATGCGATCGGTTTCGAGCATCGCCTGAATGCAGACTTGTGGCTTGATCGCAACATATGCGTGCCGACAGGTCAACCTTTTGCGACACGATTGGCGTAAATGGAACACCCCGTGACGGTTAAATTTCGGTCATGGGGAAAGTGTTCGCCGCAGGCGCGATTGCGGGCTTTACCCGTAACCGGCACTGGCGATCGCGATCTCGAAATCGTGAACCAGATCGCGGGCGCTGGAGCGCGCGGCCAGCACCTGGAAGACCGGGCCGGTCTCACCGCCGCCGACAAGGGCCAGTTGCACGGCCAGATGGCCGGCCAGTGTCCTGGCGGTGTCGCCCGGCTTGAAAACGGCCGGATGCAGATCGATGGGGCACAGCCGTGCGAGGGTTTCGCGCGCGAGCGGTCCCGCCAGTTCCAGCATCACGAACGCGTCGGACTGATCGGTGACGGCCGCCCTGCCATTGAGCGCTGGGGCCAACTGCGCGAACGCGCCGGCGGCGTTCGCCTTATCCATCTGTACAAACCACTGGTTGAGGCCGGACCATAAGATCAGCATGCCTTCATGCCAGGCCGTCTTGCCCGCCTTCGGCAGCGCCACGCCCGTTTCCGTCTTGAAGGCGCGGGCGACGCGGCTCGCGTTCCCGGCGTGACAGGCAAGCGACAGCATTGCCCGGCCGCTGACCTCGCGCAGGGCTGCTCCCTCACTTTGTGGCATCGAAACGCCGGCCAGATGGGAACGCGCCGCCAATTCTGGAATCTTAGCCACGCAACCGCTCCCCCTGTGGATCGAGGAATACGGGATGGGCGATCTCGACCGCGATATCGATGCCCTTGAGCGGATGCACCATGCGAACGGTATCCCCGGCCCGCGCCGCGCCGCCGCGCACCAGTCCCAGGCCAATATAGCGACCCAGATGCGGCGAGTAGCATACCGAAGTCATATGGCCGATCGAATGGGCCAGGTCCGCCGGCGCATCCTCCTCGATGAAATGCGAGCCGGCCCACAACCGCGCCTGCCCGTCGGCGGCTACAAAGCCTGCCAGCCGGGGTCGGTCTTCGTCGACCAGTCCCTCTCGGCCGGCCATCACCTTGCCGATGCAGTCCTTCTTCGCCGAGACCATGCGCGCGAACCCCAGATCGGCCGCCGTGGTCTGGCCGTTCAATTCCGCCCCGGTCACATGGCCCTTCTCGATGCGCAGCACGTTGAGCGCCTCGGTGCCGTAGGGCGTGATCTCGAACTGCGCGCCCACTTCCATGATCGCGCGGATCAGCGCATCGCCATGGCGGGCCGGCACGGCGACCTCGAAGCCCAGTTCGCCGGAGAACGATAGCCGGAACAGCCGGCCGGCGACGCCGCACACGGTCACTTCCGCCACACCCATGTAAGGAAACGCTTCATTCGAGACATCTTCGTCCACCAGCCTGGCGACCACCTCGCGCGATTTCGGCCCGGCGATGGCGAACTGCGCCCATTGCTCGGTGGCCGAGATCATCTGCACGTCGAGATCCGGCCAGATCACCTGCGTGGCATGCTCGAGATGGCGCATCACGCCGACAGCGTTGGCCGTAGTCGTCGTCATCAGGAAGTGGGTCTCGCCAAGCCTCGACGCCGTGCCATCGTCGAACATCATGCCGTCCTCGCGCAGCATCAGTCCGTAGCGCGCCTTGCCCACCGCCAGCGTCGAGAACGTGTTGGTGTAGACCCGGTCGAGCAGCGTGGCCGCGTCCGGGCCCTGGATGTCGATCTTGCCCAGGGTTGAGACATCGCACACGCCGACCGAGCGGCGCACCGCCGCCGCCTCCCGGTCGCAACTCTGCCGCCAGTCGGTCTCGCCCGGCTGGGCGAACCATTGCGCGCGCAGCCAGTTGCCGGCCTCTACGAACACCGCGCCCCGCTCGGTCGCCCAGTCGTGCGAGGCGGTCAGCCGCGTGGGCTGCTGGTGTCGACCATGCGCACGCCCGGCGAAGGCGCCGATCGGCACCGGCGTCGTCGGCGGGCGGAACACGGTGGTCCCGGTCTCGGCGATCGTCCGGCCCGTCAGCTCAGCCATCACAGCCAGGCCTGTCACATTGGCGGTCTTGCCCTGGTCGGTGGCCATGCCCAGCGTGGTGTAGCGCTTCAGGTGCTCGACGGCGCGATAGCCCTCGGCGTGCGCCAGCTTGACGTCCTTGGCGGTCACATCGTTCTGGAAATCGATGAAGGCGCGCCCGCGCGCCTCGCCCACATGCCAGAATGCCTCGATCGCCGTCGCGGTGTTCTCGGCCTTCGGCACCCGCAGTCGGGGCGCCTTGCGCCCGAGGTCGGACAAAGCCTGCTCGGCCGCAGACAACCCCTCGCCCAGGGCCTGCGCCGTCGAAAACGCTCCATTGGCCGTGCCGGCGATGATCTGATCGCCCGGCCGGTCTTTCGACGCGACGAACGCGGCGATGTCCTCGCGCCAGACCGGCTTGGCCCCTTTGTGCGAGGTCAGATGAACCGTCGGGTTCCAGCCACCGGAAACCGCCAGCAGGTCGGCGGCGAACACGCTCGAATGTCCATCACCGTCAAGGATCTCAACTCCGCGAACCGACTTTCGTCCAAGCACACCGGTGATCCGCACACCGAACGCCACGCGGGTTTCGCCGGCCACCGCTTCCATCCCGGCCGGCACCCGGTCGCCCTTTCGGGTGTCCACAACGGCAGCCACTTCCTGCCCGGCATCGAGCAGATCGCGCGCGGTGCGCCAGCCGTCCTCGTTGTTGGTGAACACCACCGCGCGCTTGCCGGGCGCAACCGCGAAGCGATTCAAATAGGTGCGAACGGCCCCCGCCATCATCACGCCGGGCACGTCATTGCCGGCGAACGCGATCGGTCGCTCGATCGATCCGCAAGCAATGATGGTCCGTCTGGCGTTCACATGCCACAACCGGCCGCGCGCGATGCCTTCGGGCTTTTGACCCAGATGATCGGTGAGCCGTTCGTACAATCCCCAGTCGCCGCTGTCATAGGCGCCGAACACGGCGGTGCGCTTCATCACCCTTACATTCGGCATCGATGCGAGTTCGGCGGCCACTTCGCCCGCCCACTCGTGCCCCGGCCGACCGTCGACCTCCAGCGCCTCCCCGTTCAGCCGGCCGCCGGGCAGAAAGTCCTCGTCCGCTACGATCACCCGCGCCCCGGCGCGCCCGGCCGCCAGCGCAGCCATCAGTCCGGCCGGCCCGGCACCCACCACCAGGATGTCGCAGAAGCCGTAGCCGTGGTCGTACGCGTCCGGGTCCGGTTCGCCCGACAGCGCGCCCAAGCCCGCGGCGCGACGGATGAACGGCTCGTAGACCTTCTCCCAGAACGAAGCCGGCCACATGAAGGTCTTGTAGTAGAAGCCGGCCGACAGAAACGGCGCCAGCCAATCGTTGAACGAAAGCACGTCAAAGCGCAGCGACGGCCAGCGGTTCTGGCTGCTCGCCACCAGCCCGTCATACAGTTCCTGCACGGTGCCTCGGGTGTTCGGCTCGCGATGGGCGCCTTCGCCGATCTCGAACAGTCCGTTTGGCTCCTCCGGTCCCGCAGACAGGAAGCCGCGCGGTCGGTGATACTTGAACGAGCGCCCGACCAGCCGAACCCCGTTCGCCAGCAGCGCCGAGGCCAGCGTGTCGCCGTGATAGCCCTGGTGGCGGCGACTGTCGAAGGAGAAGCCGAGCGGCTTCGACCGGTCGATCAGGCCGCCGCGCTCAAGCCGCCCGCTCATCGCTTCTTCGCCTTGCGGCCGGCGGACAGCTCCGCCCCGGCGACTTCATGGGTCAGCGTATTTCGGGTGACTACCAACCACTGCCGGCAGCCGGCCTCGTGGAACCACAGTTCGCAGTGCGTGCCGGCGGGGTTGTCGCGCAGATAGACATAATCGAAAAATTCACCCGCCGCGTCCGGCCCGTCCGGGTCGGGCCGCTTCACGGTCGCATCTCCCAGGATCGAGAACTCCTTGGAGTCGCGTTCGCCGCACAGGGGACAGGGGATACGCATCGCTCTACCGTCCTAGTGCAGATTGGGCTGGGCGCCGCGCCCGGTCTCGTCGAGCAGGTGCCCGCGCTCGAACCGGTCGAGCCCCATCGCCCGCGTCAGCTGGTGCGGCTCGTCGGTGGCCAGCAGGTGCGCGAAGCACCAGCCCGAGGCCGGCGTCGCCTTGAACCCGCCATAGCACCAGCCGGCGTTGAGATAGAGCCCCTTGACCGGCGTGAGGTCGATGATCGGCGAGCCGTCCATCGACATGTCCATAACCCCGCCCCACGAGCGCAGCAGCCGGGCGCGGCCGATCGACGGCATCAGCGTCATCCCGGCCTCGATCACATGCTCGACCGTCGGCAGATTGCCGCGCTGGGCATAGGAATTGTACATGTCCAGATCGCCGCCGAACACCAGCCCGCCCTTGTCCGACTGGCTGAGATAGAAGTGCCCCGCGCCGAAGGTGACCACGCCGGGCACGATCGGCTTCAGCCCCTCGCTGACGAAAGCCTGCAGCACGTGGGACTCGATCGGCAGGCGCATGCCTGCCATCGCCGCGACGCGCGAGGTCGACCCGGCCACCGCCATGCCGACTTTTTTCGCGCGAATGAGCCCACGGCTGGTCTCAACGCCGGTGACCCGTCCGCGCGAAATCTTGAAACCCGTCACTTCGGTGTTCTGCAGCAAGTCGACGCCGCGCGCATCGGCGCCCCGCGCATATCCCCACGCCACCGCATCGTGACGCACATTGCCGCCGCGCCGGTGCAGCAATCCGCCCTGGATCGGAAACCGCTCCTGGTCGAAGTTCAGATAAGGCGCGTATTTCTGAACGCCGCGCCGATCCAGCAGTTCCGCATCGACGCCCAGCAGCCGCATCGAGTTTCCCCGTCGCGCCGCCGCGTCGTATTGCGCGTCCGAATGCACCAGGTTGAGCACGCCGCGCTGGGAGACCATGGCGTTGAAGTTGAAATCCCGCTCCAGCCCCTCCCACAGCTTCAGCGAGTGGGCGTAAAACGGGTTGTTGCCGTGTAGCAGATAGTTGGCGCGGATGATCGTGGTGTTGCGGCCCACATTGCCGCTGCCCAGGTAGCCCTTCTCGACTACCGCCACGTTGGTGAGATTGAAGTTGCGCGCCAGGTAGTAGGCGGTCGCCAGCCCATGCCCGCCGCCGCCGATGATGACGATGTCATAGGCCTTCTTCGGCTCGCGCTCGCGCCACACGGGCTTCCAATGGCGATTGCCGGAGAGCGCGTTCTTGACGATGGAAAGGGCGGAATAGCGCATCGCCGAGGTCGGGCGTTCTACCCGCTGGGAACGGTCGCGCGCATGGACGGGCGCTCGCTAAACGCGTCGTACCAGGCCTTCAGGCCCGGACGGCCGGTTGGCCAGTCCAAAGAACCGTGGCGGAAATCCACGTAGCCCAGGGCGCAGGCGATCGCGATCTGGCCGATGGTCACGGGACCGGCCAGGCTGTCGAGCCGGTTCGCCTCCAGATCATCCAGCGACTTGTTGATCTTGTTGGCCTGGCCGTCGGCCCATTCGGCCCACCTCAACGCTTCCGGCCGCACGAACTGTTCGTAGCGCAGCAGCACGGCGGCATCCATGGCTGCATCGCCCAGCGCCTGCAGGACCATGGCGTCGAGATGCGCCTCGCCTTGCGGATAGACTGAAGCGTCGGCGGCCAGGCCGTCGAGATAGGCGCAGATCACCCGGCTGTCGAACACCGCCGTCCCATCATCGAGCACCAGGGTGGGGATCTTGGCGACCGGGTTGACCGCCATGACCTCCTGGTTCTGGTCGACGGGATGGGCCACCACGTCGACGATTTCGATGCGGTCGATCACACCCAGCTCATGGGCGACGATGAGGACCTTGCGGGCGAATGGGGAAGCGGCTGCATAGAAGAGTTTCATGGCATAACTCAATGCACGCGTTGCAGGCCGCCGCAAGCAGAAAGTTGCCGGTTTCCGCGATCGGGAAAATTTAGTCATCCTCGGGCTTGCCCCGAGGGCCAGGGAACGATGCTCAAGGCTGGGCGCAGTCTAATTGCGCACGGTTTCGCCACGTTTCATCAGGCCTTCGATGCGCTCTTTGGTTTGCGCGGTGCGCGCCAGAGCTACGAACGCCTCGCGCTCGGCGGCGAACAGGTCGGCCTCGCCGGCCTCGGTCGGTTTGGCGCCGGCGCCGCCGGTGACGATGCGCGCCAGCGCCCGCCCGACGGTCACGTCGTGCGGCAGAAGCCTGCCGTCGGCCTCGCCGCGCTCAAGATGCTCGACCATGGCGGCAAAGGTCTCCCCGCCGGCCAGCTTGAACTTGGGCCGCCTGGGGCGGCGGTAGCCTTCACCCATCTGCGCCAGCGCGGCCAGCCCGGCCTCCACCAGCCGGTCGCGGTTCATGACCTGCTCGTCGCGGTCGGGCGCGAAATAGGCCAGCTCGGCGGCCAGGTCCGGCGACGATCCGGTCCGGTTGGCGCCGATGTGGGAGAACGTCTTCCAGGCGGCCTCCTCCCAGCTCCCGGTTCGCGCGCGCCAGCGCCGATAGGTTTCCTTCACGCCGCCGCCGCCGGGTACCAGCCCGACCGCGCATTCGACCAGGCCGAGCACTGTGTTGGAATGGGCGACGACCTTGTCGCAATGGGCCAGCACCTCGTAGCCGCCGCCGATCGCAAGTCCCGATGGCGCGCCCACGACCGGCGCCTTGCACGTGGCCAGCGCCAGCACCGCATCCTGGAAATCGGCCAGGAAACGGTCGATGCCCTTCCAGTCCTTCGCCTCGATGAACTCGAGGAAGCGTTCCAGGTTGACCCCGGCCGAGAAATGCTGTGCGTCGTTGTGAATGAGGATGCCCGGCCCCGGATCGTCGGCGGCCGCGCGCACCATGGCCATGCACTCGGCATCGAGCGCGTTGGCCTTGGTGTGGAACTCCACCAGCCGCACCCCGCCGTCCAGGTGGAACAGGCTGGCGCCGTCGTTGCCGGCCACCGGCTTGAGCGTGCGCCGCGTCATGTGGAAGCGAACCACGCCGTCCGGCAGGTCGACCGCACGATAGGCGCCGTCGCCGCGGCGCACGGTAAGCTTCCTGCCTCTGACCCGATAGACCGCGCCGCCCGCCTCCAGATAGGCGGGAACCGGCCAGCCCTCACGCTTGAGCCTCGCTGCAAACGGGCGCATGCCCAACTCATCGATCATTTCGAACGGGCCGCGAACCCAGTTGTAGCCGAGCTTCATCGCGTCATCGATGTCCTGCGGGTTGTCGGTCACCGACGGCACCAGGCTCGCCGCATAGGTGAGCACGCGGGCCAGCACCCGCCAGCAGAACCGGCTCAGCCGGTCATCCCCTTTAGCGAGCGCACCCAACCCCTCGGCTTCGCCGATGGCTGCCAGCTCCGGAGTTGCCTTCATCCGCGGCCGCCAGCGCGCCGCCTGCAGGTCGAGAGCCAGTCTCTGGCCGTCCTGCCGGCGGTAGAAACCGCCCTTGCCCTTGTTGCCGGTGAAGCCTTGTGCGGCCAGGAAGTTGATCAGCTCGTTCTCGCCGCCGACCTCGTGGAACGGGTCGCCGGCCGGCAGGATCGCGCGCAGCGAACGCACCACATCGGCCATCAGATCGAGGCCGATCAGGTCGTACAAGCCGAACGCGCCGGTCTTGGGAATGCCCATGGGCCGGCCGAACAGCGCGTCCGCTTCTTCAATCTTCACGCCGAGCTCGGTCGCCTCGTGGATCGCCGCCTGTAGCGCGAACACCCCGACCCGGTTGCCCAGGAAGCCCGGCGTATCGGCGCATCGCACCACGCCTTTGCCCAGCCGGCGATCGCAGAAGTCGGCCATCGCATCGATCACATCCGGATCGGTGTCGGACCCGGCAACCAGTTCCAGCAGCCGCATGTAGCGCACCGGATTGAAGAAATGCGTGATGCAGAAGCGCTGCCTGAGCGCCTTGGGCATCGCCTTCATCAACAGCTTGATGGGTATGGTCGAAGTGTTCGAGGAGACGATCGCGTCGGGCTTGAGATGCTCCACCATGTCGCGATACAGGGCACGCTTGACGTCGAGCCGCTCGACCACCGCCTCGACCACCCAGTCGCAGCCGGCAATGCGCTCCAGATCGTCCTCGATGTTCCCGGCCGTGATGCGTTCGATGTTATCGGGCCGCATCAGCAAGGGCGGGTTCGACTTGGCGATGCGATGGAGCGCGCGGTCTGCAGCGGCGTTGCGCGCGCCGTCTTCTCCCGCGACGTCCAGCAGCAGCACATCGATCCCGGCGTTGGCCACCTGTGCGGCAATCCCCGAGCCCATGGTGCCGGCGCCGATGACGCATATTTTGGCGAACCGCGACGAAGCCATGATCACGATCCGAACCGGTCGGCGAAGAACCGCCGCATGATCGCATTGATCTCGCGCGGACGCTCGGCCGGCAGCATATGGCCGGCGCCTTCCAGCACTTCGCAGGTGCAATCGGCCAGCGTGTCGGCCAGTTGCCCACCCACCTTCGCCGGCACCATACGATCCAGTTGGGCAAGAATGCACAGGCTCGGGCACGCGATCTTGGCAGCCGCGTCAGGCCCGCCCGCATAGGCGGCGTTGGCGGAAAGATCGGCGACCAGCGCGCGTTTCGTGTTTGACTGCATCACCCGCGTGCCGGCGCCGATCAGCGAGGTGCCGGGCACCGATGTATCGTGTGCATGGCCGAACGGGCCGAAGCCCCAAGACAGCATCGCGCCATAGGCCTGGTCCGGGTCGGTTTCGGCCATCTTGATCAGTGCGTTGTTGACGGCGATCGCCATGCCGGTGGCGATGAAGGTGGCGCTTGCTACCCGCTCGGGCCGGCGCGCCGCCAGTTCCAGCACGATCAGCCCGCCCTGGCTGTGGCCGGCCAGATGGGCCTGCCCGATGTCGAGCTCATCCATGAACGCCGCCAACCAATCCGCCTGCTCCTCGATGGTGGCGAGCGGCTCGCCGGCCGAGTGGCCATGGCCGGGCAGATCGGGGGCGGCGACGTTCCAGCCGTCATAGGCGAAGCGGCGGGTCTGCTGGTTCCAGGTCAGGCTGCTCTGGCCCGAGCCGTGCACGAACACCAGCCACGGCCTGCCGGCGACCGGCTCGCGTACGCCGGTGGAGGCATAGGTCTCAACGCCGTTTACACGCAACCGCATCGAGCTATTTCCCAGCCAACCGGGCGGCGGCCTTCAGACCGCGCTCGAAATCGGCCTTCAGGTCGTCGATATTCTCCAGCCCCACCGACAGGCGGATCATATCATCGCTCAGGCCCCCGGCCTTCATGTCCTCGGCCGAGATGTGCGAGTGGGTGGTGGATGCGGGGTGGATCACCAGGGTCTTGGCGTCGCCGACATTGGCCAGGTGCGAGGCAAGCTGCACCGCCTCGATGAACGCGGCTCCGGCCTGGCGGCCGCCTTTGACCCCGAACGCGATGATGGAGCCCGCGCCCTTCGGCAGCAGGCGCTTGGCCACTTCGTGGTCGCGATGGTCGGGCAGGTCGGGGTGGCGCACCCAGCTCACGGCGGGATGGCCGACCAGGAACTCCAGCATGGCGCGGGTATTGTCCATATGCCGGGCCATGCGCAGCGGGAAGGTCTCGATGCCCTGCAGCAGGTAGAAGGCGTTGGCCGGGCTCATTGCCGGGCCGAAATTGTACATGCCTTCGGCGCGCATGCGCATGGTCAGCGCTACGGGTCCGTACTCCTCCCAGAAATTGATGCCGTCCAGCGCGTAGTGCGGGCCGGCGATGGTCGGGAACTTGTCGGACGCGCCCCAGTCGAAATTGCCGCCGTCGACCACCGCCCCGCCGATGGCGATGCCGTGGCCGCCCAGCCACTTGGTCAGCGAATGGATGATTATATGCGCGCCATGTTCGAGCGGGCGCATCAGGTAGGGCGTGTTGAAGGTGGCGTCGAGCACCAGCGGGATGCCGGCGTCGGCGGCGATCGCGGCAGCGGCGTCCACGTCGAGGACGTCGAGCGCGGGATTGCCGATCACTTCGCCGAAGACGAATTTGGTGTTGGGCTTGATGGCGGCCTTCAACCCGTCGAGATCGGAAGGCCGCACGAAGGTGGTCTCCACGCCGAAGCGCGGCATGGTGTTTTTGAGAAGGTTGATGTTGGCGCCGTAGAGCGCCGAGGTCGCAACGATGTGGTCGCCGGCGCTGGCCAGGGTCGCGGCGACCAGGTGCACCGCTGCCATGCCGGAAGACGTGGCCACGCAGGCCGCGCCGCCCTCCAGCGCCGCCAGCCGCTGTTCGAGCACCGCCACCGTCGGGTTGGAGATGCGGGTGTACAGATGCCCACCCTCCTCCAGTGCGTACAATGCCGCGGCGTGGCGGGCGTCCTTGAACACGAAGGACGTGGTCTGGTGGATCGGCACCGCGCGCGAGCCGTGATCGCTGTCCGGCGTGTGGCCGGCGTGCAGGCTTAAGGTCTCCAGATCGTAGAAATCGCTCATCGAGGCAGAACACTTCGCGGCTTGTCTTCAACGCCTACGTGCCATGTTGTGGTCCGAAAGGGAATAGGCTGCCCGGCAACACGGGCCGCCTTGTCACCTTCAGTTCACGCGGTATGGTTAAATGGGGTGTTTCAACGGAGATAGTCGTTACAGGGGAGAATTGACAACATGGCTCGAATTACTGGCGCCGCCGCGTCTGCAGTCGTTTTTGCTACGTCTTTGGTTTTGAGCTTGGTGAGCGTGCCGGCGCACGCTGCCTCCGATCGCGAGTGCCGCGCCTACGCGGTCGAGGCGGTTCAGCAACATGGTCAGAACCGCATGCTGGGTTGCGGCTTCTCGGGCGAGCGATGGCACGCCAACGGCGGCGCCCATTTCCTATTTTGCAAGACGGTGGGCGCGGCCCTTTCCGGCAACGAGAGCGATATCCGCAGGGGCATGATAGCCAACTGCCGTCAGGCCAATGCCGGCAACCAGGGCGGCGGCAATCAGGGCGGTGGCGGCAATCAGGCCGGCGCCCAGTGCAAGCCGAACCTGCGCGTCGACGGACACTACTACGTTCGTGACGTGGTGGGCAGCCGCGTCGAGATCATCAAGAAGTGGGAGCAAACCGCGCGTCAGCAACACGGCGTGGCGTTCGCCAGCTTCAACGCGGCCACAAACAGCTCGGCCGTCTGTCAGCTGGACAGTAGCGGAACCGCCTGCGTCGCCTCCGGCCGGCCCTGCTCGCGCTTCAACTAGACCTCTACGACCCGCCGGTAGCGAACGGCAGGTAGGCGACCTTCGCCGTTCGCGGTCCGGTCTCGCTGTCGCAGGCGAGCTCGGTGCCTTCTTCGGCCAGGCCGGTCTCGACCAGCCCGACGCCGATGTTGGACCCACCGTCGACGCGGGGCGAAAAACCGGCCGACGAGACGAAGCCTGCAGGTTTGCCGCCCGCGTGCAGCGGCCAGCGGTGCTGGGCAGGCGCGGCAAGCGGCGGACCGTCGATGCGATAGCCGACAAATTGGCGCCTGCGCCCCTCGTCCGCGATGCGGGCCAACGCCGCCTTGCCGATGAAATCGGTTTCCTGCTCGACGTCGACGAAACGGCCCAGTCCCAGTTCGAACGGGTTGGTCTCATCGTCGGTGTCGGCGCCGATGGAGATGAGCCCGCTCTCCATGCGCTCGATCGGGTTGGGCGAGCCAGGGCCGATATCGTGTCCGCGACCGGCCTCGACGACCCGGTTCCACAGATCCGTGCCACAGCGCCCGTCGCGCAGATACAGTTCGAACCCGCCCTGTTTCGACCAGCCCGAGCGCGCCACCACCAGGGCAATCCCGTCCAACTCGGTTTCGCGGAAACCGAAATAGGACAACTCGCGCACCCATTCGCCGAACAAGCCGGCCACGACTTCCTCCGCCTTCGGACCCTGGATGGCCAGCGGCGAGACGTCGGGCTCGCTCACCGTCACATCCAGGCCGCGTTCGGCGGCGATCGCGCGCGCCCACAGCACCATGTCGCTGTCGGCGATCGACAGCCAGACAAGGTCATCGGCCAGCGGCAGCAGCACGGGATCGTTGAGGATGGCGCCGCGATGGTCGCAGATGGGCACGTAGCGGCCCTGCCCCGGCTTCAGCTTGTCCAGGTTGCGCGGCGTGAGAATGCGCGCGAGCGCGAGCGCGTCGGGCCCGGCAAGCTGAACCTGGCGCTCCACGGAAACGTCCCACATCGCCACGCCTTCGGTGAGCCGGCGATACTCGGCCGCGGGGTCGCCGTAGCTCGTGGGCATGTACATGTGATTGTAGACGGTGAACTGGGTGACGCCGGCGGCGACGGTCGCCTCGAAGAACGGCGACTTGCGATTGCGCGCGCCCAGCGCGAGCTCAAACGGCATGGTGAACTCCAAGGAAAGATGGCGGCCATCGTGCGGATTATCGCGTTCAGGCCGCCAACAACGTTCCATTCGCGACCACCACCGCGTCGCCACCGATGCGCGCCTGGACCAGTTCGCCGCCATGCACGATCAAGGTGAGTTCCAGGATCGACGGGCGGCCCATCTCGAAGCCCTGCTCGATGACGAAGCGGTGCTCGCCGTCGCCGGGTTTCTCGGCGGCCATCACCTGGCCGGCGAACGCCGCGGTGGCCGCACCGGTTGCCGGATCCTCGGCGATGCCGAAAGCCGGCGCGAACATGCGCGCATGATAGTGAGCGCCATCGCGTTCGCACTCATTGGTGTAGACATAGATTTCCGCCGGCAGCCCCACATCGCCCATGCACTCGGCCAGCGCTGCGGAATCGAGCGCGATCCGCCCCATGGCGTCGAGCGTCGCAACCGGCACAACCGGAAACGGCACGCCGGCGTCCCACGCGGCGCCTTCATGTCCAGGCAGGCCGATATCGCCGGCCGCCAGTCCGAGAGCGCGCGCGGCTTTCGCCGGATCGGGTCGGCCATCGACCGACTTGGGCAGCGCCGGGAGCACAAACTCGCAATGATGCCTTTGGCCGGTCCGGCTCACCTTGCAGGCGACCGAACCGATGTTCTCCTCCAGCACGAACTCCACCGTCTCGCCGTCGCCAAGCCCGTCTCTGCGCGCCAGCAGGATCGCGGTGCCGACGGTTGGGTGGCCGGCGAACGGCAGCTCGCGTTTGGGCGTAAAGATGCGCAGGCTCGCGCGATAGGCCGGATCGTCGGCAGGCAGCACGAACACCGTCTCCGACAGGTTGAACTCGCCCGCGATCGCCTGCATCGCCGCGCCGTCGAGCCCGGCGCCATCGTGAACCACCGCCAGCGGATTGCCGGCCAGCGCCGTATCGGTGAATACATCGAGAATGGTGTAGTCGCGCGCCATCTTTACCTCACCTGCCACTAACCCGCCGGAGCGTTATCAGATCGCCCGCCCCTCTTCCAGATGGCCGTAGAGCACGGTCAGGATGCCGAAGCCGACGAAAAACGTGACCCACTGGAAACAGCAGGTGACGATGAACCTCGACGGGATCCAGATCGGCGCATAGGCGGGCAGCAGGACGGTATCCAGCAAACCGAAAACCATATCGGGAACGGAAAACAACAGCGCGAGCAACACGGCTGTCACCAACAGCTCGGACGAGGCAGGTCCTGTCAGCTGGAAGGAATCTCTCAGCCTCATGGGCTTGCCCACGGCGAGCGCCGGCAGAATAAGCCCCAGTCGAAGCACACACCAGAACACCAGGGTGCCAAGGGCCAACGCAATCAACCCCAACACCAAAAACACGAACACCGGCGAGGCGATCGGTCCGATGATGGACATTGTGAACATCACCACGGCCAGCGCCAGGAAAACCACCGGAAACAGCAGCAGGGTAATCTTGACCCAACCCCAGAAGTAACGAAATACGGGCCAGCCCTGCCGCCAGACCAGGAACGTCGCAGGCTGCTCCTCGCGCAGCACATATCGATGCCAGCCGATGGCGACGGTGCTGGCCGCGAAAACGGTCACCAACATCACCATGGGAACCAATAGGAAAAGCGTGGGTCCGTAGTTCGAGCCGGCCTGGGGCGCGGCGGATTTTGCGGTTTTCGAGGCATCGGAACCCACGGCTGAACCATCGATGACCGAAACAATCAACGGCGCGAAAATCAGTAGAACAAAAGCAGTAACCACCAACAGCCAGAACCACGACAGCCGTACCGCCACCCATTTGCCGATCCACAACTGCCACAAGCAAAGCTTGAAAATCTTGAAACCCATGTCGACAACGCCCCCGAGTTTTATTGCCGCGGGAGACGTGCTTAACAGAGTGAAGGTAAGCGCAATAGATGCGGTCGGCTGGTTTCGGTGATTTACTGATCGGATACCGGTTCAAAATCCGTATAGCGCGCCGAACTTGGCTTCCAGATAATCGAGCAGCGCGCGTTCGTCCGGTTTCTTGCCGCAGGCGCGTTCGATCAACTCCGGCGCGGAATAGAGCGTGCCGTGGCGATGGATGTTCTCGCGCTGCCAGTCGTGGATGGCGCCCAGCTCTGCCTTGGCGATCAATGCATCACGCTGCGGGATCGCGCGCTCGATGGCCGCGAACAACTCGCCCGCATAGATGTTGCCGAGCGAATAGGTCGGGAAATAGCCGAACAGGCCGGCCGACCAGTGCACGTCCTGCAGCACGCCGTTCGACGGCTTGTCGACGGCCCGGCCGAAATCGGCGGCGAAGCGCTCGTTCCATGCCGCTTCCAGGTCGCCCACCTGCAACTCATCGCGCACCAGCGCCAGCTCCAGATCGAAGCGCATCAGGATGTGCAGATTGTAGTGTACCTCGTCGGCCTCGGTGCGGATGAAGCCGGCCTCGACCCGGTTGGCGGCGGCGAACAGTTCATCGGGCCCGGAAAGCCCGATGTCGCCGAAGGTCTCGACCATCGCCGGATAGAGCCAGTCCATGAAGGCCCGGGACCGCCCGATCTGATTTTCCGCCATGCGGCTCTGGCTCTCGTGCACGCCCATCGAGGCGTAGCCGCCGGCGGGCGTGGAATCCATCGCGGGGTCCCGACCCTGCTCGTAGGTGGCGTGGCCGACTTCGTGGATGGTGGAATACAGGCAATCGAACACGTTGTCGGCGTCGACGCGGGTGGTGATGCGGGCATCGCCGCGATAGCCCGACGAGAAGGGATGGACGGCAAGGTCCAGCCGGCCGCCGTCCCAGTCATAGCCGAACACGCCGGCCAGCCGCCGCGCCAGTTCCAGCTGCTTGTCGTCGGGAAAATCGCCCGCGAGCGGCCGCACCTGAACCCCGCTCGCCTCGATCTTCTGCCTGAGCGCCGAAAGCCCCGGGCGCAGCCGGGCGAGCAGCGTACTTAGTTCGGCCGTCTTCATGCCCGGCTCGAAATCGTCGAGCAACGCGTCGTACAGCTCCTCGCCGTCGCGCTTGAGGCAGGCGGCCTCTTCGCGCTTGATCGCGATGATTTCTTCCAGCACCGGCGCATAGGCGGGGAAATCGTCGTCGGCCCTGGCCTGCGCCCAGATGCCCTGCGCCCTGGTCGTCAGCTTGGCCAGCGCCTCGGCCAGGCGGACCGGGACCCGGTTCGCCCGCTCGAAGCCGCGCCTCGCCTCGCGTACATTGGCTTGGCCTACCGCATCGAGCCCGTCTGTCTCGATGGCGGCCAGCCACTCGCCGACCCGTTCGTCGGCGCAACGGCCGTGGATCTCCGCCGCCAGCAGCGCCGACTGCTCGGCCCGCGCCTCGATGCCGGATTTGGGCATCATGGTCTCGCGATCCCAGTGCAGCAGGCCGGCGATCTGGCCCAGCAGCGTGGTCTGTTTGAGATGATCGACCAGACTGGAATATGCGGATGGATTGGCCATGGCGGGCGACCTCGAATTGGTGGCAAGAAGGATCAGGCGAGATTGAGAGTGACGGCTACGGGGCAGTGGTCGGAGGCTTTCGGCCGGTCCCAGCCGATGCGCGGATAGCGGTCCACTTCCTGGCCCGGCGGAAAGGGAGTGCGCCAGGGCTGGCCGTTGCGAATGATGTCCGGCACCGCGTTGGCGTTTGATACGGCGACGGCCGGCGACGCCAGGATGTAGTCGAGCTGGCACAGGTGACGCTCATCGGGCCCGCGGCTGTGATACAGCGTCCAGCGGTCGATCGGCTCGCGCCGCTCGGTCAGGTCGACCGAGAAACCGTCCCTGAGCAGCGGGTCGAAGCCGCACTCGGCCTCGTCAACCTGCTGGAACTCATGGCCGCCCTCGCCGCCGTCACGCACTACGAGCCGTGAGCGGTAATCGTTGAAGTCGCCGCAGATCAGCCAGCGCTTGTCGACGGTGGCGCCGTCGAACTTGTCTTCGATGATGCGTCGGGTGGCTGCGGCTTCCGCCAGCCGGATCGGCGACGTCGCGGTGCGCCCGTCCTTGTCGCCGCGGCCCGGACCCATGGATTTGAAGTGAACGACGAAGACGGTGAGCCATCGCCCGCCCACCTTGAAGTCGAGCTCCAGGCAGTCGCGGCGGAAAACGCGCTCGTGGGGCCGCTCGCCGATATCTTTGAGCGCCGGTGTCATCAGCCCCAGATCGCCATAGGTGACGTGCGCGTGGGAGCGCATGTCCACCAGCTCGATGGCTTCGCCGTCGGCGGTTTCGTCGCGGGTCATGACCGCTACGTCGATGCCGCGCCCATCATTGCCTTCAAGCAGATATTTGTTGCGGTAGCCGTGGCCGACCATCTTGAACAGATAGCCGTATTCGAACGCGCCCAGCGCCTCCAGGTTCTCGACTTCCTGCAGGCAGATGATGTCGGCGCGGGTCTGCGCGATGGCGAGCGCGGTCAGTTGCATCTTGTCGTCGGTGAGCGCGATCGTGCGCGCCTCTTCGAGCTGCTTGAAATGGCTTTCGTCGCGCACGTCGACCATGCGCAGCGCCCGGTCGCGCCGGGTCTCGTTGCGATAACCGGAGAAATCGAACCGGTGCATCAGGTTCTCGACGTTGAAGGTCGCGACGCGCAGGGTCATGAGAGCTCGGTCGGAAGGGGAACGGCGATGGAGATGATCGTTAGTTAGGCCACCTGTGCCGGGCGGGCAAGCGCAGGTTTATGCGATCTGTCGGCGGGCCCGCGTCTGTGAGGGCAGTTCGCCGAACTGCCGGTGATATTGGCGGGAAAACTCGCTCCAGTTCCAGAAGCCGTTCGCCGCGGCAATATCGCCGATGGACCGGTCGGGACGGCTCAAACCCTGCAGCTCGCGCTTGGCGTTGTGCAGGCGAACGATGCGCAGATAGGTCAGCGGGCCGACCGATACATGGGCGGAGAACGCGCCCTGCAGCGAGCGTTTCGTCGTGCCGAAGGATCGGGCGAGATCGTCGATGCGATTGTCGCGGTCTAAATCGGCATGGAAGCGGGAGCGGCATTCCATATACAGCGCGTAGGAAGCCGAACCCGGCCGCGGGCCGGCCCGCGCGGCGCGGGTCGCATGTTCCAGAGACAGATGGGAGGCGATCGCCCCGATGAAGGCGTTGCCGATGTTGGCATGGACGTCGGCCGACTGCCCGGTGTCCGCGCCGGCGCTTTCCAGCACCAGCTTCAAGTCCTCGCGCAAGCGCCGTGCGAGGACCGGCGAGCGCAGCATGCCGATATCGCCGTGCAGATTGTCCAGCCAGTTCGCCGTATCGGGGTCGAGGCCCGTATCCCGCAGCAGGCGCTCGCGATCGATCACGATCGCCGCCACGCAGCCGTCGACAGGACTGCGCATGACCAGGTCGCCACCGGGCGGAACGATCATCAGGTCATCGGCGCTCAACGCACGCCCGTTGGCGCGAAACGGCTCGTGGCCGCTCAGCACAAGACCAAAGGAAAAATCGGTCGGCGAACCGCCGATCTTCTGCTCCAGCGCCTGGTTGCAGAACTCAAGATGAATGGAAATCTCGGGCGCCAGAAAGGCCGACAGGAACCGGCCGGTGAACGCGCCGCAGGTCAGTTGAAGATAGGCCTGGTCATGGCCGGCCAGTTGCTCCGCCTGTTCGTCGAAATCGGCATACCGGTGGTCGAAGAACACCGGCCCGCTTGCGCTCAATCGGTAATGCGGGAACCAAGGCTTTGTAAAACCGAGACTTTTCAACGCAACGCTCTCCAGACCATCGCGTGATCGGCCTGTAACCGTCGCATGGCCACTGCTTTATCCTATTGTGGCGGGCGTAGCGCGTGCAAGCAAGTGCGCCGCCCGGCCCGACGAACATCAGGAGGAGACCATGATCAGAACCTTGGCCTTGCTGGCGGCGCTGATGGCGGCGGCCACGGCGCACGCGGCGGATCGGTGGATGTCGATCCCCGCGTCACCCACCATGCCCGAAGCCGACCTTTCCGGCACCGCGCGCGTCAACGGCATCGCGATGCACTACGCGGTCTACGGCACAGCGGCGGGGACGCCGATCCTGCTCATCCACGGCGGCCTGGCCCATGGCGATATCTGGGCGGCGCAGGTGGCCGATTTGTCCGCCGACCGCAAGGTGATCGTCGCCGATACCCGCGGCCATGGCCGCTCGACCAACGACGGCAGCGAATACTCCTATGACCTTCTCGCCAGCGACTATCTGGCCCTGCTCGACCTCCTGAACGTCGACGAGGTCCATCTGGTGGGCTGGTCCGACGGCGCCAACATCGGTTATGTGATCTCAGGCATGGCGCCCGAGCGCCTGGCCAGCCACTTCGCCCATGCCGGCAACGTCACGCTCGCCGGCATCGACCCGTCGGTCGAGACCAACGAGGTGTTCGGAGCCTATGTGGGCATGATGGCCCGCGACTATACGTCGATGTCGCCGACGCCCGATGGGTTCGACGCCTTCCTGGGCGGCGTGTCGAAAATGTGGGGCACCGAGAAGCCCGGCGGACTGGAGGCGCTCAAGTCGGTCGCCGTGCCGACGCTGGTGGTCCAGAGCGAACATGACGAGGCGATCCTGATGGATCATTCCAAGGAGATGGCCGCGGCCATTCCCGGCGCCTCGCTGCTGGTGCTCGACGATGTCAGCCACTTCGCCATGTTCCAGGCGCCCGGTGAGTACACGAAGGCCATTCGCGACTTTCTGGGTAACTGACCCGGGTCGTTATTAAGGCTGAACGATAGGTCAAGGCCGCCGCCCTGAGGGCGGCGGCCTTGACCTGGGCGTCGGTCAGATCGGCTTTTCCAGCAACGGCAGCACCCGACCGGGAATCGAGCCCGAGGGGCGCTCTCCCACGTCGCTCGCCCCCATCGTTCGGTAGAAATCGACAGCGAACGGATCGGACTGGACAACCAGCAGCCGGCAGCCGGCCCCGCGCGCGCATGTTTCCAGATCGCGCCACAACGCCCTGCCATAGCCGTGGCCGATCGCCGGCGGATCGATGAAGAACGCCTGGACCTCCAGCGCGCCGGGCTTTTCGGCCTCGGTCAGCCAGTGGTAGCCGACCACCTCGCCCGCCACCTCGCCCACGCGCACGATGTCGCGGGCGATGTCTTGCGCGGTGACGGTCAACTCATCGCGGCAGGCGGCCATGAAGGCTTCGTCATAGCCCCAATGGGCCTTGGAGACGAACGCCAGTTCGCTCAGCCGCCCGGCCTCGCCCGGCCGGGCGTCGCGGATGACGAGGCCACTCATGCGGCCATCGCCTTAGTTCTTGTCCTTGTCCACCAGCTTGTTGGCGGAGATCCACGGCATCATGGCGCGCAGCTTTTCGCCCACCTCCTCGATCTGGTGGCCGTCGTTCATCCGGCGGATGCCCTTGAAGCGGGCCGCGCCCGAGCGGTATTCCTGCATCCATTCCGAGGTGAACCTGCCGGTCTGGATGTCGGCCAAGATGCGCTTCATCTCCGCCTTGGTCTCCTCGGTGATGATGCGCGGGCCGGAGACGTATTCGCCCCATTCGGCGGTGTTCGAGATCGAGTAGTTCATATTCGCGATGCCGCCCTCGTAGATCAGATCGACGATCAATTTGACCTCGTGCAGGCACTCGAAATAGGCCATCTCCGGTGCATAGCCGGCTTCCACCAGGGTCTCGAAGCCGGCGCGGATCAGCTCTACCAGTCCGCCGCACAGCACCACCTGCTCACCGAACAGGTCGGTCTCACATTCCTCGCGGAAATTGGTCTCGATGACGCCGGAGCGTCCGCCACCGATCGCGCACGCATACGACAGCGCCAGATCGTGTGCATTGCCCGAAGCGTCCTGGTCGACGGCGATCAGGGTCGGCACGCCGCCGCCCTTCTGATACTCGCCGCGCACCGTATGGCCCGGCCCTTTGGGCGCGACCATCAGCACGTCGATACCCGGGCCCGGCTCGATCAGGTTGAAATGCACGTTGAGCCCGTGGGCAAACGCGATCGCGGCGCCGTCGCGGATGTTGCCGGCGATATGCTCGCGCCAGATGTCGGCCTGCAGTTCGTCGGGCGTGGCCATCATCATCAGGTCGGCCCAACCGGCCGCGTCGGCCACCGATTTCACCTCGAAGCCGTCGGCCTCGGCCTTCTTCGCGGTAGCCGAGCCTTCGCGCAGCGCCACGGCCACGTGCTCGGCGCCGGAGTCCTTCAGGTTGAGCGCATGGGCGCGCCCCTGGGAGCCGTAGCCGATGATGGCCACTTTCTTGCCCTTGATCAGATTGAGATCGGCGTCGCGATCGTAATAGACACGCATCAATTCAGTCCCTGTTTACACGGAGTTGCTTTGGAAGGGTTGCGAAGGCGTCCGCCACCGAACGCCCGTCCCCTAGGTCGCCTCGGCGGCTCGAAAAACCGCCCGGTTCTATCGGCTATGCGCGGGCATGGCAACCACTGCCGGCGGCGGGCGCTACAGCCGCGCCCAATCCGGCTCCTCGAGATCGAGTTTCGCCAGCGGGCCGGTGTAAAGTCCCGCAACCATCGCCGCCAGCAACGCCGGCGCCGGCGGCACTTTGGCAACGGAAGCGACCAGCCAGTCTCGGATCCAGGCCGGCGCTCGGCTGTCGGACTGATAGAACGGGGTCAGGAACCAGGAAAGGAATTGGTAGGCGGCGATGTGGCGCATGCGGGCCTGGTGATACAGTCGGACCGCTTGATCCAAATCCCCGCAGGACCGCTCCAGCGCCCGCGCCAGCGCGGCGGCGTCGAGCAGCGCCATGTTGGCGCCCTGGCCCAGTTGCGGGCTGGTCGAATGGGCGGCGTCGCCGATGAAGATCAGCCGCTCGCCATGTAGCCCTCCGCCATAGGGCCTGCGCAGGGTATGGTGGTGATATCTGGCGAACGCTAACTGCTCGAAATCGTCGATCTGGTCGAGCAGCGGCGCGCATCGGGGCCAGTAGCCGGCCACTCGGTCCTTCCATTGTTGCAGGCCGCCGGCATGCAATTCGCCCAGTCGGTCGCCGCGCACGCTCCAGAAGAACGCCGCCAGTTCACCCGACAGAGGTTTCAGGCGCCCGGCCGGCATCACGCCGATCATCACACTGGCCTTGTCGTAGCGCTGGGCCAGCCGGTCGGCGTCGAACCCATCCGCCGGCCACTGAAGGCTAGCCCACAGCGCGCCGAAGGGCATTTGCCGCCACTTGGGTGCGATCGCTGCGCGGTTGAGCAAGGGGCTGCCCGCCCCGCTGGCATCGACGATCAGGTCGAAGCGGGGAGAAGTCGAGCCATCGGCGAACACCAGCCGGCCGTGCGAGCCGGCCAGGTCGACATCGGCCACCTCGCGCCCGCATTCGACGGCGACCGCCTCGCCCACCACCGGTGTGTACAGCGCGTCGAACAGGCTGGCGCGGTGGATGCCCAGGCCGAAGCGCCCTCCCCTGAGCGCCTGGTAACGCACATCCAGCACCGTTCTGCGCGAACGCGCATCGCGCCCGTCAAGCCGTCCGATACGGCTGCCGCGTGCGATGACTGCGGGCAGCAGGCCCAGAACGTCGAGCACCGTCATGCCGGTGGGCTGTAGCATCAGCCCGGAGCCCACCGGCCGGGGCGTGTCGAAGCGTTCGTAGATGGTGATCCGGTGACCCTGCCGGGCAAGAAACAGGCTTAGCGCCAGTCCCGATACCCCGGCGCCGGCCACCGCGATGTCGAGCCTCCTCACTGCGCTGCGCGCCTACAGCTCGTGGCCCAGCGCCTGAAGGAACCGTCCCACCGTTCCGGCCATGCCGTATTCCAGCGCGTCGGCGGTCAGGCCGTGGCCGATCGATACTTCGGCCAGATGCGGGATCGCTTGCGCCAGTCCCGGCAGATTGGCGACGGTCAGGTCGTGACCGGCATTGACAGCCAGGCCCGCGTCCTTCGCCCGGTTGGCCGTGTCGGCCAGTTGATCGAGGTGCGTGCGGGCTCGGGCAGCGTCATCCAGGCAGGAGCCGTAAGGCCCGGTATAGAGTTCGATCCGGTCGGCGCCGATCTCGCGCGCGGCCGCCAGGTCTGCATCGCTTGCGTCGGGGTCGACGAACAGCGACACCCTGAAACCATGGCGCTTGAGCTCGCTCACCGCCGGCGCCAGCAGGTTGTGATGGGCGGCCACCGCCCAGCCATGGTCCGAGGTGGGCTGCGAAGGATCGTCAGGAACCAGGGTGACTTGTTCGGGCTGGTTGTCGATCACCAGGCGCAGAAATTCGTCGGTCGGATAGCCCTCCACGTTGAACTCGGCGTGGGCAAACTCGTCATCGACCAGGGCGCGCAGGAGCGGCAGGTCGGAAGCGCGCGTGTGTCGTTCGTCCGGGCGCGGATGCACGGTCACCCCATGGGCGCCGGCGGCCATGGCGATGCGGGCGAAATGGGCCACGCCCGGCCAGGGCAGATCCCGCCGGTTGCGTAGAAGCGCAATCGCATTGAGATTGACGGACAAGGCGGCGGGCATCGTTACAACAGACCAGAAAGAAGAAGGCGGTCCGCTTGGGACCGCCTTCCTTGTGGACCGGCTTGTCGGCAAACTCAAGCGCGACGATGGCTTAGCGCACGTCGCGACGCTGGAGCCAGTTCAGCCCGCTTCGCCGACGACTTTGTCGAGGCCGGCATCGGAGATCCACTTCTCGATCTTCTCCTCCAGACGGCGTGGCGACACAGGCTTGGACAGATAGTCGTCCATTCCCGCTTCCATGCACGCCTCGCGGTCGTTGATCATCGCATGCGCGGTCACCGCGATGATCGGCGTGTGCCGGCCGGAGCCTTCCTCGATGCGCCGGATCTCGCGGCTGGCGTCGTGGCCGTTCATGACTGGCATCGACACGTCCATGCAGATGAGCCGCGGCGAATATTTATGATATAGCTCGACCGCCTCGCGACCGTTATGCGCGATCTTGAACGAGTACGGCAGCCGTTCGAGTATCTGGGTGAACACGATCCGGTTGACCTCATTGTCTTCAGCCAGCAGGATCTCCAGACGTTGTCCATCTTCAGCCAACAGGATGTCCAATCTTTCGGATGTTTCGACCATAGCCCCCTCCGATTGCTCCGCCGCGATTTCATTGCCCTGCTGAACTGTTGCGACCGACGAAACCTGTGACGGTTCGTCGACTTCGCTGATTTCGCCGACACCACCTGCCTGCTCTTCTTCAAGCAGATCAGCGATGGTTTGGCGTAGAGATTCCACCTTCAGTGGCCGGGTGAGTACCCCGTCCAATCCGGCCATCGAAGCGGTGGCCGTGTCGGAGAACCGGTTGGCGCCGATGACCGAGATGATCGGGAGATCGGCGAACAACGGAGCCTGCTTGACGGCCTTGGCCAACTGCCCGCTATAGGCGCCTTCGGTGTTGTCGGTAATGATCACGATCGAAAAGCGATCGTCGGCTTTGACCGCCTGATGCAGGCTGGTGAGGATCGCGTTGCTGTCCGAACACTCGGTCGGGCGCATGTCCCATGCGGCCAGGCGTTCACACAATGCAGACGCGCCGATCGGATTGCTGCCCTCGTCGACCACCAACACCCGCTTGCCGATCATCGCACGCGGCGCCTGGCTCACCGGATCGGCGGCTTCGTGCACCGGCAGTGCGATGGTGGCTTCGAACGTCGAACCTTCGCCCGACTTGCTCTCGACGCGGATCTCTCCGCCCATGAGCTTGGTCAGCGACGAGGCGATGGCCAGCCCCAGGCCGGTTCCCGGGTGGCGCTGCGAAGACGAGGCGTCGACTCGAGAGAATTTCTCGAAGATCATCTCCAGCTTTTCGGCCGGGATTCCGATGCCGGTGTCGATGACCTTGATGACAAGCCGCATCGGCCGGCCCGATCCGGCGGCCGAGGCGACATCGCCCGGGTCGCCGGCGCTGACATCGACATGCACCCATCCTTCGTCTGTGAACTTCACCGCGTTGCCCAGGAGGTTGGTGACGATCTGGCGAACCCGCGAAGCGTCGCCCACATACATGGATGGCAGATCGGGCGCGATGCGTACCGACAGGTTGAGTTCCTTCTCGGCTGCCTGGGTCGAGACCAGTGCGGCGGCGTCCTCGACGGCCTCGTACAGGCTGAACGGCGTCTGATCGAGCGTCATCTGCCCGGCATCGATCTTGGAGAAGTCGAGAATGTCGTTGATGATGGTCAGCAGCAGCGAACCGGACCGCGAGATCACGTCCGCATAGGTGCGCTGGCGCCCGTCCAGATCGGAATCGGCGAGCAGTTCGGCCATCGCCAGCAGTCCGTTCATCGGCGTGCGGATTTCGTGGCTCATATTGGCCAGGAACTGCGACTTGGCCTGACCCGCCTTGTTGGCCCGCACGCTTTCGTCTTGCGCGCGTTTGCGCTCGGCGGCCAGGCGCTCCATCATCTTGTTGATCAGATAGTCCGCCGGAATGAAGAAGAAGAACAAGATGCCGGCTAGCGCAGCGGCCGTGATCAGCAGGAAGCGCTGAATCATTTCGCCACGCTGGCGCAGGACGTCTTCCAGTCGCTTGCTGATCACGTCCTGGGCGTGCGCGTTGGAGTTGGAGATCATGGAATCGTAGATGGAGAATATCTCCAGGCTGGCCCAACGCATCTGGTCGACCGTCTCGACCGCGCCCACCCGCTCCACGTTGAGGATGGCGCGGTAGTTCTTCAGCGGATCGTCGCCCACCATGTAACGCGACGTGGACTGGATGCCGGCCTTCAGGGCGTCGTCGGCCTGGTTCCAGGCATCGCGCAGCCCATCGAAGGCCTTCGCGGCGTTTTCCTGGCGGAACAACAGCGCCTTGCGAACGGGAATGAGCGTGGCCGCATCGGCGGTGGGATTGCCGCCGATCGCGGTGTTGATCTCTTTCGAGGTTTGCTCGGCGAACTGATCGGCGTAGCCCTTCGCCTTCTGGGCCAGATCGCGCATCGCCACATCGGTGGCGATGAAATGATCGGCCAGCGAGCCCATCTGGATGATCTTCTGGTTCTGCAGCCGCTGGCTTTGGTATGAATCGGCGCAGATGATCCCGAGCACCACCAGGGCCGAGACGTAGGCGCTGCGCAGGACCCATTTGCCAAGCCCGGCGCTCAAGTGCATGCGCTGGCCAACCTTAAACAGACGATCCAACATCTGACTTCATCCCGTTTGCGGCAACCACCGTTCGGGCGACAGACGGTCATGGGCGTGCATGGCCGCCTGATCGGGCGCACGGATCACGATGGTTGATGAAAAAGTGCCAAGCCCACCCCGTCGCTCGATGGCGTCCGCCGTGATAAACACGTCGTTCCGGAGGTGAAACTGACACGATTTTACTAATATCGTCTAAACAGAAGCAAAGCTCTATTTCACGATGGTCAGTCGTTCGCAGGCTCGGGTGACCGCGGTATACAGCCAGCGCTGGCGATGTTCACGAAAAGCATAGCTTTCGTCGAACAACACCACATCGTTCCACTGGGAACCTTGGGCTTTGTGCACGGTCAGCGCATAGCCATAGTCGAAATCATCGTGCCGGCGGCGGGTCTGCCAGGGTATATCGGCGTCCGGGGTCTCGAATACCGCCTTCAATATGCGAATGCGCGCATGGGCGCGCTCCACGCCCTCGTCCTCGGAGCGCACCAGCAGGGTCATCGCCTGGCGCACGGTGCGCGGCGCGGATGTGACCTGCCATAGCGAGCCGTTGAGCAGCCCCTTGGCGTTGTCGTTGCGCAGGCACACCAGCTTGTCGCCGGCTGCCGGCAGCAGGCCGTCGAACCCCTTGAGCTGGCGCAGGCGCTGGTTGTAGCGCCGCCGGGTGCGATTGATGCCCACCAGCACCTGGTCCGCGCCCAGCACCAGATCGGCGTCGACCTCGGCCTTCGAGATCACTTTGGCCGTATCGCCATAATCACCGATCATCAGCTCGCGCCCCTCGCGCACCGTCTGCGCCAGATCGATGATCGGGTTGTCGCGCGCCTGGCGGTGCACTTCGTCGAGCAGGAAGTCCGGCTCGTGCTCGGTGAAGAACCCGCCGCCCGAGATCGGCGGGAGCTGGCCGGGATCGCCCAGCACGAGCACCGGCGTGCCGAAGGACAGCAGATCGCGACCCAGTTCCTCGTCCACCATCGAACATTCGTCGATGATGATGAGCGACGCCTTGGCCAGCGGGCTTTGCCGGTTGAGCGCAAACATCGGCAGAACCGCCTTCTTGCCGGTCTCTTCGTCCTCGACCGTCTCTTCGCCGCGCGGGCGGTAGATCAGCGAATGGATTGTTGAGGCCTTGGCGGCTCCGCGCGAGCGCAGCACCTGGGCTGCCTTTCCGGTGAACGCGGCGAACAGCACCTCGCCGTCAACGCCCTCGGCGACGTGGTTCGCCAGCGTCGTCTTGCCCGAGCCGGCATAGCCGAACAGGCGGAACACCTGCCGGTCGGGCCGCTTGAACCAGCGGCCGATTTCGGCGAGCGCGCGCTCCTGCTTGGGCGAAAACTGCATCGCCCGCATATGGGCGATTCAGGCAATGGCGACAAGAAGGCCTTCAAGCCGATATCGGACATTGTGCCGGCAACGGTTCGGCGTTAGATGCGATCGGATGAAGGCCGGCGTTCAGACTCCATTCCTATTGATCTTGTTGCTGTGGGCCGCTGGCCTGGGCGCGGCCGCGCAGTTCGCCAAGGTGAGCATCATCTTCGCCAGCCTTCGCGAACTCTATCCCCATGCGGGCGCATCGCTGGGGTTCCTGGTCTCGGTGCTGAGCCTGATGGGCATTGTTCTGGGAACCTTCGCCGGGCTGATCGTGGCGCGGGTCGGCTTCCGCCGGCTGCTGCTGGCGGCATTGGTGCTGGGTGCGGCGATGTCCGCGTATCAGGCGACGCTGCCGGCCTTGTCGCTTATGCTGGCCAGCCGCGTGGCGGAGGGGCTGTCTCATCTGACCATCGTCGTGGCCGCCCCCACCCTGATCGCCCAGATCACCGCGCCGCGGCACCGGGCGATCACGATGACCCTGTGGGGCACGTTCTTCGGCGTGGCCTTCACCCTGGTCGCATGGCTCGGGCTGCCGCTGGCAGCCGCCTACGGGCCGCAAGCGCTGTTTCTCGCTCACGCCGCCGCGCTCGCCGCCATCGCCCTGGCGCTGGGCTTGTGGCTACCGAAGCCGGCGGCGACCACGATCGCTTTCGAGCGATTGGGACTGCGAGAAATCCTGGTTTACCACTTCAAGATCTACGCCTCTGCGTTCACGGCGGCGCCGGCGATCGGCTGGCTGTTCTACACGCTTACCTATGTGTCGCTTCTGACCCTGCTTCCACAAACCGTGGCCGAAGACAGCCGCGCCTTTGTCGCCGGCGCCATGCCGCTGGCGAGCATTGTCAGTTCGCTGACCTTGGGGATCGTGCTTCTGCGCTGGTTCGAAGCGGTCTCGGTGGTGATCATCGGCTTTTCGGCGTCGATCGCGATCGGCGCGCTGCTGGTGGCAAGCCCCGGAGACCCGACGCTGTGCATCTGCCTGTTCGCCGCGCTCGGTCTGGTTCAAGGCGCGAGTTTCGCCGCCATTACCCAGCTCAACCACGACGCCGAGGCTCAGTCCCACGCAAACGGCGCGCTGGCCCAGATGGGCAATCTGGGCAATACCTGCGGCACCCCGCTTCTGCTGGCCATATTGATATCGTTCGGTTTCGGCGGGATGATCGCCATCGCCATCGCCTGCTACCTGGCCGGGATCGCCACCCACCTGATCATGCGGCGGCGGAGAATCGGCCGGTCAGGCTAACGAGCCGCGGCGGTCCGCGATGAGCGAGCCGATCTCGAACAGGACCGACGAAGCCACCATCGAGGTGATGTTGTTGGGGCTGTCCTTGGTCGGCATCAGGCAGACCACGTCGCCGCCGATGATGTCTAGGCCCCGAATGCAGCGCAGCAACGCCATCGCTTCGTCGATCGAAAACCCGCCTTCGCCGGGCTCCAGGTTCGACACCGCCGGCGCTACCGTGGGATCGAGGCAGTCGAGATCGAACGTGATGTAGACCGGCCCGTCGCCGATGCGTTCGCGAATGGCCGAGCAGGCTGCCCCCAGGCCGATCTCGCGGAAGCGCTTCATGGTGATGAGCTCGTAACCCAGCTCCACCGAACTGTTGAGCCAGTCCAGCGAGCGGGTGTGGCCGCGCAGGCCGACCTGAATGGACCGCGAGGCGTCCACTCGGCCTTCCCGGACCAGATAGGAGCCCCAGTGGGCCGCCGAATCCTTGGCGCCGAGGAAGTGTTCGAGCATGTGGAACGTGTCGGTGTGGGCGTCGATGTGCAGCAGTGCCGCCTTCTCGCCGCCCGACAAGCTCGCGCCGGTGCCGGCGATCGCGCGCAGAATGCCGCCGGTGATCGAATGATCGCCGCCGATCGAGACCGGGCGCGCGCCGGCGCCATCGATACCACGATAGAATTGGGTGATCTGGGCGATGCAGTGTTCATTGTCGTTGGCGCGAGGCAGCGGCACGTCGCCGAGATCGCGGATGCGCGCAAGCGCCCACGGATCGATGCCGAACTCGTTGTGGACCCGGCCGCCGAGCCAGGGTGAGACGTGGCGCACCGCGCGCGGCCCCAGATGCTGGTCGCGCTCGGTGGTGCCGTTTCCGGTCGAATGGGGCACGCCCACGAGCGCGATGTCGCAGTTGGCCGGGTCGCGATCGTGTTCGGCGCCGAGCAAAGTCGGCATGCCCCACCAATAGGTCCCTTCCAGAACGGATTGATGATCGTCGCCCATCAGCATCTCCCGGCGCTGGTTACCCGGGCGAGCGTATCACGCACCTGACCGGCCGGATAGCGCTGGCAGTGCTGCCTGAAATAGCAGCCGCTCGTTGGCTCGCGCAGGTATGAAAGCGGCCGGCGCCAACGGTGCCCGCGTCCATCACCGCCCGCGCCCATCACCACCCCGCATCATCTGGCTCGGCCTTGTATAGATCGAGATATCATGTATTCTTGATTTATGGATATGAAGCACGCATCAAACGCGTTCGCCGCCCTGAGCCAGTCCACCCGGCTTGCCGTCATCCGCCTGCTGATCCAGCGCGGTGGCGAGGGCCTGCTGGCCGGCGAAATCAGCGACCAACTGCAGGTTCGCCAGAACACCATGTCCGCCAATCTGGCGGTGCTGCTCAACGCCGGCCTGGTCCGCAACGAGCGCGAAGGCCGCGCGGTGCGCTATTTCGCCGACCTGGTCGGCATCCAGGAGCTGCTGGCCTTCCTGATGGAGGACTGCTGCGGCGGACATCCGGAAATCTGCAGGCAGGCGATCGAGCAGATCGTCGTACCGGACAGGGGGCGCGAATATGCCGGATCGAAGGTTTAACGTCCTGTTCCTGTGCACGGGCAATTCGGCTCGTTCCATCCTGGCCGAAGCCATACTGGGCCGCGAGGGCATGGGAAGATTCACCGCTTACTCGGCCGGGTCGCAGCCCAAGGGCGAGCCGCACCCGTTCGCCATCGATCTGCTGAAGAAACTCAACTACAAGACCGACTTCGCCCGGTCGAAAAGCTGGGACGAGTTCGCCGTCGCCGATGCGCCGGTCATGGATTTCGTCTTCACCGTGTGCGATGGCGCAGCCGCCGAGAGCTGCCCCGTATGGCCGGGTCAACCGATGAGCGCGCATTGGGGTGTGCCTGACCCGGCGGCGGCGCAAGGAACGGAAGCGGAGAAGCGTTTCGCGTTTTCCGATGCCTATAGGATGCTGTCCAACCGCATATCGATCTTCGTCAACCTGCCGCTGACCTCGCTCGACCGGCTGGCGCTGCAGCAGAAACTGTCGCAGATCGGCCAAAGCGAAAGCAGGTCGGATTTGGAGTGATCGGCAACCGCAATTGCCACACGATCACCCTGCCCCGCCCGCATAGATCGCCTCCAGCCGCGCCACCGCGTGTTCGGCTATGGCCGTCATCTGCTCGCCGGTGGGTCGCGCATCGCCCGCGCCTAGGATCGCCCCGACCTGCCGTTCGCCGATGGTAAGGCCGAACAGCGTGGCGAACGCCTCCTCGCCGTCATCAAACCGCGCCAGCCCCTCGGCCCTTGCCCGCTCCAGCAGCGTGATCGCCAGCGGAACGATCTGCGCGCGGCCGTTCACCCATAATGCGTGCGCCAACTCGTCGTGGGCGCCCATTTGCGAGATCGCCGCGCGATTGATCAGCACCGAGGCCTCGCCGGTCAGAAGGTCGATCAGCGCGGCGCAGAACCGGACCAGGTTCTCGCGCGCGCCGGCGCGTGCCGATAGTGCGCCCGTGAGCGCACGGGCCATCGCCTGGGACTGCTCTTCGACGATCGCGGCGATCAGCCCCTCCCGGTCGCCGAACCAGTTGTAAAGGGTCTCCTTGGAGCAGTGCGCTTCGGCCGCGATCTTCGCGGTGCTGGCGCCTACCGGCCCCTCCGCGCGCATCACTTTGAGCGTTGCGGCAAGGATTTCACGGCGCCGCGCCGGGCTGTCCCGCCTGGCCAAGGTCAGCCGCCCATCTGCGAATCAGCATGCATGCGTCGACCATATCAGATGCGGGCACGCCGTACGATGCGGTACTGTTGTGGCTTCAGCGCAGCATGGGCCACAGGCTGGCGACCAGGGCCAGGGCCATCGCCACGTTGAACACCCGCAGTCGCACGGGATCGGCCAACAGACCGCGCACCGCCATGCCGAAGCCGGCCCAGACCGAGTTGGAAGGGAACATCACCAGCACGAACATCGCCATCACCAGCGCGACCGTCCAGCCGAAGCGTTCGGGCTCGGTATAGGTGGTGATCGCGGTCACGCACAGCACCCACGCCTTCGGATTGACCCACTGGAAGGCGGCCGCTTCAACCAGCGTCAGCGGGCGTCCGCCCCCCTGCCCGGTCTCGACCGACCCGGCGGTGGCGATGCGCCACGCCAGATACAGCAGGTAGGTCCCGCCGGCGAACTTGATCGCGGTGAACACCACCGGAGCCTGTTCCAGCAACTGCCCCAGGCCGAACCCGATGCTCGCGATCATCACCAGGAAACCGGTTGATATGCCGAACATGTGCGGCAGGGTGCGGCGATAGCCGTAGTTCACTCCCGACGCCAGCAGCATGAAATTGTTCGGTCCCGGCGTCAGCGACGATACCAGCGCGTAGAAGAACAGCGCGATCAGGACTTCGATGGACATGGAATTCACCCGGCCGCTAATAGGTCAGCAATACTGACTTAAATGGCCGTCCCTGTCCACGAAAATGTGCGGCCGGCGGCGGAATTGCCGACGACCGGCGCGTGCCCTACATCCCTTCCGGCCCGCGGTTCATCGCCGCCACTCCGGTGCGGCAGACTTCCACCAGGCCCAGCGGCTCCATGATGGCGATGAACTGCTCGATCTTGGAGACCCGGCCGGTGATCTCGAAGATGAAATGCTCGGTGTTGGCGTCGATCACCTGGGCGCGGAAGGCGTCGGCGAGGCGCAGCGCCTCCACCCGGTCGTTGCCGGTTCCCGAGACCTTGACCAGCGCCAGCTCGCGTTCCAGCGGCCGGCCGTGGCCGCGCTCCTCGGCCATCAAGGTCAGATCGATCACCCGGTGCACCGGCACCATGCGCTCGAGCTGTTTCTTGATCTGCTCGAGCACATGCATGGTGCCCGAAGAGACGACGGTGATGCGCGACAGGTGTTTTTCATGGCTGGTCTCAGAGACCGTCAGGCTCTCGATGTTATAGCCGCGGCCGGAGAACAGGCCGATCACGCGCGCCAGCACGCCCGGCTTGTTGTCGACCAGGATGGACAACACATGGGTGCGCGGGCTCTCGGTCTCCTTGACGATGAAATAGGCCGATCCCGTCGCTTGTTTGTGGGCGTTCATGACTGGGTTCCCGTAGGTTTGTGAACAAGGCTGGGTGAAACCTGCCGCTGGGTGCCGCTGCGCGCGATCGCCACGCCGAACAGGATGACCGTGAGGGCGGCGGCCGCGCTGATGGAAGGGCGCTCGCCCAGAATCGCGAATGCCCATAACACGCCGAACAACGGCACCAACAGGTTGATCTGGCCGAAAAAACCGGCTCCCTGGCGATCCAGCAGTTCCAGCACCAGCAGCTGCGCCGCCGCGGTCGCCAAAACCGCCATCAGGATGACGGCCGTCGTGCTAGACCATCCCGGCGTTATCGCCATCGGATCCTCCAGCACGAACGCCACCGGGGTGATGAGGACCGCGCCGGCGAACAGGATGGCGGCGCCCAGCGCCCTGCGCGGCTGGTCGAGCAGCCACTTGGTCAGGATGGTGGTGACGCCATAGCTGACTGCGGCGGCCAGGATCGCCAGCTGCCGCACGCCGTCGTCGCCGAGCCGGTTGAGCACGGCCGGGCCAACCAAAATCACAAGGCCGGAAAGGCCGACGACTGCGCCGACCAGCTTGCGGCGGTTGAGCGGCTCGTCGGCGGTGAAGAAATGCGCCAGGATCAAGGTGGTGATCGGCATGATCCCCATCAGGATAGCCGCAAGCCCGGCGTCCACATGCTCCTCGCCCCAGGCGATCAGGGTGAACGGCAACGCGCTGCCGGTCAGTCCGACCAAGGTGACCAGGATGATCACCCGCGCGTTGAGCATCAGGCGTTCGCCGACGGCAAACTGGACGGCAAACAGGATGGCCGCCGCGATCGCCAGCCGGATCGACACCTGGGTGGCCGGCGGATAGTCGACCACGGCGACCTTGATCAGCATAAAGGACCCGCCCCACATCGCCGCCAGCAACAGCAGCAGGCCGTAGTCGAGCGCTCCCGGCTTCTCTCCCGCTCCGCTCATGGCCGGCCCCCGCTCCGTGGGTTGGGAACGAAGCTGAGCGCTATGCAGCGCACGCCGATCACGCGGGCACAACGGCCGCTGGCTCCCCGGCCGTCGAACGCTCGTGGCCGAGCACCTGCCGCGCGAACAGCGCCAGATCGATGTTGCCGCCGCTCAGGACGAGGCCGACCTTTTTGCCGTCGAGCCGTTGTTTTTCGCTGAGCGCGGCTGCCAGCGGCGCGGCGCCCGCGCCCTCGGCCAGGTTGTGGGTATCGCGCCAATAGTGCAGCACGGCCTCGGCGATGGCGTCCTCGCCGACGGTGATGATGCGCGAAGCCCCTTTCATGATCAGCGCCAGCGCCTGCGCGTCCGGCACCCGGGTGGCCAGTCCGTCGGCGAACGTATCCGATGAGTCGGTGGTCACCAGCTCGCCGGCCTCGAAAGACAGCGCGTACGCGGGTGCGCGCTGCGCCTGTACGCCGACGATCTCGACATCAAGCCCGAGCAGATCGCGCGCCATGATGCAGCCGCAGATGCCCGAGCCGAGCCCGATCGGCGCATACAACACGTCGAGATCGCGAACCGCCTCGAACAGTTCCAGCGCGTAGGTCGAAACCCCCAACACCAAGTCGCGATGAAAGGACGGCACCATCTCCAACCCGCGCTCTTGCGCCAACGCGTGCGCATGAGGCATCGCCTCGTCGAAATCGGCGCCATGCTCGACCAGTTCGGCACCGAAGGCGCGCATCGCCGCATTCTTTTCCGCGGAGTTTCCTTCCGGCACCACGATGGTCACAGGCACGCCCGCCAACTGCCCGGCAAGCGCGATGCTCTGGCCATGATTGCCGCGGGTCGCCGAGATGACGCCGTTGCCGGCGCGCCCTTCCCGCTTGAGCCTGTCGAAATAGACTATGCCGCCGCGCAGCTTGAACGCGCCGATGGGCGTGTGGTTCTCGTGCTTGACGTGCACGCGGGTGCCAAGCCGCGCCTCCAGCAGCGGCCAGCGATGCGCCGGCGTGGGCGGCACGGCCGCACGCACCACCTCATGGGCGGCCCGTAGTTCATCGAGCGTGAACATGGTCTCAGACAAGCTCCCGCCCTTTCTCGTCGATGGCCGTGGCCACCGCCTCGTCGGTGGCCTCGTCGGCGAGCAGCATTTCGTTGTGCGCCTTGCCTGACGGGATCATCGGGAAGCAATTGGCCAGATTGGCCACCCGGCAGTCGAAGATCACCGGCCGGTCGACCGTGATCATCTCCTCGATCGCGTCGTCCAGCTCGCGCGGCTTTTCGGCGCGAATGCCCACACAGCCATAGGCCTCCGCCAGCTTGACGAAATCCGGCAGCGCCTCGGTGTAGGAGTGCGAGATCCGGTTGCCATGCAGCAATTGCTGCCATTGGCGCACCATGCCCATATACTGGTTGTTCAAGATGAAGATCTTGATCGGCGCGTTGTACTGAACCGCGCTCGACATCTCCTGGATCGTCATCAGCACCGAGGCGTCGCCGGCAATGTCGATGACCAGTGCGTCCGGGTGCGCCATCTGCACCCCGAAGGCCGCCGGCAGGCCGTAGCCCATGGTGCCCAGCCCCCCGGACGTCATCCAGCGGTTGGGTTCTTCGAAGTGGTAGAACTGCGCCGCCCACATCTGATGCTGGCCGACTTCGGTGGTGATGTAGGTGTCGCGATCCTTGGTCAGTTCATACAGCCGCTCGATTGCGTATTGCGGCATGATCACGTCCTTCGACGGCTTGTAAGCCAGGCTGTCGCGGGCGCGCCAGTTGTCGATCTGTCCCCACCAAGGCTTCAGCCGCGCCGGCTTTGGCTTCTCCGGCCGTGCGCGCCACAACCGCACCATGTCCTCGAGCACGTTGCCGACATCGCCGATGATCGGCACGTCGACGCGAACGTTCTTGTTGATCGAGGAAGCGTCGATGTCGACATGGATCTTCTTCGAGCCGGGAGAGAACGCATCGATACGCCCGGTGATGCGGTCGTCGAAGCGCGCGCCGATGCACACCATGACGTCGCAGTCGTGCATCGCCATGTTGGCTTCATAGGTGCCGTGCATGCCCAGCATGCCGATCCAGTTGTCGCCACTGGCGGGATAGGCACCCAGCCCCATCAGGGTCGAGGTGATGGGAAAGCCGGTGATCTCGACCAGTTCGCGCAGCAGACCGCAGGCCTCGCGACCGGAGTTGATGACGCCGCCGCCGGTATACAGGATCGGCCGTTCCGCGCCCGCCATCAACTCGATGGCTTCGGCGATGCGGTCCAGATCCCCGGCGGTTTTCGGCATGTAACTCTTGTGCGTGAACTCCGACGGCGGGAAGTAGGTTCCCGTGGCGAATTGAACGTCCTTGGGAATGTCGATCAACACCGGGCCGGGGCGGCCCGACATCGCCACATAGAACGCCTCGTGCAGAATGCCCGGCAGTTCGTCCACCGAACGCACCAGCCAGTTGTGCTTGGTGCACGGGCGGGTGATCCCCACCGTGTCGGCCTCCTGGAACGCGTCGGAGCCGATCAGCGGGGTCGGCACCTGGCCGGATATGGCGATGATCGGCACCGAGTCCATCAGCGCGTCCTGCAGCGGGGTGACCGCGTTGGTCGCGCCGGGGCCGGAGGTGACCAGCAGCACGCCCGGCTTGCCGGTCGAGCGGGCGTAGCCTTCGGCGGCGTGGCCGGCGCCCTGCTCGTGGCGCACGAGGATGTGGGCCAACTCCTCCTGCTGGAAGATCTCGTCGTAGATCGGCAGCACCGCCCCGCCGGGATACCCGAAGATGGTGTCGACCCCGTTGTCGACCAGCGCTCGGATCACCATCTCCGCGCCGGTCATCTGTCTTGCTTCGCTCATCTGCCCAATCGTCCCGCCATCGCTTCATCGTCCACCCGGTGAGCGGGCCGACCCGCCTGCCCCGGGGCAATAAAAAAGGCCCCTTGAAGGGACCCGGTTTTCGGCGCGCACGCTGCTTTCGCGACGGTCGTTTCAGCCCGTCACGCGTGCACGCGCGCCCACCACGAGAATGAAATGTGCCATCTGCACAGCTTCTCCGTTCATTGACGGCGCGAACCTAGTCTCGCGACACCCATCCGTCAACCGCGATTTTCGCCGGCAAGCCAGCCCGCAACCAACCACGCGACAATCGCCGCGATCAGTTGGCAGACGACGAAAGCGGGCATGTGCGCCGGGTCGATGCCGGAAAACGTGTCGGTGAACGAGCGGGCGATTGTCACCGCCGGATTGGCGAAGGAGGTCGAGGCGGTGAACCAATAGGCGGCAGTGATGTAGAGCCCGACGGAAGCGGCGACGGCATCGGGGCGCACCCGCACGACCATCAGGATGGTGAATACCAGGCCGAAAGTGGCCACCCCTTCTGCCAACCACTGACCGCTGGAAGACCGCGCCGTGTCGGAAACCTGCCAAAGCGTCATGTCGAACATCGCATGTGCTGCCCAAACACCGACAAGGGCGCCGACGATCTGGACGGCTGCATAGGCCGCCGCCCGCCTGGGCGCGATTTCCCGGCGAAGCATGAATGCTAGGGTAACGGCCGGATTGAAATGAGCCCCGGAGATCGGCCCCAGCGCGGTGATCAGCACATACAGGATGGCGCCGGTGGGAATGGCGTTGCCCAGAAGCGCGATCGCCACGTTGCCGCCGGCAAGCCGTTCGGCCATGATGCCGGAACCCACCACGGTGGCGAGCAGAAAGGCGGTGCCGATGAACTCCGCCGCCAGGACGCGGCCCGTGCCTGCGCTCAACGTGCCGGCTCCGCGCAAAGCGGGCGAGCCGGGTCTGGCGAACACCAAATCAACGCATCTTTCATGAAGAGCCCCGCGTTCAAGCGCAGGACGGTTGTCACACTTATATGACAGTCCGATGACACCCCTTGGAGCAGCGGCGTCCTCAGGCGGCGATCCGGTTACGGCCGCCGTGCTTGGCCTCGTACAACCGCGCGTCGGCGGTTTTCAGCAGATCGTGCACGAACCGCTGGCCGTCCGCATTGGTGGCCACCCCGACCGAGATGGTGGGCCGGATGATGGCCGAACCGATCGATATGCTCATCTCCTCGACGGACCTGCGGTAGCGGTCCGCGATCTGTTCGATATCGTCTTCGGTCGAATAAGGAGCGATGATGGCGAACTCCTCGCCGCCGACCCGGGCGAGAACGTCGTATTCGCGCGAAACCTGCTGCAGGCGGCCCGCAATCTTCTGCAGCACCATGTCGCCGGCATCGTGGCCGAAGGTGTCGTTGACCTTCTTGAAGTGGTCGATGTCGATCACCAGCAGGCCTAAGGAATTTCCGCTGCGGTTGAATTCCTCAAGATAGCCCGTGAGCGATTTTTCGAAGAACCTGCGGTTGTTGAGGCCGGTCAGCGAGTCGGTGAACGCGGCCATCTCCAGCGAGCGGGCGCGCTTGTTCAGTTCACGCTTCTCCACGTCGCGGCGGCGCAGAACCGGATAGATGATCAGCACCACGCAGAACAGGGTGACCCCGAGCAACAGGCCGGAATACATCAGCTGATTGCGCGCGGTGCGGTCCTCATCACCGATCGGGACCTGCACTTCGCGCAGACCGATGATATCGCCGTGTGAAAACGAAACCACGCCTTGGTCCATGCATCCGTCACACTCGCTGAACGCGCGCAATGGAACCGCCAGCCGGATCGACGGAACGCCGTCGATGATAATGCTCTCGCCTACTGAGGCCACTTCGCCGGAGCGAATGGCCTTGAGAGCACGCAGGCGAAACTCATCCGTCTCCTCCGACATCTGGGCGAAGTTGGGATGATCGGAAAACAGCGATAGCCGCGCGTCGGGAACGGCTTCTGCCAACCGGCCGCGAACCTCGTCCAGCCAACCGGCAAGCTGCAGCGCTTCACTGTCGCGGCCCGACAGGTGAACCTGATTGGTTCGCTGGGTGGGCTGACCGGCGATCGCCAGCGTCAGCCGCGCGACCTGCCCGGCATCCTCGGCCGGGTTGGTAGCGACATCGCGATAGCCTTGGGATAGCAGGATGGTCGCCAGGGAGATCAACACCGCCACCAGGACGACAAATGTATCAAGCCCTGTTTGTGTCTTTTCCCTGTCCATTTCCCCCGCCTTGCATGTGCCGTTATGGCTGGCAACGGAATGGAAGCTACATGCTCGAGCTAAAAATGCGGTGAAAATTGCCGGTTACCAAACCGTCAACGCGGTGGCGAAAATGCCGCGCATTATCGCTCAGGACGGGTCGGTCCACTGCCAGTCTGCGGCGAACTGGTTGCGGAACCAGGTAAGCTGCCGTTTCGCGTATCGCCGGCTTTCCGTCTTGAAGCGCTCCAGCGCCATCTCCAGCGGCAGTTCGCCGCTCAGGTGGGCGGCAAGCTGCGGCACGCCGATGGCGCGCATTGCGGGCAGTGAAGGATCGAGATCCATTTCCTTAAGCGCGCGCACCTCCTCGAGCGCGCCGGCCTCGATCATGGCCTCGCACCGCGCCTCGATCCGCGCGTAGAGCGCCGGGCGTGGCGGCGACAGCACGAACCTACGCGCACGTTGCGGCATCACCAGCGGTTCTCCGCGGTCCGCCGACTGCCAGTCGAAAATCGACCGGCCGGTGGAGTCGATGACCTCCAGCGCCCGGCGAATGCGTTGCAGGTCGGTCGGATCGAGCCGGTCCGCGGCCGCCCGGTCCCGTTTGACGAGTTCGTCATGCAGGTGATCCGGGTCTACGCGCGAGCGCCATTTCTCGCGGATTTGCGGATCGATCGGCGGCACCGGCGACAACCCGCCGATGAGCGCATTGAAGTAGAGCCCGGTGCCGCCGACGAATATCGCCGTCTTGCCGGTGCGCTCGATTTCCGGCAGCAGCCCGGCCACATCGTCGAGCCAGCGCGCCACCGAATAGGCTTCAGCGGCGCCGACATGGCCGAACAGCTCATGGCGGCATTGGCTGGTTTCGCGTTCGCCCGGCCGTGCGGTGACGATCGCCAGTTCGCGATAGACCTGCATGGAATCGGCGTTGATGATCACCGCGTCCGCCTCGCGGGCAAGCTCGATGGCGTGAGCCGTCTTGCCGCTCGCGGTCGGGCCGGCTATCAACACCGCGCGCGCCGTCATCGAAATTCCCCCATGAGCCACATCGCAACCCTCGTCTCGCACCCGCACCGGCCCGCACTCACCGCCGATCGCGCGAAACGGGCCGCAGAAGCGGTCGGCGGCGGCGTGGAGTGGCTGGCGCGCGATATCGCCTGCGACATCGAACTGCCTGACCGCTGGGCGCCTGCGCCGGCCAGGGCCCGGCTCGCCGAGGCGCTGGCCGATCACCCCGTCGACGTCATTGTCCACGACCGCACCGTGCGCCGCAAGCGGCTGCTGATCGCCGACATGGATTCGACCATGATCGACCAGGAATGCATCGATGAGCTGGCCGCCGAGGCCGGGTTGAAGGATGAAGTCGCCGCGATCACCGCGCGGGCCATGAACGGCGAAATCGCCTTCGAGCCGGCGCTACGCGAGCGGGTGGCGCTGCTCAAGGGACTGGCTGCCCGCGTTATCGAGCGCGTGCTGGCGGACCGGATCACGTTCGCATCGGGAGCGCGGGCCCTGGTGGCCACCATGCGCGCGCGCGGCGGCTACTGCCTGCTGGTTTCCGGCGGTTTCACCGCCTTTGCCGGCCCGATCGCGAGCGAACTGGGCTTTGACGAGCACCGCGCCAATCGGCTGATCGAAGAAGGCGGAATGCTGACGGGAACGGTGGGCGAACCGATTCTGGGGCGCGCCGCCAAGGTCGATGCGCTTCGCGAGACCTGCGACCGGTTGTCGATATCGAGTGAAGATGCGATCGCGGTGGGCGACGGCGCCAACGATCTCGACATGCTCGCTGAAGCCGGCATCGGGGTGGCGATGCACGCCAAGCCGGCAGTCGCCGCGCTGGCGAGCCATCGCGTCGATCACGGCGATCTGACCGCGCTTTTGTATATCCAGGGCTATACGGCCGGGCAGATCATCGGCTCTGAAGCCTGATTCACCCCTCGATGCGCACCACCACGAAGCGGATATCGCCGGTTCGCGTGGAGATCATCAGCAGCGCGTTCTTGCGATCCTCGCCTTTGAGTTCGCTCAACCGCTTGAGCACATCGGCCGGGGTTGAAACCGCCTCCTGGCCGATCTCCACGATCACCTCGCCCTCGCGGATGTTCTTATCGGCAGCGTGGCTGCCGGCATCCACCTCGGTGATCAGAACGCCGGTAACCGAGCCTTCGATGTTCTCGGTCTCGCGCAGATCGTCGGTCAGCTCGGCCAGGTTCATGCCGAGTGCGCGGGTGGTCTCGAGTTCTTCGCCCGCGTCCGGCTCAAGCGAGGCCATCTGCTGCTCGCCGTCCTCCAGGCGCCCGACCTCGACTTCAAGGCTCTGTTCCTCGCCCCGGCGAAGGACCACAACGTCGACCCGCTTACCGACCGGGGTGTCGGCGACGATGCGCGGCAGATCGCGCATCTGCGCCACGTCTTTGCCGTCGAAGGACAGAATCACGTCGCCCGGGCGGATCTTGGCGTCGGCGGCCGGCCCGCCGGCGATCACGTCGCCCACCAGCGCACCCATCGGTTCGCTCATGCCCAGGGTCTCGGCGATTTCCTCGGTCACCGTCTGGATCTGCACGCCAAGCCAGCCGCGGCGGGTCTCGCCGAACTCGACCAGTTGGTCGATCACCGAAGCCGCCAGGCTGGCGGGAATGGAAAAGCCGATGCCGATCGAGCCGCCGGACGGCGAGATGATCGCCGTGTTGATGCCGATGACCTGCCCGTCCATATTGAACAGCGGTCCGCCTGAATTGCCCCGGTTGATCGAGGCATCGGTCTGGATGTAGTTGTCATAGGGACCGGAATTGATGTCGCGGCCGATCGCCGAGACGATGCCCAAGGTGACCGTGCCGCCCAGTCCGAACGGATTGCCGATGGCCATCACCCAGTCGCCGATGCGCGCAGCGTCCGAATCGCCGAAGCTCACCGCCCGCAGCGGCTCGTCGGTTTCCACGCGCAGCACGGCGATGTCGGTCTTGGAATCGCGGCCGATCACTTGCGCCTCCATCCGGCTGCCGTCGGCGAAGTTGACGATCACCTGATCGGCGTCGGAGATGACGTGGTTGTTGGTGACGATGATGCCCTGCGGATCGATGACGAAGCCGGAGCCCAGCGACTGGCGCGAGCGCGGCGGCCGGTTGCCCTCCGGCAGGTTGGGGAACAGATCGTCGAAGAATTCCTGAAACGGCGAACCTTCGGGAACCCGCGGGGTCGGCACGTTCGGGCGGCGGTTCGTCACATTCTGGCTGGTCGAGATGTTAACGACCGACGCCAGCAATCCTTCGGCCAGATCGGCGACCGATTGCGGTCCGGACGCGGATGCTGGAGCGGCGATCAGCGCGCTGGCGGCAATCATCAGCGCCAGCCATGGCGCGGCGATCTTCCTGGCCGCCATCCCGGCGGCGATTTTCCCGTTCTGCAACAAGACCATTCCCGTCTCTCCTCCGCTGTGAACTCAAGAAGCGCCCACAGGCGCATGGTGCCGATCGCCGGGAGGGAAAATGATCGGCCACTATGTCAATTTCAAGTACCTGACGGCATTGATGACGGTGAAGTGAGCGGCCACCCGGCCCGCTTCAGCCGCGAACCAGCCAAACGATAGCGACGCCGACGGCCACCGCCGCCAGGCCCCCGATACGCAGACTCGCCTCGGGGATGTTGAGCACTTCCTCGGCCAGCCGCTTGGCGCCGCCGGGAAACAGCGAATAGATCAATCCCTCGATAACGAGAACCAGCCCTAGGCCTATCAGCAGCTCGTCCGCCATGGAGCGTGCCCGCCCCCTCGCATCTTCACGCTATTGCGTCGCGCCGCGCGCGCCCAGCGGATCCTGGAAATACCGGAAGAAATCTGAATCGGGCGAAAGCACCATGGTGGTTCCCGTCTCTTCGAGCGCGGTGGCATAGGCAGCCATCGACCGGTAGAATTCGAAGAACTCCGGGTCGCGGTTAAACGCATCCGCGAAGATCGAATTGCGCTCGGCCTCGCCCTCACCACGCAGAATCTCGCCGTCGCGCTGGGCGGCGGCCTTGATCTCCACCACCTGACGGTCCGCGCGGGCTCTGATCCGTCGCGCCGCCTCCTGGCCTCTCGCGCGAAGCCTCTCGGCCTCGGCCAGACGCTCGGCGTTCATCCGGGCGAAGGTTTGGTCGGAGACTTCAGCCGTAAGGTCGGTTCGGCGAATGCGCACATCATCGACTTCCAGTCCCAGCGAGGAGGCTTCCGGCCGGATTTGGTCGCGGACCTCGCGCATCATCTCCGCGCGTTCCTCCGACAGGGCCGCCTGGAAGTCGCGCAGGCCGTAGACCCGGCGCAACGAGGCGTCGAGACGGGTGCGCATGCGCTGTTCGGCCAGCTGCAGGCTGCCCGATGCGGTTTCGCGGAACAGGCGGGCGTCGGCGACCCGATAGGTCATGAAGGCGTCGACCTCGTAGAACTTGCCGCCGGAGACCTGCACGCGAATATCGTCCAGATCGAACCGCAGCAGCCGGTCCTCGATGATCTGCACCGAGTCGAGGCCGGCGAACGCAAGCGGCGCCTTGAAATAGAGCCCGGGCTCGGTCTCCACCCGCTTGATCTCGCCGAACCGCAGCACGATCGCCTGATCGCGTTCGTTGATCACGAATAGTGAGTTGTAGCCCAGATACAGCAGGATCACGACGAGGATCCCGATAAGCGGTAGTCTCCTTCTCATTGACTTTCTCCCGCGTTCCGTCGCCGGTCGATTTCCGGCAGCGGCAGATAGGGCACCACACCCTGGCCGTTGCCCTGCTCGACGATCACCTTGCTTGAATCACGCAGCACCAGTTCCATGGTCTCCAGGAACAGTCGCTTGCGGGTCACCTCGGGTGCCTTGGCATATTCGTCATAGACGGAGATGAAGCGCTGGGCCTCACCCTTGGCTTCCTCTACCACCCGGTTCTTGTAGGCGGCGGCATCTTCGCGGATTTGCGCCGCCTCGCCTCGGGCGGCGCCGAGGATACGGTTGGAATACTGGTTGGCTTCCTCGACGAACCGGTCCTCGTCCTGCTCGGCGCGCTGCACCTCGTCGAACGCGTCGGCCACCTCGCGCGGCGGCGCCACGTCCTCGATGTTGACGCCGTTGACCTGCAGGCCGGCTCCATAGCCGTTAAGCGACGCCTGGGTAATCTCGCGCACCTGCTCGGCGATGCCGGCGCGGTCGTCACGGAAGATTTCCTGGGCCGGGCGGCGGCCGACCACTTCGCGCATGGCGCTCTCGGCTACCTGGCGCAGCACGCCCTCGGGGTCGCGCACCTGGAACAGATAGGCCAGCGGATCGGTCACCTGATACAGAACGGTGAAGGCCACGTCGACGATGTTCTGGTCGCCCGACAGCATCAGCCCGCTGGTGGATCCCACCCGGCTGGCGGTGCCGATATTGACCTGGTTCTCGCGCACATTGGCGACTTCAAAGGTCTCGATCGGCCAGAAGTGGAAGTGCAGTCCCTGGGTCGAGACCTCCTGCTTGGGCACACCGAAGCGCAGTTCCACGCCCAGTTCGTCCGGCTGGATCGTGTAGACCGCCTTGAGCAGGTACAGGATCAACAACGCGACGATGACCAGCGAGAACATCAGCGGCGAGAAACGCCCGCCGCCGCCCGGAATCGCCTGTTTGAGGCGGTCCTGGCCTCTGCGGATAATGTCTTCTAGGTCGGGCTGGCCACCGCCGCCGCTACCGCCGCGAGGTCCCTGGCCCCAGGGTCCTCCACCGTTGCCGCCGCCGTTCCAGTTCCCGCCGGATTGATTGCTCCAGGGCATATGCCGTCCTTAACGGTTCCGTTTTTCGTCGAATCTCGTGAAATGCGTCTCGCATGCGGGCACGCTGCGTCACCGCGCCGGCAGCACCGCCCTCTCGTTTATAGGGTTCCGATCATGTCGTTTCAACGGCAATGGCGGACCGCAGGTGCACTATTGGTTGATACGGTGAACGGACAAACTGCCGCACGGTCAGCCACCGACCGGCGCGTTGCGCTCATAGACGGCATACAGCGTGCGCGCGCTGTCCTTGTCACCGGCTGCCACCGGCTCGGTGGAGACGACGGTCCACTCGGCCTCGTCGAAATCAGGAAACCGCGTATCGCCTTCGGGCTCGTCCATCACATGGGTCACATGCAGGCGCGAGGCGAGCGGCAGAAAGGCGTCGTAGATCTGGCCGCCGCCGGCAACGCAGATTTCCTGCGCATCGTGATCGCGCGCCCATCGGCGGGCGGCTTCCAGCGCCTCGACAGCCGAGGCGCACACGACCACGCCTTCGGCGGCGAAACCGCCGCGCGAGATCACGATGTTCAGGCGGCCGGGCAACGGGCGGCCGACGGCCTGGTAGGTCTTGCGGCCCATGATCACGGGCTTACCCATGGTGATCGCCTTGAACCGCTTCATATCGGTCGACAGCCGCCACGGCATGCCGCCAGGAGCCTTGTCATCGCCGATCACGCCGTTCTGCGCGATCGCGACGACCAGGACGATCGGAATGTGCCCCTCGCGCCCGCCTGCGCTCACACCGACACCTTGGCCTTGATGTGAGGGTGCGCTTCGTAGCCCTCCAGCTCGAAGTCACTGTAAGTAAAGGAAAAAATATCCTTCACGCGCGGATTGATGCGCATGGTCGGCAGCGCCAGCGGCTCGCGCGTCAACTGTTCGCGGGCCTGCTCGAAATGGTCGAAATACAGATGCGTGTCGCCGAAGGTGTGGATGAACTCGCCCGGCTCCAGATCGGTGACCTGGGCCACCATCATCGTCAGCAGCGCATAGGATGCGATGTTGAACGGCACGCCCAGGAAGATGTCGGCCGAGCGCTGATAGAGCTGGCACGACAGCGCGCCGTCGGCCACGTAGAACTGGAACAGGCAGTGGCACGGCGGCAGCGCCATCTCGTCGACCATCGCCGGGTTCCAGGCGACCACCATGTGGCGGCGGGACGACGGATTTGAGCGCAGGCCCTCGATCAACTGGGTGATCTGGTCGACCGTCCCGCCATCGCCCGCCGGCCACGAGCGCCATTGATAGCCGTAGACGGGCCCCAGTTCGCCGGCTTCATCGGCCCATTCATCCCAGATCGAAACGCCGTTTTCCTTCAGCCAGGCAATGTTGGTCTCGCCGCGCAGGAACCATAGAAGTTCGATGATGATCGAGCGCAGATGCAGCTTCTTGGTGGTCAGCACGGGGAAGCCGGCCGCCAGATCAAACCGCATCTGGTGGCCGAAGATCGAGCGCGTGCCGGTGCCGGTTCGGTCCGGCCGATCGGCACCGTCTTCGAGCACCCTGGCGAGCAGATCGAGATATTGTCGCATGGTCGTTCGAGCGGGCCGGTTCGTCGATTCGGGCTTACGATACTACTTCGCCTTGACCCAATCCCAATGGGCTTTCGACCCGAATATGCTATCACGCCGCCTGGATGGCGAAAAACCGGAAAGGAGCGCCCGTGTCCGCCGACATCGAGAAGAACTGGACGCTCGACTTTCCCGTCGAGCGGGTCTTCGCCGCGTGGACGTCGTCGGAAACGGTGATACCGCCGGCCACCGCGATGGACATCGAGCCGCGCGTGGGCGGGCACTACCGGCTCATCGTCGACGATCCGCAATACCGAGCGCGTTGCGAGGGAACGTTTTCGCGCTTCGAAACCAACCGGCGCGTGAGCTATTCCTGGCAGTGGGAGGGTCATGAAGAGGTAACGCAGATCGATGTCCGGTTCACCGCCACGGACGCCGGCGGCACGCATATCCAGCTGACGCACTCGGGCTTCGGCGGTGAGGAGAGCCGCGGCGCGCACGACGCCGGCTGGGACAGCTACATCGCCGGTTTCACCCGCTACCTGGAACGCGCCTAGACCGCATCGAAGTGCTTGCGCCCAGACGTCAGTTCAGCACGTTCGGCCAGTTGGCGTCGCCCTTGTCCACATTGCCGGGAATGTCGCGCGCCCAGCGCCGGCGGATGCCGAGCGAGTAGTTGAGGTATAGCCGGCCTTCGTGAATGTGCCAGGCTTCAGGCTCGGTTTTGGCCGTGTAGCCCTGGGCGACCGCATAAGCGCAGTAGCCGCCATAGGCCGGCGCGTACTTTACCGGATCGGCGATGAACGCATCGCGGTTGGCCTCGCTGGCGAACCGCCAGGTGGCGCCCCTCCAGTCGGTCAGAATCGTCGGGTCGCCCACCACCGGCTTGCCCTCGGTGAAATAGGCGACCGGATCGTAGCCGCCGATGGCGAACATTCCGTTGGTGCCCTGAAACACCTCTGGCTGGCCCGCCCGGCCCGACGGCGGCAACAAGGAAAGCCCGGCCGCGCCTGCAAGGACTGCAGCGCCCGCGCCCAGCAGGTGGCGCCGTTTGATCATCGCAAATTCTCCTTCGGCCACGCCGCGACAGCCTGCAAAGAGCCAGCGTTCGTGTGACATGGGCGATATAGCCCTCAGAGCCGCTCACGGACCATGAACATCCGCGTGATCGGTTCGGCCCGGATTACTCGCTCGCGCCGGCAAACCTTCCGCGCCGGCGAAGCCTGCGCAACTACAAGTCGCCCAGTTGGCCGAGTTCCTTGGCCACCAGATAGTAGAACGTCACCCGCTGCTTGTGGTTGTCTGCCGACATGGCCTCACAGACGGCGGCAATCGCGTCGTTGGCGCGGTTCTCGTCGGAGTTGCCCAGCTTCTTCATGCACCAGCTTTCGCGAACCCGGTCGAGTTCGGCCTGGTCGGTGCACGAGACCAGCGCGGCGTCCCGGCTGCGCAGCGCAATGCCCAGATGCTTGACGATCTTCTCAACGGTGCCGGCGTCGGCGCCCGCATCGTAACGTTGCACATCGGCGAGATATTCGCTCATGAGAACTCCTTTGCAGTCCATGAATTTGAGGGTCGGCAAACCGGCGACAACCACCATATCGGCCACCCGATCTCCGCAGTGCGGTAAATAGCATGATTGTGGGGTGGCGTCATTAAGGGAATATCGCAGTTGTGCATGACAACAAGGCCAAGCCGGCTTTGAATTGGCGGCAAAGATCGACTATATTAGGCGGGCCGGTTCGCCGGCTATGACGATAAACGGCCAGTGCAATAAACCCATCGGACCCGGGGGCGGTACCCGGCGCCTCCACCAAAATCCACGCCGCACGATTTACGAATGCGAACCGCGTGGCTTTTGGCGGGGGCGAAATAGGATCGACGAGGGTGTAAAGACTGAGCTTTCGTTCGGCATGGTACCCACCGTTATCGGGCCAAACTCAATAGTTGCAAATGACAACTATGCGGAAGCTCGTCTCGCTGCTTAGGCAGTGCGACACTTCAACTTGAACTCCTGATCGTTCGCACGGTCAGGCGGGGTTCGGAGGCACCTGGCAACAGAAGCCTCCAATTCATTGCCGCCATCGCCGCCGCCGTGAACTGGATTGAGCTGAAGGTTTGGCCGAAGATCTGATCCGATACGATGTGCTGACCCAGGAGGCGTTGCGCGGCATGATCGCGCGCATCCTGGACGAGGTGGCGCGCACCGGCCTTCCCGGCGAGCACCACTTCTTCATCACCTTTGAGACCACGCATCCCGGTGTGCGCCTGTCGTTGAAGATGCGCGAGCGTTATCCGGAAGAGATGACCATCGTCATCCAGCACCGTTTCTGGGACCTGGCGGTGCGCGAGAGCGGCTTCGAGATCGGGTTGTCGTTCGACGACGTGCCCGAAAAACTGCATATTCCGTTCTCCGCCATCAAGGGCTTCTACGACCCCTCGGTCAAATTCGGCCTGCAGTTCGATCTGCAGCCCGAGACCGCCCAGACGCCGGCGACGCCCGCCGTGCAACCGGTGCCCGAGCCCGCGCCGAAGAAAAAGGATGCCGAGGCGGGCGAACGAGCGACCTCGAAGCGCACGGCAAAGCCGAAGTCGCGGCGGTCCGCCAAGCCCGGCAAGGACGATAAGGCGACAGCCAAGCCGGCGGCGAAGGACGACAAGCCCGAAAGCACCGGTTCCAAGGACGGCAGCGCCGAGGTGGTCTCGCTCGATTCCTTCCGCAAGAAGAAGTAGCCGCGGCCTCCACTGATCCGCATCACGCCGGAGGTCGGTCATGGCGCGCAAACATTCGGTCACCATCCGTGGTCACCGAACCAGCTTTTCCATCGAAGACGAGTTCATGGCCCAGCTGCGCACGCTGGCGCAACGCGACGGGGTCTCCCTGGCGCGTCTGGTGGAGCGGATAGACGCGGGTCGGGACGATGGCGAGAACCTGTCTTCCGCGCTGCGGTTATACGTGCTGCGCTCGCTGACAAACCGCGGCGGCGGGGAATAAGCTATTCCACAATGAACAGCTCGTTGAGCCGGCGCAGGAACTCGTCCGACAGGGTCGGCCGATTGCCCGTGGCGGCGTCTTCATTCGCTCGGCGCGTGCCGCCCTGCCCCGCACTGCCAACGCCCAGCGGACGGCGGATCTGCACGCGGCCGTTGGTGGTGGTCTGCGACTGAGCCTCAATCCGCGCCTGCTCCTCGCGCAGCGCGGCCTGGCGCGCCTCTTCCTCCGCACGCAACCGCTCCAGTTCGGCCAACCGCTCGGCCTCGAGGCGTCGCGCCTCCTCCTCGCGGCGGCGTTGTTCGATCTCGATGCGCCGCGCTTCTTCTTCAAGCGCGCGCCGGCGTGCTTCTTCCTCGGCGGCGATGCGCGCTTCTTCGGCGTGCATCTCGTCCTGCACCAACGCAGCCAGTTCACGCAGGCGCAGTTCTTCGCGCGCCTGCAGCAGCTGGCGCTGGCGGCGCAGTTCCTCGTCGCGCAATCGCTGTCGATAGCGAATCCTGGCGTTGGTGCCGATGACGTCGCGGCGCAGCCGCTGCTTTTCCAGGATCGAGGCCTGCAGGATTTCGACCCTGCGCTGTTCGCGTTCATAGTTGCGGATTGAAAGGAACCCGGACAAGGGCTGCACATCCAGTTCGCGGGCGGGATTAGCGCGGTCGCCGCGCCAGTGGACCGAAACTTCCGGATCGGCGCCGGTGACCCATTCCTTGCCCGGGTCGAATTTCAGCACCATACCGGCGTCGAGCGCGCGCGAAACCAGGTCGGCTTCCCCGTCGACGGTGATCCGGGTTCCCCGGGCCTCCAGCGCAATGTTACGCGCCTTGGCCTTGCCGCCGGTCACCAGAAACGGCACCGACAAGCCGGCCAGTTCAAGTTCGCCCTCGCGGATCACGGCCTCGACGATCGGCGCGACGCTCTCGTCCTGTATCTCGAACCCTTCCACATCCACCTGTTCGAACACGTAGGGCAATGGCGACAGGTTGACGCCGGCGACGGTCGCCGCTTCGATATGCACCGTGCCGCCGCCGGTCAGCCCGGCGACCAGCCCGCGTACCGAACGGCCGCTGCCTTCCACCGACCCGTCCACGTCAAACCGGCCGGAAACCGCCGGCGCCAGGTCGAAGGTGGTGGCGGCAATGCCGGCGTTGGCGCCATCCAGCGAAGCCTTGATGGAGAACACGCCGGTACCATCGGTATTGCCGAACGATACCCCGCCGGTGATCCGCCCGCCCAGCCAGTCGGCTCCCGCTTCCTCGATGGAGACGTTACCGTTGGAGAGCACCAGCTTACCGGCCGCCGCGGTGGCGGGTTCGCCGATCCCCATATCGATCTTGTCGGCGGCAACGGCGATCTGGCCGTCCAAACCGCTCATCAACGGCGGCCCGAAGGCGGTGTCGGACCAGACTTCCTCGCCAAAGTCCGCCATTTCCCGGCCGGTGCGCCCATGGGCTACTGCGGCAAACAGCGGCAGGCTCAAACGATCGGCGGTCAGTTCGCCGTCAATTGCGACATTGGCGCCCAGCGGCACCTCCAGCGCCAGATCGCCGGCAAATTCGTTGCCGGCAATCTGGCCGGAAATCGATTCGAAACGAGCGCCCTGACGATCTGCCTCGACGGTGGCGGACACCGATGCCGGCATGCCCTCGCCTGCGCCGGGTATGGCCAGGCCCGACAGCAGCACCATCGGGTCGATGTCCTGCGCGCCTAAGGTCAACCTGCCGCTTGCCCGATCGATATCGCCTTCTGCGGCAAATCCGAGCGTACCGTTCGCGGTCAGCGTCGCGGTGGGCAGCATGGCGCTCACATGGGCGTCGAGGCCGGTGGAGGCGTGGCCTGAGAGCTCCGCCGAGACCTCCAAGGGTCCGTCCACCGCCACCGGCAGAACGGGCAGCGCCAGTTGCGCCAGCAGCCGGGCAGGATCCTGCTGCACCAGGGATGCGGATATCCCCAGTTCAACGCCGGCCAGGTCATCGCGGCGGCCTTCAAAACTGATCTTGCTTTCGATGTCGGTGCCGCCGGCGCTGCCGTCAAAGATGACGAAGCCGCGCGAGCCGGCATCCGCGGCGCGGGCGTTTATCGTCACGGTCAGGTCCAGTTCGCCCAGCAACGCGGGGTTATCCGCAAAATTGTCGATGAACGTATTGGCGCCGAGCTTGTCGCGCAGGAAGCCGACGAGCCCGGATGGATCGGCCGCGCTCACATGCAGTTGGAAGTTGCCGTTGGGCCGGTTGAGCAGGTCGTCGATATGTCCGTAGCTGTCCAGTTCCGCGCCAAGGAAGTCGGTGGCGTCGAACTTCTTGACCGACACCGAACCGCCGGTCACCGTGAACCGCGAGGAGACGTCACGCGCGGTTACGCCAAGTCCCTCCAGCACGCCGGCCGACACGGTGATGTCGAGATCGTGGTCGGATATCTCGCCGCTTCCGCGCTCGGTCACCAGGGTCTGGATGGCGCGCAGGTCGTCCAGATTGATGCGCTCGCCGGAGAGTTCGACGATCACCGCGGGGCGCGCGCCCTGCGGCATCAGCCGTTGCAGCTTGCCGCCAAGCACGGCGGAGCCCAGGCGAAGTTCCAGATTTTCCAGGCTCTGCTGGCGGTTTGAGATGGTCACATCGGCCGCAAAGCCGGTGGATTCCAGCCGGCGCAGTTCGGGTCCGGCTTCTCGTCCCAGCCACGCAGCCAGCCCCGTCGGCTGGCGAGAGGCCACGATGAGGTGCCCGGTGAAGCCGAAATCGTGTCCTAAGCCGACCTTGCCCCACGCCTCAAGCCCGGTATTGCCGGGCAGCACGGCCTCCAGCCACTCCAGTTTCCACCCCGGTCCCTCCGGCCGCAGCTTGGCACCGACCTCGCGGATCAGCGTATCGCCGGCGATCACCGCCGGCAGCTTCAGGTCGATCTGGCCGTTGACGGTGGGAACCGGCACCTGCTCGAGCACGTCGCGCAGCGCCGCCAGGCGCCGCTCGAGCCCCAAACCGCTCGACCCGCTGGCCTGCTCGGCGCGGGCGATCCTGTCGATGTCGATCTGCCGCCCGTCGGCGATGACGTTGAAGAATATCTCATCCTGGATGTTCGCCGAACCGCTGCCGGTTATCGTGTAGGGGTCGGCGCGATCGCCGATCTCCAGGCGAAAATCGGTGACGTCGGCCAACCGCGGGGTGAGCGCGAAGTCGCCGTCGACATGGACCGGCAGCGGCTGCGGGGCGCCGGTAAGCGGCGAACCGTCGGCATTGGTCCGCCGCGCCGCCAGTTCGAACGCGCCGCTCCATCCCAGCACGCCATCGCTCAGCGCCACGGGGCCGTCCAGGGTGATGCGATAGGGCCGCTTAGCCGGGCGCATGGTCGCCTTGACGCGAATTTGGCCGCTGGCCTGCAACTGCCCGGTGGCGATGTTCAGGCTGGCGCGCTCGCCGTCGACGAACCCGTCCACCGCGATGCGCCACGGCCCGAACAGCGAGCGCGCCGAAGTCTCGCCATACAGCCGTTCGAGCTCGATCACCCGGCCGCCGGCCAGCCCTTCGATGCGCACCGAGCCGTTCTCGATGCGCACATCTTCGAGCTTCACCTTCTCCGGATCGACGATGAACTGCTGGCGATCGGTCCAGGCGATCGTGCCGTTCTCGTTGACGCGGACCGTCACCTTTGGGCGCACCAGGTTCATCTCGACGATGCGCACCTGGCTTTTGAGCAGCGGCATCAGTTCCATGTCGAGGGCGAACTGATCGACGGTCATCATCGCGCTGCCGTCCTGATAGCGGCCGACTTCCAGCCCGTCGAAGGTGACCGAAGGCAGCGGCAGCAGGCGCAGATTGGCCGCGCCCTTGACCTGCACCGGCTGGCCGATCACGCGGGAGGCCTCGCGCTCGAAATCGGCCTTGTACCTGGTCCAGTCGATGAACCACGGCGCCAGCAGCGCCGTGAACAACACGACGACGATCACGCTGCCGATGGCGACAAACAGACGATACAGCGGTTCAACTCCAATCGTGCGGGCTCATAAAGACGAACGCGCGGGCGGCGGGCAAATCAGTCCAGCGCCAACACCTTGCCCGGGTTCATGATGCTATCGGGGTCGATGGCCGTTTTTATGGCGGCCATCACGTCGGCGCCGGCCCCATGCTCGAAACGAATGTAGCGGCGCTTGCCCTGGCCCACCCCATGCTCGCCGGTGCAGGTGCCGTCCATCGCCAGCGCGCGCATGGCCATGCGCTCGGCCAGCGCCTCGGCGCGGGCCACCTCCTCGGCGTCGGCGGGATCGACCGCCAGGGACGAATGGAAGTTGCCGTCGCCCACATGGCCGACGATCGGACCGTACAGCCCAGATTGCGTGATATCGGCGGCCGTCTCGGCGACACAGTCGGCCAATCGCGAAATCGGCACGCATACATCGGTCACGACGAACTCCTTGCCCGGCGCGGACGCCTTGACCGCCCAAAAGCCGTCGTGGCGGGCCTGCCACAGCCGGTTGCGATCCTCGGTGCTGGTGACCCATTCGAACCCGCTGCCGCCATTGTCGTCGGCGATCTCGCCGAACAGCTCCGCCTGTTCGCGCACGCCAGCCTCGGTTCCGTGGAACTCCAGCAGCAGCAGCGGGGCCAGCGGGTAGTCGAGTTTCGAATAGGCGTTGATGGCGGCCACCGAGGCGGCGTCGAGCAGTTCGATGCGCGCCATCGGGATACCGCACTGCATGGCCGCGATCGTAGTCTTGCAGGCGCCTTCGACATCTTTGAACGAGCAGATCGCCGCGGAAATCGATTCGGGGATGCCGTACAGGCGCAGCGTCAATTCGGTGATCACGCCCAGCGTGCCTTCCGAGCCCACCAGCAGCCGGGTCAGATCGTATCCGGCCGACGACTTGCGCGCCCGCTTGGCGGTGGTCACCACCCTGCCGTCGGGCATTACCGCGGTCAGGTTCACCACATTGTCGCGCATCGTGCCGTAGCGCACCGCATTGGTGCCTGAAGCCCGCGTCGCCGCCATGCCGCCCAGCGACGCGTCGGCGCCCGGGTCGATCGGGAAGAACAGCCCGGTGTCGCGCAGATGCTCGTTGAGCGCCTTGCGCGTGACACCCGCCTGAACGGTGGCGTCCAGGTCCTCGGCGTTGACGGCCAGGATGGCGTTCATCTCGCTCAGGTCGATCGAAATGCCGCCGGCCGGCGCATTGACCCCGCCTTCGAGCGAGGTGCCGGTGCCGAACGGGATGATCGGCACGAGATGCTCGGCGCAAACGCGCACGATCTCGCGCACCTCGTCGCTCGAGTGCGCGAAGATCACCGCGTCCGGCCACTGGCCGGGAACATAGGTCGTCGTGTGCGCGTGCTGCTCGCGCAGCGAGTTCGACGTCTTCAGCCGCTCGCCGAATCGCTGGCGCAAAACGCCCAGCGCCGTGGCGATCCCCTGCTCGTTGCGCACCAGCGGCTCGAGGTCGGCCAGCGCCATTTACTTCCTCCTCGCGTGGATTTCGCCCAAGCAATACAGCCGATGGCGGAAAAATCCATTCAAAAATCCGCTCAACCCGTCCTAGGACCCGCTCTAGCCCTCGCAATTTTCGAAACGATATCCTAGGGTTGCGCCGCATCGCGTCGCGACGCCCGGTTCAAGCGCTGGCAATCCATGCCCGAGATTCTCAACAGACTGCCGTCGATCATCGTGCGTTGGGTCGAACCCAATCTGCGGCAGTATTGGGCGACCCGCCAGCCGCTGTTGTGGGTATTGGCCCTGGTGATCGGTCTGACGGTCTCGGTCGCCATCATCATCTTCCGCGAGATGATCGGCTACGTTCAGTTGATCTGGCTGGGCGACCGGTCGGAGAATGTCGCTTCCGCCGCGCGCCTGCTGCCCTGGTATGTGGTCTTCCTAGCGCCCGTCGTCGGCGGCGTGGTCGTGGGCTGGTGCCTGACCTATCTGCTGCCGATGCGGCGCACCGGCGGGGTCGCCGACGTGATCGAGGCGCGCGCGCTGGGCGGGCGTCACATCGAGCTCAAGCCGGCGCTCTATTCGGCGCTCACCACGATCATCTCGCTGGGTTCGGGCGCATCGGCCGGCCGCGAAGGCCCGGTGGTTCATCTGGGCGCGGCGATCTCGACCAGCTTTTCGCGCCTGTTCCGCCTGCCCGATTTGTCCGGGCGCACGCTACTGGCGTGCGGGGTGGCGAGCGCGGTATCGGCCTCGTTCAACGCGCCGATCGCCGGGGTGCTGTTCGCGCACGAAGTCATCTTGGGCCATTACGGCATGCGCGCCTTCGTGCCGATCGTGATTTCCTCGGTCGGCGGCACCTTGATTTCACGCATCTGGTTCGGCGACATCGCCGCCTTCGACATTCCCGAATACCAGATCACCTCGTTCTGGGAGTTCCCCGCTTTCGCACTGTTGGGCGTGGTATGCGCGCTGGTCTCGATCCTGTTCCAGTTCGCCGTCATCTCCACCGACTATGTGGCGCGCAACATCACCATTCCGCTGTTCGCACGCCCGATCATCGGCGGCGTAGCGATCGGCGCGATCGCGGTGGTCTTCCCCGAAGTCCTGGGCGTCGGCTACGAGGCCACCGACATGGCGCTGAAGAACCAGCTCGGCATCGGGCTGATGTTCGCGCTGATCATCGCCAAGACCGCGGCGACCGCGATTACGCTGGCTTCCCGGTTCGGCGGCGGCATCTTCTCGCCGGCGCTCTATCTGGGCGCGATGACCGGCGGCACCTTCGGGTTGATCGCGGCGCTGGCGGTCCCCGACATGGCATCCAGCCAGGGCCTGTACGCTATTCTAGGCATGGGCGCGGTGGCCGCCGCCGTGCTCGGCGCGCCGATCTCGACCACGGTTATCGTGTTCGAGCTGACCGGCGGCTATGCGCTGACCATCGCGCTGCTGCTGACGGTGTCGATCTCCAACGGCATCAACTACGCCATCCACGGCCACTCGATCTTCCAGTGGCAGCTGGAGATGCGCGGCCTGTTCATCCAGGACGGCCCGCACCGCTATATGATGCGCACCAAGCGGGTGCGCGATTTCATGGAGCCGCTGGGCGAGGACGACGACGATCTGGAAGCGGCCGAGGACCTGCCCCGTCTGCGCCCCACCGACACGCTGGAGGCGGCGCTGCGCATGTTCGACACCGGCTCGCATTCCTCGCTGCCGGTGGTCGACGAGCACGACGAAACCAAGCTGGTCGCCTGGGCCCACCAGGTGCACGCGCTACGCTACTTCAACTCCGCGCTGATCGAGGCGGCGGAGGAAGAGCACCAGCATTAGGATCAGCGTCTGCCGCGTTACCCCCCTCTGTCCCTACGGGAAATCTTCCCCGCAAGGGGAGATTGGTGCCAGCTTCGCCGCCTCCTCCAGCCGTCATCCTGACGCAGGTCAGGATCCAGGTGCGCTTCGGCAAGTTCGTGGTTTGCCGGGGAGTGGCGGGCCGACAACCGTGCATCGATACGCCTCGCCAAGCGCAACCGGCACCGAGCAAGCGGTAATGCACCTGGATTCCGGCCTTCGCCGGAATGACGGAGGGTGAGGTTGGCGCGCTGGCCCAATCTCCCCCCTTGCGGGGGAGATGTCCCGAAGGGACAGAGGGGGGTGAGCGGGATTAGCACGGCCTTTCGCGATAAGACGCAAAAAACTTATCCCCGTCCTCTGCGCCTGCCGTATCCTCCCCCGTATCGCCGTCTCACGCAAACGCCAATGGGATCCGTGGCCATCTGGGAGCCGGCGACAGCGGAGCCGGAGACCTTGCCGCGGCGG
>JANQKQ010000068.1 GCA_028281105.1 Rhizobiaceae bacterium
AGGCTCGTTGAAGCCTGACCGGCGTGGTCGGGGCGCCTGACGCCCTCACCAGCGTCGCTTGTCTAAAAATCTCCGCGCGGGACGCTGATTGGAGCGTCATACATAGACTTCGGCAGGCGCATCGATCAGCGTCCCGCAGTTTGCAGGTTCCTTGACATAACGCTGGTGCAATCGCATCGAGTGAACGAATTCGTGCGTCGGCCTACCCCCTCTGTCGGCTACGCCGACATCTCCTCCGCAAGGGGGGAGATTGGGGGCGGGGCGCGCACCCCATCCTCCGTCATTCCGGCGAAGGCCGGAATCCAGGTGCGTATCGGCGGGTTCGTGGACTGATGGGGAATGACGGACTCTCCACTTAGTCATCCTCGGGCTTGACCCGAGGACCCAGAAATCAAACGCCTGGATACTTGGCCCTGGGTCCTCGCCACAAGGGTGAGGATGACTAGTTGAGGGGTCTGGCCAAGAAGCAACAAACCACGAGCAAGCGGAGATGCATCTGGATCCTGACCTTCGTCAGGATGACGGGAGTGGGTGGGGCGGCGCCTTGCCTGGGCCATGAGCCTCGGGGCAGGATAGCGGTGGGTGGGGCGCAGCCTCATCTGGGTCTCGGGCCTCAGGTCAGGATGACTGTGGTAGGTGGCGACTGCACCGGTTGCCCGAGTTCTGCCGGTCCTGTATATGCAACCGCTGATGGGACCAGCCACCCGTTGAACGGCATCGCCTCAACTGAAGCGATATGTTAACATTGGCTTTTAAGTATCTGCAACTAAACACTTCTGAGCAGAAATCATGACCGCGAAAATCTTCATCGACGGCGAACACGGCACCACGGGGCTGCAGATCGGCGCCCGCCTGGCCGGCCGCGCGGATCTGAGGCTGCTGTCGCTGGCGCCGGAAGATCGCCGCAACGTTGACGCGCGCGCGGGGCTGCTGCGCGAGGCGGATATCGCCGTTCTATGCCTGCCTGACGACGCCGCGCGCCAGTCGGTGGAACTGGCGAAGGGCGCCGGTACGCGGATGATCGACGCGTCGACCGCCCACCGCACCGACCCGGACTGGGCGTTCGGCTTCCCCGAGATGACGCCGGGCCACGACCGGGTGATCGCCAACGCGCAATATGTTTCCAACCCGGGCTGCTATTCGACCGGCGCGATCGCGCTCATCAAGCCGCTGATCGACGCCGGCGTTGTGCCCACCGACTATCCGCTCATCATCAACGGCGTGTCCGGCTATACCGGCGGCGGCAAGGGGCTCATCGCCCGCATGGAAGACGAAACGGCCGAAGGGCACATCGGCTCGGTGATGTATGCCTATGCGCTGTCGCTCGGCCACAAGCATGTGCCGGAGATCATGAGCCGGTGCGGCCTGTCGAAGCGGCCGCTGTTCACGCCGTCGGTCGGCCGGTTCCGCCAGGGCATGCTGGTGCAGGTGCCACTGCATCTGTCGACCCTGACGGGCAACCCCTCGCGCGCGGCGGTTCACGGCATGCTGGCTGAGCACTACGCCGACGCGGTTTTCGTGCGGGTGGCCGGGCTTGATGAAGCCGATCGGCTAGAGCGGCTCGATCCGGAAGGGCTGGTCGGCACCAACGACATGAGGCTCTACGTCTTCGGCAACGACGAGCAGGTCAACCTGGTCGCCCAGCTCGACAATCTGGGCAAAGGCGCGTCGGGTGCAGCGGTGCAGAACCTCGATCTGATGCTGGGCGCAGCCGTCGAAGATGCGCACGCCGAGGCGGCGTTGGCCGTCGGCTGACCACTCTACCCGGCTGCGCTCACCCGGTCGAACGCCGCCTGCACGCGGGCCTGCTGGGCCTGGTATTCGGCCAGCTTCTCGCGTTCCTCGGCGACCACGGCGTCGGGCGCGTTTGCGACGAACTTGTCGTTGGAGAGTTTCTTCTCCAGCCGAGCGGTCTCGCCGGCGAGCCTGGCCAGTTCCTTGGCCAGGCGCGCGCGCTCGGCGTCCAGATCGACGATGCCGGCGAGCGGCAGGCAGTAGGTGGCCTCACCGATGACGATCTGGGCGGAGCCGGCGGGCGGGCCGTCGACCGTTTCGATCGCGTCGAGCCGCGCCAGCCGAGCGATCGCCGCGCGGTGGTCGGCCAGACGACCGGCGAGCGTTTCGTCGGCGCCTACCACGGCGAGGTTCATGATCTGCGACGGCTTGATGTTCATCTCCGCACGCGCCGAACGGATTTGCGAGACCAGCTCGACCAGCCAGTTGATCTCGTCGGCCGCCGCGTCATCGGCGAAACCGGCAACCGGCCACGGCGCGTGGCAAATAAGTTGTCCCCGCTTGGCCGTGAGCGTCCATAATTCCTCGGTCATGAACGGCATGAACGGATGCAGCAGCTTGTAGATCTGATCGAGCACGTATGCGGCGCAGGCCTGGGATTCGGCCTTGGCGGCCTCGTCCTCGCCGGTGAATACAGGCTTGAGCAGTTCCAGGTACCAGTCGCAGAACAGGTTCCACACGAACCGGTAGGCAGCGCTAGTGGCTTCGTTGAAGCGGTACTTCTCGATTCCGGTGGTGATCTCACCGCTCGTGCGCGACAGTTCGGTCAGGATCCAGCGGTTGATCGTCAGCTTTGCGCCGGCGGGATCGAAGTCCGGGTCATGGGCGACGCCGTTCATTTGGGCGAAGCGGGTCGCGTTCCACAGCTTGGTGCCGAAATTGCGGTAGCCGGCGACGCGGCCGGGGTCGAGCTTCAGCTCGCTGCCCTGGGCGGCCATGATCGACAGGGTGAAGCGCAGGGCGTCGGCGCCGTATTCGTCGATCAGTTCCAGCGGGTCGACCACATTGCCCTTGGACTTCGACATCTTGGCGCCGCGCTTGTCGCGCACCAGGCCATGGATGTAGACGGTGTGGAACGGCTCCAACGGCCGGCCTTTGTCGTCCTTCATGAAGTGCAGGCCCATCATCATCATCCGCGCCACCCAGAAGAAGATGATGTCGAAGGCGGTAACCAGCACGTCGGTCTGGTAGTACTTCTTCAGTTCCGGGGTCTCTTGCGGCCAGCCAAGGGTGGAGAACGGCCACAGCGCGGAGGAGAACCAGGTGTCGAGAACGTCCTCGTCGCGGTTCAGATCGACGGACTTGCCGTAATGCGCCGCCGCGGCGGCCCGGGCTTCGGCCTCGCTATGCTCGACGAAGATCGTCCCGTCCGGCCCGTACCAGGCGGGGATCTGGTGGCCCCACCACAATTGCCGCGAGATGCACCATGGCTGGATGTTTTCCATCCAGTCGTAATAGGTCTTCTCCCAGCTTTTCGGCACGAACTGCGTGCGGCCCTCGCGCACCGAGGCGATCGCCGGCTTGGCCAGTTCGGCGGCGTTCGCGTACCACTGGACGGTCAGATAGGGCTCGATCGGCACGCCGCCGCGGTCGCCGTGCGGCACCATGTGGGTGTGCGCCTCGATGTGATCGAGCAGACCGGCGGCTTCAAGCCGCTCGACAATGATTTCCCGGGCGTGAAACCGGTCTTCGCCGTCAAGGGTCGATACGGTCTCGGCCAGTTCAGAGGTTGATTCCAATCCTTCCAGGAACGCTTTGTTTTCCTTCAGAATAATCGTGCCGTCGACGGACATCACATTGACCGCGGCCAGGCCGGCACGCTGGCCGACTTCAAAGTCGTTGAAGTCGTGGGCCGGGGTCATCTTGACCGCGCCGGTGCCGGCTTCCGGGTCGGGATATTCATCGGCGACGATCGGCAGGCGGCGGCCGACTAGGGGCAGGATGGCGTGCTTGCCGACGAGGCTCTTATAGCGCGGGTCGTCGGGGTGGACGGCGACACCGGTGTCGCCCAGCATGGTCTCGGGCCGGGTGGTGGCGACCACCAGATAATCACGGGTCTCGTGGCCGGCCGGTTCGCCGTCGGAGGGCTTCCAGTCGCGCTTATTACCCTCTTCGTCGAGCATGTAGGGATGTTCATAGGTCGCGCCGTCGGCCAGCGGGTAGCGCAGATGCCACAGGTGGCCCTTGGTCTCGACCTGCTCGACCTCGAGATCGGAAATGGCGGTCTGCAGCTCCGGATCCCAGTTGACCAGCCGCTTGTCCTTGTAGATCAGCCCTTCGCGGTACAGTTCGACGAACACCTTGGTCACCGCCTTGGACAGGCCGTCGTCCATGGTGAAGCGCTCGCGCGACCAGTCGCATGACGCACCCAGGCGCTTCAACTGGTTGAAGATCATGCCGCCGGATTCGTCCTTCCACTGCCAGACCCGCTCGATGAACTTGTCGCGGCCCATGGCATGGCGGTCCGGCTCCTGGCGCTCCATCAACTGGCGTTCGACCACCATCTGGGTGGCGATGCCGGCATGGTCCATGCCCGGCTGCCACAGCACGTCGCGCCCGCGCATGCGCTCGAACCGGATCATCACGTCCTGGAGCGTGTTGTTGAGGGCGTGGCCCATGTGTAGCGAGCCGGTGACGTTGGGCGGCGGGATGACGATGCAGTAGGAATCCGCGCCCTCGGGCGCGCCGGCGCCGGCGGCGAACGCGTTCGCGTCGTCCCAGCGCCTGGCGATCTTCGGCTCAACGCCCGCCGCGTCATAGGTCTTGTCCAGCATGGGAAGGTCTGAAACTCTGTGGGAAATTCAGTGACGGCTGTGTAAACCGGAACACTCCGGCCAAGTCAACACGGCCTATGACAAGCGGACGGTGAGGCAGCCCAATGAAGACGATCGTGCGCAACCCCACGCAGGGGGTTTACCCGGCGACCGAGGACTATGTGCACGCCATCGAGGTGCAAAACCCGCAGCGCATCCTGTATGTCAGCGGCACGATGGGTCTCGACCCGTCGGGCGCCGCCGGCAAGGGGCTCGGAGAACAACTCGAACTGGTCTGGTCCAATCTCCGCGCCATCCTGGCAAGCGCCGACATGAACGTGGACAATGTCGTGCGGGTCACCAGCTATCTGCGCGATGCCGCCTACGCGCAAGCCAATCAAGACGCGCGTGTCGCCGCATTGGCCGGCCGGGTGGTGCCGACCACCACCATCGTCGCGCAAACGCTTGTCGAAGATTGGCTGATCGAAATCGAGATCATAGCGGCGGACTGACACGCCTCGCCGCGTGATCAGGCGCCGCGCGCGACTCGCTCAATCTCCTCGCGCACGAGGCGCTCCACCATCGCCGGCAGGTTATTGTCGAGCCACTCGCGCAGCATGGGCCGGACCATCTCCTCCATGTTGCCGTCCAGGTTCTCGAACATGGCGGCGCGCAGCCGGTCGAAGGAATCCGATACCGAATCGTCGGTCGACGGTGACATCAGGGCGCCGCGGAACGCCCCCTCGGTGTCCTCGGCCGGTCCCTGCGACTGATCGGTCTGTCGCCGCAGCGGGTGTGGCGGCGGGGGCGGCGCGCGGCGCTCCACATCGCCGGGCGAGACCAGCGCGCCACCACGCTCGCCCTGCGAAACAGGTGGCGCATTGTCCGGCTGGGCGCTTGCCATGATCGCCGCCGCCTTGGCAGAGTTCTCAGCCACCACTTGTTCCAACGCCGGGTGCAGGGAGCGTTTTGCCTTGGCGGCCTCCGGACGGGCCATCGGCTCGGTCTTTGGACCCGCCAGCGCGGGCGGCTCACCCGGTTTGGGAGCGGGATGGTTTGCGGCGGCCGGCTGGGGCTGCGGGGAGCCGGAAGCGGAGCCGGGCTGCGCCGCCGCCACGGCAAGCGGAGTGCCGGCATCGGGCTGGCCACCCTCATCCGCAATAATCCTGCGGATGGAAGCAAGAATATCCTCCATCGAAGGTTCCTTGGCCAGGCCGGCGCTCATCGGCGCATCTCCTCAGTCTAATCCGCCTACAGACAACGCGTCGAAACCGAATCGCTGGCATAATAAGCGATGGCGGGCGAACGTGTTAGAGCCTCGCACCCTTAGATTGGATCAAATTCCTACGGCGGCGGGCCGGCAACGTTGCGGTGCGATATCCGCCGGCAGACGAAAAGGCCGCCGGAGAACCCTGTTCCCCGGCGGCCTTTCTATTTGTCTGGCCTTGTATGAAGCTGGCGGCCTAGCTGGTTTCAGCCGCTTCGGCTGGCTCGGCCTCCGCCTGGGCGCTCATGTCGGCGAGCAGCGCTTCGGCTTCCTCGCTTGCGGCCTTGCGCCGTTCCTCCAAGATGAGGTTGTCGCGGTTCATGGCCAACTGACGCACCTTGTTCATGGTGCCGCCGGTGCCGGCGGGAATGAGCCGGCCGACGATCACGTTCTCCTTCAAGCCCTCCAGGGTGTCGGACTTGCCGGCCACCGAAGCCTCGGTGAGCACGCGGGTCGTCTCCTGGAAGGAGGCGGCCGAGATGAACGAGCGGGTCTGCAGGCTGGCCTTGGTAATCCCGAGCAGGACCGGAGTGCCGTGGGCGGGTTTCAGCCCCTCGCCTTCCAGCCGCTCGTTGAGCGCGTTGAGCTCGATGCGGTCCATCTGCTCGGAGATGATCAGGCCGGAATCGCCGGGATCGGTGATCTCCACCTTCTGCAGCATCTGGCGCACGATCACCTCGATGTGCTTGTCGTTGATCACCACGCCCTGCAGCCGGTAGACCTCCTGGATCTCGTTGACCAGATAGGACGCCAGCGCCTCGACCCCTTTGATGGCAAGGATGTCGTGGGGCGCGGGGTTGCCGTCGAGAATGTAATCGCCCTTTTCGATGGTGTCGCCGTCCTGCAGGTGGAACGGCTTGCTCTTGGCGATCAGGTACTCGGCCGGCTCGGCCTCCTTGTCGTGCGGCTCGATGGAGATGCGCCGCTTGTTCTTGTAGTCGCGGCCGAAGCGGATGGTGCCGTCGATCTCGGCGATCACCGCATGGTCCTTGGGCCGGCGTGCCTCGAACAATTCGGCCACCCGCGGCAGGCCGCCGGTGATGTCCTTGGTCTTGGCGCTCTCCATCGGGATACGCGCCAGCACGTCGCCGGCGGAGACCGTGGCGCCCGGCTCGACCGACAAGATGCAGTCGACCGACAGCATGAAGCGGGCATCGCCGCCGCGGGCCAGCTTCGCCACCTCGCCCTTCTTGTCGCGAATGACGATGGCGGGCTTGAGGTCCGCGCCGCGCGGGTTGGCGCGCCAGTCGACGACCACACGCTTGGTGATACCGGTCGATTCGTCGGCCGTTTCCGAGACCGAAAGGCCATCGACCACGTCCTCGAACTCCACCGTGCCGGCGACCTCGGTCAGCACCGGGCGGGTATAGGGGTCCCACTCGGCCAGGCGCTGGCCCTGCTTGACCTCGTCGCCGTCATCCACATGCAGGCGCGAGCCGTAGGACAGCCGGTGCGAGGCGCGCTCGTTGCCCTTGGCGTCCTCGATCACGATGGCCATGTTGCGGCCCATCGCCATCAGCCGGCCTTCCGAATCGCGCACCACGTTGCGGTTGCGGATCGACACCTTGCCCTCGTAGGAGGCCTCGAAGAACGAGGAATCCATCACCTGGGCGGTGCCGCCGATGTGGAAGGTGCGCATGGTCAGCTGGGTGCCCGGTTCGCCGATCGACTGGGCGGCGATGACGCCCACCGCCTCGCCCAGATTGACCGGCGTGCCGCGGGCCAGGTCGCGCCCGTAGCACTTGCAGCAAACCCCGTTCTGGGTTTCGCAGGTCAGCGCCGAACGGATCTTCGCCTGCTTGACGCCGGCTTCCTCGACCCGGTCGACATCGCGCTCGTCCACCAGCGTGCCTTTGGGAATGATCACCTCATCGGTCTCGGGATGAACAATATCCTCGGCCGTAGTGCGGCCCAGAATGCGCATGCCCAGCGAGGCGACCACCTGGCCGGCGTCGACCACTGCCTGGATGGTGAGCCCCGCGTCGGTGCCGCAATCCTCCTCGTTGACGATGCAGTCCTGGGCAACGTCGACGAGACGGCGGGTCAGATAGCCCGAGTTGGCGGTCTTGAGCGCCGTGTCGGCCAGGCCCTTGCGCGCGCCGTGGGTGGAGTTGAAGTATTCGAGAACCGTCAGCCCCTCCTTGAAGTTGGAGATGATCGGACTTTCGATGATCTCTCCCGACGGCTTGGCCATCAGGCCGCGCATGCCGGCGAGCTGTTTCATCTGGGTCGGCGAGCCGCGCGCACCGGAATGGCTCATCATGTAGATGGAATTCATCGGCGCCTGGCGTCCGGTCTTCTCGTCGACGAAGACGGCCTTGATGCGGGCCATCATCTCGTCGGCGACCTTGTCGCCGCACTTGGCCCAGGCGTCGACCACCTTGTTGTACTTCTCGCCCTGGGTGATCAGGCCGTCATTGTACTGCTGCTCGTACTCCTTGGTGAGCGCCTGGGTCTGGGAGACCAGTTCCGCCTTGGTTTCGGGGATCACCATGTCGTCCTTGCCGAACGAGATGCCGGCCTTACAGGCGTGGGCGAAGCCCAGCTGCATGACCCGGTCGCAGAAGATCACCGTGTCCTTCTGGCCGGAGTGGCGATAGACGGTGTCGATCATCGTCGAGATGTTCTTCTTGGTCATCTCGGAGTTGCACACGTCGAACGGCACATTGTGGTGGCGTGGCAGCAGTTCGCCCAGCAGCATGCGGCCCGGCGTGGTATCGTGGATCTGCGAGACGGGCTCGCCGTCTTCATCCACCGTCTTGAACCGGCCCTTGATCTTCGAATGCAGGGTGACGATGCCGTTGTCGAGCGCGTGGTTCAGTTCGCCGATATCGGCGAAGATCATGCCCTCGCCCGGCTCGCCTTCGGCCTCCAGCGACAGATAGTACAGCCCCAGCACCATGTCCTGGGACGGCACGATGATCGGCTGGCCGTTGGCCGGGTGCAGGATGTTGTTGGTCGACATCATCAGCACGCGCGCCTCGAGCTGCGCTTCCAGCGACAGCGGCACGTGAACGGCCATCTGGTCGCCGTCGAAGTCCGCGTTGAAGGCGGCGCAGACCAGCGGGTGAAGCTGGATCGCCTTACCCTCGATCAGCACCGGCTCGAACGCCTGGATGCCAAGCCGGTGGAGCGTGGGTGCGCGGTTCAAGAGCACCGGATGCTCGCGGATGACCTCGTCGAGGATGTCCCAGACTTCCGGCTTTTCCTTCTCGACCAGCTTCTTGGCCTGCTTGACCGTGGACGAGTAGCCTTTGGCCTCGAGACGGGCGTAGATGAACGGCTTGAACAGCTCCAGCGCCATCTTCTTGGGCAGGCCGCACTGGTGCAGCAGCAGTTCGGGACCGGTCACGATCACCGAGCGGCCGGAATAGTCGACCCGCTTGCCGAGCAGGTTCTGGCGGAACCGGCCCTGCTTGCCCTTGAGCATGTCGGAAAGCGACTTCAACGGCCGCTTGTTGGCGCCGGTAATCGTGCGCCCGCGACGGCCGTTGTCGAACAGGGCGTCGACCGACTCTTGCAGCATTCTTTTTTCGTTGCGGATGATGATGTCCGGCGCGCGCAATTCGATCAGCCTTTTCAGGCGGTTATTGCGGTTGATGACACGACGGTACAGGTCGTTCAGGTCCGACGTGGCGAAGCGGCCGCCGTCGAGCGGCACCAACGGTCGCAGGTCGGGCGGGATCACCGGCACCACCTTCATGATCATCCATTCGGGCCGGTTGCCCGACTCGATGAACGCCTCGACGACCTTGAGCCGCTTGGTAATCTTCTTCGACTTCAGTTCGGAAGACGTACCGGCCAGTTCGATTCGCAGGTCGGCGGCGATCTTCTCCAGGTCCATGCCGGCGAGAATCTCATGGATCGCTTCCGCGCCGATCATGGCGGTGAACGAATCCTGGCCATGCTCGTCGATGGCCATCATGTACTCCTCCTCGGAGAGGAGCTGGAATTCGGCGAGCGGAGTGAGACCGGGTTCGGTGACGACGAAATTCTCGAAGTAGAGAATCCGCTCCAGATCCTTGAGCGTCATGTCGAGCAGCAGGCCGATGCGGCTGGGCAGGGATTTCAGGAACCAGATGTGGGCGACGGGCGCGGCCAGTTCGATATGGCCCATGCGCTCGCGGCGCACTCGCGACAAGGTGACTTCCACGCCGCATTTCTCGCAGATGACGCCTTTGTACTTCATCCGCTTGTACTTGCCGCACAGGCACTCATAGTCCTTGATCGGCCCGAAGATGCGCGCGCAGAACAGGCCGTCGCGCTCGGGCTTGAACGTGCGGTAGTTGATGGTTTCCGGCTTTTTGATTTCGCCGTAGGACCAGGACAGAATCTTCTCCGGCGAGGCGATGGTGATCCGGATCGAATCGAAGTTCTGCGCCTGAGCCGGGTTGTTGAACAGATTCATGACCTCTTGGTTCATGGTCGTCTCCTTTGGGCGGTTCGCGCCCTGGTGGGACGGCGAGGCCAGCTTCCATCCGCTCGAAGCCGCAACGCCAAATTATCTTGCAACTCAGTTACTTGACTGATGTCGCGGCGCTCATCACGCCGCGACCGGGTTCACTGACCGCCAGCCTATTCGGCCGCGTTCGGCAGACTGTCGAGATCGTCAAGTTCGGCCTCGATCGCCGGCTTTCTGGGGGTTTCCAGTTCCACGTTGAGGCCCAGCGAACGCATCTCCTTGACCAGCACGTTGAAGCTTTCGGGGATGCCCGCTTCGAACGTGTCGTCGCCGCGCACAATCGCCTCGTAGACCTTGGTGCGGCCGGCCACGTCGTCGGATTTGACCGTGAGCATCTCTTGGAGCGTGTAGGCCGCGCCGTAGGCTTCGAGCGCCCATACCTCCATCTCGCCGAACCGCTGGCCGCCGAACTGCGCCTTACCGCCCAGCGGCTGCTGGGTGACCAGCGAATACGGGCCGATCGAGCGGGCGTGGATCTTGTCGTCCACCAGGTGATGCAGCTTGAGCATGTAGATGTAGCCCACGGTCACCTGGCGGTCGAACGGCTCTCCCGTGCGCCCGTCGAACAGCATGGACTGGCCCGAGCTTTCCAGCCCGGCCTCCTCAAGCATGTCGACGATATCGGGCTCATGGGCGCCGTCGAACACCGGGGTGGCGATCGACACGCCACGGGTCATCTGGTTCGCCAGCCGGACGACGGAATCGTCGTCATACTTGGCGACCGGCTCGTTGCGGTCGTTGTCGCCGAAGACCCCTTCCAGGCTCTTGCGCAACGGCTTGATGTCGCCCTTGTCGTGATAGGCCTCCAGCAGGGCGCCGACCTTCCTGCCCATGCCGGCGCAGGCCCAGCCCAGATGGGTCTCCAGAATCTGGCCCACATTCATGCGGCTGGGCACGCCCAACGGGTTGAGCACGATGTCGACGTGAGTCCCGTCTTCCAGGAACGGCATGTCCTCGATCGGCAGGATGCGCGAGACCACGCCCTTGTTGCCGTGACGGCCGGCCATCTTGTCGCCGGGCTGCAGCTTGCGTTTGACGGCCACGAACACCTTGACCATCTTCATCACGCCTGGCGGCAGTTCGTCGCCGCGCTGCAACTTCTCAACCTTGTCCATGAAGCGCTGCTCGAGCTGCTTCTTGGATTCATCGTACTGGTTGCGCAGCGCCTCGATCTTGCCCTGCAGCTTCTCGTCGCCGACGGCGAACAGCCACCACTGGGAGCGCGGATATTCGCTCATCAGTTCGACGGTGAGCTTGGTGCCCTTCTTGAAGCCTTTCGGTCCGGCGACCGCCTGCTTGCCCTTGATCATGTCGGACAGGCGACCATAGACGTTGCGGTCGAGGATCGACTGCTCGTCGTCGCGGTCCTTGGCGAGGCTTTCGATCTCCTCGCGCTCGATCGCCATGGCGCGCTCGTCCTTTTCCACCCCGTGGCGGTTGAACACGCGCACTTCCACGACCGTGCCAAAGCCGCCGGGCGGCATGCGCAGCGAGGTATCGCGCACGTCGGAAGCCTTCTCGCCGAAGATGGCGCGCAGCAGCTTCTCCTCCGGCGTCATCGGGCTTTCGCCCTTGGGCGTGATCTTGCCGACGAGAATGTCGCCCGGCCCGACCTCGGCGCCGATATAGGTGATGCCGGCCTCGTCCAGATTGCGCAGCGCCTCCTCCGAGACATTGGGAATATCGCGGGTGATCTCTTCGGGGCCCAGCTTGGTGTCGCGGGCCATCACCTCATATTCCTCGATGTGAATGGAGGAGAACACGTCGTCGCGCACGATGCGCTCCGACAGCAGGATGGAGTCCTCGAAATTGTAGCCCATCCACGGCATGAACGCGACGAGCACGTTGCGGCCCAACGCCAGATCGCCCAGCTCGGTCGAGGGACCGTCGGCGATGATATCGCCCTTGGTGATCTTGTCGCCGACGTTGACCAGCGGACGCTGGTTGATGCAGGTCGACTGGTTGGAGCGCTGGTATTTCTGCAGCCGGTAGATGTCGACGCCCGAGCGCGAAGGATCGAGATCCTCGGTGGCGCGGATGACGATACGGGTGGCGTCGACCTGGTCGACCACGCCGGTGCGCGCGGCCACGATCGCCGCGCCTGAATCGCGTGCGACCACCGATTCCATGCCGGTGCCGACGAACGGCGCCTCGGCGCGCACCAGCGGCACCGCCTGGCGCTGCATGTTCGAGCCCATCAGCGCCCGGTTGGCGTCATCGTTTTCCAGGAACGGGATCAGCGCGGCGGCCACCGAGACGAGCTGCTTGGGCGAGACGTCCATCAGATCGACGTTGTCGCGCGGCACCATCATCACGTCGCCGGCGCGCCGGCAGGTGACGAACTCGTTGGCGAACGTGCCCTTGTCGGTCAGATGGGCGTTGGCCTGGGCGACGTTGTAACGCGCCTCCTCCATCGCAGAGAGATAGACCACTTCGTCGGTCACCTTGCCCTTGACGATCCGGCGATACGGGCTCTCGATGAAGCCGTACTTGTTGACGCGGGCGAAGGTGGCGAGCGAGTTGATCAGCCCGATGTTCGGGCCTTCCGGGGTCTCGATCGGGCAGATGCGGCCGTAATGGGTCGGGTGCACGTCGCGCACCTCGAAGCCGGCGCGCTCGCGGGTCAGCCCGCCCGGACCCAGCGCCGAC
>JANQKQ010000004.1 GCA_028281105.1 Rhizobiaceae bacterium
TGCTGGTGGACAATGTCCACCTTTCGAAGGTGGGCGGCGACGGCTCGAACCTGCTGGCCAACGGCGATTTCGGCAGCGGCAGCTTCTACACCGGCGAGAACACCGATCCCACGCCTAACACGATCACGGTCGATGTTACCGCGGTCAACGACGCGCCGGTGGCCAATGACGATGTGATCGGCATCGCCGACAGCGTCGACCTGACCGGCTTTTCGTTCAATCCGGCCAACGGGCATTACTATAAGTATGTGTCGACGCCGGGTGGCTCCGGCGACGCGGTCAACGGGGCCGCCGCGCTCGGCGCCTATGTGGCGACGATCACCTCGCAGGCGGAGAACGACTTCGTCTACGGGTTGCTTGGAGGGGGCGCGGCTTTCCTTGGCGGCAGTGACGGTACGACCGAAGGCCAGTGGACCTGGATCAACGGGCCGGAAGCGGGCACGACCTTCTGGAACGGTGGCAGCAACGGTGCGGCAGTTGCCGGCCAGTTCGTCAACTGGCGTGCGGGCGAACCCAGCAACACCAATGATGAGGACGCTCTGGCCATCGGCACCCACCCGGGTAGTTTCTGGAACGACGTGCAGGGCGGTTACCAGGCCGGCTACGTAGCCGAAGTCGATCCCAAGACGATCTTCTCGCTGGCCGGCCCGACCACGATCCTGGCAGCCAACCTGGCGGCGGCGGAAGCCGATGTGCTGTCCAACGATACCGATGTGGAGGGCGACAATCTGTCGATCCTGTCCGGATCGCTGCCGGCTGCCAGCGCGCTGGGCGCGAGCGTATCGTATAACGCGAACGGCGATCTGATCTATGACCCGACCGGGGTCGCCGGCCTGATCGCGCTGGGTGCAGGCGAATTCCGCGAGGACTCCATCACCTATCGGGCCACCGACGGAACGGACAATTCCAACCAGGCCATGGTCAAGTTCATCGTCGAGGGCGTCAACAACGCGCCGCAGATCGCGCAGCGGGGAACCCCGGAATTCGGCAGTGAGTTGACGGTCAACCAGAACCACGCCGGCTGGCAGTACGACACCCAGGTGATCAAGCTTGCCGACGGCCGCGTGCTGTTCACCTTCCAGTCCAACAACGCGACGCTGGGCGACGTCGACGGCGGCGCCGCCTACCGGATCGGCACCGTTCAAAGCGACGGTTCGATCCAGTTCACCAACGAGGGCCTGGTCAACGACAACACCGACGGAACCCAGGGCAGGCCACAGGCGGCGCAGCTCGCCGATGGCCGCATTGTGTTCACCTATGAGACGAACACCTCGCTTGATGATGCGACCGATCCTTCCAGCGGCGTCGCCGGGCGCATCGGCACGCTGCAGTCGGACGGATCGATTGCCTTCGGGCCGGAATTCACCGTTGCCCAGCACACCGATTCCTATCAGGCCACGCCGCAGGTGATCGACCTTGGCGGCGGCAAGGTGCTGTTCGGCTTCTCCACCCGGGACACCACCGCCGGCGATCCCAGCCCCTACGGCATTTCGGGACGCATCGGCGAGGTCCAGGCCGACGGTTCGGTCACCTTCGCCGACGAGTTCGTGGTCAATCAACACACCGGCGCGAGCCAGCTCAATCCGGAGATGGTGAAACTGGCCGACGGCCGCGTGCTGTTCGTCTTCGATACCGACGATGCGACCGCCGGGGACACCCACGGCAAGGGCATCGGCGCCCGGCTGATCACTCCGCAATCGGACGGCTCGGTAACTTATGGCAGCGAGTTCCGGGTCAACGACGACCACTACCATCACCAGGAGCATCCGCAGGTCGATCTGCTCGCCGACGGCCGCTTCGTGTTCACCTATGTGACGCAGGATTCGGCCGCCGACGGCGATTCATACGCGGTCATGGGTCGGGTCGGCACGCTTGGCGCCAATGGCGTGATGAGCTTCGGCCCGGAGTTTGTCGTCAACGAGCACACCTCCGACATCCAGAACAACCCACGGGTCGTCGGCCTTTCGGACGGGCGAGTGCTGTTCATCTTCGAAACCCGCGATTCAACCAGCGGTGACACCCAGCCCAGCAGCTTCTATTCAAAGTCGATCGCCGCGCGCATCGGCAAGGTCGAGGCCGACGGCTCGGTCACCTTCGACGGCGAGTTCCGCGTCAACGAGCATATCGACGCCTCGCAGTATCTGCCGCAGGTCGTCGAGCTTCCTGATGGCCGGGTGCTGGTCAACTTCATGACCGGAACCAACCAGGATTCGGACACCAGCGCCTCCGGCGTCGCCGCGCGGGTCTTCGAGCTGCCCGAACTGGTAGCCAAAGGCATCGTTACCGAGATCGCCACCGGCGCCACCGGCGAGGGCACGGCGAACCACGTGGTGACCAAGGTGGTGGATTTCACCGATCCCGATCTCGCCGCCGGCCACACAGTGACGGTCACGGCCCAGAGCGAGGGCTATCTGGGCACGCTGACGGCCAACGTCACCAACGACGCCAGCGATGGCGCGGGCCAGATCACCTGGACGTTCACTGTCAACGACGCCACGCTCAACCCGCTGGCGGCCGGACAGGTGTCCGACCAGATTTACGACATCGTCGTCAACGACAATGCGGGCGGCACCGACACCAGCACGCTGGCGGTCAGGCTGGTGGGCGCCAACGATCCGCCGACGATGGCGCTGCCCGCCACGTCGACGACCAACGAGGACACGCCGGTCAACATCACCGGCTTCACCGTCGCCGACGTGGATGGCGATGACCTGACGGTGACGGTCAATGCCTCCTCGACGGTGAGCCTGGCGCAGACCACCGGGCTCACGTTTACCACCGGTGACGGCACCGACGATGCCACCATGACGTTCAAGGGCTCGGTGGCCGCGATCAATGCGGCGCTCAACACCGGGCAGGGCATCACCTACAAGCCGACGGCGGATTTCAACGGCACCGGAGCGAACGCCGGGTCGATCGCCTTCGATATCAACGACGGCAATGGCGGCTCCGTCCAGCAGACCCTGAGCGTCAACGTCAACGCGGTCAATGACGCGCCGGTGATCGACCGCTCGCCGGTGTTCAGGGACGAACTGCGCGTCAACGAGCACACCGTGAACCAGCAGGCCGCTCCGCAGATGACGCAGCTTGCCGACGGGCGGGTGCTGTTCACCTTCATGACCTTTGATTCCACCGACGGCGACACCAGTTCCTACGGCGTTTCCGCGCGCATCGGCACGGTGGCCGGCGACGGCTCGATCGCGTTCACGGACGAATTCCGGGTCAACGAGCATATCTCGGGCAACCAGCAATATCCCCAGGTGACGCAGCTTGCCGATGGCCGGGTGCTGTTCACCTTCGAATCCCAGGATTCAACCGACGGCGACAACAGCGGGTACAGCGTTGCCGCGCGCATCGGCACGGTTCAGGGCAATGGCTCGATGGTGTTCACGGATGAATTCCGCGTCAACGAGCATGTCAGCAGCAACCAGCAGGAGCCGCAGGCAACGCAGCTTGCCGACGGCCGGGTGCTGTTCACGTTCAAGACATCGGATCAAACCGATGGCGATACCAGCGGAACGGGAGTTTCCGCCCGGGTCGGCACGGTTCAGGGCGACGGCTCGGTCCAGTTCGCGGACGAATTCCGCGTCGTCGAGCACTTCTCCGGCGGCCAAACCCAGCCGCAGGTGACGCAGCTTGCCGATGGCCGGGTGCTGTTCACGTTCACGACCTTCGACTCAACCGATGGCGACACCAGTTCACATGGCGTCTCGGCGCGCATCGGCACGGTTCAGGCCAACGGTTCGATCGCGTTCACCGACGAATTCCGCGTCAACGAGCACACCTGGAGCAGCCAGCATGAGGCGCAGGTCACCCAGCTTGCCGACGGCCGGGTGCTGTTCACCTTCACCACGTCGGATCCCACCGACGGCGACAACCAGGGATCGAGCATCGCCGCGCGCGTGGGCACGGTTCAGGCCAACGGCTCGATCGCGTTCACGGACGAAGTCCGCGTCAACGAGCATATCGGAAACTGGCAGGCCGACCCGCAGGTGACCGCGCTCGCCGACGGCCGGGTGCTGTTCACGTTCGATACCGACGATGGAACCGACGGCGATGACAGCAGGGACGGCCTCGCCGCGCGCATCGGCACGGTTCAGGCCAATGGCTCCATCGTGTTCACCGACGAATTCCGCGTCAACGAGCACACCACCGACGACCAGCAGACGCCGCAGGTGATCCAGCTTGCCGACGATCGGGTGCTGTTCACCTTCAAGACGAATGATGCGACCGATGGCGACAACAATGGAACGAGCGTCGCCGCGCGCGTGCTCGATCTGCGCACGGGTGAACTGATCGGCTCGATCACCGAGATCGCCGCCGGGGCAACCGGCGAGAACACCGCGACCCACTCAGCCACCGCGGTTCTCGATTTCCTCGACGTCGACCTGACCACCGGCCATACGCTGACGGTAACGCCGCAGGCGGGCGGCTACTATGGCGCGCTGACGGCCAGCATCAGCAACGATGCCGGCGACGGAGCGGGCCAGATCACCTGGACGTTCACTGTCGCCGATTCCGCGCTCGCTCCGCTAAGCGGGGGCCAGGTGGCCAACCAGCTCTACGACATCGAGGTCAAAGACGCCCAGGGCGCTACCGACACGGCCACCGTCAAGATCGAACTCAACGGCGCCAACGACGCGCCGACGATCGCGCTGCCCGCCGCGCAGACGACCAATGAAGACACAGCCGTCACCATCAAGGGCTTCACCGTCGCCGATGCGGAAAGCGATGACTTGACGGTGACGGTGAACGCCTCGTCGACGGTAACGCTGGCGCAGACCACCGGGCTTAGCTTCACCACCGGCGACGGCACCGACGATGCCACCATGACGTTCACCGGTACGGTCGCCGCGATCAACGCGGCGCTCAACACCGGGCAGGGCATCACCTACAAGCCGACGGACAATTTCTCCGGCACCGGAGCGAATGCCGGGTCGATCGCCTTCAACATCGCCGATCCAAGCGGCGCCTCGGTCCAGAAGACGCTCGCCGTCAACGTCAACGCGGTCAACGACGCGCCGGTGATTACGTCAAACGGAGGCAGCGCGACGGCGAGCATCAACGTGTCTGAAAATCAGACAGCGGTTACCGACATCGAGGTAAACGATCCCGATGATGGCGAAGGCTCCGGCCTGACCTATAGTCTGACCCCCGCGCCGCCATCGACGACCACTTTCGATTTCAACTCCGACACGCCCGGCCAGGCTCCCGATCTAGGTGCGAATCTGTCGGTCGACGCGCTGGCTTCGGGTGGCACGATTTCGGGCACACCGGGTAGTGCGCTCACATTCGCCGCCGCCGCGGGCACCACCTTCGCCGTCGAAAGCTTTCAACTGAAGCTGGGTGGTAGTTTCGCGGATTTTGACGTCAAATTCACCGGAGTGGATGCAAATAACAACGCAGTCGGACCGCTGAATTTCAATACCGGCTACAATTTTTTGACATTTGTAGCCTTTGCGGGCGTGGGCCTTAAGGACGTTCAGCTCAAGAGCCTTACATTGACGCCCGACGACGGCGGAGCAATTGTCACCGTCGACAATCTGACCATCACCCAGCCGTCGAGCGGGCCGGTTCCCGGTGCCGACAATGCGCTGTTCAACATCGATCCCACCACAGGCGTGCTGACCTTCAAGAACGCGCCGGACTTCGACAACCCCGGCGACGCGGGCGGCAACAACGTTTATGACGTGCAGGTAAAGGTAACCGATAGTGGCGGCCTGACCGATCTGCAGGACATCGCCGTCACGGTGAACGATGTCATTACGGTCACGCCGGACGACTTTGCCAACGGGACACTACTCACCAGTGCATTCCCGCACATCACTCTTAAGGCGGTTTCCACTGATGACAATACGGTCATCGGAAGTGTAGTCGCGCGTGCATCGAATTTCAGTTCGACTGGTTCGACAGTATTTGGCCATGACAAATCCACGGTCGGCAGCAATGTTTGGGGCGATGGAACTTCCCACAATCCGCAACTGAGGATTGAGTTCAGCCAAGTTGTGAAATCGGTCAGCATAGATGTGATAGCTGACGACAGTAACGACTCGGGAAGATTGGAAATATATGATGCCAGCGGCAATCTTCTGGATTCCGATAGCGCCAACGTATCCACGAACGGACAACAACTCGCAACACTTACAGCGACGAGTACATCTACTCCAATTGCATATGCCATAGTCAATACTAACGGAAACTGCTGTGCGCAGTTCGATAATCTCCAATATACGGTTATCTCCGGCAACGACCCCATCGTCCTCGACCTGGACGGCGATGGCTTCGACCTATCCTCCACCATCGCCTTCGACCTCAATGCGGATGGTGACGCCGAGCAGACCGCCTGGGCCGGGCCGCGCGACGGCGTCCTGGTGCTCGACCATGACGGTTCGGGCGCCATCGAGGACGGCGCGGAAGTGTTCTCGCCCTGGTTCGGCGACGGCGGCCATGCCGACGCGCTGGCCGCGCTGGCCTCGCTAGATACCAATGACGACGGCATCATCGACACCAGCGATCTGGCGTTCGGCCAGATCGGTGTGTGGGTCGATGCCGATGGGGATGGCGTTTCCCACGCCGGTGAGTTGGGTTCCTTGATCGATCACGGCATCGCTTCTATCGACCTCGACGCCCAGGTCGCCAATTCCCTGATTGACGGGCAGCAAATTCTGGCCGAGGGCCAGTTCACGCTGACCTCCGGGGATAGCAGGTCTTATGTCGCGGTGGCCTTTGCGAACCAGGGAACCGGCGAAACGAGCGACATCATGGTCGGTAGCGCCGGCAACGATCTGTTCGTGCTGGACTCGTTTGACGCGGTGGATTTCCTGGATGGGTTCAATCCGGACGAAGACACCATCGATATCACGGGCCTGCTTGCGGTGGCCTTCGATGCGAACAATCCCGGCCAACTCATCCAGGCGATCGGGGAATTCGCCGAAGGCGCGTTGGTTGGCGCGGCGATGTTCGTCGATGCCGACGGGCAGGGCGACCAAGCAGATTTCCAGCAGGTAGCGTCACTTTCCTTCGACCAGCCGGTGGCGAGCGCGGTGCTCGACGTGGTATTCAATTCCAGCGGGGATTCCGCCGACGTGGCGGTGGAGACACCCGTAGCGGTGTAGCACGGTACGCATGGCCGGACTGCCGGCGGCGGGACGGGGGGCAGCGTTATTCTCAGAAGTTTGTTCAGGTGGATCGGCCCGGCGCAGTTGATCGGGCTTGCCCTCCTCGTGGCGCTGCTGGCGCTGCGCGCGTCCGATCCGCCGTTCCTGCAGATCCTGCGGTTCCAGAGCTTCGACTTCTTCCAGCGGGCCAAGCCGCGCGAATACGCCAAGTTTCCTGTCACCATCGTCGACATCGACGAGGAAAGCCTGGACAAGGTCGGCCAGTGGCCCTGGCCGCGCAATAAGCTGGGCGAACTGGTGACCCGGCTGGCCCAGGGCGGCGCCATCGTCGTCGGCTTCGACATCATCTTCGGCGAGGCCGACCGGTTGTCGCCGGACAATATCGCGGCCGACAATCCCGGTCTGCCGGCGGATGTGCGCCAAAGCCTGGCGCAGCTGCCGTCCAACGAAAATGTGTTCGCTGCCGCCATGCGCTCGGCGCGGGTCGTCGTCGGCCAGACTTCCGTGCGCTCGATCGAGGAGGCCGCCCAGGCGCCCATTTACGTGGAAACGCCCTCGGCGATGCTGGGCGACGACCCGACGCCGTATCTGGAGCGCTTTCCCGACCTGGTGCAGAATCTGGAAGTGCTGGAGCGGGCCGCGTCGGGCCATGGGGTGTTCTCGCTGCGGCCCGATCCCGACGGCATCTACCGTCGGGTGCCGCTGGTGATGGTGGTGCGCGACAAGATGCGGCTGGCGCTGTCGGCGGAGATCTTACGGATCGCCACCGGCGGCCAGGCGTTCGCCACCCGCACCGACGAGGCCGGGGTGTCGTCCATCGTCGTGGGCGGCGTCAACGTGCCCACCGACCGCAACGGCAAGGTCTGGCCCTATTTCACCGTCAGCGATCCCGCCCGTTATGTCTCCGCCGGCTCGGTGCTCGACGGGTCCGCCGATCCGGCGTCCATCGCCGGCCATATGATCCTGGTCGGCACCTCGGCGGTGGGGCTTGAAGACTATCGCGCCACGCCGCTGGTCGCCGCCATGCCGGGGGTGGAAATCCACGCCCAGGTGATCGAGAACGTTCTGTCGCAACAGTTTCTCACCCGGCCCAATTATGCGATCGGCATGGAGCTGATCTTCGTGGCGGTGGTCGGCCTGCTGATCGTCTTTCTGGTGCCCATGACCGGGGCGGTGCTGTCCTTCGGCTTGGCGGCGGTGCTGATGGCTGCCTTCGCCGGCGGCTCGTTCTACGCCTTTTCCGAGCATCGGCTGCTCATAGATGCCACCTACCCGGTGGGCGCCACCCTGGCGCTGTTCATCGTCATGGCGACGGCCAACTACATCCGCGAAGAACGGCAGCGCCAGCAGATCCGCGGCGCGTTCGGCCAGTACATCTCGCCGGCGCTGGTCGATCAGCTCAGCGAGGATCCCGACCAACTCGTGCTCGGCGGAGAGACGAAGGAACTGTCGGTGTTGTTTTCCGACGTGCGCGGGTTCACCACGATCTCCGAGAGCTTTCGCGAAAACCCGCAGGGACTGACGCGGCTGATGAACAAGTTCCTGACCGCGTTGTCCAATGCGATCATGGAGCGGGGCGGCACCATCGACAAATATATGGGCGACGCGGTGATGGCGTTTTGGAACGCGCCGCTCGACAGCGACAACCATGCCGATGAATCCTGCCGCGCCGCGCTGGAAATGATGGCCGCCGTGCGCGCGCTCAACGAGGCGGTGGAGGCCGAGCCGGCCGGCGACGACGACGAACCGCGCCACCAGATCAATGTGGGCATCGGCATCAATACCGGCGAATGCGTGGTCGGCAACATGGGTTCGGAGATGCGGTTCGACTATACCGCACTGGGCGACACGGTGAACCTGGCCTCGCGGCTGGAGGGCCAGTCGAAACCCTATGGCGTGCCGATCGTGATCGGCAACCAGACCGCCCAGGCCGTGAGCGACCACATGGCGGTCATCGAGATCGATCTGATCCGGGTCAAAGGCAAGAACGAGCCGGAGCACATCTTCGCGCTGCTGGGCGATGAAAGCCTGGCCGGCCGCGACGATTTCGCCGCCGTCCAGGAGCTCAACGCGCGGATGATCGAACAGTATCGCGGCCAGAAGTGGAAGTCGGCGATCAAGACATTGGACGAGATCAAGCAGCGCTCACGCACGATCGAGCCCGACCTGATCGACTACCTGGCGGTCTACGAAGAGCGCATCACCGAGTTCCGCGCCAATCCCCCCGGCAATGACTGGGACGGCGTCTACGTGGCGACGAGCAAGTAGGTCGTCGCGACTCGGAGCCGTCCCGTCATCCTCGTCAACCCTTCCACCGTCATCCTCGCCCTTGTCCCGAGGATCTAACCCCGTTGTCGATGGGTCGCAGCGTTGGATGGCGGGTTAGATCCTTGGGACGAGCCCAAGGATGACGGAAGAGGTTTGGCGCCGCCGGTGATCAACGGCTCTATTCACGGACTGAGCGTGCGTAACCCGAATTGGTTGGCGCGCTGACCCTCTCGCCCCTACCGCTCGCGCAGGGCTTCGAAGCGCACCTTGTTGAACGGTTTGATCAGGTATTCCATCACGGTCTTGTCGCCGGTCAGGATGTCGATGCTCGCCAGCATGCCCGGGATGATCGGCAGGTCTTCGCCGTTGAACGTCAGGCCGGTCTCGTCGGTCTCTATGATCACCCGATAATAGGTGTTGCCGGCCTCATCGGTAATCGTATTGGGGCTGATCTGGGTGACCTTGCCCTCCAGCCCGCCATACAGAGCGTAGTCGTAGGCGGTGAGTTTGACGTTCGCCACCTGGCCGGGATGGATGAACGCAACGTCCTGCGGGCGGATCCTGGCCTCGATCAGCAGCCGGTCGTCCAGCGGCACGATCTCCATCACCGTATCGCCGGGCTTCAAAACCCCGCCGATGGTCGTGATCGCCACCGAGTTGACCACGCCGCGCACCGGTGCGCGGATGGTGGTGCGCACCACTCGTTCGCGCGCGCCGGCGACCGCTTCCTCGATTACCGAAAGCTGCGCCGTCTCGGAGGCGAGCTCGGAGCGGGCAGACGCGCGGAACTCCGTGGCGATTGCCGCCAGCCGGCCCTCGAACTCCTCGACGGCGGCGGCGACCCGCTCGCGCGAGGCGGCCAGCACCGCCAGTTCGCCGCGCTCGTCGACCGCGCGGCGCTCCAGCTGCAGCAGCTCGATCTCGGGAACCGCGCCGCGCTTGCGCAGATCGCGGGTCAGTTCCAGTTCCCGGTCCAGCAACTCCAGGCTGGCGGTGATCTTCTCGCGGCGGGCCTCCAGCTCGATGAGTTCCTGGCGACGTTGCGCCAGTTGCGGCTCGATGACCGAAACCTGCTGGGCCTGCTCGGCGCGGCGCGCGGTGAACAGAGCCTGTTCGGCGGCCACCGAGGCGGCGGCCGCCGATTGCAGCTCGTCGGAAAATTGAGGGGCGTCGTCATCTTCGGCCTCGGCGGTCAACCGCGCGATGCGGGCCAGCGACGACAGGCGGCGCTGCTCCAGCTCGCCCATCTTGGAGCGCGTTTCGGTGTCGTCGAGGCGGGCGACGATCTGTCCTTCGTCGACCAGATCGCCGCGGCGCACCGCCAGTTGCGAGATGATGCCGCCTTCCAGGCTCTGGACGATCTGAATCTGCTGGGCCGGCACCACCTCGCCTTCGCCGTTGGTGACTTCCTCGAGCCGTGCGGTGAGCGCCCAGCCGATGACGGCGGCGAACAGGGCGGTGATGATGATCAGAAGCAGCCATGCTCGCCACGGCCGCTCGGATTCCTGGGCGGTGCGGATGTCGTGGGCGAAGCGGATGTGGTCGTCGCTCATGCGCGCCCTCCGCCGTTGGTGCGCTTGCGCTTGCCCGCTCGCTTCGCCTTGTCCGGCGGGCGCTGTTTGGCTGCAGCCTGCTGTTGTGGCTGCGAGCGCAGCTGGCCGAGTTTTTCCAGCACCTTGTCCGTGGGACCGGCAAGCGCCACCCGGCCCGCGTCGATTACGACCATGCGGTTGACGATCTGCAGCACACTGGCCTTGTGGGTGGCGATGATGAGGGTGCGGTCCGGTCCGGAAAACTCGAGCAGGCCTTGGAGGAACTGCGCCTCCGTTCGCGCATCCATCGCACTGGTCGGCTCGTCGAGGAACAGCACCTTGGGCCGGCGCACCAGATTGCGCGCGATTGCAATCGCCTGGCGCTGACCGCCGGACAAGTTGCCGCCGCGCTCGCTTACCTGGGTCATCAGCCCGTCGGGCAATTGGTTGGCGAACAACTCGACCCCGGCCACGCGCGCCGCAAAGGCGATGTCGTCGTCGCTGGGCAGGGTATGGCCCATGGCGATGTTGTCGCGAATGGATCCGGCGAACAGGACCGGCTCCTGACTGCAATAGGCAATCGCGCTGCGCAACGTGCGGCGGTTGTACTGGTGGATGTCGATGCCGTCGATCAGCAGCTTGCCCTCGGTGGGTTCGTACAGGCCCGCCAGCAGCCTGCCGATCGTGCTCTTGCCCGCGCCGATCGAGCCGACGATGCCGACGCGGTCGCCCGGCCTGATGGCGAGGTTGAAGTCACGCAGCGCCGGCATCGCGGCGTTGGGGTAGGAGAACGTCGCGGACTGAAATTCGATGCCGCCAGCGCGCACTTCCGCGTCGCCCGCGTCGGCCACCGTGTCTTCGGTGGGCAGGGCCATCAGCGCGGAAATGTTGCGCATCGACTGGAACGCCTGGCTGGAGCGGGCGAGCGTCTGGGCGATGTTGCCCAGCGGAGCAAGCACGCGGCCGCCGAGGATATTAGCCGCAATCAAGGCGCCGATTGTGATCTGGCCTTCGATTACCAGGAAAACTCCCCAGGTTATCGTGATGATCGATACCGACTGGGTGACCAGATAGGTCGCGTTGGAGGCGAGCGCCGACCAGAATTTCGACCGCGACGCGCTCTTGGCCGACGCCGCGACCGCGCTCTCCCAGTCGCGCTGGCGCTTTCCTTCGCCGGCGACCGCGCGGATCGCCTCCAGCCCGGTCAGGCTTTCGACCAGCAGCGACTGGCGGTTGGACACCTGCTTCATCGTGTCGGCGATCGCCGCGCGCATCGGCACGCGGATCAGCAGGGTGAGAATCAACACGGCCGGCACCGCGATGAGCGGCACCCATGCCAGCGGTCCGACGATCAAAAACAAGACCATCACGAACACGCCGATGAACAGGAAGTCGGTCAGCGCGATGATCGAGGCCGAGGTGAAGAAATCGCGCACCGTCTCGAACTCGCGAATGGTGTTGGCGAGCCCGCCCGAACCGGCGGGAAGCTTCTCCATCTTGACCGCGATGACGTGCTGGAACAGCGACGCGCCGACGCGCATGTCGACCCGGCGCCCGGTCTGGTCCAGCAGGCCCGCGCGCAACTGCTTCAAGATCGCATCGAAGGCCAGCGCGATGACGACCCCGACGACCAGCGCCCACAAGGTCGGGATCGCCAGGTTCGGGATCACCCGGTCGTAGACGTTCATGATGAACAGTGGCGAGGCCAGCCCGAGCAGATTGATCATCAGCGCCGCGATCACCACCATCACCCAGGACGGCCAGTAGCCCAGCACGACCCGCCAGAACACGCTGCCGCCGAAGCCGGCGTCTTCGCGCACGGTCTGATCGTACAACTGGCGCCGGTCCGTCCGCGTCGCATAGATCACCGCGCCGGAGGAGCGGTTGTCGAGGTCGTCGAGCCGCAGGCGCTGGCGCAAGGCGCCGCCGGGCGCCGGCGCTGCGACGCTTGCCAGCCCCGCCTTGTGATCGATGTGTTCGACGACAACCGCGTCCTCGCCCAGCATGGCGATGAACGGCGCGACGACGGCAGGCGTCTTGGAAGGTGGATGGTTGCGGACGGCGGCGTCCAACCCCAGGGCGGCGGCGGCGCGCACCGCCAGATCCGGGGTCAGGCGCGCGGTCTCCATCGGCAGGCCGGCCAAGGCGGTGCCTGCGCTGAAGGGAAGCGAGAAATGGTTGGCGAGTATCGCCAGGCAGCCCAGCAGCGGGTCGGCGGGCTTGTCGTGCGATTTGGTGTTAGGGTCCGTCGCGGTTGCAGCGCTCAAGTGTCAACGTAGCGGTTCGATCTTGAGATGCATCAGCGGATTGTCCCCGGCGGGCACAAGCAATCTCAGATCGGTCACCTCGCCTCCCGGCGGCGTTACAGCCAGCGACGCAAGCAGCGTGCCGGTCAACGCCTTCAAGTGGTAGGCCGAGAACAAGCGCACCCCGGCGACGCTCGCATTCTCGAATCGGCTCGAAAATACCGCATTCTGTGCGTCGAGCAACTCTAGCAAGCTCCGCTTCGACGCGTCGACCTCCTCCTTGAACGCTGCGGCGACCGACTGGGCGGTGTTGACCTGGCGTTCAAGCGCTCCGATCTGCTCGGCACTGGCGACCAGTCGGCCCCATACGATTTCCACCTGCTCGCGGACCTGGCGGACTTTCAGGTCGCGCTGAAGCCACGCTTCCGCCGCCATTGCCGACGATTCGGCGATTTCGGCGTTGCGAAAACCGCCGTCGTACAGCGGAAAATTCAGTTCCAGCTTCACCGAATAATCATTGTTGCGGCCAGGCACTGCATTGATATCATTTGCAAACTCCGCACTGCCTTCCAGCGTGAGGGTAGGCAGCGTGGACGAACGCGAGCGCTGCAGCTCGAAATCCAGTGAATCGGCCGCCGCCTGTCTGGCCTGGATGCCGGAATTGCGTTCGACCGCGAGCGACACCGCGGACGTGACCGATTTGGGCATATTGACGGGAAAAGCGACGCGCTGGGTATTGGCCGGCGCGATGCCGACGGCGGCCTTGAACTTGGCGTCGGCCTCCAGTGTGGCCTTGCGAATGTCCGCGCGCACGGACTGGGCCGCGTAAAGGCGCTGTAGCACTTGGTCGACTTCGCTGGGGGTGGCCGCGCCACCTTCGGCCCGCGCCCGGGTCAGCCGCAGAATCTCTTGGTGATCGGCGATGTTCTGCTCGCTGATCGCCATGAGAAAATGATGGCGGCGGTGATCGATATAGGCTTCGATCACTTCGAGCGCCAACAGCTCCGCGTTTTCGATGACCTCGCGCGAACGCGCGTCCACCTGGGCGGCGTCGCGGTAGATGGCGTTGGCGCGGTCCCAGCCATCGAACAGGACCAGGCTGGCCGAGATCGCAGCCTGGCGGCGCAGCCACCATCGCGCATTGTTCTGAGCGGACAGGCTTTGCGGCTTGTCTACGAACTGTTTGCCCACATCGGCGCTCAGATCGACCGAAGGGCCGATCCGGGCATTGGCCTGTTCCAGGCGGTGCTCGCTGGCGCGGCGGCGCTCAATCGCCGCCGCGACGCGCGGATGATCGTCCAGCGCACGCTGGACGGCGGCCTTCAGTGAAAGCGCCAACACAGGGGTCGGCGACGCGACGGCCAAGACCGCAGCCAATACCAAACGCAGTACCATAACTTCCGCCCTGTACCCCTGCCAAACCTTTGCGCCGAAACCGTTTTTTGGCGCTTCCGTCCTGCTCGACGGAGACTAAACACTATATTTGAGATGAAAACAAAGCGAATCGGATCGAAAGGATAATGGTGGATAACCATAATTTCGCGGGCCCCGGCAGCGGCCTGCGGCAGCCTTTTCCGCTTTGTATTTAGTCCACTATGCCCCTAGGTTCCGGTTGGCGCTATTTCGGCCGGTATGTGAAAAGGGAACGATAATGGAGTTGAATGGGGAATATCTGGTGCCGGCACCGCGCGAGTTGGTGTGGGAGATGCTCAATGACTCGCAGGTTCTGGGCGAGTGCATTCCCGGATGCGAGGAAATCAGCCAGTCGGGCCCGGATGAGTTTTCGGCCAAGGTGGTGCTCAAGATCGGACCGGTGAAGGCGAAGTTTTCCGGTGCGGTGACGCTCAGCGACAAGGTTCATCCCGAAAGCTACCGCATCGCGGGCGAGGGCAAGGGCGGCATCGCCGGTTTCGCCAAGGGCGGCGCCAATGTGAAGCTCGAAGAGGCCGATGACGGCACGCTGTTGCAATACGAGGTCGATGCCCAGGTCGGCGGCAAGATCGCCCAACTGGGCTCGCGGCTGATCGCGTCCAGTTCGAAAAAGCTGGCCGACCAGTTTTTCGGCAAGTTCTGCGAGCTGGCGCAGGCGAAGGCCGAGGGCTGAACAGCCGAATCTGAAGTTCAGGCGTGATTCGGGTCGGCGCTGGAATGCGGCAGCCGCTCAGCGCAGCCGCGGGGAACCGGTGGGGTGTGGGGCTGCTATTCACACCGTATGTTAACCAACCGGGCATATAAGCATCTGTGATCACTGCGTGTTTGCGCGCCGGTAACGAATTGGCGAGGCGCTCGCGCGCGCCATTGCGCGAGCGAAACCGCCGATGTATCACTTTGGTGCACGCGGTGAAGTTTCGGGGACCGAGATGCGTTTATCAGCTTTTTGCCGGCTGATTATGGCCGGTATTGCAGCGTCAGCCTTTGTGGCTGTAGAACCGCCGCCCGCGCATGCCCAGGGCCTTTTTGATCTGCTGTTTGGAAACGCCGCGCGCCAGCGCGCCAAGCCGCAGGCCGTGGTGCCGGTCGAAAAGGTAAGCGCTCCGAAATATTTTGACTACCGCCCGGCGGCCTTCGAAGCGGTCGATTTCAGTGCGCTGGCCGATAGCGCCGCGGCGGCCGACACGATGCCGCGGCCCGATATCTACGCGATCGACGATGTGCGCCGCATCCAGCACATGCTGGCGCAGGTTGGCGATTATGCCCCGCGATTTGAGAAGGCGATCGGCGCGGCGGTCGCGGGCTACTATGCCGACGGCGGCAAGTTACTGTGGATCGGCGAGGCCGGCCCGACCGACGAAGCGCGACGCGTGATGTCGGTGTTCCGCTCCGCAGACGAATACGGCCTTGCTCCGGCCGACTATGTGGTGAACGGCCCCGGGTCGGGTGCGGCGACGCGCGAGTTGGTGCGTTTCGAGTTGGCGATGTCGCTTCACGGCGTGCGTTACATGCTGGACGCCCACAACGGCCGCATCGATCCCAATCTTCTGTCGGGCTATCACGACTTTCCCGGCAAGGGCTTCGGCGCGGGCGAGGCCTTGGCGGCCTTAGCGGCAAGCGACAATCGGGCCGGTGACTTGATCGCCGCCCATCCGCCGCAGCCGCAATTCGGCGATCTGGTCGCCGAACTGGCCCGTCTTCGTGAGCTGACCGACGACACGATCTCGATCGCCGAAGGAACGCTGGTCAAGCCGGGAATGGAGCATGCCGAACTGCCCAACATCGTCGCCGCGATCCGGCGCCGGGGTTCGATCCAGCTGCTGCAGCGCCACGGCGAGACCCTGACCGCCTATTCACGCACACCCCACTACACCGAGGGGCTGGTATCCCTGGTCAAGGACTTCCAGACCGAGAAGGGACTGGTCTCCGACGGCATCGTCGGGCGCAACACCATCGGCAAGCTGGTGGGCGTGAGCCCGCGGGTGAAAATGGTCCGCGTGCGCTACGCGATGGAACGGCTGCGCTGGCACCCGCGCGCGCTGGGGGATCGCCACGTCTTCATCAACCAACCGGCATATCAGGCCCGCTACATCGAGGGCGACGATGAAAAGCTGAAGATGCGCGTCATCGTGGGCAAGCGCTCCAACCAGACCTCGTTCTTCCACGACGAGATCGAGCGGGTGGAATACAACCCGTATTGGGGCGTGCCCAGATCGATCATCGTCAACGAGATGTTGCCGCATCTGCGGGCCGACCCGTCCTATCTGGACGCGAAGGGCTATGAGATCACCGATCGGCGCGGCCGGCGGGTTTCATCCATCAACGTCGACTGGATGAGCGTCGGCACGACCGAGATCGGCTACGACGTTCGCCAGCCGCCCGGCCCGGCGAACGCGCTCGGCGAGCTCAAGATCATGTTTCCCAACAAGCACGCCATCTACATGCACGACACGCCCGCGCGCCAGCTGTTCGGCCAGTCGCGTCGCGCGTTCAGCCACGGCTGCATCCGACTGCAGCACCCGCGCAAGATGGCCGCCGCTGTGCTGGGCACCACCGTAGGTCATATCGGCGCGATGATCGAGGAGGGGCACAGTTCCGAGCACTTGAAGGAAAAGGTGCCGGTCTATGTCGCCTACTTCACCGCCTGGCCCAATCGCGACGGTGAGATCGAGTATTTCGCCGACATGTATGACCGTGACGCGCATCTGAGAAAGGCGATGGGTATCGTCGCCAAGGCCCGCCGGGGTTGAGGCCGCGGCTCGGTTCCGCCGCCACAGTGGGCCGCCGACACCTTCCGCGCGCAGGCGAAGAACAGGCCGAGGCGCCTTCGGCCAGGTCGCAATGCGACATCCGTTCGACATGCAGATGGCATAGAGCACTTTCAGCAAAAGTTGCAGACTTTTGCGCTCGCGAAAGTGCGTAAAAACAAAAGAAACTCCCATGGCCTTCGACAACAAAGTGCTGCTGATCATCCTGGACGGGGTGCCGTGGCGCAACTGGCGCCGGCTGATGGGCAATCTGGAAGGGTGGGTGAAAGCCGGTGAGGCGCGGGTGTGGCGCATGCGCTCGGTGCTGCCGTCGACGTCCGCATCCTGCTACGCCTCGATCCATACCGGCGTGCCGCCGCAGGTCCATGGCGTCACGTCGAACGATATGGTGCGCCGCCTCAACCAGCCGGACATCTTCTCCCAGGTCACCGCCGCCGGCGGGCGCAACGCGGCGGTTGCCCATTCTTATTGGTCGACGTTCTTCCACCGCGCGCCGTTCGATGTCGTGCGCGACATCGAGTATGACGCCGCCGCGGGGCCGATTCATCACGGCCGGTTCCACACCATGACCGGCTACGACAACCGCATCAACCAGATGACGCCCAGCGACGTGGATCTGTTCGCGACGCTGACCTCGCTGGCACTGCGCTACGAGGTCGACTACGGACTGCTGCACACCTGCACGCTGGACAGTCTCGGCCATCGCTACGGCCACGATTGCCACGAGATGGACATCGGCTGTTTCAAGATGGACGCCATGTTGGCGCCGTTCATCCGCCGGTGGCGCGATAGCGGTTACGAGGTGATGGTGACCGCCGATCACGGCCAGAGCGAACGCGGTCATCATGGCGGGGCCGGGGAAGACATGCAGGATTTCGCGGTGTACTGGTTCGGCGGCGGCGAGGGACCGGGCGAGGACGCGGCACTCGATCAGTTGCAACTGGCGCCGACCCTGCTGACGCGCATGGGCGTGACGGTTCCCGAGACCATGGCCGGCGAGCCGTTCCTGCGCTGAAGGCGCATGGCGAACCCGAACGGACGCGCGAAACCGCGCCGCTTCGCAAACGGTCGATTTTTTTTCGCGAAACGTCTATTGCCCGCCTGTTCGGTTCGCCATGCTCGCGCTGAATGGAGGAGATCATGCTTGCCCCCAACAAAGAGGTGTTCATCACCTGTGCCGTGACCGGATCGGGTTCGACCCAGGACCGCAGCCCGCACGTGCCGCGCTCGCCGCAGCAGATCGCTGAAGCCGCTATCGACGCGGCCAAGGCCGGCGCGGCGATCGTGCACTGCCACGTGCGTGACTCCGAGACCGGCGCGCCGGCGCGTGATGTCGCGCTCTATCGCGAGGTCACTGACCGAATCCGCGATGCCGACACCGATTGCGTGCTCAACCTCACCGCTGGCATGGGCGGTGATCTGGTGCTGGGCGGCACCGAGAAGCCTTTGCCGCCGGTCGCCGGAACCGACATGGTGGGCGCAGCCGAGCGCATGGAGCATGTGCGCCAGTGCCTGCCGGAAATCTGCACGCTCGACTGTGGCACCATGAATTTCGCCGAGGCCGACTATGTGATGACCAACACGCCGGGCATGCTGCGCGCCATGGGCGCAATGATGACCGAGCTGGGCGTCAAGCCGGAGATCGAGGCATTCGACACCGGCCATCTGTGGTTCGCCAAGGAACTGGTCAAGGAGGGCGTGCTCGCCGACGACGCGCTGGTGCAGTTGTGCATGGGCGTTCCCTGGGGCGCGCCCAACGATCTCAACACCTTCATGGCCATGGTCAATAACGTGCCATCCAACTGGACCTGGTCGGCGTTCTCGCTGGGCCGTCACCAGATGGCCTATGTGGCCGCCGCCGTGCTGGCCGGCGGCAATGTGCGCGTCGGGCTGGAGGACAATCTGTGGCTCGGCAAGGGCGAACTCGCCACCAACGCGCAGTTGGTGGAGCGGGCGGTGAGCATTGTCGAGAATCTCGGTTCCACGGTGATCGGGCCGCAGGCGGTGCGGGAGAAGTTGGGACTGATGAAGCGGGTGGCTTGAGAACGATGTGTCGCGATATGCTTTCTCACGCTTTTGACCCCCACCCTCAATCCCTCCCCACAAGGGGAAGGGAAGGTCGTGGGGCAACGCCTTTGCCCAAACCCACGGCGTCATCCTCGCCCTTGTGGCGAGGATCTAATGCGATCGGCGATATGCTGTGGCGGTGGATGGGTGGTTGGATCCTCGGGACAGGCCCGAGGATGACGACCGGGAAGGTGGCACGGCCCAAGTTCCCCTCCCCCTGGTGGGGAGGGGTTAGGGGTGGGGGGAATCCCAGCATCGAGGTTTGTCAATGACCCCCTCCAAAGCAGCCGTGATCGGCGGTGGCGTGATCGGTGCGGGGTGGGTGGCCCGGCTGATCGAGAACGGCGTCGAGGTCGCCGTGTTCGATCCCGCCCCCGACGCACACGACAAGCTCGAAGCCGTGTTCGCCAACGCCGAGCGCGCCTACGCGAAGCTCACCATGGCCGCGCGCGGCGGCAAGGGGGAGTGGCGGCTGTGCGGAACCATCGACGAGGCAGTCGCGGGCGCGCAGTTGATCATCGAGGCGGTGCCGGAGCGGCTGGAGCTTAAGCGCAAGGTTTACTCGGAGATCGAGGCGGCGGCGGACGAGGGCGCGCTGATCGCCTCATCCACCTCCGGCCTGCTGCCCACCGACCTGCAGGCGGAAATGGCCCATCCGGCCCGCTTCCTGGTCGCGCACCCTTTCAACCCGGTCTACCTGCTGCCGCTGGTGGAACTGGTGGGCGGGGAGAAGACCGCGTCTGAGGCGATCGAGCGCGCCAAGGCGATCTTCGCCGGGATGGGCATGCATCCGCTGCACATCAAGAAGGAGATCGATGCGTTCGTCGCCGACCGGCTGATGGAAGCGATGTGGCGCGAGGCGTTGTGGCTGGTCAATGACGGCATCGCCAGCACCGAGGAGATCGACGACGCGGTGCGCTACGGCTTCGGCCTGCGCTATGCGCAGATGGGGATTTTCGAGACCTTCCGCATCGCCGGCGGGGAGGCGGGCATGCGCCATTTCCTCGACCAGTTCGGCCCGGCGCTCGCCTGGCCGTGGACCAAGCTGATGGACGTGCCCGATCTGAACGAAGCGCTCGTGGAAACCATAGCCAGCCAGTCAGATGCCCAGTCGGGCGGCCACTCCATTCGAGAATTGGAGCGCATTCGCGACGACAATCTGATCGCGATCATGCAGGCGCTCAAAGCCAACGAATGGGGGGCGGGCAACACGCTGGCCGCCTACGAGGCCAAGCTGTTCGATTCTGGCGCGGCCAAGAGCGACGCGGTGGACTTCTCGCAGCCGGTCACCACCCTGGAGCGCACCGTGCCGCCGGACTGGACCGACTACAACAACCACATGAACGAGGCGCGCTATCTGCAGTGCTTCGGCGATGCCACCGACGCCTTCATGCGGATGATGGGGGTTGACGCCGACTATATCGCCACCGGCAACTCGTTCTTCACCGTCGAGACCCACATCCGCCACCTGGACGAGGTGCGCGTCAACGAACCGATTGTCGCGCTGACGCAGCTGATCGACGCCGGCGGCAAGAAGATGCACCTGTTCCACAAGCTGTTCCATCGCGACGGCGGCCTGCTCGCGACCGGCGAGCACTTGCTGCTGCACGTGTCCCTGGAGACCCGCTCGACCAGCGAGCCGGCGGCGCATGTAGCGGCGAAGCTGGCCGAAGTGATGGCGCTGCATGCCAAGCTCCCCGTGCCAGAAGGCATCGGCCGGGCGGTCGGGCAAAAGAGGTGATCGGGCGATGGATCGGACGCTTTCCAGCTTTCGCCTGTTGACGTTCGACGTGATCGGCACGCTGATCGATTTCGAGGCGGGCATCCTGGGCTATGTGCGGCCGCTTGCTCGCGGCGCCGGTCTCGAACTTTCGCAGGACGCGATCCTGGCCGCGTTCGGCGAGGCGGAGGGTGAGCAACACAAAGACGCGCCGCACCTGCCGTTCACCCAGATGCTGGCGCCCGTCTATCGGCGCATGGCGGACCGGCTCGGCCTGCCGCATGATGGTGGCGAGGCGGACGGATTTCGCGCCTCGATCTCGGATTGGCCGGCTTTCACCGACAGCGTCGAGGCGCTGGGCCGGTTGGGTCGGCGGTTTCGGCTGGTGGCGCTGACCAACGCCGACAACTGGGCGTTGGGCCAGATGAGCAAAACGCTGGGCGATCCGTTCGACGATGCGGTGACCTGCGAGGATGTCGGCGTCAACAAGCCGGACCCGCAGGTATTCGCCTATTGCCGCGGCCGGCAGGCCGTTCACGGATTTGGGCTTGCCGACACGCTGCATGTGGCGCAAAGCCAATATCATGACATCGGCGTTGCCGCCCGGCTGGGCTATGCCACCTGTTGGATCGAGCGCCGGGCCGGCCGGGCCGGTTTCGGTGCGACGCCGCAGCCGGATGCAGTGACCAAACCTGACTGGCACTTCACGTCGCTGGCCCAGTTAGCCGACGCGATCGAACAGGAGGGCTGAAGACAATGGATTTCTCGCTCACCGACGAGCAGCGGATGATCGTGGAGACCACGCGGGCGTTCGTGGAAAACGAACTGGTTCCGCATGAGGCGGAAATCGAGCGCACCGGAGTGCTGCGCCCGGAACTGGCCGCCGAACTGAAAGCCAAGGCGATCGAGGCCGGGCTCTACGCCGCCAACATGCCCGAGGAGGTGGGCGGCGCCGGGCTCGATACGCTGACGTGGCTGCTCTATGAAAAGGAGTTGGGGCGGACCAACTACGCGCTGCACTGGAACTGCGTGGCGCGGCCTTCCAACATCCTGCTCGCCGGCACGCCGGCGCAGAAGGAGAAGTACCTGCTGCCCTGCGTGCGTGGTGAGAAGTCCGACTGCCTGGCGATGACCGAGCCGGGCGCCGGCTCGGACCTGCGTGGCATGAAGGCGTCGGCGGTGCGCGACGGCGACGACTGGGTGCTCAACGGCACCAAGCACTTCATCTCCCACGCCGACGTGGCCGACTTCGCCATCGTGTTCATGGCAACCGGCGAGGACGACACCCCGCGCGGGCCGCGCAAGCGCATCACTGCGTTCTTCGCCGACACCGGCCATCCCGGCTACACGGTGCGCGACGGCTACACCAATGTCTCCCATCGCGGCTACACCAACTCGATCCTGGAGTTCGACGATTGCCGGCTGCCGGCCGACTCGGTGCTCGGCGAGGTCGACCAGGGCTTCGAGGTGGCCAATTCCTGGCTCGGCGCCACGCGGCTGCAGGTGGCCGCCACCTGTCTGGGTCGGGCCGAGCGCGCGCTCGATGCGTCGGTCCGGTGGGCCGCCGAGCGCGAGCAGTTCGGCCAGCCGATCGGCAAGTTCCAGGGGGTTTCGTTCAAGCTCGCCGACATGGCCACCGAACTCAAGGCCGCCGAGCTGATGGTGTGGGAGGCCGGCTGGAAATACGATCAGGGTCAGGCCAGCGACGCCGACATGGCGATGGCGAAGCTGAAGGCGACCGAGATGCTGGCCATGGTCGCCGACGAGGCGATCCAGATCCACGGCGGCATGGGGCTGATGGACGAATTGCCGCTGGAGCGCATCTGGCGCGATGCGCGCATCGAGCGCATCTGGGAGGGCACTTCGGAAATCCAGCGCCACATCATCTCGCGCGCGCTGCTGCGGCCGCTGGGAGCGTGAAGGGCGCAGCGAACCGATGGCCGCGAACCTCGCCGAGACCGACCTGTACGAACCGGTGAAAGCCCTGCTTCAAGCCCAGGGCTATCAGGTCAAGGGCGAGGTCGGTCCGGCCGACATCGTCGCGGTGCGAGACGACGAGCCGCCGGTGATCGTAGAGTTGAAGACCGGGTTCTCGCTCGCCCTGTTCCACCAGGCGATCGAGCGATTGAAGGTCACCGATACGGTCTATGTGGCGGTGCCGCGCGGGACCGGGAGACCGTTCCAGAAGTCCTTGATGGCGAACAAGACCCTGTGCCGGCGGCTGGGGCTGGGGCTGATCACGGTGCGGTTGCGCGACCGGTTCGCCGAGGTGCATCTCGATCCCGCACCCTACGCGCCGCGCCAGTCGAAGGCGAGGAAAGAGCGGCTGCTGCGCGAGTTCGCCCGGCGGGTGGGCGACCCCAACCCCGGCGGAATGGCGGTGGGCAAGCGGGTCACCGCCTATCGCCAGGACGCGCTCAAATGCCTGAAGCTGTTGCATGAGAACGGGCCGACCAAGGCTTCGCAGGTGGCCGCCGCGACCGATGTGCCGAACGCGCGGCGGCTGATGGCCGACGACCATTACGGCTGGTTCGAGCGGGTCGACAAGGGCATCTACGCGATCACGCCGCGCGGCGAGCAGGCTGTCGGCGAGTATGCCGAGCAGATGGAAGGACTCTAGGTGGCCGGCCGCGATCTCTCCCGCCTGCTGCGCCCGCGCTCGATCGCGGCGGTCGGCGGGCGATGGGCGGCCAACGTGGTCGAGCAGTGCCGGCGCATCGGCTTTGATGGCGAGCTGTGGCCGGTGAACCCGCACGGACGCGAAGTGCATGGGCTGGCATCGTTCGCGCGCGTCGAGGACCTGCCGGAACCACCGGACGCGGTATTCGTCGGCGTTAACCGGGAGGCCAGCGCCGACGTGGTGCGCGCGTTGGCGGCCATGGGCGCGGGCGGCGCGGTATGTTTTGCCTCCGGCTTTGCCGAGAGCGAGGGCGAGCAGGCCGGCGGCGCGGCGGCGCAGGCCGCGCTGATCGATGCGGCCGGCGACATGGCTGTTCTGGGCCCCAACTGCTACGGCTTCATCAACTGCCTGGATCGCGCCGCGCTATGGCCGGATCAGCACGGGGCCGTGCCAGTCGAGCACGGCGTGGCGATTTTCACCCAGTCGTCGAACATCGCGATCTCGATGACCATGCAGGCGCGTGCCCTGCCGATCGCCTACATGATCACCGCCGGCAACCAGGCGCAGGTGGGCCTGGCCGACCTCGCCATGGCGGCGCTGGAGGACGATCGCGTCACCGCGCTCGGCCTGCACATCGAAGGCGTCGGCGACATCCGCGCCTTCGAGGCGATGGCGGGCCGCGCGCGCGATCTGGGCAAGCCGGTGGTGGCGCTCAAAGTCGGCCGCAGCGAGGCCGCGCAGGCGACCACCCTGTCCCATACCGCCTCGCTCGCCGGCAGCGATGCGGGAGCCGACGCGCTGTTCGAAAGGGCGGGCGTGGGCCGGGTGCATTCGGTTCCAGCCTTTCTCGAGACGCTCAAGCTGCTGGACGTGCATGGGCCGCTCGCCGGCAATTCCATCGCCTCGATCAGCTGTTCCGGCGGCGAGGCGAGCCTGGTTGCCGACGCAGCGGAAGGCCGCGACCTGGTATTCGGCGAACTGGGCGAACGGCAGACACGCGCGTTGCGCTCGGTTCTCGGGCCGCGCGTCGCGCTCGCCAATCCGCTGGACTACCACACCTATATCTGGGGCGACGAGGATGCCATGGCGGCGACCTTCGCCGCTATGTTGTCGGGCGGGGTCGATATGACCCTGCTGGCCGTCGATTTTCCGCGCGCCGACCGTTGCGATCCGGGCGACTGGATGTGCATCATCGAGGCGCTGGGCCGGGCGATCGATGAGACCGGTGGCCGGGCCGGTCTGGTCTCGGTGGTGCCGGAGGCGATGCCCGAGGACATTGCGGCCCGGCTGGCGGAGAAGTCGATTGTCTGCTTCCAGGGGATCGACGAGGCGCTGACGGCCATCGAAACGGCGCACGGCATCGCCCGGGTCTGGCGGCGGCCGGCGCCGGAGCCGACATTGCCCGTGCAGGCGGTGGGGCAGGGGTCGGTCGAGCTGATAGACGAGGCCGAGGCCAAGGCGATGCTGGCGGCATTCGGCGTAAGCGTGCCCGAAGCGCGAACCGTGTCCCACGCGGCCGAGTTGCGCGAAGCCGGCGAGGCGATCGGCTATCCCCTCGTGCTCAAGGCGCTGGGGCCCGCGCATAAAAGCGAGGCCGGCGCGGTGCGCGTCGGTCTCACGGGCGTTGACGAACTGCTGGCCGCCCGCGCGCAGCTGGAGAAGTTGGGCGGGCCGCTGCTGGTCGAGCAGATGATCGAGGGCACGGTGGCCGAACTGCTGGTCGGCGTCGTGCGCGACCCGGCCCACGGCTTCGTGATGAGCGTGGGCGCCGGAGGGGTGCTGGCGGAGCTCATCGAAGATACGATAAGCGTGTTGCTGCCGCTCGATCGCGACCGGCTCGGCGAAAAGATCAAGGGTCTGAAAGTGGCGCGGCTGCTGGCCGGTTATCGCGGCCGGCCGCAGGCCGATTTTGAGGCAGTCGTAGACGCTTGCGATGCGGTGGCCCGGTTCGTTGCCGAACGGGCCCGAACGATAGAGGAAGTGGAGATCAACCCGCTGCTGGCGCTGCCCGGCAAGGCGGTGGCGGTGGACGCGTTGATCCGAATGAGGAGGTGACCGCCATGGGCGAACCGATCAAGACCCGTCGCGAGGACGGGGTTCTGGAAGTCGTCATCGACCGGCCGAAGGCCAATGCGATCGACCTGGCGACCAGCCGGGTGATGGGCGAGACCTTTCGCGAATTTCGCGACGATGACGATCTGCGCGTCGCCATCGTCACGGCCGCCGGAGAGAAGTTCTTCTGTCCCGGCTGGGATCTGAAGGCCGCGGCCGGCGGCGACGCGGTCGACGGCGATTACGGCGTCGGCGGCTTCGGCGGGTTGCAGGAACTGCCGGGCCTCAACAAGCCGGTGATCGCGGCGGTGAACGGCATCTGCTGCGGCGGCGGGCTGGAGATCGCGCTGTCGGCGGACCTGATCCTGGCCGCCGATCACGCCACCTTCGCGCTGCCGGAGATCCGCTCGGGCACGGTGGCGGACGCCGCCTCGATCAAGCTGCCCAAGCGCATTCCCTATCACATCGCCATGGACATGCTGCTCACCGGCCGTTGGCTGGATGCAGAGGAGGCGCATCGCTGGGGCTTTGTCAATGAGATCGTGCCGGCGGCGGACTTGAGCGCGCGCGCGTGGGAGCTGGCGCGACACCTGGCATCCGGCCCGCCGCTGGTGTTCGCGGCGATCAAGGAGGTGGTGCGCGAGGCCGAAGACATGAAGTTCCAGGACGCGCTCAACCGCATCACCAAACGCCAGTTCGCCACGGTCGACACGCTGTATTCCAGCGACGACATGCTGGAGGGTTTCAACGCGTTCGCGGAGAAGCGCGATCCGGCGTGGAAGGGGCGGTGAGGGGAGCGATCAAGGGGCGGCGCCACTCCCTACTGCGTCAACCTCGGGCTTGTCCCGAGGATCTAAACACCCAGCCACCACTACGACCCATCGGCAACGGGGTTAGATCCTCGCCACAAGGGCGAGGATGACGCGGTGGATTTGGGCAGGTGGTGTCCGCGCGAGCGTCTGCGAAGATTCCGCGCTTGCCATCCGCCCGGCTTTGGCCGAACGTGCGGCCAAACGATTAGCAAAGCGGAGTGAGTGGACGTGAAAATCGAAAATGCGGTGGCGGTGGTCACCGGGGGTGCCTCGGGGCTGGGAGAGGCGACGGTGCGCAATTTCGTTGCCGGTGGAGCCCGGGCGGCGATCTTCGATCTCAACGAGGAACGCGGCAACAAGGTCGCCGCCGAACTGGGCGGGACGGTGAGCTTCCACAAGGCCGACGTCACCGATGAAGCCAGCATCATCGCCGCGATGGACGCGGCGGTTGCCGCGCATGGCCGGATCGACATCTGCGTCAACTGCGCCGGCATCGGCGTGGCGATGAAGACCATGGGCAAGGACGGCCCGCATCCGCTTAAGCTGTTCAAATCGGTGATCGACATCAACCTGGTCGGCACGTTCAACGTGCTGCGGCTGGCGGCCGAGCGCATGGCCGACAACGAGCCTAATGACGACGGGGAGCGCGGCGTCATCATCAACACCGCCTCGGTCGCCGCCTTCGACGGGCAGAAGGGGCAGGTGGCCTATTCCGCGTCGAAGGGCGGCATCGTCGGCATGACGCTGCCGATCGCCCGCGACCTGGCGTTCTATGGCATCCGGGTATGCGCCATTGCACCGGGCCTGTTCCTCACTCCGCTGTTCGAGGGGTTGGGCAAGGAGGTCTGCGACAAGCTGGCCGAGGACGTCACCTTCCCCAGGCGGCTGGGCAAGCCGTCCGAATATGGCGAACTGGCGCGCACGATCGTCGAGAACCCGTATTTCAACGGCGAAGCCATTCGCCTCGACGGCGCCATCCGGCTGCCCTGACCGGCCTGCAATGGGACCGCTTGCTGGCCTCAGCGTGATCGAGATGGCGGGCATCGGACCGTGTCCGCTGGCCGGACAACTGCTGGCCGACCAGGGCGCCGACGTGGTCGTGCTCGACCGGCGCTCGGGACAGGATTTCTCAAAAGACCCGAACCGCCGGGGCAAGCGCTCGGTCGCGCTCGATCTGAAATCGGCCGAAGGCCGGCAGGTGGCCTTGAAGCTGATCGCATCCGCCGACGCGTTGATCGAGGGGTTCCGCCCGGGCGTGATGGAAAGGCTCGGTCTGGGACCGGACGAATGTGCGGCCGTCAACGAGCGGCTGGTCTACGGCCGCATCACCGGGTGGGGCCAGGAAGGTCCGCTGTCGCGCACCGCCGGCCATGATCTGACCTATATCGCGGTGACCGGCGCGCTCAATGCTATGGGTAAGAGTGGCGAGCCGCCGAGCCCGCCGCTCAATCTGGTGGGCGATTACGGCGGTGGCACCATGTTCCTGCTGTTCGGCGTGCTGGCGGCGCTGGTCGAGCGCCAGACGTCCGGCAAGGGGCAGGTGGTGGACGCGGCCATGGTCGACGGGGTCCAGGCCATGATGGGGTTGCAGCACGGCATGCTGGCGGGAGGTCTGTGGAGCAATGCGCGCGAGGCCAACCTGCTCGATGGCGCGGCGCCGTTCTATCGCTGCTACGAGACTGCGGATGGCAAGTATCTCGCCGTCGGCCCGCTGGAGCCGCAGTTCTTCGCCGAACTGGTGGACAAAGCCGGCTTGCCACAGACGTTCAAAGCGAACCAGATGAACCCCGGCGAGTGGCCGGATATGGCCGATGCGATGGTGCGGGTGTTCAAGGACAAGACCCGCGATGAATGGGTGGACATCTTTGCCGGCGGCGATGCCTGCGTTGCGCCTGTGCTGGATTGGGAGGAGGCCGCCCTGTTCGAGCACACGATGGAGCGCGGCGGCTTGATCGAGATCGACGGAGTGCGCCAGGCCGCGCCTGCGCCGCGCTGTTCGCGTTCGCCTGCGCCCGTGCCGGCGGCTGCCGTGGCCACCGGCCAGAGCACCGAGGACGTGCTTGCCGGCGCCGGGTACGGGCCCGACGAGATCGAACGGCTGCGTCAGGACGGGGTGCTGACGTGAGCGCGCGCCAGTCCCGAGAGCATGGGTAAGGCGGCCATGGCGGGTGTTTTATGCGTCGGCGTCGCGGTCCAGGACATGGTCTTTTCGCTGGACGAGTTTCCGGCTCAGCCGGACAAGTACCTTGCGAAAGACTTCACGTCGGTCGGCGGCGGTTGTGCGGCCAACGCCGCGGTGGCGGTCGCCCGGCTCGGCGGCGCGGCGATGCTGGGCACGCGGTTGGGGCGCGATCCGACTGGGGACATGATCGTTTCGGCATTGCAGGGCGAGGGTGTCGACTGTTCCCACGTGCAGCGCTATGACGGGGCGCGTTCGCCGGTTTCGGCGGTGCTGGTCGACAAGGCCGGCGAACGCATGATCATCGCCTACCGCGACCCCGATCTGCCGGACGATCCGGACTGGATACCCGATCCGCCTCCGGCGGGCATATCGGCGCTGCTGGCCGACACCCGCTGGCCGGCCGGCGCCAACGCGCTGGCGCGGATTGCCGTCGAGCGCGGTATGCCCTGCGTACTGGATGCCGAGGCGCCGATCGCAGGGTGCGGGCCGGCGCTCGCCACGGCCAGCCATGCCGCGTTCTCGGCCCAGGGCATGCGTGATCACGGCCTGCGCGACGGCGAAACCCCGGCCGGCTTCGTCGCCCGGCTCGCCGGCGAACACGGCAACTGGGTCTGCGTGACCGATGGAGCCAGCGGCGTATGGTGGGCCGACAAGGCCGGTTCCGGCCACGTGCCGGCATTCGAGCTCGATGTGGTCGATACCCTGGGCGCCGGCGATGTGTGGCACGGCGCGTTCGCGCTCGCATTGGGCGAGGGGATGGGCGAACCGGATGCGATCCGCTTCGCCAACGCTACAGCCGCGATCAAATGCACCCGCTTCGGCGGCCGGGCCGGCATCCCGAGCCGAAGCGAGGTTGAAGAGTTTCTGGCCGCCCATTGAGAGAACGCGGAGGACAAGCGCATGCGACTTGAGGGAAAATCGGCGATCGTCACCGGCGCGGCGTCCGGCTTCGGCCGCGGCATCGCGGAAGCCTTCGCCAGCGAGGGCGCAAACGTGCTGATCGCCGACCTGAACGAGGACGGTGCGAACGAAGTGGCCGGCGAGATCGGCGAGCGCGCCATCGCCCGGTCCTGCGACGTTACTTGCGCCGACGATTTGACGATGGCGGTCGGCGCGGCGAATGAGGCGTTCGGCTCGGTCGACATCGTGGTCAACAATGCCGGCTTCTCCCACCGCAACCAGCCGATGCTTGAGGTGGGCGAGGCCGATTACGACCGGGTGTTCGATGTCAACGTCAAGTCGATCTATCGCATGGCGCAGGCGGTCATTGCGCTGATGCGCGAGGCCGGTGGCGGCTCGATCATCAATATCGGCTCGACCGCCGGGCTGCGACCGCGCCCGGGACTCGCCTGGTACAATGCATCGAAGGCGGCGGTGAACCTGGTTTCCAAGTCGATGGCGGTGGAGCTGGCCGACGACAACATCCGCGTCAACTGCATCGCCCCGGTGATCGGCGCGACCGGCCTGCTGGAGACGTTCATGGGCGCCCCCGACACGCCGGAACTGCGGGCGAAGTTCGCCGCCACGATTCCGCTGGGCCGCTTCTCCACCCCGCGCGACATCGCCAACGCTGCGATCTATCTGGCCTCCGACGAGGCGGACTTCATCACCGGCGTGGTGCTGGAGGTGGATGGCGGAAGGTGCATATGAACCGGGCAGCCTAAGGCATATTCGATGACGCGCGCGCTGATGTTCCAGGGCACCGGCTCGGACGTGGGCAAGACGGTGCTGGTGGCCGGCCTGTGCCGGGCGGCGAAGCGGCGTGGTATCGCGGTCGCCCCGTTCAAGCCCCAGAACATGTCGAACAACGCGGCCGTGGCGCTCGGCGATGACGGCGGCAGCGGCGAGATCGGCCGCGCCCAGCATCTCCAAGCGCTTGCCTGCGGCATCGAGCCGACCATCCATATGAACCCTGTTTTGCTCAAGCCGCAGTCGGACGGTGGCGCGCAGCTGGTCGTCCAAGGCCGTGTCGTCGGCGCCAAACGCGCGCGCGACTACCAGGCGATGAAGGGCGAGCTTCTCGGCGCGGTCATGGAAAGTTTCGCCAAGGTGGCCGAGCGCGCCGACCTGGTGTTGGTCGAAGGCGCCGGCTCGCCCGCCGAGATCAACCTGCGCGCCGGCGACATTTCCAACATGGGCTTCGCGCAGCGCGCGGGCGTGCCGGTGATCCTGGTCGGCGACATCGATCGGGGCGGGGTGATCGCGTCGATCGTCGGCACCCACACGATCCTACCGGATGAGGACCGCGGCCGGATCGCCGGTTTCGTCATCAACAAGTTTCGCGGCGATGTTTCCCTGTTTGACGACGGGCTTGCCGCCATCACCGGGTTCACCGGCTGGCGATCCTATGGCGTATTGCCGTGGCTCGACGTGGTGCGGGCGCTGCCGGCGGAGGATTCGGTGGCCCTCGATCGCATGTCGACCGGCGGCGGCCGCATCAAGATCGCCGTACCGGCGATCGGCCGGATCGCCAATTTCGATGATCTCGATCCCCTGCGCGCCGAGCCTGAGGTGCAACTGGTCATGGTCGCCAAGGGCGAACCGATTCCTGGCGATGCCGACCTGATCGTGCTGCCGGGCTCCAAGGCGACGATCGCCGACATGGACGAGATGCGGCGGGTGGGCTGGGCCGAGCAGGTCGTCGCCCATGCGCGCGCGGGCAGACCGGTGATCGGCCTGTGCGGCGGCTATCAGATGCTGGGCACCGTGATCCGAGACCCCGACGCCATCGAAGGCGGCGCGCGGCAGACGGTCGGCCTCGGCCTGCTGGATGTAGAGACCGAACTGGTCGACGGAAAAACCGTTCGAACCACGTCGGCGCGCTCGGCTGAGTTTGGCGTTGACCTGGAAGGTTACGAGATTCACCTTGGCCGCACGGACGGCCCGGACTGCGCCCGGCCGATGCTGATGTTGGACGGGCGCCCGGACGGCGCGATTTCCGCCGACGGGCTGGTGCGCGGCTGCTACCTGCACGGGCTGTTCACGGCCGATGAATACCGCGCCGCGCTACTGGCGTCGCTTGGGGGTGTCGGCGGGCGGGTTTCGTACCGCGACACGGTGGAAACCGCGCTCGACGAACTGGCCGGGCAGCTCGAATCCCATCTCAACATGGACGAGCTGCTGGCGCTGGCGTCGCCGGTCGCGTCGACGTCGCAAACCGATTGACGCGGATCGAAACCGTCCGGTAAAACCGAAAACACAACGGTTCCCGAAACGGGCCCAAGGCCCACGGGATGAAAAGGGAACAGGCCAAGCCGACCCAAACAGGGGGCTTGTAACCTGGCCGACCCCGCGACTGTATTGCGGCGAGGGTCCGATCGAGTGCCACTGCGGCTTTGACGCCGCGGGAAGGGGATCGGGACCGTTCGAGCCGTGAGCCAGGAGACCTGCCGTTAGGCGCGCCGGCGCTTCCGGTGCGCGAGACGATCAAGAGCAACACGGAGGTTGTCATGCTCACCCAGTCATCCCTCGCCCTTACGCGACACGCCGGCCAGCGCTTCACCACGGCGTACGACACCTCTCGCGCGATACCCGCTCCCTGCCGATAGGGTAGGGGCTCGACCAAAGGGCCAGCTCCATGCTGATCCGCGTTTTGCCCGCGGCGTTCATCGCCGGCGTGCCGGACGGCGCATTCGCCACCGCCCAGGCGGGGCGCGCCTGATGGCGGCCGACGGCACACTGGGCGCGCTCACCTTGGTCCTGGGCGGCGCGCGCTCGGGCAAGAGCGGCTTCGCCGAGGATCTCGTTGCGCAAAGCGGCCTGGTCCCGGTGTATCTGGCGACCGGGCAGGCGGGCGATGAGGAGATGACGGCGCGCATCGCGCGCCATCGCGCCCGGCGTGGCGATGAATGGACTACGGTCGAAGAGTCGATCGAGCTGGCCGCCGCATTGGCCCGCGAAGCCGCGCCGGACCGCGCCGTTCTGGTCGACTGCCTGACCCTGTGGCTGAGCAATGTGATAGCGGCCGGGGCCGATGTCGACGGTGCGTGCGCCGCGCTGGCGGCGGCTCTCGACAGGGTGGAGGGGCCTGTGGTGCTGGTTTCCAACGAGGTGGGACAGGGCATCGTGCCGGACAACGAGCTGGCACGCGCGTTTCGCGACCATGCCGGGCTGTTGCACCAGGCGGTGGCCGGGATTGCGGACGAGGTCTACTTCGTCACCGCCGGCCTGGCGACCAGGTTGAAGCCGCGATAGGCGGCAAAAAGGGAAGTCGAACATGGAACTCAACAAGATACCCGCAACCGTGATCACCGGCTTTCTCGGCGCCGGCAAGACCACGCTGATCCGCCATCTGCTGGCCAACGCCAACGGCCGGCGCATCGTGCTGATCATCAACGAGTTCGGGGACCTGGGCGTGGACGGTGAGGTGCTCAAAGGCTGCGGCGATGAAACGTGCAGCGAAGACGATATCGTCGAACTCGCAAACGGCTGCATCTGCTGCACGGTGGCCGACGATTTCGTGCCGACGATGACCAGCCTGCTGGAGCGCGAGGCCCGGCCCGATCACATCGTCATCGAAACCTCCGGTCTGGCGCTGCCGCAGCCGCTGGTCAACGCCTTCAACTGGCCGGAAATTCGCGAGCAGGTAACCGTCGACGGCGTGGTCACCGTGATCGACGCGCGCGCCGTCGCCGACGGTCGGTTCGCGCACGATGAAGAACGGGTGGCCGAACAGCGCGCCGCCGACGAGGCGCTCGATCACGAAAGCCCGCTCGAGGAACTGTTCGAGGATCAGATCGCCTGCGCCGATCTGATCGTGCTGAATAAATCCGACCTGGTGACGGGCAAGAACCTGGACGAAGTGCAAGCGCAAATCGGCGGCCAGGTGAACCGCTCGGTGAAGCTGGTGCGCGCGGAACATGGGTCGCTGCCGGCGGACGTGCTGCTGGGGATGGGCGCGGCCAGCGAAGCCGATCTCGACAATCGCAAGTCGCATCACCAGCTTGCAGGCGAGGAAGATCACGACCACGACGATTTCGACAGCTTCGTCGTCGACGCCGGCGTTGCGCAAGACGCCCACGCGCTTGCCGACGGGCTCGCGGCGCTGATCGCCGAGCACAACATCCTGCGGCTGAAGGGGTTCGTCGCGGTCTCCGGCAAGCCGATGCGGCTGGTGGTCCAGGCGGTGGGCTCGCGGGTCGATCACTATTACGACCGCGACTGGCGCAAAGACGAACCGGTGGCGAGCCGGCTGGTGGTGATCGGCGAATCAGGCTTCGACCGCGACGCGATCACCGGCGCGGCGCGCGCGCTGTTCGCCTGAGCCCATGCATCTGCTGCTGGCCCAGAAAGGAACGCTCGCCGACGCCGACGAAGCGATCGATCTGGGTCAGTCGCCGGCGGACATCGTGTTCCTGTCGGCCGCCGACACCGAGCTGGCGGCGCTCGCCGCCGCTCATGGCGACGGCGCGGGGCCATCGCTGCGGCTCGCCAACCTGCTGCAGCTTTCCCACCCCATGTCCGTGGACGTCTACTGCGAGTGTACGATCGCCCGGTCCCGGCTGGCGGTGGTGCGGCTGCTGGGTGGCGAGAGCTACTGGTCATATGGGCTGGAAGCGTTGGCGGCGACGGCGAAGAAGGAAGGCGTCCGGCTGGCAGTCTTGCCCGGCGACGACCGGCCCGACCCCGCGCTCGCCCGCTTCTGCACGCTGGAGCCGAACCACTGCGACCGGCTTTGGCAATATCTGCTGCACGGCGGGCCGGACAACGCTGCCGGTTTCCTGGCCTATTGCGCCCACCTGCTGGGCGAGGCCGACGAGCCGGCCGGCGCCGCGCCGCTGATCAAGGCGGGATGCTGGTGGCCGGGCGAGGGGGTGTGCACGCTCGACGCGATCGCCCCCCACTGGCGCGCGGGTCGTCCGGTCACCGCGATCACCTTCTATCGCGCGCTGGTGCAGTCCGGCGGCCTGGCGCCGATCGAGGCGATGGTTGCTGCGCTCGATGAACGCGGCCTCAACGCTTTGCCGGTGTTCGTCACCAGCCTGAAGGACCCGGTGTCGGCGGAGACGGTGCGCACGATTTTCGCCCAGACCAATCCCGATGTGGTGCTCAACGCCACCGGCTTCGCGGTGTCGTCGATCGCCGGCGAGCACACCGGCACGGTGCTGGACGAGGGCGGCACGCTGGTACTGCAAGTGGTGCTGGCGGGCACGAGCGAGGCGCAGTGGCGGGAGGCGGCGCAGGGGCTGACCGCGCGCGATCTGGCGATGAACGTGGCGCTGCCGGAGGTGGACGGGCGGGTGCTGTCGCGGGCCATCGCGTTCAAGAACGCCGAACGCCACGACGAGCGCACCCAGGCCAACATCGTCACCCATGAGCCGACCGCCGACCGCGTCGACTTCGTGGCCGATCTGGCAGCTAACTGGGCGCGCTTGCGCGCTAAACGGCCAGCAGCGCGCAAGGTCGCGCTGGTATTGGCCAACTACCCGAACCGCGACGGCCGGCTGGGCAACGGCGTCGGTCTCGACACACCCGCGGGCACGATCGAAGTACTGCGCGCGCTGGCCCGCGAGGGCTACGAAGTCGGCGAAATTCCGGCGGAGGCCGGTGCGCTGATGCGTGAGCTTCAGCAAGGGCCGACCAATGCGGGCGTTGGCCGAAGAATCGTCCGTGAAGCGATTTTGTTGAGTCAATACAAAGACTTCTTCGAATCCCTGTCAGTTCAGATTCAGAATCAAGTTCTTCAGCGCTGGGGTGAGCCGCAAGCTGATCCGTTTTATCAGCAACAGCGTGGAACCTTCGCCGTTCCGGCGCTTCTGCTCGGCAACGTCGCGGTCGGCATCCAGCCGGCGCGCGGCTACAACATCGATCCCAAGGAGACCTATCACAGCCCCGATCTGGTGCCGCCGCACGGCTACCTGGCGTTCTACGCCTGGCTGCGAAAAGGGTTCGGCGCCGATGCCATCGTGCATATGGGCAAGCACGGCAACGCCGAATGGCTGCCCGGCAAGGCGCTGTCGTTATCGGCCGATTGCTATCCCGAGGCGGCGCTCGGGGCGGTGCCGCATCTGTACCCGTTCATCGTCAACGATCCCGGCGAGGGCAGCCAGGCCAAGCGGCGCACAAGCGCGGTGATCATCGACCACCTGACCCCACCCCTCACGCGGGCCGAAAGCTACGGCCCGCTGCGCGACCTGGAAGCGCTGGTGGACGAGTATTACGAAGCGTCGGGCGGCGACCCGCGCCGGCTGAAGCTGCTCGGCAGGCGGATCGTCGATCTGATGGCGGACACCGGCCTCGACGCCGATGCGGGCGTTGAACAGGGCGACGATGAAGGCGCCAAGCTGGAGAAGCTCGACGCCTATCTGTGCGAGTTGAAGGAAATGCAGATCCGCGACGGGCTGCACGTGTTCGGCCGCTCGCCGCAAGGCCGGCTGCGTACCGATCTTGCCGTCGCGCTGGTCCGCGTGCCGCGCGGGGCGGGTGAGGGAGGCGACGCCAGCCTGCAGCGGGCGCTGGCGGACGATCTTCTGCAGATCGCGGACTTCGATCCGCTCGACTGTGACATGGCCGCCAGGTGGGCCGGGCCGAAGCCGGCGGTGCTTGGCGAAGTCAGCGATGAACCGTGGCGCAGCGCCGGCGATACGGTGGAACGGATCGAGCTGCTGGCGGCGAAACTCGTATGCGGCGGGGCGCAGATGCCTGGCGGTTGGCCACGGACAGCCGCCGTGCTCGACCAGGTGCGCGAGCGCATCTTGCCGGCGGTCGATGCCTGCGGCGAGCGGGAGATCGGCGGCCTGCTCAGCGGCCTCGACGGCCGCTTCGTTCCGCCCGGGCCTTCCGGCGCGCCGACGCGCGGACGGTTCGACGTGCTGCCGACGGGGCGCAATTTCTATTCGGTGGACAGCCGAGCGGTGCCGACACCGACCGCCTGGGAACTGGGGCACAAGTCGGCGGAACTGCTGATCACCCGCTACCGCCAAGACCATGGCGAGTGGCCCACCTCGTTCGGCCTGTCTGCGTGGGGCACGTCGAACATGCGCACCGGCGGCGACGACATCGCCCAGGCGCTGGCGCTGATCGGCGCGAAACCGGTGTGGGACCATGCCTCGCGCCGCGTCACCGGCTATGAAGTGATCACGCTGGCGGAGCTGGGCCGGCCGCGCATCGACGTCACCTTGCGCATCTCCGGCTTCTTCCGCGACGCGTTTCCCGCGCAGATCGATCTGTTTGATGGCGCGGTGAGGGCTATCGGCGCGCTGGAGGAAGAAGCGTGCGACAATCCGATCGCCGCACGCATGGCGGAGGAGCGAAGCCGGCTCATCGATGAGGGCATCGGCGAGGATGAGGCAGGTCGGCGCGCCGGCCACCGCATCTTCGGCTCCAAGCCCGGCGCCTACGGAGCGGGCCTGCAGGTATTGATCGACGAGGAGGGCTGGGCCGATCGCGGCGATCTGGCGCAGGCCTATCTGGCGTGGGGCGGCTACGCCTACGGCGCGCGCGCCGACGGCGACGAGGAGCGCGAGACCTTCATCCGCCGGCTGGAAAGCGTCGAGGCGGTGATCCACAACCAGGACAATCGCGAACACGATCTGCTCGATTCCGACGACTACTACCAGTTCGAGGGCGGGATGACGGCAGCCGTCGAACATGTTTCGGGCGCCCGCCCGGCGATCTATCACAACGATCACTCAAGACCCGAGCGCCCGGTGATCCGCGCCCTTGACGACGAGATCGGCCGGGTGGTGCGCGCACGCGCCTCCAATCCCAAATGGATCGAGGGCGTGATGCGCCACGGCTACAAGGGCGGCTTCGAGATGGCGGCGACCGTGGACTATCTGTTCGCGTTCTCGGCCACCACCGGGGCGGTGCGCAATCACCATTTCGACCTGGTCTACGAGGCCTATCTGGGCGATGAGCGAGTGCGCGAGTTCTTAAGCGACGCCAACCCGGCGGCGCTCGCCGAGATGGCGCGGCGGTTTGCCGAGGCGGTCGAGCGCGGCTTGTGGACACCGCGGTCCAATTCGGCGAAGGTTCTGTTGGAAAGACTGGCGGCGAGGAAGGCAGATGGCTGAAAAATCCCAACGACTCAAAGAGATGAGCGAGGCCGAGCTCGACGCCCGCCACGCCGACAAGATGCGCAAGAAGAAGGCCGCGCGCGACAAGATCATCGCCACCAAGACGATCGAGAAGGGGCTGACGATCGTCCACACTGGCAAGGGCAAGGGCAAGTCGACGGCCGCCTTCGGCATGGTGTTCCGCGCGCTGGGCAACGGCATGAAGGTGGGCGTGGTCCAGTTCGTCAAGGGCAAGTGGGGCACGGGCGAGCGAGCGATTCTTGAAAAACTTGGCGATCAGGTGACCATGGCGACCATGGGCGAGGGCTTCACCTGGGAAACCCAGGACCGTCAGCGCGACATCGCCGCCGCCCGCGCGGCCTGGGACAAGGCCAAGGCGATGATCTGCGACGACGAGCACGACATGGTGTTGTGCGACGAGCTCAACATCGTGCTGCGCTACGACTATTTGCCGATCGCCGAAGTGATCGAGGTGCTCAAGGCCAAGCCGGCGATGAAGCACGTGATCATCACCGGCCGCAACGCCAAGGACGAGCTGATCGAGTTCGCCGACCTGGTCACCGAGATGGAAATGGTCAAGCATCCCTTCCGATCGGGCGTCAAAGCCCAGGTAGGGATTGAGTTTTAGCCGGCCTTGGCCAATCATGGACGTCCTGGGAGAGAGGGACGCCCATGGCCCTGGCAATCGTCGACAGCATCAAGGCCTTTCTGGACGCGGACAAGTCCGTGCGCCGGGTCGCCGATGATGTGGAGCTTACCGCCGAGCTTATCCTGCTGGTGCGCATGATGTTCGCCGACGGCGAGCTCAAACCCGCCGAGATGGCCAACTTCAAGCGCATCTGCGCCACCGCCTTCGCCATCCCCGAAGAAGACGTACCGTCCGTCCTCAACTACCTGAAGGACTTCGGCTATTCGACCACGGCGGCCGAGGCGGCCGCGATGTTCGAGGAACTCGACATCGAGCGCAAGCGGGCGCTGCTGGTGCACATGTACTCGATCGCCAAGTCCGACGAGGAACTGCACCCGGACGAGGCGGGGCTGATCCGCCACACGGCGGAGATTTTGGGGCTCAAGGCGGAGGATCTGGCGCGGCTGAAGCCGGGGTAATTGCTGGCCCATTGCTGCCTCAATTCGAATCTAGGTATATTTTCCTCTAGGGGAAGATTGCGGACAATGGCGGCGATTCGAGCGGGTTTGTTGGTTCTGGGTCTGGTGTTGCTTGTGATGCCGGCCGAGGCCGGTCCCGCTGGCGGTGAAAGGCTGTCTTCCGAAGAGCAGCGTTTTCTATCCAAGTACACGCAACTCAAGAACGAGCGCATGCATTCCTTGCACTGGTTCCGTCGGGATTTGAGCCCGTGGCTTCCCTATTTGAAGCAACCGTTTGAGGACGGGTTATCGGAACGCGACAAGAAACGATATCTTGACGCTCAGAACGTTCATCGGTGCTATGAAGTCAGCGACCTTGACGTTAAGGGGTTCCTCAACCTGTATCCTCAGTTGGGCCGACTGTTCACTGACTTGTCGATCCGGTACGATTTCATCATTGACGTTGCATCGGAGTTAAGCCGCGGGAAGCGTCGCTGCGCCGCACTGCAACATCTGGACCGCGACTTTCTGGTGCGGGCACGCGGTGTGGATGTCGAAATAGAGGGAGAAGATTGGAGCAAGAATGAGCGACTTGCCCTACCGGCGGCGGCATATCCGTGGCCGAATTCGGACAATCCGTTGCACCAGTTGAAGCTGGTCGCTTTTTGCGGAGACTATAGGCCGGCCATTGCCGATCTGCTGCAGTTCGATCGGGCCTATGAAGATGTGCTCACCTCAACGGAGCGGGCCTATCTGCGCACCCGTGCTTTCCACCATGAAATTAAACCTTACCGGACCGCCGACGCAGTCAGTGCGACGACAAAGTTTCTCCCCGCGCATATGCGGTCGAACTGGAGTGCGTTCAGCTATCCGATCGACCCTTGGGAGTTCGGTCAGGTGCTGCCGCGCTGGTATGAATTGTGCCGGACAACCCGGTTCTTGCATATTTTTGAGGAATGACAGAGTTCCCGGCGTGAAGCGCCTAGTCAAACACCCCGGCAGCCATTTGCCCTTGCTTCTCGGCGCAAACGTTCGCGCTCGGTTCTGTCGGTTTCGATCTTTTGCCTGAGGTGCTCGATCCTAACTTTCAACCGTTCCGTATCAGCGGAAGGCACATGGAGGCCCGAGCTCGGACCGTTGTCAAGAATGATCGTCATGTTCATGGCGATCAGCTTCTCCAACTCCTTTCGAGATTTGCCGAGTTCTTTCTTCTCCTCCTCGATGAGGAAACTCAGGTCTGGGATTCGGCGCATGATATCGGCGCACAACATTTCCTGACTGGGCTTTGCCACAACAATTCTCCTTGCGATTTTCCGCAAGGCTAACGCGGCTTCATCATGTGGGGATAAGTTTGCGTCCGCGCACCACAATCCCGTTTGACCGACCCTTTCGTCACGACTAGATTGCCGCTAATTCGACGGTGCCCCGCAACAGGGGGCTGAAAGAGATCCGGGTGCGGTCGACCCAAGCAGGGGGCCAAGACCGGGGCTGTCTCGTTTCAACGGCCGGAGGGCGTTTTCGCCGCCGGCCGATGCTCTCCGGCATCGGCGAATCCTTTAGACACCGCCACCGGAGGCCGCCGATGAAACTGCCCACCGACACCGCGATCATGGTCTGCGGCCATGGCAGCCGCAACCAGAACGCCGCGCGCGAATTCTCCAAGGTGGCGCAGGGTCTGCGCGCACGATTTCCGCACGCGCCGGTGGAATACGGCTATCTGGAGTTCTGCAACCCGGTCATCCATGCCGGGCTCGACGCGTTGAAGGAAGAGGGCGCCAGGCGCATCCTGGCGGTGCCGGGCATGCTGTTCGCCGCCGGCCACGCCAAGAACGACATCCCCTCCGTGCTCAACACCTGGCAGGCGCAGAACCCGGACGTTTCGGTGCAATACGGCCGCGAACTGGGCGTGGACCTGAAGATGATCCGCGCCGCCGGCGAGCGGGTGCGTGAGGCGATCGCGGCGGCCGACGCCGAGCACGGGCCGCTGCCGCTCACCGAGACCCTGCTGATGGTGGTCGGGCGCGGCGCCTCCGACCCGGACGCCAACTCCAACGTGGCGAAGGTCACCCGCATGCTGTGGGAGGGGCTGGGGCTCGGCTGGGCGGAGACCTGTTACTCCGGCGTCACCTTCCCGCTGGTGGAGCCGGGCCTGGAGCATGCCGCGCGCCTGGGCTACCGGCGCATCATCGTGTTTCCGTACTTCCTGTTCACCGGCGTGCTTGTCAAGCGCATCTACACGCACACCGACTGGGTTGCCGCGCGGCACCGCGACATCCAGTTCGTCAAGGCCGGCTACCTGAACGATCATCCATTGGTGCTCGACACCTTCGTCGACCGGGTCGGCGAGATCCTGGAAGGCGCGGCGGTGATGAACTGCCAGATGTGCAAATATCGCGAACAGGTGCTGGGCTTCGAGGCGGAGGTGGGCCTGGCGCAGGAAAGCCATCACCACCACGTCGAGGGCATCGGCGGCGGGCTGGAGAACTGCCCGTGCAACGGCGACTGCGACGCCTCATGCCGCGACGAGGCGTTTTGCAAGAAACACGGCCTGCCGTGGACGCCGCTGCACGATCACTCTCATGATCACTCCCATGACCATGGGCATTCGCACGGTCATGACTATCACCACCACGACCACCATCATCATCCGTACCCCCATGCCGACCATCCGCACGGGCCGGTGTCGATGCGCAAACCTGGCGGAACGAACTGACGATGGCGGTGCCCGAACATCTGCGCGATCCGGCGGCGATCACGCGCCAATCGTTCGCCATCGTCGAGGCGGAGGCCGGGCTGGAACGGCTGCCCGAGCCGATGCGCGCGATCGCGACGCGGCTCGTCCACGCCAGCGGCATGGTCGACATCGTCGACGATCTTCGGTTTTCCGATGGAGCCGCGGAGGCGGGTCTCAAAGCGTTGGCGGCGGGTGCGGCCGTCTTCACCGACGTGGAGATGGTGCGTGCCGGCATCATCGCCAACCGGCTGCCTGCCGGCTGCGAGGTGATCTGCGCGCTGAACGATCCGAGCGTCGGCAATCTGGCAAAGACGATCGCCAATACCCGTTCGGCGGCGGCTATCGACTTGTGGGGCCAGCGGCTGGAAGGAGCCGTCGCGGTGTTCGGCAACGCGCCTACGGCGCTGTTCCGGCTGCTGGAACGGATCGACAATGGCGGGCCGAGACCGTCCGTGATTTTGGGTTTCCCGGTCGGCTTCGTCGGTGCGGCTGAATCGAAAGCGGAATTGGCCAGCCATCCGCGTGGCTGCCAGTTCATCACCCTGGCCGGCCGGCGCGGCGGCAGCGCGATGGCCGCGGCGGCGGTCAATGCGCTGGCTGAGGCCCTGGCTGCGAGCGCCTCATGACCGCCTGGCTCGACATCGTCGGCATCGGCGAGGACGGCATGGCCGGCCTGTCGGTCGCCGCGCGCGCCGCGGTCGAGGCGGCGGACGTGATCATCGGCGGCGACCGGCATCATTCGCTCGCGGATAATGTCACCGCCGAGCGCATCGCCTGGCCGTCGCCCTTCGACGCGATGATCGACACGATCAGGGGCCTGCGCGGCCGGCGGCCGGTGATCCTGGTGACCGGTGATCCGCTCTGGTACTCGGTCGGCGCGCGGATCACCCGGGCGATCCCGGCCGAAGAAATCCGCTTCCATCCTCAGCTTTCCGCCTTCCAATGGGCCTCGTGCCGGATGGGCTGGAGCATGGCCGATCTCGAACCGCTGACCGTGCACGGGCGCGCGGTGAGCCAGATCGTGCCGCACATCGCCCCAGGTGCCCGACTGCTGGTGTTGGCGCAGAACACGGAGACCCCGCGCGCCGTCGCCGACCTGCTGGTCGGGCGTGGTTTCGGCGACAGTGCGATGACGGCGCTGGCGGCGCTGGGCGGACCGCACGAGTTGCGGTTCGATGCCCGCGCCGCCGACTGGGATCATGCGGTGCCGGATTTCCACACCCTGGCGATCGAATGCGTCGCCGGGCGCGATGCGCGCTGGTATCCGCGCGTGGGCGGCTTGGCCGACGAAGCCTTCGCCCACGACGGCATGCTGACGAAGAGCCACGTGCGCGCAGCGACCCTGGCGAGCCTGAAGCCCTACGCGCACGCGCTGCTTTGGGACGTGGGCGCGGGCTGCGGTTCGGTGGGGATCGAGTGGATGCGCGCCGCGCGCGAGGCGCGGACCATCGCCATCGAGCCGGTGGCCGAGCGGTGCGCCCTGATCGAGCAAAACGCGCGGGCTCTGGGGACCGAGAAGATCGAGATCGTGACGCAGCCCGCGCCCGCCTCGCTCGCCGGCCTGCCGGCGCCGGACGCGGTTTTCATCGGCGGCGGGATCGCCGAGGACGGCCTGTTCGAGGCGTGCTGGCGGTCGTTGCGGCCCGGCGGCCGGCTGGTGGCAAACGTCGTGACGGTGGAAGGTGAGGCGCGATTGGCCGAGCTGTTCGCCCGCCACGGCGGCGAGCTTTCCCGCATCGCGGTGTCTAAGGCCGAGCCGGTGGGCTCGCTCACCGGCTGGCGGTCAGCGATGCCGGTCACCCAATGGGTGGTGGTCAAGCCGTGGGACGGCGAGGGATGAGCGGCACGCTGTACGGTGTCGGTGTCGGACCTGGCGATCCCGAACTGCTGACCGTCAAGGCGCACCGGCTGATCGCCTGCGCCAAGGTGATCGCCTATCCCGCGCCGGACGATGGCCAGAGCTTTGCGCGCTCGATCGTGGCGGAATTTCTGCCCGCCGGCGTCCGCGAGATCGCGATCGTCATCCCGATGCGCGCCAGCCGTTTCCCGGCGCGGGAAGTCTACGACGAAGCGGCGAAGACGATCGGCGCGCATCTGGAGGCGGGCGAGGACGTGGTGGCGCTGTGCGAGGGCGATCCGTTCTTCTACGGCTCGTTCATGTATCTATTCGAGCGGCTGGCGGGAAGCTTCCCGGTCGAGATCGTCCCGGGCGTGTCGTCGCTGATGGCGGCGGCCGCCGCGCTAGGCCGGCCGCTTGCCGCGCGCAATGACGTGCTCACCGTCATCCCCGCGCCGCTGGCGAACGAGGAGATCGTGGCCCGGCTGCAAGGCGCGCAAGCAGCGGCGATCATCAAGATCGGCCGGCATTTCGACCGGGTGCGCGGCCTGATCGAGCGGGCCGGGCTGACGCAACATGCCGGCTATCTAGAGCGGGTCAGCCTGGCCAATCAGCGCATCGCGCCATTGTCGCAGCTATCGCCGGGCGCGGCGCCTTACTTTTCGATCATCCTGATCTATCGCGGCGCGGAAGGCTGGATCGGCGATTGCCCGATTCCGCAGGCGATGGAGGTGTCGTCGTGAGCGGGCCTCACGTCCTGGTGCTGAGCGACGGCGCGGTCGATCTGGGCCGGCGTGTGGCAGCGACCTGCGGCGGACAGGTCGAGGGGTTCGCCAAGCGAGTGAGCGCCGACGTGCCGCGGTTCGACGATGTGGGCGCGCGCGTGCGCGGGTTGTTCTCGGCCGGTCAGCCGATTGTCGCGGTGATGGCCGCCGGCGCGCTCATCCGCCTGCTGGCCCCTGTGCTGACGGACAAGCGGATCGAGCCGCCTGTTATTGCGGTCAGCGAGGGCGGCCGGTCGGTGGTGCCGCTGCTCGGCGGTCATCGCGGCGGCAACGCTCTGGCGCGGACGATCGCAGATGGTTTGGATGCGCACGCGGCGATCACCACCGCCGGCGACGCCCGTTTCGGCGTAGCGCTGGACGAACCGCCAGAGGGCTACCGGCTCGCCAACCCGCAACACGCAAAGTCGGTGATGGGCGAATTGCTGGCCGGGGCGGGCGTGCGACTGCGCGGCGAGGCGCCCTGGCTGGAAGCTTCGCAACTGCCCTTCGCAGAGGATGGCGTGGTGCGGCTGACGGTGACCGAGAAGGCGCAGGAACCGGAGCCGCTGGAGCTGCTCTATCATCCGCGCACCCTGGTGCTTGGCCTGGGATGCGAGCGTGGCGTTGATGCGGACGAAGCGATCGATCTGGCCGAACGGGCGATCGCCCGCACCGGCCTGGCTGCGGGTTGCCTGGCGGCGGTGGCGTCGATCGATCTGAAGGCCGATGAAGCGGCCGTGCATGCGGTCGCCAGACATTTCGACGTGCCGGCCGTGTTCTTTTCGGCGAAGCAACTGGAAGCGGAAAAAGCCCGGCTGGCCAGTCCGTCCGAGGTGGTGTTCGCCGAAGTGGGCTGCCACGGCGTGGCCGAAGGCGCGGCGTTGGCGTGCGCGGGAGCTGAGGGCGAGCTGCTGGTGCCCAAGACCAAGTCGAAGCGGGTAACGGCCGCGATCGCGCGGACGCCGGAGCCAGTCGAGCCGCGCGGCCGGCCGCGGGGCCGACTGTTCGTGGTCGGCATCGGGCCGGGCGGCGAGGGCTGGCGTTCGCCCCAGGTGAGCGCGATGATCGGGAACTCGAGCGATCTGGTCGGCTACTCGTTGTATCTCGATCTGGTTGGCGACCTGGCCGCCGGCGCGCGCCGGCACGATTTCGATCTGGGCCAGGAAGTAGACCGGGTGCGCCACGCGCTGGAACTGGCAGGCGAGGGAAAGACTGTGAGCCTGGTCTGCTCCGGCGATGCGGGCATCTACGCCATGGCGAGCCTGGTGTTCGAGACCATCGAGCGCGGCGAAGTCGGCGACGCGGCGCGGCGCGTCGACGTCGAGGTGGCGCCGGGCATCTCGGCGCTGCAGGCGGCGGCGGCGCGGGCGGGCGCGCCGTTGGGCCATGATTTCTGCGCCGTCTCCCTGTCCGACCTGATGACCCCATGGGGCATCATCGAGCAACGGGTGCGCGCGGCGGCGGCCGGCGATTTCGTCATCGCCTTCTACAATCCGGTCTCGCGGCGGCGGCGGCATCAACTGGAAACCGCTCGGACGATCCTGCTTGAGCACCGCCCCAGTGATACTCCCGTTATCCTGGCCACCAATCTGGGGCGCGAAGGTGAGAGCGTGCGGGTGGTCACCTTGGATGAGCTGCGCGTCGACGATGTGGACATGCTGACCGTGGTCATCGTCGGCTCCAGTAAGACTCGCGCTTACACCAGCGGCGATCGGCGCACATGGGTCTACACGCCACGCGGCTACGCCGATAAGATCAGCGAGGCGGCGCAATGACCGTCTACTTTATCGGCGCCGGGCCGGGCGCGGCCGATCTGATCACAGTGCGCGGGTTGAAATTGATCGAGCGTTGCCCGGTGTGCCTGTATGCCGGCTCTCTGGTGCCCGAGGCGATCGTTGCGGCGGCTCCCGCCGGCGCGCGCGTGCTCGACACCGCGCCGATGCACCTCGACCAGATCATCGGCGAGATCGAGACGGCGAACGCGGCTGGTCATGACGTGGCGCGGGTGCATTCGGGCGACCCGTCGATCTACGGCGCGATCGGCGAGCAGATGCGCCGGCTCGACGGTCTCGGCATCGACTACGAGGTGGTGCCCGGCGTGCCGGCCTTCGCCGGTGCGGCCGCGGCGCTCAAAACCGAGCTGACCCTGCCCGAGATCGCCCAGACCATCATCCTCACCCGCACCGGAATGAAGGCTTCTTCGATGCCGCAGCGCGAGCGGTTGGAGATGCTCGGCCGGTCGGGTGCGACGCTCGCCATTCATTTGTCGATCCGCAACCTGGCGCATGTGCGCTCCGCGCTGGAGCCCCATTACGGGGCCGACTGTCCGGTGGTGATCGCCTATCGGGCGACCTGGCCGGACGAACTCTACATCCGCACCACGCTGGCTGAAATGAAAGCGGCAGTGCGCGAAGCCAAGATCACCCGCACCGCGCTCATCTTCGTGGGGCCGGTGTTCGGCCAGACGGAGTTCCGCGACTCCGATCTGTACAATCGCGACTATGCACACGTGCTGCGCAACGCCGGCAAAAAAGGCGCGCGCACGCGAATTTCGCGGACGTCTAGCCGATGATCCAGTTCGCCAGCCCATCGACCGAATCGAATGTCCGTCCCGGCGGCGCGGCGGGCCGCGCGATCATCAGGACCGGCAGCCGCAGGCTTCCTGCCGCCTCGATCTTGGCGAAGGCGCTGCCGCCGGAATTGCGGGCGACCAGGTGGGTGATCGCGTGGCTGGTGAACAAGGCGATTTCCTCATCCGCGTTGGCGGCCGGCGGTCCGATGATCAGCTCATGGTCGGCAAGCGGTGGTGGCTCCGACGGCGGATCGACCATCCGGGCGACGAAGCGCACGTTGTCGCGAGCGGAGAAAGCGGCCAGGTGCTGGTGGCCCAGCGCCAGGAACGCCACGGCGCCGGCCGGCAGGCGGCGGGCCGCCTCTTCCAGGTCCGTACAATCGAGCCAATGGTCATCGGCAGTGGGCTGCCATGGCGGCCGATCGAATACGACGCGGTCCACCCGGGCGCTGTCGCAGGCGGCCAGTGCGTTGGCTGAGATCTTGGTGGCGAAAGGGTGGGTGGCGTCGACCAACAGGTCGATGCGGTTGGCTTGCAGATACTCGCCAAGACCGTCGACGCCGCCGAAGCCGCCGATGCGCGTGGGGGCTTGGTCGGTCTTCGGCCGAGCGGTGCGGCCAGCCAGTGACAGCGTCACTTCGAGGCCGTCGGCGATGAGCCGACGGGCCAGATCGTTGGCCTCGCCGGTGCCGCCGAGGATCAGCACCCGCCTAGGCATGGCGGGCCAGCACTTCGCCGCTCCTGGAGACGATGAGGGTTTCGACTTGCACCGGCGCGTCGCGCAGCACACTGAGCGCCGTTCGGGTGGCGAGCGCGGCGATGTCGCCGGCCAATGCGTATCTTCGTTCACCGGCGATCTGCAGGGCTTCGAGCGCGGTGTTGGCGGCGGCGATCGTGTCTGCCTGGCCGGCGCTCAAACCGATGGCGCGCGCGCGGGCGGCCAGCCAGTCCATGTCGACCTGGCTGCGGCCGGAGTGCAGATCGAGCGCGCCGTGGGCGAGCTTGGTGAACTTGCCGAAGCCGCCGGCCAGCGTCAGGCGCGCGATCGGGTGGGCGCGCAGATATTTCAAAAGGCCGCCGGCGAAATCGCCCATGTCGAGGACTGCGATGTCGGGAAAGTCGACAAGCGCACGGGCTGCCGCTTCCGAAGTCGAGCCGGTCGCCGCGAGCACATGGGTGACGCCGTTGGCGCGCGACACGTCGATGCCGCGATGGATGGAGTGGATCCAGGCGCTGCACGAGAACGGGTGCACGATACCGGTGGTGCCCAGGATCGAAATGCCGCCGGCGATGCCCAGCCTCGGGTTCCAGGTCTTTTGCGCCAGCGCCTCGCCGCCAGGCACCGAGATGGTGACAGTGAAATCTGCGGCGATGCCGTGCGCCCCGCAAAGCTGCTCGATTTCGGCGCGCATCATCGCGCGCGGCACCGGGTTGATCGCCGGCTCGCCCACATCCAGGGGCAGGCCGGGCCGGGTTACCGTGCCGACGCCGTCGCCGGCGGCAAACGCGATGCCGGCGCCGGGCGGGCTCCGGCGCACGGTGGCGATGATGGTGGCCCCGTGGGTGACGTCCGGGTCGTCGCCGGCGTCCTTGACGATGCCGGCGCCGGCTTCGGTTTCGCTCAAGTGCTCGCGGGCGAGCGCGAAGGCGGGGGTCTCCCCCTTGGGCAGGCGGATAGTCACGGGATCGGGAAACTCGCCGGTGATGAGAGCGGTCGCCGCCGCCTTGGTGGCTGCCGTGGCGCAGGCGCCGGTGGTCCAGCCCCGGCGCAGTTCGCCTGCAGGTTTGTCAGCTCGTTCGACCGTGCTCATGGCCCGGTTATAGGCGAGGCCCGCACAAGCACAAAGAGCGCGGCATGAAGCGTTTTTTCGAACCGTTGGCCGCCTTCGAGCCGGGCTGGGTGTGGCTGGTCGGCGCCGGGCCGGGCGATCCGGGGCTGCTGAGCCTGTATGGCGCGCACGCCATCCAACAAGCCGACGTGATTGTCTACGATGCCCTGGTCACCGAAGACATCTTAGGCTTCGCCGGGCCCGGCGTGGAGTTGCGCTACGCCGGCAAGCGCGGTGGCAAGCCCTCTCCCAGCCAGCGCGACATATCGGAAACCCTGGTGGAACTGGCACGCGAGGACAAGCGGGTGTTGCGGCTGAAGGGCGGCGATCCGTTCGTGTTCGGCCGCGGCGGCGAGGAGGCGCTGGCGCTGGTGGAGGCCGGCGTGCCGTTCCGGGTGGTGCCGGGGATTACCGCCGGCATCGGCGGGCTGGCCTATGCCGGCATCGCGGCGACCCACCGCGACATCAACCACGCCATCGCCTTCGTCACCGGCCACGACGCTTCCGGCGCTGTGCCCGACACGGTGGACTGGGCGGCATTGTCGAAGGGCTCGCCGGTGCTGGTGGTCTACATGGCGATGAAACACTGGCCGACCATCCGCGAACGCCTGATCGCCGCCGGCCGGCCGGCGGGCGAGCCGGTGGCGTTCGTGTGCGAAGCGACGACGGCCGGCCAGCAGGTGCTGGAGACGACGCTGGCCGCCTCGCTCGAGGATTTGGCCGAAAGCGCGATCAAGCCGCCGGCGATCGTGGTGGTCGGCGGATCGGTGCGGCTGCGCGCCGGGCTCGACTGGCTGGGCGCGATGGCGGGCAGGACGCTGACCGCGGATCCGCTTGCGGGCGTAAAGCGATGAGCGGGCGCGGGCTGATGATCGCCGCGCCGGCCTCGGGCAGCGGCAAGACGACGGTGACGCTTGGCCTGCTTAAGGCGTTGAGCGAACGCGGCCTGGCGATCAGCGGCGCCAAGGCCGGGCCGGACTATATCGATCCGCGATTTCACCAAGCCGCCTGCGGGTCGCCGTCGCTCAACCTCGATCCATGGGCGATGAGTGCGGCCCGCCTGAACGCGCTGGCCCGGGCGGGCGAAGGCGATCATCTGCTGGTCGAGGCGATGATGGGCCTGTTCGACGGCGCCGCCGACGGCAGCGCCAGCGCCGCCGATCTGGCCGGCCTGCTCGGCCTGCCGGTAATCCTGGTGATCGACGCGGCCAGGCAGTCTCACTCGGTGGCGGCATTGGCGCGCGGGTTTCGCGACCATCGTGACGATATCGACGTGGTGGGCGTGATCCTCAACCGGGTCGGCGGCCAGCGGCACCGGGCGATGCTGGCCGATGCACTCGCAGCGATTGACATGCCGGTGTTCGGCGCGCTGGCGCGCACCGACGAACTGACACTGCCCGAGCGCCACCTGGGCCTTGTCCAGGCCGGCGAGCAGGTCGGGTTGGGCGGGTTCGTCGCGAGGGCCGCGCGCCTGATCGGCGAGCATTGTGATCTGGAGGCAATTACCCGGCAGTTTCGTCCGATGTCGCCGACCGATAGGGAGCATCGACCGGCATTGCCAACCTTGGGCCGGCGAATCGCGATCGCCCGCGATGACGCCTTTTCCTTCGTCTATCCGCACTGGATGGCCGACTGGCGCGCGGGCGGGGCGGAGTTGGCGTTCTTTTCGCCGCTGGCCGACCAGGCGCCGGATGGCCGGGCCGATGCGGTGTTTCTGCCCGGCGGCTATCCCGAACTGCACGCGGGTCGGCTCGCAGGCAATGAGACCTTCCGCACCGGTATGGAAGCGGCGCGGGATCGAGGAGCGTTCGTCTACGGGGAGTGCGGCGGCTATATGGCGCTGGGCGATAGCCTGATCGATGCGGGCGGTCGGTCCCATCGAATGCTCGGGTTCTTGAACTTGCAGACCAGCTTCGCGCAGCGGCGGCTGCATCTGGGGTATCGCGAGCTGGCGGTCGAGGATTTCGCGTTGGGACGGCTGCTGCGGGGCCATGAGTTTCATTATTGCTCGGTGTTGCGCGAGGACGGCGAGGCGCTGTTTTCAGCCCGCGACGCGACCGGCAACGATCTGGGCGGCGTCGGTCTGCGGGCGGGAAATGTGTGCGGTTCCTTCATGCATGTGATCGACCCGTGCGTGGAGGGGTCGCCATGAGCGCGCCGGTACACGGCGGCGGGCTTGACCAGGCGATCGCCCGGTTCGGCGGCGAGCGGTCTCAATGGCTCGATTTGTCGACGGGCATCAACCCGCGCGCCTATCCGGTGGGCCGCATCGACAAGGCGGCGTTCGAGCGGCTGCCTGACGAGGGTGCGCTTGCTGATCTGATCGACGTCGCGCGCGGCTTCCTTGGCGTGCCCGACCACCTGGACATGGTCGCCGGGGCCGGCGCTCAGTCGCTCATCCAATGGCTGCCGATGTTGCGCGAGGCCGCCTGCCGGGTAGCGGTGGACATGCCGACCTACGCCGAGCACGAGTGGCGCTGGCGGCTGGCCGGGCACCAGGTGAGCGACTTGTTCTCGCTTGAAGACATAACGCACGCCGACGTCGTCGTCGTGACCCGCCCCAACAATCCGGACGGCGGCCTCCTGTTTCCCGATCTGCTGCAGGAGTTGGCGAGCGCGCTCGGCGCCCGAGACGGCCTGCTGGTGGTCGACGAGGCGTTCGCCGACGTCGACCCCGATCTCGGCATGATCGGCCGGTTGCCGGACAATGCGGTCATCCTGCGCTCGTTCGGCAAGTTTTTCGGGCTCGCCGGGGTGCGGCTCGGTTTCGCCATCGGCCATGCCAGCCTGATCGGCAGGCTGCGCACGCTGATCGGCCCGTGGGCGGTGTCCGGTCCGGCGCTTGCGATCGGGGCAAGGGCGATGGCGGACGAGGAGTGGATCGCCGACACGCGCGGATGGATCGAACGGCGCACCGACGCCATGTGGGAATGTTTGCACAACAGCGGATTGAACCCCAGTTCACATGCCGGCCTGTTCGTTCTGGCCGAACACGAACGCGCGCACGACGTCGCCGACGGTTTGGCGCGACGGCACATCCTGGTGCGCCGGTTCGACGATGAGCCGACCTGGCTGCGCTTCGGGTTGGCCCGAAGCGCAGCTTCGATCCGCCGGCTGCGCATCAGCCTGGACGAATCGGTTGCGGAGGCCGGCGATGGTTGATGCCTGGCTGGCGGTGCTTGTGATTGCGCTGATTGCCGACTGGTGGTTCGGCGAGCCGGCTGCGATCTGGTCCCGGTTCCCGCACCCGGTCGTGTTGTTCGGCCGCGCCATCGATGAGGCCGACCGCCGCTTCAACCGCACCCAAGACGATGCGCTCACCCGTGGGCGCAGGGGAGCGACTGCGATCGCCCTGCTGGTGGTCCTGGCCGTGTCAGCCGGCCTGGCCGCCCAATGGGTGTTCGGCCTGTTCGGTTTCCTGTGGTGGGTGGGCGAAGCGTTCATCGTTTTCGTGCTGGTCGCCCAGCGCAGCCTGATCGATCATGTGCGGGCAGTCTCCTATGGCCTGGGCCGGCACGGGCTGGACGGCGGGCGCGAGGCGGTGGCGCAGATCGTCGGCCGCGATCCGCAGAGCCTCGACAAGGCCGGCGTCGCGCGCGCGGCGATCGAAAGCCTGGCGGAAAATTTCGCCGATGGTGTCGTGGCCCCGGCGTTCTGGTATGCGCTGGCCGGCCTGCCGGGGCTTGCCGCCTACAAGATGATCAACACCGCCGATTCGATGATCGGGCACCTGAACGAGCGGTACGCCGATTTCGGCCGGACGGCCGCATGGCTCGATGACGTCGCCAACTGGCTGCCGGCGCGGCTTTCGGCCCTGCTCATAGCGACCGGCGCCGGGGTGTTGCACGGCACGGCGGCCGGTTGGCGGGCGATCAACGCGGCGCTGCGCGACGCGGCCCTGCACAGATCGCCCAACGCGGGCTGGCCGGAGGCGGCCATGGCGGGCGGTTGCGATCTGGCGCTGGGCGGTCCGCGCAGCTATGGCGGGGCGACGGTGCCCCAGGGCTTCATTCATGCGGCCGGCAAGCGCGATCTGGACGCGGGCGATATCGACCGCGCGCTGCGGGTGTTCACCGTCGCATGCTATGGCCTGTGGGCGTTGGTGGCGCTGCTGTGGCTTCTATGACTATTCAGGCGGGTGAATTTCGATCGGCTCGGCGTAGGCGGGCTGGCGGGCGAATGCCTGCTTGAACGTCAATCCCTCCCAGGCCATCCAGATGGCCCGGATCGGGCCGGCGTGACAGACGATTGCGGTGTCCGCCGGCATCTCGGCGACCACCTCGACCACGCGCGACATCAGATCGGCAAAGGCCTCGCCGCCGGGCGTGCGGTTTCGCAACGGATCTTCCAGCCAGCGATTGGATTTGCTGCGGTCCAGATCGGCCCATTTTAGCCCTTCCCAGTCGCCCATGTGCATTTCCCACAGCCGCTCGTCGAACTGCGGCGTTAAGCGATCGCGCTCGGCCAGTTGCAGCGCCAGCTTGCGGCAGCGCAGCGCCGGGCTGGCGATGATGTGGCGGGCCGGCGGCGTCAGCGCCAGCGCGCGGTCGATCTCGCCATGGCCGACTTCGGCGATGTCCATGTCGAGCCGGCCGTAGCAGGTGCCCGGCGTCACGTCGGGCGTGGGATGGCGAAGGAAGATCATCTCCAGATGCCGGCCAGGACCAGCAGGATGGTGATTTCGGCGACCTGCTCGATCGCGCCCAGCCCGTCGCCGGTATAGCCGCCGAGGCGGCGCTCCTGCCAGACCAGCATCGCCCATGCTGCGCCGAAGCCGGCGATCGTCGCGATGAGCCCGGGCGAAAGGCCGAAAGCGAAGGCGACGCCCGCGGTGAGCGCCAGCACGATGATGAGATGTTCGCTGGAGATGTCGCCGCGAACCGCCTCTCCCAGCCCGGTTTCGCGGGCGTAGGCGGAGGTGAACAGCACCGGCGCGATCGCGGCCCGGCCGCCGCAATGGGCAATCATCAACGCCGCCACGCCGAGCGTCGGCGAAAGCGAGGCGAGGGCCGCCCAGCGAAGGCCGATGGAGAAGATGAGCGCCGCCACGCCATACGGGCCGGTGCTGCCGTCGCGCATGATCTCCAATGCGCGCTCGCGGTCGCTGCTGCCCCCCAGGCCGTCGACGCAGTCGGCAAGGCCGTCCTCATGCAGCCCGCCGGTGACGATCAGCCCGGCCAGCACCGCAAGCCCGGCGGCCAGCGGAGCGGGCAGGAACCACACTGCGATCAGCCACACGATCGCCGGTATGACGGCGATGATGAGGCCGGCGGTGGGGAAACCGACCACATGGTCGCTGAGTTTGGGCGGCTCGTCGCGCCATTGCGCCGGCAGAAAACGGTCCACCGGCAGGCGCGAGAAGAACCGCACCGCGAGCAGCGTCGAGTTCAGCGCATCGAACAGTCGTTGCATCGCGATCAGTCCGCCTTTTCCGAAACGCCGGCGCTCTCGAACGTGGCCATCTCGTTGAGCATAGCACAGGCGCCTTTCAGCAGCGGCAGGGCGATCAGCGCGCCGGTGCCTTCACCCAGCCGCATCCGCAGGTCGAGCAGGGGGTCGGCGTCGAGCGCGTCGAGCATCAATCGATGGCCCGGCTCCTGCGAGCGATGGGCGAATACCGTGTAGGGGCCGGCCTCGGGCCGGGCGGTCAGCGCGCACATGGCCGCCGCGGTGGCGATGTAGCCGTCGACCAGGACGACCGCGTTTCGGCTCGCCGCACCGATCAGGGCGCCCGCCATCATGGCGATCTCCAGGCCGCCGAACGCCGCCAGCGCGTCGAGCGGGGCCAGCTTTCCGGGGCGTCGCGCCGCTGCCTGTTCCAGTACTCGAGTCTTGTGCTTGACGCCGGCGGTATCTAATCCGGCTCCGGGGCCGGCCAGATCGGCAAGGGGAATGTCAGCGATCGCATGGGCGAGCAGGGCGGCCGAAGAGGTGTTGCCGATGCCCATCTCGCCCAGCGCGATGACTTTGACGCCCGCTTCCGCCACTTTCGCGGCGTGGCTGGCGGCGAATTCCAGCGCGGCAAGAACCTCGGTCTTGCTCATGGCGTCTTCACGCAACGCGTTGCGCGTGCCCTTGGCGATGTCGGCGCGGATCAGGTTTTCGCCGTCGGGCAGGTCGCCGAGGATGCCGGCGTCGATGATGTCGATGTCGACGCCGTTGGCGCGGGCGAACACGTTGGCGGCGGCCCCGCCGGCCAGAAAGTTGGCGACCATCTGGGTGGTGACTTCCGCCGGCCAGGCCGACACGCCTTCGGCCACCAGCCCGTGGTCGGCGGCGAACAGCAGCAGGCGGGCGGGATCGGCGGCCGGTGCGCTCGTGTTCTGCGCGCCGGCCATCTGTATCGCCAGCGCCTCGATCCGTCCCAACGAGCCCGGCGGCTTGGTCTTGCGGTCGATTTCGGCGGCGACGGCGTCGGTCAGCGCCTGATCGATCGGCGCGATGGGGTAGGATTGCAGCAATTCTCGCTCCGCCGGTTGGGGTTCGACAGGGGTCTATAGTGTTTCACAATTTCATGGAAGTGCGCGTTGGATCGCGTGTAGCCATCGCCCCGTCCTTCGGCCGGCTTGTCGCAAAACCCCTTCTTCCCGCAAGCACAGAGAGGGGGTCCTAAAGGCGGATGAGGGGTGGAGCGGGCGGGTTCACTTTGTTGCCATTTATCGCCTACGGGTCTTGCCGCGATTTGGCGATTGTCGCAAGTTCGCGCGCCATGAAGCTGTTTTCGTCGAAGAACCGGCCGGTGCATATGGGGCCCTATCCGCTGGAGCGGCTGGTCCGGCGCGACGACATGCCGGATCTTTCGCGCGTGCCGGCGAGCGAGCCGGTGCCGTTCGACCTGCCCGGTGCGCCGTCGAGCATCGTCAACGCCATGAGCGAATATCAGGCGATGATGGACGCCATCCGCGAGGGCGTGATCAAGAAGGAGCGGGCGATCTGCCCGGACGACCGACAAGAGCGCGCCAACCATATCAAGGGATTCGGCTACTTTTCCGACGCCTCGATGATCGGTATCTGCGAGCTGCCGCAAGGCGCGCTGCTGGATGAGCCGCACGTCAATCCAGGCGTCGACCAGCTGGCCGAGGACTTGCGCACCAAGCAGACCGTCACCCTGGCCTCAGGCATCGACGTCATCATGGCGGAACTGAAGGAGGCGATGGAAGCGCCGCCAACGCGCATCGATCATCACAGCCACGCGGTCGTGTTCCTGTACGAGCATTTTCGCGATCCCGAGCCTGGCGAGCCGGGCGCGGAGTGGATCGTCGACGCCCAGGATCAGCGCGCCGCGCTACGGGCGGCGGAGACGGCGGTGGTGATCGCCACCTATATCCGGCTGCTGGGCTTCGAGGCGCGCGCGCACACCGGTTCCGCCTCCGACGTCGATCTCAACCGGCTGGCGGTGGCCGCCGGGCTGGCGAGTGCTAAAACCAACGGGGCGGGCCCGGTGCTCACCAACCCCTATGTCGGCTCCCGCTTCGGGCTGGCGGCGGTGACCACCACGTTCGAGATGGCGACCGACCGGCCGCTGGCGCACGACCAGCCGGCGTTCCGCGCCAAGGGTCCGGCCTGGTGGTTCGGCGCCGGGTTCGACAAGAACGCGTTCAACCGCGACCCCTATGCCAAGCGACGGTATGTGGACGGCGCGCACGCCTTCGAGAAGCTCAAGCGGGTCGACGAGCCGACCACCTTTATCGACGAGCCCAACGTGGCCCGGGTGCCCAAGCGCACCGACATGTTCGCGCGCGCGCAGTTCGGCGACATGGGCAAGGCGGCCCAGGAGGGTGCGAAGAAGGGCAACTATGCGCGTAAGGCGGCGACCAGCTTCGCCCAGCGCCACCCATTGGGCGCATTCGTGCTGCTGCAGAACAAGCCGCCGGCCGAAGCGGTCTCCAACACCGCGCAAGATCCCAAGGCCAACGCCGATAACATCAAGGCGGCCTGCTACTTCCTCGGCGTCGACGCGGTCGGCCTGTCGCGCTGCCCGCACTGGGCCTACTATTCGCACAACGCGATCGGCAACCCGATCGAGCCGTACCACTCCAACGCCATCTCGATGATCATCGACCAGGGCTACGACACCATGGAGGGCGCGTCGGGTGATGACTGGATCTCGGTGGCGCAATCGATGCGCGCCTATCTGCGGTTCTCGCTGCTGGGCGGGGTGATCGCCAACCAGATCCGCAATCTGGGCTATTCGGCGCGGGTGCATTCGGTGATGGACGGCGAGGTGCTGCAGCCGCCGCTGCTGCTGCTGTCGGGGCTGGGCGAGGTCTCGCGCATCGGCGAGGTCATCCTGAACCCGCTGCTGGGGCCGCGGCTGAAATCCGGCGTGGTCACCACGTCGATGCCGATGACCCACGACAAGCCGATCGATTTCGGCCTGCAGAACTTCTGCGAAAACTGCAACAAATGCGCGCGCGAATGCCCGTCCGGCGCGATCACCGCCGGTCCGAAGCTGATGTTCAACGGCTACGAGATCTGGAAGTCCGACAGCCAGAAATGCGCCACCTACCGCATCACCACCGCCGGCGGCGCCATGTGCGGGCGCTGCATGAAGACCTGTCCGTGGAACCTGGAGGGCCTGTTCGCCGAGACGCCGTTCCGCTGGGCGGCGATGCACGTGCCGGCGGCGGCGAAAAGCCTCGCCAAGCTTGACGACCTGGTCGGCAACGGCAGCCTCAATCCGATCAAGAAATGGTGGTGGGATCTGGAAATGGTCGACGAGGGCCCCTATGCCCCGGCGCGCGAGCCGGTCAACGAGCGCGGGCTGCAGACCGATCTCGATCTCAAATACGAAGACCAGACCCTGGCGGTCTATCCCGCGCCGCTGGCCCCGCACCCCTATCCGTTCCCGTTCGCGATGGACCGCGAGAAGGGCATCGCCGCCTACGAGGCCATGGTCAGTGCTGACGAGTACCGAAAGCGGCTGGCCTCAGGCGACGAGACGGTGATCCATCGATACCGCGAGCCAGAGGGCGACGCGCCGGTGCTGCGGGTCGAGGTGTCCAAGGTCGAGCACATGGGCGACGGGGTGGCCAAATACGAGCTGTCGCCGCTCAACGGCGGCTCGCTGCCGCCGGCCACGGCGGGTGCGCATATCGACGTGGTGGTGGCGCCGGAATATCTGCGGCAATACTCGCTGTCGGGCGACCCGGGCGACGCCGGCAAATATCAGATCGGCGTGCTGAAGGAGCCCGAAGGCACCGGCGGCTCGATGCTGCTGCACCGCATCTTCAACGAGGGCCGCAAGGTCTTCATCTCCCGGCCGATCAATCATTTCGAGCTGGCCCGGGACGCCAGGCGCCATCTGCTGCTGGGCGGCGGCATCGGGGTTACCCCGCTCATCGCCATGGGCCACGAGCTGCACGCGAAGGGCGAGCCGTTCGAATTGCACTATTCGATGGGCAGCCGGGCCAAGGCCGGGTTTCTAAAGGACCTTGAACAGGTCAAATGGAAGGACAAGGTGCACATCCACGTCTCTGACGAAGGAACCCGGGCGGATTTGGCCGAGCTGCTTGCCGGATATGAAGACGGTGCGCATTTCTATGTCTGCGGGCCGGACCGCTACATGAACTCGGTGCTGGAGGCGGGCGAGGCGGCCGGCTGGCCGGACGAGGCCATGCATCGCGAATATTTCTCCACGCCGGAAGCGCCGGACTGGGTGAATACAGAGTTCACCTTGAAGCTGGCCAAATCGGGCAGGGCGCTCACCGTACCGGCCGACAAGACCGCCACCGACGTGCTGGCCGAAAACGGAGTGCCGGTCGACGTCAAATGCTCCGACGGGCTGTGCGGCGTATGCCGGTGCGGGTTGGTCTCGGGCGATGTCGAGCACCGCGACTTCGTTCTGTCGAAAGCACAGCGCAAAGATTCCATCATCCTGTGCCAGTCGCGCGCGGCGGATGAGGGTGGCGTGGTCGAGATCGATCTGTAGGGTTGCTTGCAGTTGCCGTTTCGCCCCCACCCCACAAAAGGGAGGGGGACACTGCCTTGTACCCCTTTGCGTCGTCATCCTCGGGCTTGTCCCGAGGATCTAACCCACCATCCACCGCCTAATGACTTTACCGGTTGCATTAGATCCTCGCCACAAGGGCGAGGATGACGAGTGGACGTGCGATGGAAAACCCCCGCCCTCGTTCCCTCTTGTGGGGAGGAAATGAGGGCGGGGGTCAGGTAGTGAGGATGGGGGTAGAGGCCCTCAACCCCCAACCCCAAGACGAATTTCCCCGCAACCCTTCCCATGCGCCGGCAAAACCCATACGCTCGCGATGGGAGAAAGACGCACCGCGTTGCGTGGTGGCCAGGGAGGAAATCGGCTTGGAAGCCCTACAACTTCTATTGGGCGGGATCGCCAATGGCTGCATCTACGGCCTGGTCGCGCTCGGCTTCGTGCTGATCTACAAGGCCACCGAGCAGGTCAATTTCGCCCAGGGCGACATGATGATGTTCGGGGCGTTCTTAGCGCTCACCTTCGTCAACGAGGCGTGGTTCGGCTGGCCGTTCGCGCTGGGGCTGCTGGCCGCGATGGCGGTGATGGGCACGCTCAGCTACCTGCTCGACAAGCTGGTCCTGCGCAACCTGTTCGGCCAGCCGCAATTCGCCGTCGTCATTCTCACCATCGCACTGGGCTTCGTCATTCGCTTCGCCGCCGGAGTGATCTGGGGGCACGAGCCACAGTCGATCGAAACGCCGCTGACCGGCAAGTCGGTGCATTTCGCCGGACTGGTCATGGGCCTGGAAGAGGTGGCCGTGATCGTGGTCACGATCGCGCTGACGGCCGTGCTGTTCGTCTTCTTCTCGCGCACCAGGATCGGCCTGGCGATGCAGGCGTCTTCGCAGAACCAGCTCGCCGCCTACTATATGGGCATTCCGGTCAAGCGGGTCTACTCGCTGGTGTGGGCGCTGTCGGGCGTCGTCGCCGCCATCGCCGGCGTATTGTTCGCCACTAAGGGCACCATTGATCCCGCTTCCGGCCTATTGGGCATCAAGGCATTCGCGGCCGCGGTGATCGGCGGCTTCGGGTCGCTGCCGGGCGCATTGCTGGGCGGCATCATAGTCGGCGTGGTCGAGCCCTTCGCCGCACGCTACCTGGCGGCGGGATATTCACAAATCGCGCCCTACGCGATCATGCTGATCGTGCTGGTGATCGCGCCCAACGGGATTTTGGCGCAGATGCAGAAGAAGAAGGTGTAGGCGAGCGGTGCGGTTTCAGTTCAAAACCGAATACAACGACGACATCCGTCTCTACCAGGACCGGGTGCAGTTGGCGTGGTACGTGGCGTTGCTGATTACGGCGGTGTCGCTGCCGCTGTTCCTCGGCGATTTCTACATCTCCCAGGTGACCTTCATTCTGATCTTCTCCATCGCCGGCATGGGCATCATGCTGCTGGTGGGCCATACCGGTCTGGTCAGTCTGGGACATGCGGCGTTCCTGGCCGCCGGTGCCTACTCCACCGTCAACCTGGAGCTGCTCGGCGTACCGTTCTTTCTGGCGCTACCGCTTGGCGGCTTGTTCGCGGGTGTGCTGGGGGCGGTGCTGGCCATCCCGGTGCTGCGGCTGACGGGCATCTATCTGGCGATCGCGACGCTGGCACTGGCGATCATCATCGAGGACATCATCGTGCTCGCCGAACCGCTTACCGGCGGGGTGGTCGGCCTGTCGGTGGATTCGATCTATCTGTTCAGCGCGGCGGGACCGGAGATCAATATCTATTTCACGCCGTTCCGCTTCTACTATCTTGCTCTGGCCGTCGCCGCGCTGGTGGCGCTGCTATACGCCAACATCCTGCGTTCATCGACGGGCCGCGCGTTTCTGGCGATCCGCGATTCGGAGGTTTCCGCGCGCGCCATGGGCATCAACGTGGCGCGCTACAAGACCCTGTCGTTCGGCCTTTCCTGCTTCATCACCGGGCTGGCCGGCGGCCTGCTCGCCCACTTTCTCGGCCATATCAACCACGAGGCGTTCCTGATCCTCACCTCGATCGAGCTGCTGATGATCGTGGTGATCGGCGGGCTCGGCTCGATCCACGGCGCTTTCTTCGGTGCGATCGTGTTCGGCATGCTGCCGCTGACGGTCTCGATCGCGATCGAGACCTTCGGCGCGCCGCTGGGGATTACGTCGACGACGCTGCCGGGATTGTCGACCGGCATCTTCGCCGGGCTGCTGGTGATGTTCATCCTGGTCGAGCCCTTCGGCATCTACGGCCGCTGGCTGAAGATCCGCACCTATTTCCAACTGTTCCCGCTCTATCGCCGGGACATGTTCCGCCGGCACAAGTCCTATCTGAAGACGGAGCGGATGCGGTGAGCCTGCTCAGCGTTGAGGGCATTTCGATCCACTTCGGTGGGCTCAAGGCGGTCGATGACGTCTCCTTCGAGGTTCGCGAGGGCGAGGTGTTCACCATCGTCGGGCCCAACGGGGCGGGCAAGTCGACCATCTTCAACCTGATCTCGCGGTTCTACGATCCCAGCGCCGGCGCCATCCGGTTCGACGGCCGCGACATCACCCGCCTGAAGGCCGAGGACATCGCGCCTTTGGGGATCGCGCGTACGTTCCAGAACATCGAATTGTTCGACCATTCCACGGTGCTGCAGAACCTGCTGGTCGGCCGCCATCGCCACCGGCGGTCGAACTTCGTGGCCAACGCCTTCTTCCTGCCTTCGGTGCGACGCGAGGAAGTCGAGCATCGAGAGGCGATCGAGAAAGTGATCGATTTCCTCGATCTGCAGCCCTATCGCAACAAGATGATCGCCGGCCTGCCCTACGGCGTGCGCAAGGTGGTCGAACTGGCCCGATCGCTCGCCTGCGAGCCGAAGCTGCTGCTGCTGGACGAGCCTGCCTCGGGCCTGTCGGTGGAGGAGACCCAGGACATGGCGTTCTGGATCGAGGACATCCAGAAGGACATGGGGGTCTCCGTGCTCATGGTCGAGCACGACATGAGCTTGGTGGCGCAGGTCTCCGACCGGGTCCTGGCCATCGACCATGGCGCCATGCTGGCCACCGGCACGCCGGCCGAGGTTCAGAACGACCCGTTGGTGATCGAAGCCTATCTGGGCCGGGAGGAAGCGTGATGGCGGCGGGCGGCCAAAGCAACGGCAAGGGCGGCCAGCCGCTGCTGTCGGTGCAGAACGTGGAGACGTTCTACGGCGCGGTCATGGCGATCCGCGGCGTCAGCCTCGATGTGCATGAGGGCCAGATCGTCACCATCTTAGGCGCCAACGGCGCCGGCAAGACGACCCTGCTTAAGACGATCTCCGGGGTGATGGACCCGGAGAAGGGCAAGATCGTTTTCGAAGGCAAGGAAATCCAGGGCGCCGAGCCGGACGCGATCGTGCGTTCCGGCATCGTGCACGTGCCCGAGGGCAGGGAGATCTTTCCGTTTCTATCAGTGGAGGAAAATCTGATGATGGGCGCGTTCACGCGCTCGGACCGGGCCAACTTCGCCGCCGATCTGGACATGGTGCACAGCTATTTCCCGATCCTGAAGGACCGCGCCGGCCAGCAGGCGGGGTATCTCTCGGGCGGGCAACAACAAATGCTGGCGATCGGGCGCGGGCTGATGGGCAAGCCCCGGCTGATGCTGCTCGACGAGCCGAGCCTGGGGCTCAGCCCGATCCTGGTCCAAGAGATTTTCGCCATCATCCGCCGGCTGAACCAGGAGCAGGGGGTGACCATTCTGCTGGTCGAGCAGAACGCCAACGTGGCGCTGAAGGTGGCCGATCACGGCTTCGTGCTGGAGGTCGGCCGCATCGTCATGGCCGACACGTCCGCCCGGCTGCTGGCCTCGGAGGACGTCCAGGAGTTCTATCTGGGCATGCACGGCGAAAGCCAGCGCGAGCAGAAGCGCTGGAAGCGGCGCAAGACCTGGCGTTAGAGCACTTGGCTTCGCTTGCCCCGACTCGGATTTGGGCTAAGATGGCCGCAAGGGAGAGAGACCAGCCATGAACCTGCAGGTTCCGGTCGGCGGAAGCGAGCACGAGTTCGACCACGCCGCCTTCGACGGTTGCGATACGATGGCGAAGCTGTTCGCCAGGCGATGCCGGCAATATGGGTCGCGCACCGCCCATCGCGAGAAGGACTTCGGTATCTGGAAAGCCCATTCCTGGGACGATTACTACAATCGGTCCAAATGGATCGGCCTGGCGCTTTCCAAGCTGGGGCTGAAGCGCGGCCAGGTGGTTTCGATCCTTTCCGAAGACAACAAAGAGTGGCTGTATTTCGACATGGCCGCCGCCTGCATGGGTGCGATTCCTTCGGGCGTCTACACCACCGATTCAGCCTCGCAGCTGGCCTATCTGGTCAACGATTCCGACACCCAGTTCCTGGTGGTCGAGAATGACGAGCAGCTCGACAAGTTCCTCGAGGCGCGCGACGACATGAAGGGGCTGAAGAAGGTCATCGTCATCGACCGCGATGGCCTGCGCGAGTTCGACGACCCGCAGGTGATGTTCCTCGAAGAGCTATACGAGATCGGCCGGGCAGAGGCGGAAAAACACCCTAACAAGTTCGAAAAAGAGATCGAAAAGAGCAGGCCGGAAGACGTGCGCATGCTGATCTACACCTCGGGTACCACCGGCAAACCCAAGGGCGCGATGATCACCCATGCCAACATCGTGTTCCAGTTGAATTCAGGCTACAGCCTGCTGGAAGCGCGCGAGAGCGACGAACTGCTGTGCTTCCTGCCGCTGTGCCACGTGGTCGAGCGGTTCTTCACGGTGGAAACCCAGCTCGCCATCGGGCTGACGGTCAATTTCGCCGAAAGCCCGGAAACGGTGTTCGAGAACCTACAGGAGGTCTCGCCGCATATTTTCATCGCGGTGCCCAGGCTGTGGGAGAAGATTTATTCTCGGTTGCAGATCATGCGCAAGGAGGCGACCGGCCTGGGTCGGTGGGCGATGGACCGGGCGATCGACGCCGGGCTGAAGCGGGCGGAGTTCGACATGGCCGGCGAGCCGGTTCCGGCGGGCGTGCAGTTGCGCTACAGGGTTTGGGACTTTCTGGTGCTCGCCAACCTGCGCCGGCTCATCGGCATGGACCGGGCCTATCGTGGCGGGACGGGAGCCGCGCCGATCTCGCCCGATCTGCTGAAATGGTTCTGGGCCATCGGCGTACCCGTCCTTGAAGCCTTCGGCCAGACCGAGAGCTCGGGCGTGGCCACGTGCAACACCTTCGCGCACAACAAGCTGGGCAGCATCGGCCGCGCGGTGCCCGGCGCGGATGCGCGCATTGCACCCGACGGCGAGATTCAGTTGCACGGCCCGCACGTCTTCAAAGGCTACTGGAACCAGCCGGAGAAAACCGACGAAGCGTTCACCGAGGATGGCTGGCTGAAGACCGGCGATGTGGGCCGCATGGACAATGAGGGCTTTTTCACCATCACCGGACGCATCAAGGACATCATCATCACCGCCGGCGGCAAGAACATCACACCTGCCGAAATCGAAAGCGCGCTGAAATTCTCGCCCTACATCTCCGACGCGGTCGTGGTCGGCGATAAGCGCAAATATCTGACCGCGCTCATCATGATCGACCAGGAAAACGTCGAGAACTACGCCCAGGAGAAGCAGATCCCGTTTTCCGATTTCGCCTCGCTTTGCGCGGCGCGCGACATCGTCGAACTCATCGACGCCGAGGTGCGCGCGGTCAACAAGCAGTTCGCCCGGGTCGAGCAGATCAAGGATTTCCGGCTGATCGATATCCTGTTGACGGCGGAAGACGACGAACTGACGCCGACGATGAAGCTCAAACGCTCATTCGTCGAACAAAAACACGGACATCTGATCGATTCCATGTATGCTGCGTGAGGGGATGCTCGAACGCGGACAACCATCGAAGGGAGAAACTCACATGAAGAAACTGCTATCGGCCGCGGCCGTCGCTCTGGCTATGACAGCGTCGCCCGCCGCCGCCCAAATGGCCCAGGGTGTCACCGACGATGAGATCGTCCTGGGCGGCCATCACGATCTGAGCGGCATTTTCGCCGCGTTCTCGGTACCGGCGGTCAAGGCGGCCGAGCACTATTTCGCCGAAGTCAACGCCAAGGGCGGCGTGCACGGGCGCAAGATCCGCTATGTGGTCGAGGATCACGGCTACAACGTCTCCAAGGTCGGCCCGGTGGTCAACAAACTGATCAACCGCGACAAGATCTTCGCCATGCTGCTGTCGCTGGGCACCCCGACCAACCTGGCCGCGTTCAAGCTGCAGGACCCGAAGGGGATTCCCAACGTCAACCCGCTGACGGCGGCCCGTCAGATGATCGAAGGTCCGCCTGAGCTGCGTTATGCCGGCTCGTCCTCATACTACGATCAGATGATCAAAGGGGTGGACTACATGGCCGACAACCACGGCTCCACCGTGGTGTGCTCCATGTACCTGCCCAATGAGTTCGGCGTTGAGGTGCAGCTGGGTGCGAAAGACGCCGCGGCGGCCACCGGTCTGACCTACGCGTCGGAAACCACCCACAAGGGCGATGATGCGGATTTCGCCGGTGCGCTGTCGAAGCTGAAAGCCGAAGGCTGCAACCTGGTCGCGGTCGCCCTGGGCGTTCGCCAGACGCTGACCGTGCTTGGCACCGCCAAGAAGATGGGGCTGACCGACATGAACTTCCTCGGTTCGTCGGCCGCGTTCCATACCGTCATCGCCAAGGCCGGTGAAGGCCAGATCGCCGAAGGCTTTTTCGCCGCCTCGGGCTGGCAGGACATCGAAGCGCGCATGGGCGATCCGGAAGTGGGCGGCTGGGTGAAGTCCTTCACCGAAGCCGCCGGGGAGAAACTGATGGGTACCGGTGCCATGCTTGGCCGCAGCGGAGCCGAGCTCATCGTTCGCGGGCTCGAGGCCGCGGGCCCCGATCTCAGCCACGAGAGCTTCCAAAAGGGCATGGAGTCCCTGGAGTACGAAGACAAGATCATGGGCAACATGGTCAAGATGGGCCCGGGCGACCACGTGGCCGCCGATGCGATCTACATCTCCCAGGTCCAGGGCGGAAGCTGGAAGACGCTGGCGACCATCGAGTAGAGGCGCATTGCGCGCAGAACCGGTTAAACGGGGCGGCCCAACGGCCGCCCCATTTTTATTGGGTCGATGCCCGTTTCCCGCGGCCCAGCAGTTGGCATATCCGGCAATCGTGTCATAAAATATGGGAATGGCATATGTAGAAAACATGACATATAATCGAAGCCTGACAGAGTCGCCTTATCCGGAGTGTTCAATGCCGAAGCATGGTGGATTTGAAGAGGAACGATCCGAGCTCGCCGACGGAAACGAAGACGAACCAAAGTTTCCTTCGGTCGATCACGAGCGGGTGGTTTTGGGCGCGGGCGGGCGTATGGTGATCCCGGCCGCGATGCGCAAGGCGCTGGGGATTTCGAGCGGGGATGTACTGATCGCGCGGGTGGAAAACGGTGAGCTGATCGCCGTGCCGCAGCAGATCGCGATCAAGAAGGTCCAGGCTTATTTCAAGCAGTTCAAGAAGCCCGGCGAAAGCGTGGTCGACGAGTTCATCGCCGAACGCCGCGCGATGTGGGGTGAGGATTGAGCGCCGTTCTGGACGCATCGGTCGTCTTGGCGGTGATTTTCACCGAGCCGGGCGCCGAGCGTGCACATGAATATGGGCCGGACATCATGGTTTCAGCCGTCAACATGGCTGAAGTCGCCTCGCGCCTGGTCGACCGACGCATTGCGATCGATGTCGTGACGCAATGTCTGATCCAACTGGGAGCCAGCACGGTGCCGTTTGACGCCGAGCAGGCGTTGCTCGCGGGCGCCTTGCGCGAACCAACCAAGAAACTGGGCTTATCGATGGGCGACCGCGCCTGCCTGGCGCTGGCGATGCGCGAGGGCGCGGTGGTGGTCACCGCCGACAAGGCCTGGAAAAAGCTGGCTCTTGACGTGCAAATCGAGCTAATTCGATAGCGTTATGTCCAAGCTGAAGTCACAGATTTCCGCTGGTGCGCCGGCTGGCGCGGAAAACCGGGCCGCCATGGCCCAGGCGCTGGAGCGGGTGCAGGCGGCGGCGGAAGCGGCGCTGGCCGGTGGCGGCGCAAAGGCGCGCGAGCGGCACGAAGCGCGCGGCAAGCTGCTGCCGCGCGAGCGCATCAACCGGCTTATCGATCCCGGTTCGCCGTTTCTCGAAGTGGGCATGTTCGCCGCGCACGACATGTATGACGGCGCGGCGCCGTCGGCCGGCATCATCACCGGCGTCGGTCGGGTCGAAGGCCGCGAGGTGATGGTGGTGTGCAACGACGCCACGGTCAAAGGCGGCACCTATTTTCCGGTGACCGTCAAGAAGCACCTGCGCGCCCAGGAGATCGCCGCGCAGAACCATCTGCCCTGCGTCTATCTGGTGGATTCGGGCGGCGCCAACCTGCCCAGCCAGGACGAGGTGTTTCCCGACCGTGAGCATTTCGGCCGCATCTTCTACAACCAGGCCAATCTTTCGGCCAAGGGCGTCGCGCAGATCGCCGTCGTGATGGGCTCGTGCACCGCCGGCGGGGCCTATGTGCCGGCGATGAGCGACGAGACCATCATCGTCAAGGAGCAGGGCACGATCTTTCTGGCCGGGCCGCCGTTGGTCAAGGCCGCCACCGGCGAGCAGGTGGGGGCGGAAGAACTGGGCGGTGGCGACGTCCACACGCGGCTGTCGGGGGTCGCCGACCATCTGGCCGACGACGACGCCCACGCGCTGGCTCTGGCGCGGCGCGCCGTGGCCAACCTTAACGGCGCCAAGCCAGCCACGGTCCAAACACAGACGCCTGAGCCGCCGGCCTATGATCCGGGTGAAATCCCCGCCATCGTGCCCGGCGATCTGCGCACGCCCTACGATGTGCGCGAAGTGCTGGCGCGCATCCTCGACGGTTCCCGGTTCGACGAATTCAAGGCGCGCTACGGCACCACGCTGGTGTGCGGCTTCGCCCATATCGAAGGCATCCCCGTCGGCATCATCGCCAACAACGGCATCCTGTTCTCCGAAAGCGCGCTGAAGGGGGCGCACTTCGTGGAATTATGCTCGCAGCGCAAGATCCCGCTGGTCTTCTTACAAAATATCACCGGCTTCATGGTTGGGCGCAAATACGAGGCTGGCGGCATCGCCAAGGACGGGGCCAAGCTGGTGACCGCGGTGGCGACCACTTCGGTGCCGAAGATCACGGCGATCATCGGCGGCTCGTTCGGCGCCGGCAATTACGGCATGTGCGGGCGAGCCTATTCGCCGCGGTTCCTGTGGACCTGGCCCAACTCGCGCATCTCGGTGATGGGTGGCGAACAGGCGGCGGGCGTGCTGGCCACCGTCAAGCGCGACGGGATCGAGCGGGCCGGCAAGACATGGTCGCAAAAGGAGGAAGAAGCGTTCAAGCAGCCGATCATCGACCAGTTCGAGCATCAGGGCCATCCGCTGTATGCCTCGGCGCGGCTGTGGGACGACGGCATCATCGATCCGGCCAAGACCCGTGATGTTTTGGCCCTGTCCCTGTCGGCGGCGTTAAACGCGCCGATCGGCGATACGAAGTTCGGCGTGTTCAGGATGTGATGAAGGGGCCATGCTCACCACCCGCCTGACCGAAAAACTCGGCATCGCCCATCCGATCATCGGCGCGCCGATGGCGTTTGCGGCGGGCGGCAGGCTGGCGGCGGCGGTCTCGCGCGCGGGCGGGCTGGGGCTGATCGGCGGCGCGTATGGCGACGCCGACTGGCTCGACGAGCAGTTCGCTGAGGCCGGCAACCAGAAGATCGGCTGTGGCTTCATCACCTGGTCGCTGGCAAAGCAGCCGCAGCTACTCGACCAGGTGCTGGCACGTGCACCGCAGGCGATTTTCCTGTCGTTCGGCGATCCGGCGCCATTGGCCAAAACCATCGAGGCGGCGGGCGTGCCGCTGATCTGCCAGGTGCAGACGCTGAAAGACGCCAAGCATGCGATCGATGTGGGCGCGGCGATCATCGTCGCCCAGGGCGCCGAGGCCGGCGGGCATGGCGAATCGCGCGCCACCTTCACGTTCGTGCCCGAGGTGGCCGATTGGATCGCCAACAACGCGCCGCAGGTCCTGCTGTGCGCGGCCGGCGGCGTCGGCGACGGTCGCGGCCTGGCGGCGGCGCTGATGCTGGGGGCGGACGGGGTGGTTGTCGGTTCGCGTCTGTGGGCGAGCGAGGAGGCGCTGGTGCATCCCAATATGCATGCGGCGGCGATGCGCGCGAGCGGCGATGAAAGCCTGCGCTCGTCGGTCATGGACATCGCCCGGTCGCTGGACTGGCCCGAACGCTATTCCTGCCGGGTGCTGAAGAACGATTTCACCGACCGCTGGCACGGGCGCGAGGACGCACTGCGCGAAGCCGGCAGCGCCGTGGCCGACCAGTGGCGCGCGGCATGGGCGGCGGGCGATGCCGACGGCTCCAACACGTTTGTCGGCGAGGTGACCGGGCTGATCGGGGCGATCGCACCGGCCGGGCGGATCGTCGAAACCATGGTCGAAGAAGCGGCTCGGCTGGTCGGCCGGCAAGCGGCGAAAACGGCCAAGGCGGACGCCTGACACGGCGCAGGCGAACCGCGCTCGCGACCGGCAGGAAACGGGTGGCTGCCACGCAGCGCCTGTGGCAACCAGTGGCCGGTCGGGCCGTCGAGCGGCCTGGCCGGTTCTCCATCCGATTCGCCCATATAGCCCGGACACCGCGATGACCTCGCCCGCCATCAAAGCCCCGACCATGACCGGCGCAGACTGGGCGATGCTGATCGCGCTGGCGCTGCTGTGGGGCGGATCGTTCTTCTTCGCCCGCATCGTCGTGCTCGAGATCGCCCCGTTCACCACCGTGCTGCTACGCGTCGCCATCGCCGCGGCCACCTTGTGGCTCTACATCGCGCTGACCCGCCGGGCGGTGACGCTCGACCGGCAGTTGGTCGTCGCCCTAGTGGTCATGGGCCTGCTCAACAACGTCATCCCGTTCTCGTTCATCTTCTACGGCCAGACGGTGATCGGCGCCGGGCTTGCTTCCGTCATCAACGCGATGACGCCGATCTGGACCCTGATCATCGCCAATTTTCTGACGGCCGATGAGAAGATCACCCTAAACAAGGCGCTGGGCATCGTGTGCGGCTTCGTTGGCGTCGCGGTGATGATGGGCGGCGATCTGCTGGCGGGTCTTGCGGCTTCCGCGCTGGCCCAGGTCTCGGTGCTGGCGGGCGCGTTGAGCTACGGCTTCGCCGCCGTCTATGGCAAGCGCTTCGTCGGCCGCGACCCGATCGTCGTCTCCGCCGGCCAGCTGACCGCCTCGACCGTGCTGATGCTGCCGATCGTCGCCATGGTCGATCCCGTAGGCGATCTGGCCATGCCCTCCGCCTCGGTCGTCGCTTCGGTGCTGGGCCTGGCGGTCGTGTGCACCGCGCTCGCCTATGTGCTGTATTTCCGCATTCTGGCGAGCGCCGGGGCGACCAACATCTCGCTGGTCACCTTCCTGATCCCGCCCAGCGCCATCGCCCTTGGCGCGATGTTCCTGGGCGAGGTGATGAGCGCCCAACAGATGGCCGGCATCGCACTCATCGCCGCCGGCCTGGCGCTGATCGACGGAAGGGTGCCCTGGCGGAGATCTTAGGCTTGTCCGGCTCCGGCCCTCTCCCCCTCCCAGCCACCCCACGACAGTATCCTCGAGGGGGTGGCTGGGAGGGGGAGAGGGCCGGAGCCGATCCGCGTCAGCGGAATGTGATCTATGCCGCGATCGGGGTCGTATCGGGCGCAGAGTCCATGCCGCGCAGCCCCAGCAGATGGCAGATGGCGAACACCAGTTCGGCCCGGTTCATCGTGTAGAAGTGGAAGTCGGAAAAACCGCGTCCCACCAGGTCCATCACCTGTTCGGCCGCCACGGCGGAAGCGACCAGCGCGCTCGTGTCGGGATCGGCCTCCAGCCCCTCGAAGCGTTCCGCCAGCCAGTCGGGCACATGGGTGCCGCATTTGCCGGCGAAACGGGCGATCTTGGCGAAATCGTGCACCGGCGCGATGCCCGGCACGATCGGGATATAGATGCCGGCGCGGCGCACCCGCTCCACATAGGCCTCGAACACGTCGTTGTCGAAGAAGAACTGGGTGATCGCCCGGGTCGCGCCATTGTCGACCTTGCGTTTGAGCATGTCGATGTCGGTGGCGAAGTCCGGGCTGTCGGGGTGTTTTTCGGGGTAGGCGGAAACCGTGATCTCGAAATCGGCGAAAGCCTTGAGGCCGGCGACCAGTTCCGCGCCGTTGCGATAGCCGTCGGCATGGCCTTCGAACGCGGTGCCCGGCCCGGTGGGCGGGTCGCCGCGCAGGGCCACGAAGTGGCGCACGCCGGCGGCCCAGTATTGCCGGATCACCGCGTCGACCTCCTCGCGGGGCGAACCGACGCAGGTCAGGTGCGCCGCCACCTCCAGGTCGGTCTGCTTGACCAGCCGGCTGATCGTGGCGTGGGTGCGCTCGCGCGTCGAGCCGCCGGCGCCATAGGTCACCGAAACGAAGCTGGGACCCAGCGGCGCCAGCCGGGCGACCGAGTTCCACAAGGTCTTTTCCATCGCCTGCGAAGCCGGTGGAAAGAACTCGAACGAGACGTTGATGCCGGCGTCTTTGAGCGGGCGTCGGGACAGGTGCAACAGGCTCATCTAGGCTACCTTCCTGGTTGGTTCGTCGGCAGACGCGATCAGCATCCGCGGATCACGGGCAAGCCACAGGGTGACGGTGAGCTTCTGCGAGCGCTCGCCGTTCCTGTCGCTCTCCTCATCGGGTTCCAGATCGCGCACTTCGATTGTCTCCAGACCGGCATCGGAAAGCCATTCGGCCATCTGCCGGTGCGAGAAGCCGAGCCGCAGGTGGGCATGGCCTGTGCGCAGTTCTTCCAGTTCGTGCGGGGCGAAGTCGACCACCAACAGTCGCCCGCCCGGCGCCAGCGCGGCCGCCGCCTCGCGGATCGCGGCTGCCGGGTCATCGAGATAGTGCAGCACCTGGTGCAGGGTCACCAGATCATGATCGCCGGCTGCCTCGGGCAGCATGAAAATGTCCGCCTGGCGCACCTGGACCCGCGACAGGTCGGCGCCATCCAATGTCGAGCGCGCGATCGCCAGCATGTCGCGGCTGGCGTCGATGCCCAGCCCCTTCACATAGATCGGCGCGAACAGTTCGAGCAGGCGCCCGGTCCCCGTGCCCAAATCGAGCATGGACTGCACCGGCCGGTCGCCCACCATCTCGATCATGGCGCGCTCCACCTTGGCTTCGTCCACATGCAGCGCGCGCAGCGATTTCCAGGCTTCCGCATTCTGGGCAAAATAGGCCGCAGCCCGCTCGGCGCGCTTGCGCCGCACTGCCTCCAACCGCTCCATATCGCGCGCGATCTGGCGGTCGTCGCGGTTGAGCCGCAATAGCAGGTCGCTCACGATCGCGGCGGCCGGCCCGTCGTCGATCGCGCGGAAATAGGCCCACGAACCTTCCTGATAGCGCTCCAGCAGCCCGGCCTCGGCCAGCAGCTTCAAATGGCGCGAGATGCGCGGCTGCGACTGGCCCAGAATGTCGATCAGGTCCGTCACCGTCAGATCGCCCTGGGCCAGCAGCGCCAACAGGCGAAAGCGCGTAGGCTCGCCGGCCGCGCGCAGCACCGCGACCGTTTCCTCAAGCGACAAGGGCGTGCGTTCGAGCATCCGTTCCGTTTCCGACAATTGCACTTCCGCAAACGACATAAAGATATCTTTATATGGTTTTGTCGAGGATGGCAAGGAAGGGGTGGGGATAGGTTTATGCGGTTTGCTTGCGGGAGGCGGTGCTGCGCTGCCCACCCCCTCTGTCGGCTTCGCCGACATCTCCCCCTCAAGGGGGAGATCGGGCCCGGGCGCTCGCCTCACCCACCGTCATTCCGGCGAAGGCCGGAATCCAGATGCCTCGCCGCTTGCTCGGTGCCGGTTGCTTCTGCCGAGGCATGTCAGCGGGTGATTGCCGGCTCACCGCTACACGACACACCACGAATTGCTGGATACGCACCTGGATCCCGGCCTTCGCCGGGATGACGGCGGTGCGTGGGACGCAGGCCGTACCGTGTCCTTTAATCTCCCCCTTGAGGGGGAGATGTCGGCGAAGCCGACAGAGGGGGTGAGCGGAAATGCATGGCCTTTCGCGGAAAGACCGAAAAAACTTATCCCCGCCCTCTCCACCTCTCGTATCCTCCCCCCATCGCTGTCTCACGCGAACGCCATATGGGATCCGTGGCCATGTGGGAGGCGGCGACAGCGGAGCGGTGGAGCGTGCGTCGCGGATGCATCGCCGCCTTGAAGCCTGACCGGCGTGGTCTAGCCATCTGTCGCAAGCAGATGGCCACCAGCGTCGCTTGTCCAAAAATCTCCGCGCGGGACGCTGATCGGAGCGTCAATAAACAGAACTCGGCAGGCGCATCGATCAGCGTCCCGCAGTTTGCATGGTTCTTTGACATACGCTGGTGCGGAACGCATCGAGTGAACGGTTTCGCACGTCGGCCTGCCCCCTCTCTGTCGGCTGCGCCGACATCTCTCCCCGAGGGGAGAGAGGGGAAGCGGCACGCGCCGCGATGGGTTGGGAAGGCTGAGCCGGGGGCAAGGCCGCTCTCCCCCCTCAAGGGGGGAGATGTCCCGAAGGGACAGAGGGGGGGTGAAGCCGCCTGCTCGCAGCCGGCGGGCCTCTCTTCGTCATCGTCGGACTTGATCCGACGATCCAGTGTTACAATCCTGGGTCCTCGGGTCAGGCCCGAGGATGACTATGGGAAGCGGCGAGGTGACGAACGCGGCATAGCCCGGTGCCTCACCCCGCCTCGAACAGCCACTCGTGATCGGGATCGTTGTGAAACCGCCATTGCCGTTTCGGGCCGGCCATGACGTTGAGGTAGTACAGATCGTAGCCGTGGCAGGCCGCACACGGGTGGTAGCCTTTCGGCACCAGCACCGTATCGCCGTCCTCGATCACCATCGCCTCGTCGATCTCCCGATCGTCGGTGTAGACGCGCTGGAAGGCGAAGCCCTGGGGCGGGTTGAGGCGGTGGTAGTAGGTCTCCTCCAGCGCGGATTCGGTGGGAAGCGCGTCGCGGTCGTGTTTGTGCGGGGGATAGGACGAGGTGTGGCCGCCCGGCGTGATCACCTCGACGACGAGCAGGGAATCGGCCGGCTGGTCCTCGGGCAGGATGTTGGTGACGTAACGGGTGTTGGTGCCGGCGCCGCGCACTTCCTTGGAAAGGTCGTCCGGCCGGATGGCCCGCGCCGGGCCGCTGCCGCCATGGCCGGGCGCGCTGCACACGGCCAGCTCCAGATCGTCGACGGCCGTCACCGACCAGTGCGAGCCGGCCGGAACGTAAAGGGCCGCAGGCTCGCCGTCGAAGACGCAAGTGCGCCCGCCCAGGGTTCCGAAGTCCTCGCCGCCTGCCTGCGCCGCGCCCGAACCGGTAAGCCAGACGAGGCAGACTTCGCGATCGTCGGTGGGCGCGGAGATGGTTTCACCGGCGCCGAGGCGATGCAGCTCGAAGCCCACATAGGTCCAGCCGGCGCTTTGCGGGGTAACCTGCGTGACCAGCCCCTTGCCGGGCCGCAGTTTGACCAAAAGGTCTGCCATGGGCGGTTGCCTAGATTCTCTTTTGTTAAGTCGGCTCCGGCCCACTCCCCCTCCCAACCACCCTATCGAGGATACTGCCGTGGGTGGTTGGGAGGGGGAGTGGGCCGGTGCCGGTCCCGCGTCAGCGGGATACAAACCTCATACAGTACCGCCCAACGAACCCTCCAGCGCCACCATTTCCTGGCCGCCGGCCATCATGTCCTGGAGTTCCTCCGGCGTGATCTGGCCGCGCTGGGCGGTGCCGAGCGTCTTGCCCCGGTTGAGTACGGTGAAACGATCACCCACCGCAAGCGCATGGCGCACATTGTGGGTGATGAAGACCACGGCGATGTCCTGCTTGCGCACCTTGTCGATGGTCGCCAGCACGTTCGCGGTCTGGCGCACGCCCAGTGCAGAAGTCGGCTCGTCCAGGATCAGCACCTTGGCGCCGAAGTGGACCGCCCGGGCAATCGCAACCGTCTGGCGCTCGCCGCCGGACAATGTGCCAACGGCCTGGTCGGGACCGCGCAGGTTGATGCCCATCTTGCGCATCTCCTCCATGGTCACCGCATTGGCGTGCTCATGATCGAAGAACGGCATGCCCAGTATCTTCTTCACCGGCTCGTTGCCCATGAAGAAATTGCGGCTGACCGACATCAGCGGGATCATCGCCAGGTGCTGGTGCACGGTAGCGATGCCGGCGGCGATCGCGTCGCGCGGGTCGGAAAAGCTCATCGGCCGGTTTTCGAAGAAAATCTCGCCCTTGGTCGGCTTGTGCACGCCCGACATGGTCTTGATGAAGGTCGACTTGCCGGCGCCGTTGTCGCCGAGCAGGCAGTGGCATTCGCCCGGAAAGACGTCCACCGACACCCCGGCCAGCGCGATGACGGAACCGAAATGCTTCTCGATGTTCTTCATCGCGATGATCGGCTCGTGGCTTGAGCGGGTGTTCATGTCAGCGCTCCCCGGTGATCATGCGGCGGATATAGGTGTTCAGGATCACCGCGAACAGCAAGATGAGGCCGAGGAACACCCGGAACAGCGAGCTTTCCACCCCGGCGAAGAACAGGCCCTGCTGGACCACGCCGAAGATCAGGGCGCCGAGCGCCGCGCCGATCACCGAGCCGTATCCGCCGGTCAGCAGCGCGCCGCCGATGACCACCGCGATGATCGCCTCGAACTCCTTGAGCAGGCCGCGGTCGGCGCCGGCCGATCCGAACTCCATCACCTGGCAGGTGGCGAAGACGCAGGCGCAGAACGCCGTGGTCATGAACATCAGGATTTTGACCCGGTTGACCGGCACGCCGGAGTTGCGTGCGGATTCCGCGTCACCGCCCGAAGCGAAGATCCAGTTGCCGAAGCGGGTCCGCGTCAGCAGGATGTGGCCGATGATGACGAGGACGATCGCCCACACGATCAGCATCGGAATGCCCTCGACGACTGGTTTGCCGGCCTGGGTGCCGCGTTCGAACGTGCCGATGATCCCCACATCGCCCATCCACTGGAAGAAGCCCTTGAGAATCTTGCCGCCGAAGATCACCGCCAGCCAGTCGCCCTGCGCCGCGTCGCGCACCCCGCCGATGATCGTCTTGCGCTCTAGAAGCTGCGGCAGATAGATGGTGAACCCGCGCAGGATGAACAGCGACGCCAGAGTGACGATGAAGCTGGGCAGGCCGGTGCGGATGACGATGAAGCCGTTGATCGCGCCGATCGCGATGCAGCCGATGAAGGTGACGATGATCGCCATCCACACCGGCCAGCCGAACGACACGGTGAAGATCGCGATCATCATGCCTGAAAAGCCGATCATCGAGCCAACCGACAGATCGAACTCCCCGGCGATCATCAGCAGGCAGGCGCCCACTGCGATGATCATGAACTGGGCGGAGACCACCGACCAGTTAAGCACGCCCTGGGCGTTGAACATGCCGCTGTCGCCGGCGAACAGCAGAAACAGGGCGAAGACGACGATGGTGCCGCAAATGCCGCCGAGCTCGGGGCGGACCAGGGCTTTCTGCAGACGCGATTGCTGTTTGATGCGTTCATCGACGCCCGGGTTTGCGGTCGATTCGGACATGGGAGCCCTCGCGGGATTCGATGAGAATTGGAATGGTGCGGAAAAACGTGTGGCGGCACGGTTGCCGCCACACGGTCACGCGGTTCAGCGATATTCGCCGGCGTATTCTTCGACCAGAGTCAGGCCGTCGTTCGTGACGAAGCCCGGGCCGGAGTTCATATTGTTGCCCGGGAGCACGCCATAGCGGTGGTAGTTGGAAAGGATCACCACCGGCATGTACGCCTGCAGGAACGGCTGCTGGTCGATGCCCCACTTGACGATGCCTTCCTTGATGCCTTTGACGATCTCGTCGCCCAGGTCGAAGGTGCCGAAGTAGATGTCGCCGGCCATGCCGTTTTCCTTCAGCGCTGCAATGGTCGGGTCGGCCGAGACCGGACCAAGCGCCAGGATGGCCTCGGTAGAGGGGTTGGCGGACAGATAGGCCAGAACCTTGTTCTTGACCTCGCCCGGGTCGGTTCCGCTGTCGAGCATGGAGTCACCCAGTTCCACGCCCAGGCCATCGGCGAAGCCCTGGCAGCGCTGGACCAGCGAAGGCTGCTGGATGGTGTGGTTGACGCACAGGAACGAACCGATTCCGTCGCCCTTGGCGCGAAGGCCTGCGGCATAGCCGGCGTCGTATTCCGGCTGGCCGACATACATCAGCGCGCCCACTTCGCGGGCCTGCTCGGCGGTGCCGGTGTTCATGATGATCACGTCGACGCCCGAGGCGACGGCGTTCTGAATCGGGCCCTTGAGCACGTCGAAATCGGCCAGCGTGGTGATGATGCCGTGCGGGCCGGAAGCGGCCGCCTGCTCGATGATGCGGGCCATGTCGGCGATGTCGCCGGTCGGCGGATTGCGGTATTCGACCTCGACGCCCATCTGCTCGCCGGCGAGCGCGATGCCGTTCTTGATGACGTTCCACCAGGTGTCGCTATCGGGCGCGTGGCTGACGAGAACGTATTTCTCGCCCTCGGCCGCTGCGGTTGTGACCATGTGCGGCATCGCCACAAGTGCGAGCGCGGCCGCAAGAAGTTTCGCGAGTTTGTTCATCAATTCCTCCCAGACGAAATGCAAATCTCGATCGCACACATGGACGGGAGACCCGCCACGTGAGTGTCCAAGCAAATCACATCTCGCGCTTTTTTGCAACCGGTTGCAAAATGATGATCGATTCCTGTAGCGTTTCACTTTTAAATGGTATCCACTCCTTCCCTCCCCACAGGGGAAGGGAAGGTTTCGTGGCAAGCCATCTGCGCAACTCGACCGCGTCATCCTCGCCCTTGTGGCGAGGATCTAAGCACGGTGCAGATGGACTGCGGAATCGGATGGGTGCTTAGATCCTCGGGACAAGCCCGAGGATGACGGAAGAGGATGGATGGCACGGCTCAACCCCGTCCCTCTTGTGGGGTCCGGCGATGACCGCCTGTCAAGCCGGAGACCGACATGATCGTCACCATCAAGGACGTAGCGGCACGCGCCGGGGTTTCGCGCTCTGCCGTGTCGCGCACGTTCACCGAGGGCGCCAGCGTCTCCGCCAAGACGCGTGAGAAGGTCGAACGAGCCGCGCAGCAACTGGGCTATCAGCCCAACCTGATCGCGCGCTCGCTGTCGACCAATCGGACCAAGCTGATCGGTCTGGTCGCCAACAACTTCCACAATCCGCTGTTCCTGGAGATCTTCGATCTGTTCACCCGCGAGTTGCAGGCCCGCGGCCTGCGTCCGCTGTTGGTCAATCTGACCGACGATACCGAGCCGGCCGCTTCCGTGCGCATGCTGCGCCAGTACAATGTGGACGGGGTCATCGTCGCCTCATCCACGCTACCGACTCAGTTCGCCAGCGCGTTCGCGGAGGCCAACATTCCCGTGGTTCACACCTTCGGCCGCTATACGCCGACGCCCGACGTCAACGTGGTCGGCATCAACAATGTCCATTGCGGCGAGATGGCGGCCCAGACCCTGGTCGACCACGGCTACAAGCGGATCGCGTTTCTGGGCGGCCCGAAAAGTGCCACTTCGACCGAGGACCGCGCCGCCGGTTTTGCAGCCAAGATGAAGGAGCTGGGCCGGATCACGACGGTTACCGTGTTCGCCGACGACTACCGCTACGATGCCGGTCAGCGGGCCATGCACACGATCCTGGATCGCGGCGTCGACGCGGTGTTCTGTGGTGACGACGTCATCTGCATGGGCGCGATGGACGCCGCACGGCAGGCGGGCGTACGCGTACCCGAGGACGTCGGCTTTCTCGGTTTCAACGATCTGGCGATGGCCGGCTGGAGCGCCTACGACCTGGCCACCATCCGCCAGCCGGTGGCCGAAATTATCTTAAGTTCGGTCGACCTTGTCGTGTTGATGCTGGAAAACCCGCAACGGGCGCCGGAGACGCGCTTGTTCCCGTGCACGGTGGTCGAGCGCTCATCATTGCGGCCGGTCTGACTCGGACCCCAACTTCGTCCAACGGCCCCCTTCTTTCGCCGAGCGGACCGCTGCGTCGATGGCCGCGACCGAGGCCAGGCCGTCTTCCGCCAGCGGCACCGCCAGAGCGAGCGGGTCGGGATCTCGGGCCCGCTTGGCCGCGTCGATGACCTCGGCCAGGTCGCGATAGATGTTCGCGAACGCCAGGGGCATGCCTTCGGCGTGGCCGACGGTGATGCGGTTGGCGCGCGCCGCGTCCGCCGACAGGCCCTCGCCTCCGCGCTCCAGGGTCCGCGTGGGTCCGTTGAGCGGCGTCCAGAACAACTGGTTGGGCCATTCCTGGCTCCACCGCAGTCCGCCCTTCTCGCCGAACACCCGCAGGCTCAGCCCGTGCATGTGGCCCACCGCCACCGCGCTCGCCCACAGCCGGCCCACACCGCCGCCACTCAGACGGAACGCCACCGCCGCGTCGTCCTCCAGAGCGCGGCCGGAAACGGTCGAGGCGAAATCGGCCGACAACTCGGCGACGCTTTGGCCGGTGACGAAGGTGGCCAGGTGCAGGGCGTGGATTCCGCAATCGGCGAACACCGATGATTTGCCCGCCTGGGCCGGATCGTAGCGCCAGCGGACGCGAGGATTGTCGGCGTCGGTCGCGTCGGCGTGGAAGCCGAAGACGAACTCCGCCTTGACCACGCGGATGGCGCCCAGCGCGCCGTCGCGCACCATGGCGCGCATCTGGCGCACCATCGGATAGCCCGAATAGCCGTAATTGACTGCGCATACCCGTCCGGTGTGCCGCGCGATCTCCACGATCGCCTCGCCTTCGGCGACCGTCATGGTCATCGGCTTCTCGCACAGCACGTGGAAGCCGGCTTCCAGAAAGGCCTTGGTGATCTCGTAGTGGGTGGCGTTGGGCGTGGCCACGGTGACCAGGTCGAGCCGGTCGTCGCGACCCTTCTCGCCGTCGAGCATCTCGCGCCAGTCGCCATAGGCGCGGTCTTGGGCAATGCCCAGGGAGCGGGCGAACGTGCGCCCGCGCTCCGGGTCGGCGTCCAGCGCCCCGGCCGTAAATTCGTACAGCCCGTCGATGACGGCGCTCATGCGGTGGGCGGGGCCGATCT
>JANQKQ010000057.1 GCA_028281105.1 Rhizobiaceae bacterium
ACGTCTCTATAACCGCGCGATCCGCGCCCTTCGTCTAGCGGTCTAGGACGCCGCCCTTTCACGGCGGAAACACGGGTTCGAGTCCCGTAGGGCGTGCCATTCTCCAATCAAATCAATGATCTATTTCGGCACGCCGCTAGGCCGCTTTTTCGGTTCGCGCCAGTAAAACCGCGGCCGCGCCCATCAGCCCGGCGGAAGTCCGATTGATGATGCGGCGTCTCATCGGTGTCAGCGCATGTGCGCCAATGAGAGTTCCCGCCGTAACCCAGAGCAGCGCGGCGGCTCCCTCGACCGCAAGATAGATGGCTCCAAGCATGAAAAGCTGCGGCATGAGCGGGCTCGCATCGTTCACGAACTGGGGCAGGAATGCCGTTAGAAGAAGGTATGCCTTCGGATTGCCCAACAGCGTCAGAAACTCTCGCCGCCTGAGCGTCGATACCTCGGGGGCTTCAAGCTCGGCGCTGACATCGGCGTTCCAGAACTGCCAGGCCAGGTAGAGGAGATAGGCGACGCCGACCCATTTGAGCGCAACGAATGCGAGTTTCGATGTGTTGAGCAGAACATCAAGCCCCGCCGACACCAGGACAACCAGGACCGCCCAGGCGGCAAGACGACCGGCAATGCTCTGCGCGGTGCGCAGCCAGCCCGCCTTCGTCGCGGAAATGAAGGCGAGAAGGTTGTTGGCGCCGGGCGAGGCACCCAGCAGGAACGCGGCCGGCAGAAAGACCGCAAGCTGTTGGAGCGTCATGGAGGAACCTCGTTTCAGTTCGATGTAACGCGCTTTTGCACTACTCCCACTCCCCTTCGCCGCGGTCGAGCAGGATCGGCACGATCAGGTCCTCCTCGTCGTGCAGGTGGCGGAACAGGAAGTCGAACAGGCGCTGGTTGGCGAGCGCGAAGGCTTCCGAATTGGTGAGCAGGCCGTCCTTGTCGTTCGCCTGCGTGGCCAACAGCGCGTTGGCGGCGTGGGCCACCCCTTCCATCGCCTCGTGCATCGCGTGGTGGTCGGCGTCGAGCAGGTCGAATCCCCTGGCGAGCCGGGCCTCGGCGGCGCGGAAGCGCGGGAAATAGTGGTGGTCCTCGATCGTGTGATGGGAGTGGAGCGCGCCTAGCAGCCCGTTGAGCGGGGGCACCAGGGTCTGGGCGAACCTCTCCACCGGGATCCTGCCTTGCAGATAGTCGTCATTGTCGGCGGTGAGCATCTCCATCGCCCGACGGAAGCCGTTGTGGCGTGACAGCCAGAACCGGGTCAGCACGCCCATGTTGGCGTGCCCGCGCCACATCGGCCGCGGATAGTCGGCGAGCAGGATCTTCAGCTCATCCGGCAGACCGGAGCGGACCGCGAGACCCAGTTGATCGATGTCATTATCCACCGGCACCATCCATACGCTTCAAGATCAACGCGATCGTGACCACGGGTGAGCGCCATCGCCGGCGCAGTTCATTGACAAATGCCCGACCCGCTTACATCTACGCCAGCAAACTGCGAACGGCTCATTTTGCGATGCCAAACCGAGAGGCCATGCGATGGACAGCGCGACCATGGACTATGTGGGACAGATGCTGCAATGGCTTTCCACCGCTTTCGTGGTGGTCATCGGCGTCGTCGCGGCGCTTGCCGTACTGGCGTTCTTCGTCGACGTGCTGCAGACCAAGGATGCGGTGCGGCGCAACTATCCGCTGATCGGCCGATTTCGCGGGCTGTTCAGCGGGCTGGGTGAATTCTTCCGCCAGTACTTCTTCGCGATGGACCGCGAAGAAATGCCGTTCAACCGGGCCGAGCGCGACTGGATCGCGCGCGCCTCGACCGGTGCTAAGAACACCATCGCCTTCGGCTCCACCAAGAGCCTCACGCCAACCGGCACCCCGATTTTCGTCAACTGCCCGTTTCCGCAACTGGAGGAAGAGCAGGAGGCGGTGTCGTCCATGGTGATCGGGCCGCATTGCGCCAACCCCTACGAAGCGCCTTCCTTCGTCAACATCTCGGCGATGAGCTACGGCGCCTTGTCCCGACCGGCAGTCAAGGCGTTGTCGAAAGGCGCCAGGCTGGCCAATTGCTGGCTCAACACCGGCGAGGGCGGCCTGTCGAAGCATCATCTTCGCGGCAACTGCGACCTGGTGTTCCAGATCGGCACCGCCAAATACGGCGTGCGCGATGAGCACGGCAGCCTTTCCGACGACAAGCTGCGTGAAGTCGCGGCCGTGCCCCAGGTCAAGATGTTCGAGATCAAGCTGAGCCAGGGCGCCAAGCCGGGCAAGGGCGGCATCCTGCCGGCGGCCAAGGTGACGCAGGAGATCGCACGAATTCGCGGCATCCCGGCGCATCAGGCGTCGATCTCGCCCAACCGCCATGTGGACATCGGCAGCGAGGGTGAGTTGCTGGACTTCGTCAACCGGGTGCGTAACGTCACCGGAAAGCCCACCGGCTTCAAGACGGTGGTCGGGGCCTATGGCTGGCTGGAGCGAATGTGCGAGCTGATCGGCGAACGCGGCGTCGAGCACGCGCCCGACTTCATCACCATCGACAGCGGCGACGGGGGCACCGGCGCGGCGCCGATGCCGCTGATGGACAATGTGGGCCTGCCGATCCGCGAATCCCTGCCGATGGTGGCCAACATCCTGGCCGCCCACGGCCTGCGCGAACGCGTGCGCATCATTGCATCAGGCAAGCTGATCACCCCGTCGGAGGTCGCCTGGGCATTGGCGGCGGGCGCGGATTTCATCAACACCGCGCGCGGCTTCATGTTCGCGCTCGGCTGCATCCAATCGCTCAAGTGCAACAAGAACACCTGCCCCACCGGCGTGACGACCCACAATCCGCGCTTCCAGCGCGGCCTGGTGCCCCATGAGAAGGCGCAGCGGGTCGCCGCCTACCACCGTAACCTGGTCGCCGAGGTGGCGACGATCGCGCATTCCTGCGGCGTTTCGCGACCGCGCAAGCTACAGCGCCGGCACGTGCGGCTGGTCCAGAACACCGGAGTTTCCGTCCCCATGGACAAGCTTTTTCCCTGGCCGCAGGATCGCGAACCCGCACGATCGGCCGCTGCCAACTGATGGATGGTGTATCGCGATGCCTATGGCCGCTGCGGCGGCCTGGCGGCGTCGATCACGCGAAGCTGTAGCTGGCGCTGGCCGCGCCACAGGTTGATCTCCAGCGAGCCGGCCAGATGCAGTTGGCCGCCGCGCGATTCCATCAGCAGCTTGCCCAAGGGGGTATCGGCGACGCGAAAGGCGATCGCCTGCAGCCTGGCGCCGTCTGCCGACGCCAGGGTCAGGCGCAGATGGTCGGCGCCCACCGGCTCGGCGTAGCGGATGGTGTGGCGCGGAAACGCGAATACCGGCTCGGGATGGCCGGCGCCGTATGGCCCGGCTTTCTCCAGCAGTTCGACCAGTTCGAAACTGGCAGCGCCCGCCGCAAGCGCTCCGTCGATGGCCAGTTCATCGACCGCGTGCATGGCGGTGACCCGTTCGCTCAACTGCTCCTCGAAGAACGCGCGCAGCTCGCCCAGCTTGTCGCGGCGCACCGTGATGCCGGCGGCCATGGCGTGGCCGCCGCCCTTCTCCAGATGCCCCGCTTCCTTCGCCGCGCGCACCGCCGCACCCAGATCGATGCCGGAGATCGAGCGGCCGGAACCGGTGCCGGTGCCGCGCCCGTCAAAGGCGATGGCGATCGCCGGCCGGCGGTAGCGCTCCTTCAGGCGAGAGGCGATCAGCCCGACGATACCGGGATGCCACTCGGTGCTCTCGGTGATCAACACCGCCGGCCCGGGGCCGGCGCCGATTTCCGCGTCGGCCTCGGCGACCGCCTGTTCCAGCATGATCTTCTCGCCGGCCTGGCGCTCGCGGTTGAGCTGTTCGAGCTGGACGGCGATCTGCTCGGCAACGGCCTCGTCTTCGCTTGACAATATCTTCGCGCCCAGCGCCGCATCGCCGATGCGCCCGCCCGCGTTGATGCGCGGACCCAGGACGAAGCCCAGGTGATAAGGCCGCGCCGGGCCGCCGAGCCGGGCCAGTCGGGCGAGCGCGGCCAGACCCTTGTTGGCCTGGGTGCGCAGCACCTGCAGTCCCTTGACGACGAAGGCCCGGTTGAGACCAACCAGCGGGACCACGTCGCACACCGTGGCCAGCGCCACCAGATCGAGCAGGCCCAGCAGGTCCAGCGGCGCGCGCGCGTTGGTTGCGCCGCGTCCGCGCAGCACGCGCTGGGTGGCGACCAGCGCCATGAACACCACACCGGCTGCGCACAGATGGCCCAGCCCCGACAGATCGTCCTGCCTGTTCGGATTGACCAGCGCCAGGCACTCGGGCCGTTCGGGACCCATCTGGTGGTGGTCGAGCACCACCACGTCGACGCCGCGCGCGGCCGCCTCGGCCAGCGCCTCGAAGCTGGTGGCGCCGCAATCGACCGTGACGATCAGGGTGGCGCCGCGATCCGCGAGTTCGTTGAGCGCCGCAGCGTTGGGGCCATAGCCCTCGAACACCCGGTCGGGGATGTAGATCTCATGGGCGGTTCCGTGGTGGGCGAGAAATCGGGCCATCAGCGCCGCGCCCGCCGCCCCGTCCACGTCGTAGTCGCCGAACACCGCCACGCGCTCGCCGTTCGCGACCGCATCGGCCAGGCGGTTGGCGGCGGCTTCCATGTCGGTCAGGACATGCGGGTCGGGCATCAGGTTGCGGATGGCGGGACTGAGAAAAGTCGACGCGTCGTCGACCCCTACCCCGCGCCCCGCCAACACCCGCGCCACCAGATCGGGGACCCCAAGCGTCTGGGCGATGTCGAGTGCGGCATTGGCGCCGCGCGCATCCAGGCGCTCGCGCCAGCGCTTGCCCAACGCCGAGGCGTCGACGTCGAGGAACGATCTTTCGGCTAGCGCGGACATCGGCAGACTTTAACCACCGACCATCCCCGTGTCAGGCGTCAGATGAATTTGGTGGTCACCTGATGGCGCGCGCGGATGTCGCGCACGGTGCCGGTGGACGAACGCATGGCCACCGTATGGGTGACCAGCTCCCCATCGCGGAACTTGATGCCGGCGAGCAGGCCGCCATCGGTGACGCCGGTAGCGGCGAACATGACGTCGCCGGCGGCCATCTCTTCCAGTTCGTAGATGCGGTCGGGATCGGATATCCCCATGCGCTCGGCGCGGGCGACCTTCTCGGGCGTGTCGAGGATGAGCCGGCCCTGCATCTGCCCGCCGGTGCAGCGCAATGCGGCGGCCGCCAGCACGCCCTCCGGCGCGCCGCCGATGCCCATATAGATATCGATGCCGGTGTTGGCCGAGTTGGTGGTGTGGATGACGCCGGCCACGTCGCCGTCGCCGATCAGCCGGATGGCCGCGCCGGTGGCGCGCACCTCCTCGATCAGCCTGGCGTGGCGGGGCCGGTCTAGAATGCAGGCCGACAGGTCTTTCACCTTGACCCCGCGCGCCTTGGCGAGCGCCGCGAGGTTCTCGGCCGGCGAGCGCTGCAGATCGACCGTTCCGGGAGGCGCACCGGGGCCGATAGCGATCTTCTCCATGTAGACGTCGGGAGCGTTGAGCAGCCCACCCGCTTCCGCGATGGCGACGACCGCCAATGAATCGGGCAGGTTCTTGGCGCAGATGGTGGTGCCTTCCAGCGGGTCGAGCGCGATATCGACCATGGGGCCGTTCTTGTTGCCGACCTTCTCGCCGATGAAGAGCATCGGCGCCTCGTCGCGTTCGCCCTCGCCGATCACCACGGTGCCGTCGATCGGCAGGTGGTTGAGCTCGGCGCGCATGGCATCGACGGCGGCCCGGTCGGCGGCCATCTCGTCGCCCTGGCCGCGCATTCTGGCGGCCGCGACGGCGGCGGCCTCGGTCACCCGCGCCATCTCCATCGTCAGCAGCCGGTCGAGCCTGCCCGCCAACGACGATACCTCCAGTTTCGTTTGTTTGCCGGCCTGCGACGCCATGGCCTAACCTTTCTCGATGCGGATCATCTGCGGTTCGGCCACCAGGTGACCATCGCCGCTTATGTTCTCCAGTGCCTTGCGAACCGCCAATTCGGTCGTCTCGTGGGTGATCAGGATGATCGGCTTGATCGTGTCGTCATCTTGCTCCTCACCGGGCTTGCCGGCGCGGCGCTGAACGATGGACTCAAGCGAGATGTCCTGTTCGGCCATGCGGGTGGCGACCGAGGCGAACACGCCGGCGCGGTCGTTGACGGAAAGGCGGATGAAGTAGCCGCCCTCATGGGCGCGCATGCGCGCGCGGCGGTAGGGCGCCAACTGCTTGGCCGGCGTGCCCAGCGCGGGGCCGTGCTGGTGGCCGGGCCGGCTCTTTGCGATGTCGGCGATGTCGCCGGTCACCGCTGAAGCGGTCGCCTCGCCGCCGGCGCCGGGGCCGGACAGGACCAGCTGGCCGACGATGTCGGCGTCGATGGCGACGGCGTTGGTGACGCCGGAGATCTGCGCCACCGGCGCGTCGACCGGCACCATGGTCGGATGCACGCGCTGCTCCACGCCGCTGTCGGTCGCCTGCGCCACGCCCAGCAGCTTGATGCGATAGCCCAATTCGCGCGCCGCCTCGATGTCGGCGTTGGTGATCGAGGCGATGCCTTCGATGTAGATCTCATCGGCGGCGATCTGGGTGCCAAAGGCGATGGATGCGAGAATGGCGAGCTTGTGGGCGGTGTCGTGGCCGTCGATGTCGAAGCTTGGATCGGCCTCCGCATAGCCCAAATGCTGGGCGTCGGCGAGGCAGTCGGCGAACGAGATGCCTTCGTGCTCCATGCGAGTGAGGATGTAGTTGCAGGTGCCATTCAGGATGCCGAAGACCCGGTGCACGTCGTTGCCGGTCAGGGTCTCGCGCATGGTCTTGATGATCGGGATGCCGCCTGCGACGGCCGCCTCGAAGTTGAGCAGAACGCCCCTGTCTTCGGCCATGGCCGCCAGCTCAACCCCGTGCTCGGCGAGCAGCGCCTTGTTGGCGGTGACCACATGCTTGCCGGCTTCAAGCGCGGCACGTACCGAAGCGGCGGCAGGGCCGTCGGCGCCGCCGATCAGCTCGGCGAAAACGTCGATCTCGTCGGATGCGGCCATCTCAACGGGATCGTCGAACCAGCGGGCGGCCGAGATATCGCAGTCGCGGTTGCGGGAGCGGTCGCGGGCCGAAACGGCGGCCAGTTCGATCGGCCGGCCGCAGCGGGCCGTCAGTTCCGTGCGCTTTTCGTCAAGCACGCGCACCAGCGCCGAACCCACGGTACCAAGCCCGGCCAGGCCCAAGCGAAGCGGTTTATCCATCGAGGTCACGAGCGCCGCGAATTGCCGGCAGAACTTGAGATCAGGGAGGCGTTCAGGATTGCCGGTGCGTTGAAATCTGCACGACGTTGTGCACAGTTTCATCCGGCGTTGCAAGAAAGCGTTTGAGGTTTCTGGCGGCCTGTCGGATGCGCTGTTCGTTTTCCACAATGGCGATGCGCACGTGCTCGTCGCCATACTCGCCGAAACCCACGCCGGGCGAGACCGCCAGGTCCGCTTTCTCGATCAGCAGCTTGGCGAACTCCAGCGAGCCGAGCGAACGATATTGCTCCGGGATTGGCGCCCAGGCGAACATGGTGGCCGGCGGTTCGGGGACCGTCCAGCCGGCGCGCGCGAACGAGCTGACCAGCACGTCGCGGCGGCTTTTATAGACCGAGCGGATTTCGCCGACCGCCTCTTCGGCGTTGTTGAGCGCAAACGCGCTCGCCACCTGGATCGGCGTGAACGCGCCGTAGTCCAGGTAGGATTTGACCCGCGCCAAAGCGGCGATCAGCCGCTCGTTGCCGACGGCGAAGCCCATGCGCCAGCCGGGCATGGAGAAGGTCTTGGACATGGAGGTGAACTCCACCGCGATGTCCATGGCGCCGGCGACCTGCAGGATCGACGGCGGTGGGCGGTCCTCGAAATAGATCTCCGAGTAGGCAAGATCGGAAAGCACGATCATGTCGTGCTTGCGCGCATAGGCGACCACGTCGGCGTAGAAATCCAAATCCGCCACCTGGGCGGTGGGATTGGAGGGATAGTTGAGGATCAGCACCGTGGGCGCGGGAATCGAGTGACGCACCGCGCGTTCCAGAGCCGTGAAGAAGCTCTGGTCCGGCTCGGCGGTGATCGAGCGCACCACACCGCCCGACATAATGAAGCCGAACGAATGGATCGGATAGGTGGGGTTGGGCACCAACACCACATCGCCCGGCGCGGTGATCGCCTGGGCCATGTTGGCGAAGCCTTCCTTCGAGCCGAGCGTGGCGACCACCTGGGTTTCGGGATCGAGCTTGACGCCGAAGCGGCGCTCGTAATAGCCGGCCTGGGCCTTACGCAGGCCCGGAATGCCCTTGGAAGCCGAATAGCGATGGGTGCGCGGGTCCTGGGCGGCCTCGCACAATTTGTCGACGATCGACTGGGGCGTGGGCAGGTCGGGATTGCCCATTCCCAGATCGATGATGTCCGCGCCGGCGGCGCGCGCCGACGCCTTGAGCCGGTTGACCTGCTCGAAAACGTAGGGCGGGAGTCGGCGGACTTTATGGAACTGTTGCATCGGAATGTTTCTGGTGAATGCCCCTGGGCCGACCGCTTACTGCTCGATCTCGCGCAGCGCGTCGTCGAAATGGCTGTGCGCGCGGCGGCGCAGTTCGGCGATCGAGCGCTGCTTGGCCAGCAGTTCGTCGTCGGGGATCGTCTCGCCGGCATCCTCGGCGGCCTGGCGCAGCAGGAGCTGGTTGGTGTTGATCTGATCGGACGTCATCGCCGGCCCGTCGCCATGGCGCGGAACGCCGATAGCCGGGGCCTGCTCATTGACCGGCACCCCGTCGGCCTTGGCGCGAATCTGCGCCACCGCGTCGGAGCGGGCAAGCCGGGCCTCCGCGTCGTCATCGGTCAACGCCAGCGGCGTGGTCGTCAGTTCGCGCGCCGGCTCGACTTCGACGGTTTCCAAAGTCGATGAAACGCAACCGGTCGTCACCGACAACGCACCCAGTAGCGCGAGCGCACACCAACCGGACGAAAGTCCGTTCCCGCCCTTGCCAATCCGACCGACAGTCGTCATTCGCGTCTCGATCACTTTTGCGATGATTCGCCCTGCTCTTAAGCGTCCCATAAACACCCTTTGCGTCTGGTAAACAACCGCACCGGGCCACCGCGACCATATTAGACGGCAAAACCGGCCGCAGTGTGGCCAAGGTCGATGGGATGCATGCATTGAAACCGCGCAGGCGTATCGGCGAATGGGCGGATCGTGTATACTGGACGCAAAGTCTATCCGGTATGACACGCCGTGTGCCGGGGCGGGAGCCCGGCGCTGTGGAGGAATGGCGTTGCCCGACGATAAGAGCAAGACCGGCGGCAGCCAGACCGGCAACGGGAAGGCCGGCAATGGCGGCGAGCCGTCGCCGTACACGGTGCACGACCCGGACGCGCTGGCGCGCAATTTCGCACGCATGATCGAGCAGGCCGGGCGCGCGGCGTCGGAATGGATGCGCCCGCGCGAAGCCGGTGAGAAGACGGACGATTTCGCCGAGGGCCTGACCGAAATCTCCAAGACCCTGTCCAAGGTGACCGAGTATTGGCTGGCCGACCCGGAGCGGTCGCTGAGCGCGCAGACCCAGCTGTTTTCGCGCTACATGGATTTGTGGAACGCGTCGATCCGGCGCATGGCGGGCGAGCAGGTGGACCCGGTCGCCAACCCGCAGCGCGGTGACAGGCGCTTCGCCGACCCGGACTGGCAGGCCAACCCGTTCTTCGACTTCCTCAAGCAGGCGTACCTCATCACCTCAGGCTGGGCGGGCGACCTGGTCGAGCGCACCGAGGGGCTGGACGAGCACACCAAGCACAAGGCGATCTTCTACACCCAGCAGATCATCAACTCCCTGTCGCCGAGCAACTTCCCCAACCTTAACCCTGAAGTGCTGCGCGAGACCCTGCAGTCGGACGGGGAGAACCTGGTGCGCGGCATGGCGATGCTGGCCGACGACATCGCCGCCGGCCACGGCGATCTGAAGCTGCGCCAGGCGGACACCTCGGCGTTCATGGTGGGCCGCGACGTGGCCAACACGCCCGGCAAGGTCGTCGCCCAGAACGATGTGTGCCAGGTCATCCAGTATGAAGCGTCCACAAAGCAAGTGCTCAAGCGGCCGCTGGTCATCGTGCCGCCCTGGATCAACAAGTTCTACATCCTTGATCTCAATGAGAAAAAATCGTTCATCCGCTGGTGCGTGGACCAGGGGCATTCGGTGTTCGTCATCTCCTGGGTGAACCCGGACGAAAAACAGGCGGGCAAGAGTTTCGAGCATTATGCCGAGGAAGGCATCATGGCCACGCTCGATGTGATCGAGGACATTACCGGTGCGTGCGAGTTCAACACGATCGGCTATTGCGTCGGCGGCACCCTGCTGGCGGTAACGCTCGCCTTGATGGCCAGGCGGGGCGATGAACGGATCAAGTCGGCCACGCTGTTCGCCAGCCAGGTGGATTTCACCCATGCCGGCGATCTGAAGGTGTTCGTCGACGAAGAGCAGATCGCCCGGATCGAGAAGTCGATGACCGAAAGCGGCTATCTGGAGGGCCAGAAGATCGCCAGCGCTTTTAACATGCTGCGCTCGCGCGATCTGATCTGGCCCTACGTGGTCAATAACTATATGCGGGGACGCGACCCGCTGCCGTTCGATTTGCTCTACTGGAACTCCGATTCCACGCGCATGCCGGCGGCCAATCACTCGTTCTATCTGCGCAACTGCTATCTGGAGAATCGGCTGAGCCAGGGCACCATGGAAGTGGGCGGCGAGAAGCTCGATCTGGAGGAAGTCAAAATCCCCATCTACAATCTGGCGACCCGCGAGGACCATATCGCGCCGGCCAAATCCGCCTATCTGGGATCCCAGTTCTTCGGCGGCAAGGTGACCTTCGTGCTGGCGGGTTCAGGGCACATCGCAGGGGTCGTCAACCACCCCTCGACGGGCAAATACCAGTACTGGACCGGCGGAAAACCGGTCGGCGATCTCGACGGCTGGCTGGAAAAAGCCAAGGAAACGGCCGGCTCGTGGTGGCCGCACTGGCACGAGTGGATCGTCGCGCAGGACGGCGAAACCGTATCGGCGCCGAAGTCCGGCTCACGCAAGCACAAGCCGATCGAGAACGCGCCGGGCAGCTATGTGATGGTCAAAGCGTAACTCACCGCAGGGTTGTGAATACACGGGAAGTTCATTGGCGGTTTTTCGAGCCCTGGGGATAATTTGCCGGCATTGCCAATTGCCAGTGGGGCTTCGATGGCGTTAAATCCCCTGGGCGTTTATTCGATCGATCCAATGGAGGACCGCAGAATGAAAAAGACAGCCATTACCCTCAGCTTCGCGCTCGCTCTTGGTTCCGGCCTGGCCGGCAACGCGTTCGCAGCCGGGCACTCGGCTAGTCCGATGCAGTGCATGGCCAACTGCAACATGGAATACAATGCATGCCTGATGGCCGGCGTCGACACCACGATGGCGATGACCCCGCAGGAAGGCATGGATAAGATCCAGATGAACATGATGGCCGGCGCCGAATGCAACGACGGCGTGCGCGCCTGCTATTCGCACTGCTCCGGCTAACCAAGCCGGACTATAACGGGCGGCGCGGCGTGTGAGAGCAGGCCTGCGCGCGTTCGGGTTCTCCTCCGGAGGTCGCGATTCATACCTGCCGGCGTGGCTCGGCGTTTCGATGAAGCGCCGGGCCGTTAGCGGTTTCGTCCCATCCCCTCGCCCACGCACAAGCGGGTTTTGCACGATCGGGATGCGGTATTAGAATACCGTTTTTATAACCCATTGATAACATAGCGTTATCGCATTGACTTTGCCCGTTACGCCGCTTGACCGGGGGCTGCAGGCGCACTATAACCGCGCGCGAAACGGGCTGCGGCGACGGCTGACGTCGAAGCAGCCCGCATTTTGCCGGTCGGGCGCGATGATGCGTCCGGTCGAAGCCTGAGGAACCAAGATGGCCACGTTCACGCAAAAACCGGCCGAGGTGGAAAAGAAATGGGTGCTGATCGACGCCGAAGGCCTGGTGCTGGGCCGGCTCGCCTCGATCGTTGCGGCGCGCCTGCGCGGCAAGCACAAGCCCACCTTCACCCCCCATGTTGACGACGGCGACAACATCATCGTCATCAACGCGGCCAAGGTGAAGCTCACCGGCAAGAAATACGACGACAAGACCTATTACTGGCACACCGGCTATCCCGGCGGCATCAAGGAGCGCACCGCGCGCGCCATCATGGAGGGCAAGTTCCCCGAACGCGTGGTGCAGAAGGCGGTGCAGCGCATGATGCCGGGCGGGCCGTTGTCCAACAGGCAGCTTTCCAACCTGCGGGTCTATCCGGGCACGGAACACCCGCACGAGGCGCAGCAGCCCGAGCCGCTCGATGTCGCGGCGATGAACCCGAAAAACAAAAGGAGCGCGTGACGATGGCTGATCTTTCGTCACTGGAGGAACTGGGCGAGGCGGTAGAGGGCGCGGGCGAAGCCGCTCCCGCGCAGCCGGCCGCGCCCGTTCATGTGCAGAAGCTCGATGAACACGGACGCGCCTACGCCACGGGCAAGCGCAAGGACGCGGTGGCGCGTGTGTGGCTGAAGCCGGGCGCGGGACGCATCTCCGTCAACGGCAAGGAATTCGACGCCTATTTCGCCCGGCCGGTGCTGCAGATGATTCTGCGCCAGCCGATCGTGGCGGCCAACCGGGACGGCCAGTTCGACGTAATCGCCACCGTCTCCGGCGGCGGGCTGTCCGGCCAGGCCGGCGCGGTGCGCCATGGCATCTCCAAGGCGCTGACCTATTACGAGCCGGAACTGCGCGGCCTTTTAAAGAAGGGCGGGTTCCTGACCCGGGATTCGCGCGTGGTCGAGCGCAAGAAATACGGCCGGCGCAAGGCTCGGCGTTCGTTCCAGTTCTCGAAGCGGTAAAGCCGCGACGACATTGCGAAACGAAAGGCCGGCTCGGACCACCCAGCCGGCCTTTTTGTTGCCCGGCCGAGCGAGGCGATCGTGTGGAGCACCCGATGAGCGACAACCTGTCGATCAGGCCCCTGGCCAGAGACGAACACGCCAAGGTGGTCGACTATTTCCATTCAGCCGACGACGAACTGTTGATCCATATGGGCGTCGAGCGGGCCAGGCTGCGCCCGTGGCAGGAGTGGCTGGATGTCTTGTCAGCGCAATTCGACAAGCCGCTGAAGGAAAAACAGCTCTACTATGTGGGCTGGCAGGTCGGCGACGAAC
>JANQKQ010000015.1 GCA_028281105.1 Rhizobiaceae bacterium
GCCAACACCGCCGCGCTGGGCGAATGGAACCAGCGCAGAGCGGCAAAGCCCAGCCGCTCGATCCCGGGAACCGGCAGCCGTGCCGAAAGATATTCGGCAAACCGCGTGTGAAAGCCGGTAGTGAACGCAATCGAGCGCCTGACGCACCAGCGCCGCACTGCGAACCCGATCGGCCCTTCCGTAGCGATATGGATGCAGTCCGGCTCGAACGCGGCGATCTGCGCGCCGATCGAGGCCTGCGACGGAAACGCCAGCCGGATCTCCGCATATCCGGGCATCGCAAAGGTCCGCCGACCTTCGGCGTTCAACACCTCAACAGTGTGACCACACGCGCGCAGGCAAGTAGCCACGCTGTCCAGCGTCCGCACGACACCGTTAACTTGTGGGTACCAGGCGTCGGTCGCGATGAGTATTCGCATTGGGAGAACCCTGGGCCTTGGCCGCCGATTGGGTGAGGATCGGCCAGTGGATCAGCTCCAGCCTGCCGTTTTCGTGTTCGACCAGGGCCGAGCAACTCTCCACCCAGTCACCGTCGTTGCAGTAGTGGACGCCGTCGATCACCCGCATCTCCGGCGTGTGGATGTGGCCGCAGATCACCCCGTCGGCCGACGATTTCCTCGCCTGGCGCACAACCGCCGCCTCGAAATTGCCGATGAACTCGACGGCGCGCTTGACCCGGCGCTTCAGGTAGGCAGACAGCGACCAGTAGGGCAGGCCGAACATCCGCCGCGCCTTGTTGAAATGACGATTGATGAAGATCGCCCAGTTGTAGGCGCGGTCGCCCAGATAGGCGAGCCAGCGCGCATACAGCACCACGCCGTCGAACTCGTCGCCATGCAGCACCAGATAGCGCTTGCCGTCGGCGGTGCGGTGAATGTCGCGCCGGCGCACGCGCACATTGCCGAAGCTGGAGTTGGCGAAATCGCGGAACATCTCGTCGTGATTGCCGGGAATGAACACGACCTTGGTGCCCTTGCGCGCCTTGCGCAGCAGCTTCTGGATCACGTCGTTGTGGCTCTGGTCCCAATACCAGGACCGTTTGAGCGCCCAGTTGTCGATGATGTCACCGACCAGATAGAGCGTTTCGCACTCCGACATCTTCAGGAACTCGAGCAGCGCATGGGTCTGCGACTGCTTGGTGCCCAGGTGCAGATCGGAGATGAAGACGGTGCGGAACCAGTATTTGGAAGGGGTCGATGCGTTCATGGCCTTTCTCGATCGAGATGCCGCAGGCTTTATTCAGAACTTGAAGTGCCGGGGATAGACGTACTCGCTGTCATGGCGCGGCAGCCGCCCCTTGGGATGGTGCAGCGTGTGCGCCAGTGCAAACGTGCGTCGGCGTAGCGCCCGGGTCAGCTCGGACCGGCCCTCAAGTTCACCCAATTCATCGAACGGGATCGGCTCGCCGATGGCCACGTCCAGATCGCTGCCGATCCGCCTGGCGGTCTCGAAGAAGAACAGCGACAGCCGCCAAGTGTAGCTGACATGGCTGGCAAGCTGGAACATTCGCGAATTCTGGCCGGCGAAATAGACCGGCACCACCGTGGCCTTCGACCGGCGCACCAGCTTGGCGACGAACGGATGCCAGGCGGTGTCCACGGCCGGGCCCTTGAGCGGCCGCTCGCTGGCGCCAACGCCGCCCGCCGGAAAGATGCCGATGGCGCCGCCTTCGGCAAGCTGCCGCATCGCCTCGTGGCGGGATGCGATATTGGTACGCCGCGCCTGCCGCGAGCCGGAAAAGTCGACGGCGAGCAGATTGTCGCTCGCCTCCGGCGCCTGGCACAGCACGTCGTTGGCCAACACCTTGACCTCGGGCCGCGCCCGCTTGGCGAGCCAGGTCAGCACAATTCCGTCCAGCACGCCGTAAGGATGGTTGGCGACAAACACGACGGGTCCGCTGTCCGGCACACGCGCAAGCCGCGACGGGTCGTATCGAACGTTGAGGCGCAGCAACTCGACCGCCGATTCAAAGAAATCCGCCTTCGGCTCGCCCGCTTCCGCATATTGGTCGTACAGGCGCTTCAGCCGCGGCTGGCCGCCGATCCTCTCGATGGTGCGGATCAGCGACCGCTTGGCGAAGGAATGCGACCCGGTCGAGTAGGTGAATCGGATCTTCGAATCTCGAGGTACGCTGGCCAGCATCGAATCGCACTTCCCCTGTGTTAAGAGCCGCCTACACCGCGCGCATGACAGCTTCGCGAAGCTTTTGTCGCGGTTTTGTGACAGCGTTAACGCTTGTGGCTGGCTGAGATCGTCCGGCCGGCATTCACACGCCGGGCAGCGGATCGGGCTCCGGGCTCAGATGCAGCGGCCCGGACGGGTCCCACGGATGGGCCGCCGCTACCGCCTCATCGAGCTCTACGCCAAGGCCCGGCGCGCCCGACGGGATCACGTGGCCGTCCTCCCATTCGATCGGGCTCATCAGCAGATCGGCGTGGAAGCCGTCCCATTTCCTGATGCTTTCAAGGATCAGGAAATTCGGCGAACAGGCGGCAAGCTGAATATTGGCGGCGCCGACGATCGGCCCGCAATAGCAGTGCGGCGCGATCTGCGCCTGGTGCACCTCGGCCATGGCAGCGATCTTCTTGCCGTCGAGAATGCCCCCTGAACGGCCCAGATCCATCTGCAGGATCGACGCCGCGCCGCTCGCCAGAACCCGGGCGAACTCGAAGCGGGTGGCCAGCCGCTCGCCGGTGGCGATCGGTATAGAGGTGGCGCGGGCCACCTGCGCCATCACTTCGGGAGATTCAGGCGGCACCGGCTCCTCGAACCAGAGCGGATCGTAAGGCTCGATGGCGCGAGCCATGCGGATCGCGCCGGATGCGGTGAACTGGCCGTGGGTGCCGAACAGAATGTCGGCGCGCGTGCCCACCGCCTCGCGCACCGCCGCCACCATTCGGGCCGAAAGATCGATATCCGCCAGTCTCGGCTGGTGTCCGTCGAACGCGGTGTATGGACCCGCCGGATCGAACTTGACCGCCGTGAAGCCCTCTTCGACCGCCGCCAGCGCCGCCGCCGCCGCCAGGTCGGGATCGTTGTAGACATTGGCCTCGTTGCCGCGATCGGAGGGATAGACGCTGCCCTCGCCGGGGTACAGATAGGTGTAGGTGCGCAAGCCCTCGTGCACCTGCCCGCCCAGCAGTTCATAGACCGGCTTGTCGGCCTCCTTGCCGATGATGTCCCAGCAGGCCATCTCCAGCGCCGAAACGCAGCCCATCAACGTGATGTCCGGCCGTTGCGAGAATCCGGACGAATAGGCCCGCCGCCAGAAGGTCTCGATATGGTGCGGATCCTCGCCGATCAGGTAGCGGTCGGCGATGTCCTCGATGGCGCGCACCATCACCTCCGGCCCGAACGTGGCCGCGTAGCATTCGCCGTAGCCGACCACGCCGGCATCGGTCTCCAGCTTGACGAAGATGAAATAGCGCCCCCCGGTATGCGGCGGTGGATTGGCGACTACGAAGGTTGTCAGATCGGTGATTTTCACGAACTTGCTCTCCTATCCGCTATCGCGGATGCGGTTCCGGCCCTCTCCCGCCTAATCATCAATCGAACACGATGACGTTGCGCAGCGCGCTGCCGTTGCGCAGCCCGTCCATCGCCTCGTTGATCTGTTCCAGCTTGTAGCGCCCGGAGATCAGCGGTTCCAGTCTGAGCCGGCCCTGCTGATACAGATCGACCAGCGCGGGAACGTCGTGCGCGATGCGCGCCGAGCCCATCTTGGTGCCCAGCACCCGCTGGCTCAAGGCGGTCAGGACGACCGGCTCGAATTCGCTCATCGCCCCGACCGCCGGCATGCCGACCAGGACCAGTGCGCCGCCCTTGCTCAGATAGGCAAAAGCCTTGTCGATCGCCGAAGTCGAGCCAACGGTGACGAACACGAAGTCGGCGCCATGGCCTGCGGTGATCTCCCCAATCCGCTCTGCCGCGTCGCCGGCCGTGGGATTGATCGCATGAGTCGCACCGAAGTCCCGCGCTACCGCGAGCTTGTCGTCTTCAAGATCGACGGCGATCACGCTGGCCGCGTCCGCGAGAGCGGCGGCCTGCACGGTGTTGAGCCCCACCCCGCCGCAGCCGATCACCACCGCATGATCGCCGGCGCGCAATTGCGCCACATGGGTCACCGCGCCATAGCCGGTGATCACCCCGCAGGCCAGCAGCGCGGCCTGTTCGAGCGGCATGGCGGCCGGCACCTTCTCGATCTGGGATTGATCCACGACCACGGCCTCGGCGAACGCACCGGTGTACATCGCCTGATGCAATGGTTCGCCGTCGGCGGCCTTCAACGGACCGTCGCCATTGTGTGCCACCTCGGTGTCGCACAACACTTCATGGCCGTTGGCGCAATGCCGGCACTCGCCGCAGTGTCGGATGAGCGTCACCACCACATGGTCGCCCGGCCCGACCCGCGAAACGCCCTCGCCCACCGCCTCGACGACACCGGCGGCCTCGTGGCCGTAGACCGCCGGCAGCGGCCCGCCCCAGTCGCCGTCGGCATAGGTGACGTCGGAGTGACACACCGCACACGCTTTGACCGCCACGCGCACCTCGCCGGCGCCGGGGCCCGCCAGGTGCACCTCTTCGATCGTCAATGGCTCGCCGAACGCACGGCACACTGCAGCTTTCATCGCTCGCCCCGCTCCTAACCTACATTCAAAAAAAGTCGCGCAAGATGGAACCGGCCCGCACCCAAATGCAAGCGGCAATTGCGACCGCCCACTGTCGCAGATCGATGCACTCATCGCCGGACCGCCGTCGCGCCACCGACGCCATGCCGCACATGGTTCCTAAGACTCAGATGGCATTTCCTGGTAAACTCGCGATGCCCCGATTCGTACCGGGTGGGTTGCACTTGCACGGGCGGATGGTTGCGGGCAATTCGCAATCCTGCGGTTGGAACGCGAGGTGAGTTCTGGCCTCTTGATGCGGTAAACAAGGAGAGTGATCATGAATCTCAGCGCACCGACCATGATGGTGTTTCTGATTTCCTTGGTGGTGGCCATCGTGGCCCTGCTGGTCAATTTGGGCATGTTCTCGATCGGCATCGGGTCGTTCTGGATCGCCGCGGTGGCGTGGGTCGTGCTGGCGGCCGGATGCATGTTCAAGGGAATGTGACGCGGGCCGGCCGCGAACACCGCAGGTCGGCACCCAACGAAGGTCTAAAAGGGCTGGCTGCTCGTGGCAGCCGGCCCTTTTGCTTGCCCGCGGCCGGACCGTCCCAGCCGGCCCGTTATTATCTGGCTTTAGCCGATTTGCGCTTGCCCGTCGCCCGCTGCGCGGTATCGATGAAGACCTCGATGGGAACCGCGGCGATCGCCTCGCGCCGTTCAGCCGGCAACTCGGCCAGATATCGTGCAACGCTGTGCGCATCCGACCGCATCGCCAAGTCCTTTGCAGCGGCACAGTGATTACCGCATAAGCACTACGGGGATATCCCGCAGCCCCCAACAAACCGCACGCACGCAAACCCAGCCACAGACCACAAGGCCCGACCATGCTGCCTCACGCACCGTCCGCCGACAACAACAAGGGCCCGATCGGCGACATATTGGTCGATGCCTTTGCCGGTGCAGCCCATGTGCTCGAAATAGGTTCGGGTACCGGCCAGCAGGCGGTGCATCTGGCCGGCCGGCTGCCGCATGTGAGCTGGCAGCCTAGCGATCTGGCCGATGCGCTGCCCGGCCTGGCCGCGCGGGTGGCGGACGAGGGGCCCGAAAACCTGCGCCCGCCGATCGAACTGGATGTGGCATGGAAGGAATGGCCGTCCGACGACTTCGACGCGGTCTTCTCGGCCAACTCGGTGCACATCATGTCATGGGCGCATGTGGAGGCGTTGTTCGCCGGGCTCGGCCGGGCGTGGGCCGATGTCACGCCCGGCCGCCGGCTGGCGCTCTACGGGCCGTACAAGTATGGCGGCGAATTCACCACCCCCTCGAACGCCCAGTTCGATCGCTGGCTCAGGGACCGGGACCCGGTCAGCGGCATCCGCGATTTCGAGGCGGTCGACGCCCTGGCCCGCGATATCGGCCTCACCCTGATCGCCGACCACAACATGCCGGCCAACAATCAGTTGCTTGTCTGGAGCGGGTAGTCACGCATGGGTTAACGGCGTGGCTGCCCGCGCCTGCCGGCCTCACCGTTAATCGGCGGCCTCGTCTTTCCTGGGAACGTGGAAAACCTGCAGGCTGGCCTCGGCCTTGCTGTTGTTGGCGTAGTAGTCGAACGGCGCTCGCGCCAGCCACTTAAGCCACCCGACATCCAGCGAAGACCAGGGATAGAACAGCACCGCGTCGTTCACATAGATGAACAACTGGCCGGAGTTGCGAGCCCGAATGGTGGTGCACAGCACGATCCGGGGTTCGTCCGCGCCCGGTTCGGATGCACATGCCGGATCCGCTTCACCGGCATTCGAGTGCCCTTCGACCCGCGCCCCGCCGGTGTGTTCCAACACATAGCGGTCGAAAAACGTGTCATCGATGCGCGCGACCGGTTGATACCAGCGTGCGAACATGTGCCGCCGCAACGGCACGAACAAGTTCATGTACCATCTCGATTCCAGCCAGCCGCGAACATCCGCATCAATGCCGGCATCCGCCCACCCCTGTTGCTGTGTGGAGGTCGCCCCTTGCTGCGCTTCGGAGCCGGGAGGCTGCTGGTCGTCTGCCGGCGGAACCTCCAATCGAAGATGGTAGCGCTCGCCCTTGACCAATTTGAACCCGGTCGCAAAACATGGATCGGTCGCGGAGAAATTCTCCGCTATGGAAGGTCTATCGGCACCCAGGACAGCGGGATCTCGGACTTTTTCTTCCGGCAGTTCCCCACACACCGCGCCAAAGCCATCGAGCACCGGATAGGCGATCCGACTGGCGACGACCAAAACCATGAACGCAAACAAGGCGAACGAGACCGCGCGCAGCAGGCCGCTGAACCCGTCCCTGAGATCGCGTGTAGCGGCATCCCGCTGCGCCCCGCCCTGTCCGTCGCCCGGTTCGGCAGGCGCCTGCGCGCTTTCGTCGGCCTGGAACACGTGCACCCATTTGCCCCGCATCTCGTCGTGAATCTTGTTCTGCACACGGTTGCCGTACAAAAGCAGCCACCCGATCCCGAGGAAGAAGAACAAGAAAATCCACGGAACCTGGCTGAACCGGCCGGCCCAATCCTCCAACATGCCAAGACCTGGAATCTTGACGATGAGTGAGGGAATGGCCGCGATCGGCTTCATCAACGTGCCAACGGCCATGTGCAGGGCATCGGAGACCGACTGCACCTGGCCGGGATAGCTCTCCAGCAACCACGACAGCAAACCCGGTGTCAGTGCGAACAAGATCACGGCGAGCACCGTGATGTAGTGCACCAACTGGTAGCTGCGCACCTTGGCCCACACGTCATGACGGGAATCGAAACGGGCGGCAGCCTCGTCAGGGGTTTCCAACAGTTTTGCCGCCGAATCAGCCTCATCAATACCGGTAGGCACGCCTGCCGCATCCACGACGGCGTAGTTCGCCGGCACGTTGATCGGCGCATAGCCGCCGGCACTGTCCTTGATCCGATCGAAGATCGTGTGGTGCAGCTTCGGCCGATCCACGAAGACGTTGTTGACCTGCGCGTCCGTCATCCGCATCGCCGTGCCCACCTTGTTGGCGACGGTCTGTCCCTCGTGTTTGCACAGCCGCCCCAGATCCCGCGGTGCGTAGCGATAGCCCACTGCGGCACCCGACCGGTTGTTGACGATCGGTCCGCTGGGATCGACCGCCGCCTCGAAGCTTCGCTTATCGTCCGGGTAGAAGGCCAGCCCGCTCTCACCCAACATCCAGTTCAGCGATATGTACGACAGCGAGTCGTCCGGATTGCCTCCGCCCACGCTGGTGTGAACTCCGGGAAACCAAATCTGGGTGATGCGCGGGTCCACCTCGTACTCGGAAATATTGTCCTCTTTGTCCTTGGGTATCCTTTCGTTCCACAGCATCGGCTCGAAGGTCTTGCGCCGCTCGTCCAGCGCCAGAGCGTGGCAGGCTTTCACCACCCGGGGAGAAAGGTTGCGGTCATTCACCTGTAGCGGCCAAACCACCTTGTCCCAGGCCCAGGTCATCTCGTCGATCGGCAGGCCGTAGGCGTCGACGGTATCCCATACACCGACGAACTGGATCAGATCTTCTTTCCCGCCCTGTCTCGTGCGCTCCAAGATGATCTCGGGCTTATAGGGTTTGCTGCCCGTGAGACGACGCCAGCGCTCCTGGCAAAACCGAAAGACCGACGACACCGCCGACGGCGCGAACGCCTCGCGGCGAAACTCGCGATAGACCGCATTGACCTTTTTCTGCAGGTCGCGCTCGCCGGCGACCTTCTCCATGTCGATGATGCCCTGCCGGGCGATCATGCCCACCAGGATGCGGATGGTGAACGCGCCCCGCGAAAAGCCGAAAGCATAGATTTCGCTGGCGTTGTCCGGGTTCGCCTTATCGTATCTGTAGTTCCGGCACAGTTCCGCGTAGAGCTGGCGCACGTTCTTCGCCAATCCCCAGCCGAACGCCAGGCCGACCAGCGCCAGCGGCCGGAACGCCGAGGTGCCGACCCCGCCGTCGTAAAACCCGCGCTGCTTCTTCTCCGGCGAAGTATCCAACGCCTTATAAGCGCGCCAGACATTGGTTTTGTGCGGACTGGACGCGCTGTTTCCAGTACCGTCGGCAAACAGAACGATCTTCTCGAAAGTCTGCTCTGTACCGGCGCTGTTATTGACCGATTTGCCGGTCATGCGGCCCCTCTCCACCCGTCAAATATCTATCAATAAGCGAAACTAACAAGAATAAACAGTATCATCGACATAATCGATAAACAATTATAAATATATACAGAAAATACAAAGCAGTATTTGCCGAAGCGCCTCTTTTCCAGAAGACGCCTCCCGCCCAACTTGTAAGCGGCCGTACCGACGCTCATGGCAGATTTGGGCCCCCGTCTCGGTACCACACGACCTGAACCGCACATGAACGCCGGGTTCCGATCCGGTTCAGGGCGGGTCTTCCATATTGCATGGCGTCAACCCAGACCGGCCGCCGGTTTTCCGGCCGCCAGGCCGGCACGCAAGCAAGGAGAAGACCATGCTTCCTCAATCGCTCGCCCGCCTCCCCAACTGGAAGGCCATAGCAGCCGGCGCCATTGTCGCCGTCGGCACGGCTTTCGCCGCCGCCGGTCCGGCCCATGCCGGCAGCCTCAGCATCGATCTTTATCTGGGCGGCCCCAACCCACTCGGGGTGCACTATCGCGGCGGCCATCGCGGCCACGGGTTCGTCCACCACGGCCCCCCGCGCCGCTTCGCGCCCCATCCACGCCGGCGCGTGTGCTCGCCGCGGCGCGCGGTCCGCAAGGCCTATCGCATGGGCCTTAACCACCCGTACGTGCACCGCATCGGCAAGCGCCGCATTGTCGTGCGCGGCAACAATTGGGGCTATCCGGCCAAGGTCGTCTTCGGCCGCGGCGGCCGCTGCCCGGTCATCAAGACCGTCAATCTCCGCTGGTAAACGCGCCCCCGCCGGCGGGGTCGGAAGGTCGGGCTATCGCTAGCCCGGCCTTTTGCTTTTCGGCGGACGGCGGTCAGGCTCGACCACGGCCTCCAGCGAACGCACGATGAGCCGCGCGATCGATCTAGCGCCGCGCCATCCAGGGCGGCGAGTAATAGGGCGAAGCGCAATGGCGCCGCCTTCCGTTGGCGACCGGGTAGCTGTTCCATTCCTTGACGTAGCGCTCGTGCCGTTGCGCGCACCATTCGGCGTGACCGGGCGTCTCGCGCGCTTTCTTCGCTTCGCTCTGGATATATTCGGCGGCAAGCGCAAACATGGTGCCCACCACTGCATGGGCCGGCAGCTGGCTGGTGGCGAGGAGCGCGAACGCCACGGGGATCACGAGAAGTCTGGCTCGTTTGTGCATCTGCGGGGTTCCTATCGGTTGCCGGTTCGCGAACGCGATCCGGTGAGACGAATCACATTGTGAATCGCCTCACGCGCGCGTGCAAGCCGACCCGCTACTGCTCGATCGCCCAGCGCATGTTGACGACCACGCTGTAGCGGTTGCGCCCGCTTTCGATCGGCACCGCATCGGCCGACATCGCCTGGCGCTCGTGCCTCATCGCCACCGCACGCGGCGTCCCCTGTTCCGAGATCTGCAGGATCGGCCCAAGCCCGACGCCGGCGGCCTCCGCCAGGGTACGGGCCTTCGCCACTGCATCGGCGACGGCGGCGGCGCGGGCGCGGGCGATTGCCGAAGCGGCGTTTTCGTTGGTGAAGCGAATGCCGCCACCGGTGTTGACGCCCAACGCGATCACGGCGTCGAGCACCGCGCCGACCGTCGCCAGATCGCGCACCCGCACGGTAAGGCTGTTCGTGACCTGATAGCCGACGATGGACGGCGGCCCCTGTTCGCCGTCGCGCGACGGTTTGGGGTAGTGAACCTGAGGCTGGATGGCGAAGCCCGACGTTTGCAGATCGTCGGCCGCGATGCCGCCATCCTTGAGCGCCGCGATCACCGCCGCCATCGCTTCGCTGTTGGCCGAGACCGCCGCGCGCGCGGTCTTGGCCTGGCGCACCACGCCCATCGACAGCACCGCCATGTCGGGTGCGAGTTCCACACTGCCTTCGCCGGTCACTTCGATCACCGGCCTTGCGGGCTCTTCCGTGGCGGCCGGCACGGCAAACGCGAGCAGGCATGCTGCGGCGAGGCAGATGGCTCGCAGATCGACGAAGGGTTTTGTGACAAGGATCATGGTGCTCTCTTGAAGGATCGGTTCAATCGGGTTCCATCGCCGGTTATCCACCCAAATGTGGGGCCATTGCGGCAGAACGGTGCGCGCTCTTGTTGGCCTGTGCCAAACGGTCTATGGCAGAAGCAGGCCAACGCACCGCCACAACGCAGCCGGTTCGGGGCCCTAAGGGTCTGTAGCTCAATTGGTTAGAGCCAGCGGCTCATAACCGCTTGGTTGGGGGTTCGAGTCCCTCCAGACCCACCAAAGGCGTTTTGCAAAGCAAAACGCCTGCCGAATCTGCCGGGAAACAGAGCCTCCCAGCGGCAGGCGTTTCGCAGAAACGCCCAGAGCCTGACCGGCCCAAGCTTTCTCCCCCTCCGCCACCCCTTGATCTCGATCAATGAGAGTTCCCGCCCGCGCCCTATGCTTCGACGCTAACGCGCCCATGCAACCTGCGGAGCAGTCCGATGTACAAATCCATTCTCGTTCCCGTCGACTTGTCCGACATTGAAAAAGGCAAGGCCTGCGTGAAGATCGCCCGGCAGATCGGCGGTGCCGACGCCAAATTGCACATCCTCAACGTGGTCGAGGAGATTCCCGGCTATGTGGCCATCGAACTGCCGGCCGGGTTGATCGAAAACGCCGTCAAGAACGCCGAGAAAGCGCTGTCGGAGATGGCGCAAGCCGAGGGCGGGCCCTGCGACGCGCAAGTGCGCACCGGCAACACCAACCGCCTCATCGTCGAGCAGGCGTCCGAGGTGGACGCCGACCTGATCGTCATCGGATCGCACCGCCCGGGCCTGCAGGACTATCTGCTCGGCTCGACCGCAGGCTGGGTGGTCCGCCACTGCAATCGCTCGATCCTGGTGGTTCGCGGAGACTAAGCGCTACCCAAAGCGCGGCAGCGCCTCCATCTGTCGGTTCGCACCGACGCTCCACCGAAAGGCTGTCGCGGCGGCGCAAATCGGCATAGACTGCCGGCCATGACCACCGCGGCCGCTCGCGCTCCCAACTCCATCCTGCCGATCCTGTCGGTCAACTTCGTCGGCACGTTGGGTTTTTCGATCGTCGTCCCCTTCATGGTGTTCCTGGTCGCCAAGTGGGGCGGCAACGCCATCATCTATGGCCTGCTGTCATCAACCTACTCCGCGTTCCAGCTCGTCGGCGCGCCGATCCTGGGCCGCTGGTCGGATACGTTCGGTCGCCGCCGCATCCTGCTGCTGAGCCAGCTCGGCACGCTGCTTTCGTGGGCGGTGTTCCTGGTCGCCTTTATGTTGCCCACCGACCCATTGGTGGACGTCAATTCGGCGCTGCTGGGTCAGTTCACCATCACGCTTCCGCTGATCGTACTGTTCTTCGCCCGCGCCGCCGACGGGCTGACCGGCGGCAATGTATCGGTGGCCAACGCCTATCTCGCCGACATCACCGACGACGAGCACCGCACCGAGAATTTCGGCCGCATGGCGATCGCCACCAATCTGGGCTTCATCATCGGTCCGGCGCTCGCCGGCCTGCTGGGCGCCACGGTGCTCGGCGAGTTGCTTCCGGTGGTCGCCGCGTTCGCGATCTCCGCCGTCGCCGCGCTGCTGATCGCGTTCGGGCTGAGGGAGAGCCGGCCGAAGACCGTGCCCGAAAAGCACGCGATCTCGAACGCCTGCAAGGTGTTCGGCCAGGAAACCAAGGAATGCTACAAGCTCGAGGGAAGCGATAAGATCACCACTGCGGGCATCTTCGCCCTGCCCCAGATGAAGGCGCTGATGGCCATCAACTTCCTGGTGATGGCCGGTTTCTCCTTCTTCTACATCGCCTTTCCCACCCACGCGGCGCTGGGCTTGAGCTGGACCGTGACCCAGACCGGCATTTACTTCGCCGTCCTGAGTCTGGTGATGGCGCTCGTCCAGGGCCCGGTGCTGGCGCGGCTGGCCGGCGTGTGCCCGCAGCGCATCCTGGTGACCGGCGGCAGCCTGATCCTCGCCGCCGGCTTCGGCCTGCTCTATTGGGACAATCTGGCGCTGATCTATGCCGGCGCCGTCGCCATCGCCGTCGGCAACGGCCTGATGTGGCCGACCTTCATGGCGGTGCTGTCGGTGCGCGCGGGCGAACGCTACCAGGGCGCCGTCCAGGGGTTCGCCAGTTCGTCGGGCGCGGCGGCCTCGATCGTCGGCCTGATCGGCGGCGGGCTGCTGTACAACTGGATGGGCGCGGGCACGTTCATCTTCTCCGCGGGCATCATCGGTATCGTCGCGCTGGTGACGATGAGCATCGGCTCTGCCGAGGCGGGCGAGAACGCGGCCTCTTCCTGACGGGTCACGCCGTCTCGTCGACCCGGGCTTGCAGCGCCCACAGGCGCGCATACAGACCGCCCGCCTCGATCAGTTCGGCATGCCGGCCCTGCTCGACGATACGGCCGGCGTCGATCACCACCAGCCGGTCCATCGCCGAAAGCGTGGACAATCGGTGGGCGATGGCGATCACCGTCTTGCCCTTCATCAGCTCGAACAGGTTTTCCTGGATCACCGCTTCGACTTCGGAGTCGAGTTGCGCGGTCGCCTCGTCGAGGATCAGGATCGGCGCGTCGCGGGCGAACACGCGGGCAATGGCGATGCGCTGGCGCTGGCCGCCGGACAGTTTCACCCCGCGCTCGCCGATGCGCGCTTCATAGCCCCTGCGCCCGCGCGCGTCCTCCAGATTGGCGATGAAGGCGTCCGCGCGCGCCTTGGCGGCGGCCGCTTCGATCTCCTCGTCGCTGGCGCCGACCCTGCCGTAGGCGATGTTCTCGCCGACCGAGCGGTGGAACAGCGCCACCTCCTGCTGGACGATGGAGAAGTTCGCCCGCAGGCTCTCCTGCGTGACCGTGGCGATGTCCTGGCCGTCGATGAGGATCTTTCCACGCTCGGGATCGTGGAACCGCAGCAGCAGATTGACCAGGGTCGACTTGCCCGCGCCCGAGGGGCCGACCAGGCCGACGCGCTCGCCCGGTTCGATGGTCAGCGAGAAATCGTCGATCACCGGGCCCTCATCGCCGGTCTCGACGCGGCCGTAATCGAAATCGACGTTGCGGAATTCCATTCGGCCCTGGTCGAAGCGCAGCGGCCCGGCATCGCGTGCATCGACCAGACCGAGCGGCTTGGCCACCATCTCCATCGTATTCTGCACCGTGCCCATGGCGCGAAAGAAGCCGTTGAGATTACCCATCAGCCGGCCCATCAGCAGGTTGAGCCTCAGCACCAGCGCCAGCGAGAACGCCACCGCGCCAAGCGACATCGACTCCGCGAGCCACAGATCGACCGCCAGCCAGGCGATGATGGCGATCATCAGCCCGCTGACCGTCGAAAGCGTCACCCGCACCCCGGTGAGCGCGCGGGTAAAATCGCGCAGCGCGGTGTACTGCGCCACATAGGCGTCCCGGACCCAGTCCTCCTCGCGCGAATCGTGGCCGTACAGCTTGACCGTGGTGATGTTGGAATAGCCGTCGACCATGCGTCCGGAAGCGACCGAGGCGGCTTCCGCGGTGTTACGCCCGTGCCAACGAATGCGCGGGATGAAGAACCAGGCGATCGCCACGAACGCCGCGATCCACACCGCCACCACGGCACCGAGTCGCCAGTCGAGCGCGGTGAGCAGTCCCAGCGTGGTCACTCCGTAGACGGCGATGAACCAGATGACCTGCAACAGCGCGATCATCATCTCGCCGGCCGCGTGGCCCGATTGCTGCACCTTGGCGGCGATCCGCCCGGCCAGATCGTTCTGGAAGAAGGTCAGCGACTGGGCGACCACATGCTTGTGGCTCTGCCAGCGCATCAGGGTGAAGAAGCCGGGAACGATCACCTGCTCCTCGATCAGCGCGCCGAACGCGATCACCAGCGCCCGGCCGATGGCGACCACGAACACCATCATCAGCAGGGTCGGCCCGTGGCTGGCCATCAGCCCGGCCCAGCCCTCCTCGCGGCGGCCGGCCTCGGCGAAGGCACCGAGCATGTCGACCAGATCGCCCATGAAGGCGAACAGGGCGGCCTCGACGATGGCGTTGATAAAGCCGTAGACCAGCAGGGCGGCGAACGCCCACCGCGCCTGGCCCACATAGTGCCAGACATAGGCGAGCAGCCGGTTGGGCGGCTCGTAGTCGGCACGAGGAGCGAACGGGTCGATCCAGCGCTCGAACAGCCGCAGGATGGGCAGGAAGATCATGGGTGCGTTCTATAGCGCCTCATGTTTAGACGACACCACCCCCACCCTCATTCCCTCCCCACCAGGGGGAGGGAAGGAAAGTGTGGCACCGCCCCTGCCCAATCCCCAGGGCGTCATCCTCGCCCTTGTGGCGAGGATCTAACCCCGTTGCCGATGGATAGCGGAACCGGATGGGTGATTAGATCCTTGGGACAGGCCCAAGGATGATGGAAGAGAGGGTGGCACGACCCAGCCCCGCTCCTCTTGTGGGGAGTGGTTAGGGGTGGGGGTAAGCAGCGGTGCCGCTTAGGCACGCGCGTTACGCCAACTCCCTCGAAAGCGCGTCCCAGCCATTCTTCTCGCTCCACAGTGTCCTCAGAGTCTGGCTCTGCCCGACGAAGGTCTCCTCCAACCTCGCGCAACAGTAGATGCGGTCGGTGCGGAAGTGGCGGAAGGCCTCGCGCAGTTCGCACCAGCCGGCCAGCATGACGCATTCCACGTGGTAGATGAGCGCGATCGGGCGCACGACCCTGATCGTCTCGTGCCCGCTCTCGTCGCGATAGGTCAGCTTCAGCTTGACCTCGTCGCGAATGGCGGCGCGCAGCATGGCCTTGGAAACGCATCCCAGTTGCGGATCGTCGAACGACGCTCCCCAGGGCGCGACCTGCAGCCAGTCGGCCGGTTCGGCGAGATCGTCGATCTTGGCGCCGATGCGTTGGGCCGCCTTCTGCAGGGCGCTGTCGCCGGTGCGCGCCAGCATCGAGAGGCCGACCCGTAACGCCTCGATCTCCTCCTGGTCGAAGTTCAGCGGCGGCAGGTCGTAGCCGGAGCGCATCATGAAGCCGACCCCGGATTCACCCTCGATCGGCGTGCCCATCGCCTGCAGGGCGGCGATGTCGCGATAGATGGTGCGCATGGAGACTTCCAGCGAGCGCGCCAGGTGCTCGGCGGTGAGCGGCCGGTCGGCGGCGCGCAACAACTGAATGATCTCGAACAGGCGATTGGAACGATGCACGCACTCTCTCCAGGGCGTTGACCCGCGACACTGCTGACACCGTAGCACACCCCCCTGACAACAGTGTGTCAGGGGGGTTGGCCTATCTCCGTCCCGACGACAGGAGGTGGCGATGTCCTATTACGATCACGCGGTGTGGATGCAGTTGCGGCTTGGGCTATGGTCGGCGGGCCGGGACCGCCCGCCCGGCAGCGGCGAAAGGCTTGCGCGGCGTGCCGAAGAGCGGGCCAGACTGGCCCAATCCACCCGCCTGGCGAGCGGCGGCCGGCGAAAGGGCGCCGGCCATCGTGACAAGCAATGCGAACCGCCTATTCGGCGGCGGTGGTGGCCAGGTCCGGCAGCGCGATGAACCCGCCCGACTGGCGCGCCCACAGATCGGCGTAGATGCCGCCCGCGTCGACCAGTTCGGCGTGGGTGCCCATCTCGACGATCTCACCGGCGTCCATCACCACCAGCCGATCGAGCTGCGAGATCGTCGACAGCCGATGCGCGATGGCGATCACGGTCTTGCCCTCCATCAGGTGGAACAGGTTCTCCTGGATCGCCGCTTCCACTTCCGAATCGAGCGCCGAGGTCGCCTCATCGAGCACCAGGATCGGCGCGTCTTTGAGGAACACCCGGGCGATCGCGATGCGCTGGCGCTGGCCGCCCGACAATTTCACCCCGCGCTCGCCCACATGGGCATCGAGACCCTTGCGACCCTTCTGGTCCTCAAGTTCCTCGATGAACTCCCAGGCATTCGCGCGCCTGGCCGCCTCGATCACCTGTTCGTCGGTAGCTCCCGGCAATCCGTAAGCGATGTTGTCGCGGATCGAGCGGTGCAGCAGGGAAGTATCCTGCGTTACGACGCCGATCTGCGCGCGCAGCGAATCCTGCGTCACCGAAGCGACGTCGGTTCCGCCGATGGTGATGCGCCCGCCTTCCAGATCGTAGAACCGCAGCAGCACGTTGGTGAGCGTGGTCTTGCCCGCGCCAGAGCGACCGACCAGGCCGATCTTCTCGCCAGGCTCGATCGCCAGCGACAGCCGCTCGATGACGCCCGTCTCCTTGCCGTAATGGAAGCGGACATTCTCGAAGCAGATGCGCCCGTTGCCGACGGTCAGTTCGCCGGCGTCGGGGGTGTCGGTCACCGCCATCGGCTGCGACAGCATGTTCATGCCGTCACGGATGACGCCCAGATGTTCGAACAGCCGGGCGATCTCCCACATGATCCAATGCGACATGCCCTGCAGCCGCAGCACCAGCGCCACCGCGACCGCCAGCGCGCCGGGTCCCGACAATTCGTTGAGCCACAGCCAGATGCCCACACCGCCGGCCGCGGTCAGCAGCGCGCCGTTGAGGATGTTGAGGCAGATCTCGAACAGGGTCGAAAGCCGCATCTGCGGATGCACGGTGCGCAGGAACACGTCCATCGCGTCGCGGGCATAGGTCTCCTCGCGCGCCGCGTGCGAAAACAGTTTCACCGTGGAGATGTTGGTATAGCTGTCGACGACCCGGCCGGTCATCTCCGAACGCGCGTCGGCCTGCTTGCGCGCGATGCGCGCCATTCTCGGCATGAAATAGCGCAGGATGGCCACATAGCCGACCAGCCACAGCACGAACGGCACCGCCATCGCCCAGTGGAACGAAAACACCAGCACCAGCGCGCCCAGAAAATAGACCGACACGAACACCAGCACGTCGAGCATCACCATGGCCGCGTCGCGCACGGCGAGTGAGGTCTGCATCACCTTGGTGGCGACACGGCCGGCGAATTCGTCGGCGAAGAACGCCATCGACTGGCGCAGCAGCAGCCGGTGGAACTGCCAGCGCATGATCATGCCGTAATTGCCCAGCACCGACTGGTGCAGCAGCATGCCATGCACCAGCGACAGCGCCGGCAGCAGCACCATGATAATGGCGGCGATGGTGAACAGCTTCCACCCCTCGTCGGCCATGAAGGTCGCCCGGTCCGAGCCGGACAGCCAGTCGACGATGTTGCCCAGGAAGGCGAACAGACCCACCTCCAGCGCCGAGATCAACGCCACCAAGAAGGTCATCAGCGCCAGGATCGGCCAAACCCCCTTGGTGTAGTGCCAGCAGAACGCGAGCATCGACGACTCCGGCGGCCGCGTCGGCTTCTCACGCGGATAGGGGTCGATCAGGCTTTCGAAATACGAAAACATGGGTTGTTCCTCACCGGCCGTGCCGGTTTCACTGGCCGTCGTCATGCACGCCGGGCTGACGGGACGGCATAAAGAAATCTCTTGTCCCGGACCAACTGCCGACCAGCGATTGCCACGCCGCCGGGCGGCGCGTGCGCTCAGATCACCTTGGTGAGATGGGGTCGACCGGCGGAGGTTTCATCCGCCAACGATCATTCTGCTGACAGGGCCTAGAAGCCCATGTGGCTATCGAAGCCGGGCCAGAAGATCGGTCCAGGTGCGCGGTGTATTGGTAGCGTTCTCATACCATAGCGCTATGACCTCGCGGTCAGCCTGAGTTAGGTCGGTGACGTTTCCCGGCGGCATCGCATCCGACCGGGCAGCCTGCTTATAGATTTCTTCGGCCTGTAAAGCAATGTGGATGTCGGTTTCCAGCAGCACGTCCTTCGGCGCGTGCGGAACCCCTTCCCACACCGGCTCGACCGCGTGGCACATGGAGCAGCGCGCGCCGATAATGTCGCGCACCTCGTCGAACTCACTGGCCGCCAACAGTTTTTCGGTGCGAACGGACAGTGACCCGGTCTCGGCCTCGCCCCGCTGCGGCGGGCCGGCCTCCGACAGCCACATGATGATGATGAACGCGATCGCGGCGACCGCCCAGGTCCAGTAGGGCTCGCCCTTGCCGGCATGATGCGAGTTGAAGAAGTGGCGAATCACCACTCCGATCACCAGCACCAGGGCGATGATGATCCAGTTGTACTGGGTCGCGAACGCCAGCGGGTAGTGGTTGGCCAGCATCAGGAACAGCACCGGCAACGTCAGATAATTGTTGTGGGTCGAGCGCTGCTTGGCCTGTAGACCGTATTTGGGATCAGGCTCCTCGCCCGCCATCAGCGCGGCCACCGTCTTCTTCTGGTTGGGGATGATGATCATGATCACGTTCGCCGACATGATCGTGGCGATCAGCGCCCCGGTGTGAATGAACGCGCCGCGGCCGGAGAACACCTGGGTGAACCCCCAGGCGATCGCGGTGACGAAGACGAACAGCACCGCGTAAAGCAGATAATCATTCTCGCCGATAGGCGAGCGGCACAGCGCATCGTAGACGACCCAGCCGGCGACGAGCCCGGCAATGCCGATGGTGATCGCCTGCCACGGCGCCAGATCGGCGACGGAGCGGTCGATCAGGAACAGCTCGGACGAGCCGTAATACAGAACGCACAGCAGGAAGAAGCCGGAGATCCAGGTGGCGTAGGATTCCCATTTGAACCAGGTCAGTTCTTCGGGCATGAACGACGGCGCGACCGCGTATTTCTGCATGTGGTAGAAGCCGCCGCCATGCACCTGCCAGGTGTCGCCGGCCACCCCTTCGGGCAGGCCCTTGTGCTTCTTGAGCGACAGATCGAGCGCGACGAAATAGAACGACGAGCCGATCCAGGCGATGCCGGTGATGATGTGCACCCAGCGGATGCCCAGGTTAAGCCATTCCCAAAGAATCGCGGTCATGGGTCAACTCCCCCTGTAGGTCGAATAGCCGTAGGGCGAGATCAGCAGCGGCACATGATAGTGGGCATCGGCATCGGCGATGCCGAAGCGGATCGGCACCACCTCCAGGAAGGCCGGTTCGGGCAGATCGGTACCGACGGAGCGCAGATAGTCGCCGGCAGCGAAGTGCAGTTCGTACACGCCGGGGCGAAAGGCGTCGCCCTCCAGCAGCGGCCCGTCGCCGCGCCCGTCGTCGTTGGTGATCACCCGGCCGATCTCGGTGAGTGCGTCGCCGTCGGCCGAATACAACGTGATCGCCAGGCCCGCCGCCGGCCTGCCCGAAGCGGTGTCGAGCACATGAGTGGTCAGCCTGCCCATCGATTTTCTCCCCGCTGCGCCCCTTTACGGGCGGATTGACGCTCCCTGTCGCGGCGGCCAATATGAGCCGGCTTGAGCGCCTCAAGCCCGTTTTGTTTTCTCAAGGTGCAGTTTGGCAACTGCATTTCAGCGCGTCCATAGTGAAATGAATCGATATCCAAGGGATTTCCGCGGCCACGGCCCGGGTGGATGTGACCCGAAATGGCCCGATGACGCTGCCATCGCGGTGCAGTTCGTCGTCAACTACGAGGAAGGCGGCGAGAACTGCGTTCTGCACGGGGACGCGGCTTCCGAGGCGTTTTTGTCCGAGATCGTCGGCGCCCAGCCATGGCCCGGCCAGCGCCACTGGAACATGGAATCGATCTACGAATATGGCGCGCGCGCCGGCTTCTGGCGCCTGCATCGCCTGTTCACCAGCGCCGACATCCCCGTCACCGTCTACGGCGTCGCCACCGCGCTCGCCCGCGCGCCCGAACAGGTCGCCGCCATGGCCGAGGCCGGCTGGGAGATCGCCTCGCACGGGCTGAAATGGATCGACTACAAGGACCATTCGCCCGAAGACGAGCGCGCCGACATGGTCAGGGCGATCGAACTGCACGAAGCGGTAACCGGCTCGCGCCCGCGCGGCTGGTACACCGGCCGCTGCTCGGCCAACACCGTCGATCTGGCGGCCCAAGAGGGCGGATTCGCCTGGTGCGCCGACGCCTATGCCGACGACCTGCCCTATTGGCACGAAGCGGAGGGCTGCGACCCGCTGCTGATCATCCCCTACACGCTGGACGCCAACGACATGCGTTTCGCCATCCCCGCCGGCTTCAATTCGGGCGATCCGTTCTTCACTTATCTGAAGGACTCTTTCGACGTGCTCTATGAGGAGGGCAAACAAGGCGCGCCGAAGATGCTCAACATCGGCCTGCACTGCCGCCTGGTCGGCAGGCCCGGCCGGCTGGCGGCGCTGGCGCGTTTCATCGACTACGTCAAATCCCACGACAAGGTGTGGACCCCACGCCGCATCGACATCGCCGAACATTGGGCGAAGACCCACCCGCACGTCCCGTTCGAGCGGCCAAGCCGGATGGCCAAAAAGACCTTCATCGAGCGTTTCGGCGGCGTATTCGAGCATTCGCCCTGGATCGCCGAGCGCGCCCATGCCGGCGAACTGGCCCCGGCGAACGATTCCGCCGCCGGCCTGCACGGCGCGCTGTGCGCGGTGTTCCGCACGGCGAGCGAGGCCGAAAAGCTGGGCGTTCTGACCGCTCATCCCGACCTCGCCGGCAAACTCGCCGCCGCCAAGCGGCTGACGGCCGAATCCACCGCCGAACAGGCATCCGCCGGGCTCGACGCCCTGACCGACTCCGAGAAGGCGACGTTCACCCGGCTGAACGACGAATACACGAACAAGTTCGGCTTCCCCTTCATCATCGCGGTGAAGGGTCTCACCAAGGACCAGATACTCGCCGCCTTCACCGAGCGCGTGAGCAACGACCGCGACACCGAATTCGCCACCGCCTGCGCCCAGGTGGAGCGCATCGCGCTGCTGCGGCTTAAAGACATGCTGCCGAGCTAGAACGTTTGAACGGCTCCGGCCCGCTCCCCCTCCCGGCCATCCCTATCAGGATACTGCCGTGGGGTGGCTGGGAGGGGGAGCGGGCCGGAGCCGCCTCAGCAAAGAAAGAAGAAGCCATGACCACGCAAACCGAAAACCAGCCCGACTTCACCACCGGCACCATCAACCTGGCTTCCGCCCGGCTGGGCGCACGCGCGGTGTTCGCCACCGACGAATTCTTCGCGCCGCTCGAACGGATGCTTTCCGACAAAGACCCGGTCTTCATCCCCGACAAGTATGACGACAACGGCAAGTGGATGGACGGCTGGGAATCGCGGCGCAAGCGCACGCCCGGCCACGACCACGCCGTCGTCGCGCTGGCCCGGCCCGGCCGGATTTCCGGTTTCGATATCGACACCCATCATTTCACCGGCAACTACGCCCCCGCCGCCAGCATCGAGGCGGCTTTCATGGACGACGGTGATCCCGATGACGCGATCGAGTGGACCGAAATCCTGCCTCGCGCCGACCTGGGCCCCAGCGCCCATCATTTCCACGCGATCGACGACGACCAGGTTTGGACCCACCTGCGCATTCACATCTATCCCGATGGCGGCATCGCCCGGTTGAAGGTCTATGGAAATCCGCAGTTCGACTGGTCGAAGGTAGGCGCCGACGAGGAGATCGACCTCGCCTACCTGTTCCACGGCGGCCAGGCGCTCGCCTGGTCGGATGCCCATTTCGGCGCGCCCGAGCGGCTGCTGGCGCCGGGCCGCGGCGTCAACATGGGCGACGGCTGGGAAACCGCACGCCGGCGCGGCCCGGGTCACGACTGGGCTATCCTGAAACTCGGCCATGCCGGCACCATCTCGCGGCTGACGGTGGATACCGCCCACTTCAAGGGCAACTATCCCGAAACCTGCGAACTGTTCGGCGCCAACCTGCCCGACAAGGGAAACGAGTGGAGCGAGGCCGACACGCAAGCCTCGGCCGACTGGAAGCCGATCATGGAAAAGCAGAAGCTGCAGATGGACCACATCCACGAGTTCGGCGCCGACGCCGTCCACGACATCGGCCCGGTCACCCACGTGCGCTTCAACATCCACCCCGACGGCGGCGTAAGCCGCCTGCGCCTGCATGGGCGGGTATGGCGGGGGTAGGTGGCGTCGCGCACCACGTAAATTGCAGTTGACCAACAGGAGTGCGTACCGCCCGTCTTGAACCCGTCCCCCTTACCCCTTATTTCGCATATTGGTTAAACAACGGGGAGCGATCTCATGACCATCGAACTTTGGTATCTGTTTCTCACCTCCATCCTGCTCACGGTGCTGTGGATCCCGCACATATACGGCCAGGCAACCACCCAGGGCCCGCTGACGCCGGAAGACTATGTCAACCTGCGCGACTATTCGAAGTTTCCCGCCTGGGTGCGCCGCGCCGACCGCGCCCACATCAACCTGGTCGAGCAATTCGGTGCTTTCGCCGGCCTGGTCCTCATAGCGCACGTGCTCGGCATTTCGACGACGCTTACCGTTTGGGCGGCTGCTACTTTCTTTTTCGCCCGTCTTCTGCACACGGTGGTGATGATCTCGGGCTTCAAACACTTCATGTTCCGCACCGTGGTATTCACGGTGGCGTTCCTGGCACTGCTCGTCTTCGCCTGGGAAATCTTCGCCAACGCCGGATGAATCAGCGACCGAGCGCCAGGTCGGCGACCGTCAGTTCATACGCCTTGCCGAAACCACCGTTGAGCAGCGCGCGCTCAGGCTTGAGCCGATAGAAGCGAAAATCGGCAAAGTCGATGTAAAGCTCCGCTTTGGGATGGCTGGCAAGCCACAGCGGCCGCAAATCGGCATGTTCCGATGACGCCTGATCGATCCGCTCCATCATGCCGATGACCGTGATGCGCGGGTGGGCGAGCGGATCGCCTTTGCCCGGTTCGCCCAACAGCAGCGAGGCGCGGGCATCTTTCGCCAGCGCTTTGGAGTGATTGGATAGATCGGACGCCAGAACCACGACCGCCCCAGCCCCATCGACCGCCACGGCCACACGACTTACCAGAGGCCGGCCGGTGCCCGGCTCCGCGAAACCCAGCGCTGCGAACTTCGCCCCGTCGATGAGCTTTCGCGCCAGTTGTCGCGCTTCATCATCGGTCGGCCGGATCGGTGAGGTTTTTTTGCTTTCCTGCGAGGCCATGCCTCACCGTAGATAGGCGTGCCCCGACCCGCAAGCCGGGCGCCAATTATCCAGTTCACAGCGCCGGGAACCGACGCTACAACTAACTTACCGGCGGGTTGGGAGGCTCGCGCAAGAGGCCAATTGGAGGAACGCCATGCATGGATTGATGATGGATCGGCCGCTGCTGATCTCGCAGATCATCGATCACGCCGCCCGCTATCACGGCGATGCGCCGATCGTCTCGGTCGAGACCACCGGCGGCATCACGCGCACCAACTACGCGCAGGCCCGCGCCCGGGCCGTCAAGCTCGCCTCGGCCCTGTCGAAGCGCGGCATGGGCCGGTCCGACCGGATCGCCACACTCGCCTGGAACAACCATCGCCACTTCGAGCTTTATTACGCCATCTCCGGCAACGGCCAGGTCTGCCACACCGTCAACCCGCGCCTGTTTCCCGAACAGCTCGCCTACATCATGAACCACGCCGAAGACCGCATGCTGTTCTTCGACCGCACCTTCGTGCCTCTGGTGAACGGCCTGCGCGAGCACTTGAAAACGGTCGAGGCCTTCGTGCTGATGGAGGGGCACGACGACGAACTCGCCGGCGAGCACGACTGGCTGGAGTTCTACGACGAGTTTCTGGCGACCGGCGACGACGACCATCGCTGGCCCGACGATCTCGACGAGCGCGACGCCTCGTCCCTGTGCTACACGTCGGGCACCACCGGCAACCCGAAGGGCGTGTTGTATTCCCACCGCTCGACGCTCATCCACGCCATGATGTCGGCCACCCCCGACGTGATGAACTTCTCCGCCCGCGACTGCCTGCTGCCGGTCGTGCCGATGTTCCACGTCAACGCCTGGGGCTCGCCCTATGCCGCGACCATGGTGGGCGCCAAGCTGGTGTTCCCCGGCCCCAATCTGGACGGCGTTAGCCTGACGCGGCTGTTCAACGACGAACAGGTCACCGTGTCGGCCGGCGTGCCGACCATCTGGGCCGGCCTGCTCGCCCATCTGGCCTCCTCCGGCGAGAAGCTGGAGACGCTGAAACGCACCATCGTCGGCGGCTCCGCCTGCCCGCCGGCCATGATCGACAAGTTCCGCGACGACCACGGCGTCGAGGTGCTACACGCCTGGGGCATGACGGAGCTGAGCCCGCTGGGCACGGTCAACAACTTGAAGAACAAGCATTACGCCATGAGCGAAGCCGAGCAGAACGCGGTCCGCATCACAGCCGGCCGCCCGCCCTTCGGCATCGAACTGGGCGTGTTCGACGACGACGCAAAACAGCTGCCAAACGATGGCGAGACCCAGGGGGACTTGTACTGCCGCGGCCACTGGGTGCTGCAGGACTACTACTCCGAAGGCGAGCCGGCGCTGCGCGAGGGCTGGTTCCCCACCGGCGACGTGGCCACCATCGACCCGGACGGTTACATGGCGATCCGCGATCGCTCCAAGGACATCATCAAGTCCGGGGGCGAGTGGATTTCCACGGTCGATCTGGAGAACCTGGCGATGGCGCACCCGGACGTCGCCGACGCCGCCGTCATCGCCGCCGCCCACGACAAATGGGACGAGCGCCCGCTGCTCATCGTCGTGCCCAAGCAGGGCGCGCAGGTGGCCCAGGACGATCTGCTGGGCTTCTACGACGGCAAGGTCGCCAAATGGTGGATACCAGACGCCGTCCAGATCGTCGACGAGATCCCGCGCAACGCCACCGGCAAGGTGCGCAAGAACGTGCTGCGCGAGACCTATGGCGACGTGTTGAAACAAGCCGGTTGACGGGGAGCGCGCAAACCCATGTTCACCGCCACCATGAATTTCGCCCTGGGAGACGAGATCGAGGCGCTGCGGGAGACCGCCCACCGCTTCGCACAGGACCGCATAGCGCCGCTGGCCGCCGAAATCGACAAGTCCGACGAATTCCCCATGCACCTTTGGAAGGAGATGGGGGAACTGGGCCTGCTGGGCATCACGGTGCCCGAAGAATATGGCGGCGTCGACATGGGCTACCTGGCCCATGTGGTGGCGTTGGAAGAGATCTCTCGCGCTTCGGCTTCAGTCGGCCTTTCCTACGGCGCCCATTCCAACCTGTGCGTCAACCAGATCAAGCTCAACGGCACCGAAGAACACAAGCAAAAGTACCTGCCGCCCTTAGTCTCTGGCGACAAGGTCGGCGCCCTGGCGATGTCGGAAGCCGGCGCCGGCTCCGACGTGGTCTCGATGAAGCTGCGCGCCGACAAGCGCAACGACCGCTATATCCTCAACGGCTCGAAATTCTGGATCACCAACGGCCCGTGCGCGGACACGCTCGTCGTCTACGCCAAGACCGATCCGGACGCCGGCCCGCGCGGCATCACCGCCTTCCTGATCGAGCAGGAGATGGCCGGCTTCTCGGTAGCCCAGAAGCTGGACAAGCTCGGCATGCGCGGCTCGCCCACCGGTGAACTGGTGTTCGAGGACTGCCAGGTGCCTTACGAGAATGTGCTCGGCGAGGAGGGCAAGGGCGTCAACGTATTGATGAGCGGGCTCGACTACGAGCGCGTGGTGCTGGCCGGCGGCTGCGTCGGCGTCATGCACGCCTGCCTCGACGTGGTCATGCCCTATGTGCACGAGCGCAAGCAGTTCGGCCAGCCGATCGGCGAGTTCCAGCTGATGCAGGCGAAGATCGCCGACATGTACGCGGCGATGAACTCCGCGCGCGCCTATGTCTATGCGGCCGCGGCGGCCTGCGATCGCGGTCAGGTGACCCGCCAGGACGCCGCCGCCTGCTGCCTGTATGCGGCGGAAGCCTCGACCCAATGTGCGCTCGAAGCCATCCAGGCCATGGGCGGCGCCGGCTATCTCAACGAGAGCCCCGCCGGCCGGCTGCTGCGCGACGCCAAGCTGATGGAGATCGGCGCCGGCACCTCGGAAATCCGCCGCATGCTGATCGGCCGCGAACTGTTCAAGGCGACCGCGTGAGCCCAAGCCATGGCTGAGCCCGTCACCGTCTTCGAAATGAGCCCGCGCGACGGGCTGCAGAACGAGAAGCGGGCGATCGCGACCGAAGACAAGATCGCGCTGGTCGATCGCCTGTCTGCTTGCGGTTTCGCCAAGATCGAGACCGCCAGCTTCGTCAGTCCCAAATGGGTGCCGCAACTGGCCGATGGCGCCGAGGTGATGGCCGCGATCACGCGAAAGCCCGGCGTGCGCTACACGGCGCTGACCCCCAACATGAAGGGCTACGCGCGCGCGCGGGTGGCGGGCGCCGACGAGGTCGCGGTGTTCGGCTCTGCGTCTGAGACCTTCTCACAAAAGAACATCAACTGCTCGATCGATGAAAGCATCGAACGGTTCAGGCCGATCCTGCAAGCTGCACAGGCCGACGGCGTTCCCGTGCGCGGCTACGTCTCCTGCGCCGTCGAATGCCCTTATGAGGGACCGGTGGAACCGCCCGCCGTCGCACGCATGACGCGGATCCTGCTCGACGCCGGCTGCTACGAGGTCTCGCTCGGCGACACGATCGGCCACGGCACGCCGCAGACGATCTCGGCCATGCTCGATGAGGTGCTGGCGGTGGCCGACGCCGGTCAGCTCGCCGGTCATTATCACGACACCAACGGTCGCGCGCTCGACAATATCGCGGTCTCGCTGGAAAAGGGCCTGCGCACCTTCGATGCCGCCGCCGGCGGGCTGGGCGGCTGTCCGTATGCGCCCGGCGCCAAGGGCAACGTGGCCACCGGCCCGGTGGTGCACATGCTCGAGGACAAGGGATATCGCACCGGCATCGACCTTGACGCGTTGGCGCGCGCAGAGGCGTTTCTAGGCGCGATCATGAACGCACCACAGAGGGCCCGCGATGGCTGAATTCACCGCAATCGAATTCGACGTGGACGGGCGTGACGTCGCCACGATCACGCTGGCCTTGCCCGACAAGCACAACGTCATGGGCGCGGCGATGATCGCCGACCTTACTGAAGCTACCCGCCTGATCGGCGAACGCTCCGCCCGCGTCTGCGTGCTCGCCGCGAAGGGCAAGAGCTTCTGCGCCGGCGGCGATCTGTCCTGGATGCAGCAGCAGATGACCGCCGACCGCGAAGGCAAGATGGCGCAGGCCGGCGCGCTGGCCGCCGCGCTGACCGCGCTCGACGATCTGCCCTGCCCGCTGATCGGCCGGGTGCATGGCCCGGCCTATGGCGGTGGGCTGGGGCTGATATCAGTGTGCGACTTCGTCGTCGCTTCCACCGAAGCGAAGTTCGCCTTCACCGAGACCAAGCTGGGCCTGATCCCGGCCACCATCGGCCCGTTCGTCATCCGCCGCATCGGCGAGGCCTTCGCCCGCCAATTCTTTTTCTCCACCAAACCATTCGACGCGGCCGAGGCCCGCGCGATGAACCTGGCCTCCGCAATCGGCGAACCCGGCCGGTTGGACGGTCTGGTCGAAGCCGAGGTCGAACGCTATCTGCAATGCCGGCCGGGCGCGGTGGCCGATGGAAAGGCGCTCGCCAAGCAACTGGCCCGCAATCCGGCCATGGACAGCGCCGCCTACACCGCCGGCAAGCTTGCCGATCGCTGGGAAACGGACGAGGCCAAACAGGCGATCGAAGCGTTCTTCGCCGCCCGGCAAAAACGCTGAACAGCCCCACTCCCGCCGACCTGTGTGGCATCGCCATCACAAAGGCCGCGGCGATGATCAAAACGGTTTGTTTGTACGCAAACCGATATTGACCGACCCCTGGAATTCGGCTATCGCGGGCTTCATCTTACGTCAACGGAAATGGGCGGTTCCGAAGCACTGGGATCCCCGTCCGGGGCGGGGATTTTCCGCAAAAAGGGGCAAGTTAATGAGCATAGATGCTGCAACCGAGGCGATTCGCGCCAAGGTGGGAGACAATAGCGGGCTGGGCGCGTCGGTGAAATTCGACTGCGGCGAGGCCGGTGTGGTGTATGTCGATGGTGCGGCCGTCCCCAACACCATTTCCAACGACAACCGCGATGCCGACTGCACGATTACGCTGGATCTCGACACCCTAAACGCGCTGATCGCGGGCGATCTCGACCCCACCGCCGCGTTCATGCAGGGCAAGCTGAAGGTGGACGGCGACATGGGCGTCGCCATGCGGCTGAGCTCGGTTCTCTAACGCCGTTCGGCCGAAACGGCACCGGCGCCGGATCGCAGAAAACTCACGCACCGTGTTTGCGTGACGCGCCTCTGCGTGTAGCCTTTCGCCATGTCCTCGAAGCGTGGCGACCAAGACGAAAAATCTCCCGACCGGCTGCTGGCCCGGGCCTATGGCCTGGAATCCGAAGAGCAGGCAAAGGAACTCTACGCCGAGTGGGCTTCGTCCTATGACGAAACCATGCTCGACGGCCTTGCCTATCTGACGCCGAAGCGAACCGCCGGGCTGCTCGCCGGCCATCTAACCGAGCGCGCCGCACCGATCCTCGACGTGGGCGCGGGTACCGGACTGGCCGGCGTCGAGTTGTCGGCCTTAGGCTACAAGACCATCGACGCACTGGACTATTCCGAGGCGATGCTGGAGGTCGCGGGCGGGCGGGGCATCTATCGCGCCCTGATCGAGGCCGATCTCAACAAGCCGCTCGCCATCGCCGACGGCGCCTACCGGGCGATCATCTGCACCGGCACGTTCACCCATTCCCATGTGGGCGCCGGCTGCCTGGACGAGCTCGTGCGCATCACCGAGCCCGCCGGTCTGATCGCCTGCACCATTCACAACGAGGTCTGGCAGCCCATGGGCTTCGCCGACAAGGCTGCCGCGCTGATCGCCTCGCGCGTCGTCGACGAACTGGAATGCGTTGAAGACATCTATTTCGAAACCGATACCGAACCTCAGGGCCGTTACCTGGTCTGGCGGATCCGCTAATTGCATGGACGAAACGGGCCTGGCAGCACGATGAGCAAACACGGATATGAATCGGGCCGGCTGAACCTGCCTTTCGTCGGCCACGCCACCTTCGCCAAGTCGCCTCCCTGCCTGGATTGGGACGCGATCGAGGCCGACTGCGCGATCATAGGCGCGCCGTTCGACCAGGGCACCCAATACCGCGCCGGCGCGCGGTTCGGCCCGCGCGCGATCCGCGAGGCGTCGACCTTGTTCTCGTTCGGCCATGCCGGCGCCTACGACCACGAAGACGACGTCACCTACCTGCCGGCCTCGGTGCGCATCGCCGACATGGGCGACGCCGACATCGTGCACACCGATACGCAGGCGAGCCACGCCAATATCGAGCTGGCCGTACGCAAGGCTCTGGCGGCCGGCGCATTGCCCGTGGTGCTCGGCGGCGACCACTCGGTCAACATCCCCGCCGTGCGCGCATTCGCCGGTGAGCCGCCGGTCCACCTGGTGCAGATCGACGCGCATCTGGATTTCGTCGACGAACGCCACGGCGTGCGCCACGGCCACGGCAACCCGATGCGCCGGGCCGCCGAGCGCGATCACGTCACAGGTCTGACCCAGATCGGCATCCGCAACGTCTCGTCCACCGCCAAGGAAGGCTATGACGACGCGCGGGCCATGGGCAGCGACATCATCTCGGTGCGCCAGTTCCGCAAGCTTGGCGGCGACAACGTGCTGAACCGCGTCCCGCAAGGCGCCCGCTACTACGTCACCATCGACATCGACGGCTTCGACCCGTCGATCGCGCCCGGCACGGGCACGCCCAGCCATGGCGGTTTCCTGTACTACGAGATTTTGGAGTTTCTACAGGGCCTCGCCAGACGCGGCGAAGTCGTCGGCGTCGACCTGGTCGAGGTCGCCCCGGACTACGACCAATCCGGTTCCACGGTCTTTCTGGCCGCCCAGCTTCTGCTCAATTTTCTCGGCTTCGTCTTTCACCAGCGGGCCAAACGGACCTGAGCCCGGCGGTGGTCATCACAACGGCCGGTCGGAGTCGGGATCGTCGAACATGGTCTCACCGCGCTGGTCGATGATGAGCTCGCCCTTGCTTATGGCATAGCTTTCTGCCTGCTCGCGCGAGGGGAAGATATCCGAGCGAATGAACCGGCGCGCCCGCTCCTCGCCGTCGATCGACTTGCGGATCGAACCTGCAAGCCGCCACTGGCTGCCTTCCTTGATCGGCTCGGCGACGATCGTGAAATCCTTGTAGGTCGAACTGGCGCCGGCCGACCCGGAGCCGCCGCCACCGCCGAACAATCTGGAAAGCAGGGATGCCATGGCATCGAACCTATCCCAGATCGGCGGCCCGGGCAAAGGCAGATGTTTGCGCGGCACCGGCCTGCTGGTGCTTGCTTGATCGGCACCGGCCCGCTCCAGTTTTTGAGCGGTGCCGGCCCGCTCCCCCTCCCAACCACCCACGGCAGTATCCTCGCAAGGGTGGTTGGGAGGGGGAGCGGGCCGGCACCGCAGATTTAGAGTGTCGCAAAATCGCGCAAATTGGTCGCTCAATTGCGCAAGCGTGATCGTGGCCCGTGAAATTGTGCCGGGTCGCTCTCATCCGACGGGCAGAACATGGGTGCATCACTGCAAGAGCAACGCGATCCGGCTACCGGCCGCGCCCGCACGCAGATCTTCCACAATGGCGAGAAGGCCCATTCGCCGTTCTCAGACGCTGAAATGTCCCGGCGCGCGACCGTCATGCGCGACCACATGGCCGAAGGGCGGATCGATGCGGTCATTTTGACCAGCTATCACGGCGTCAACTACTTTTCCGGCTTCACCTACTGCCATTTCGGCCGCCGATATGCCTGCGTGATCCAGCCCGACCGGCTCACCACCGTCTCGGCCGGCATCGACGGCGGTCAGCCCTGGCGCATGACCCATGGCGATAACATCGCCTACACCGACTGGCGCCGCGACAACTATTTCTGCGCATTGCAGGACCTGATCGCGCCGAATGGACACGGCGGCCAGCGGCGCATCGGCGTCGAGTTCGACCATGTCAGCTTGGATTTTCTCAAGCTGTTGGAAGATGCGTTCCCGGGTGCCGAGTTCGTCGACATCGCGGAACCGGCCATGTGGATGCGCACCATCAAGTCGCACGAGGAAATCACGCTCATCACCGAAGGCGCCCGCATCGCCGATGTCGGCGGAACCGCTTGTGCGCAATCAATCCGCGCCGGCGTCGGCGAGCACGAGGTGGCGCTGGCGTCCACCGGCGCGATGGTGCGCGAGATCGCCAAATCGTTTCCGCAGGTGGAACTGATGGACACCTGGACCTGGTTCCAGTCCGCCATCAACACCGACGGCGCACACAATCCCGTAACCAACCGCAAGGTCGAAGCCGGCGACATCCTCTCGCTCAACTGCTTCCCGATGATTTTCGGCTACTACACTGCGCTCGAGCGCACCCTGTTCTGCGAACACGCCTCAGACGAGCATCTGCGGCTATGGCGCATCAACTGCGAAGTCCACGAGCGCGGCCTGGAACTCATCCGCCCGGGCGCGCGCTGTAGCGACATCGCCGCCGAGCTCAACGAGATCTACGCCACCCACGACCTGCTTCAGTACCGCTCGTTCGGCTACGGGCACTCGTTCGGCGTCCTGTGTCATTACTACGGCCGCGAAGCCGGCGTGGAATTGCGCGAGGACGTCGACACGGTCTTAAAACCCGGCATGGTGGTGTCGATGGAGCCGATGATCATGATCCCCGAGGGACTGCCCGGCGCAGGCGGATATCGCGAGCACGACATCCTGGTCATCGGCGAGTCCGACGTCACCAACATCACGGGTTTTCCCTATGGTCCGCAGCACAATATCATCGGCGGGTGAAACCCATGACGCGATTTGACAAACAACCCGATCAATGTACACAATCAAAATACAATACGGGAACGGTTGACGCATCGGTCAACTCGTGGACTCATGGCCGGCGAGCTCGCGACGATAAGAACGAGGCAAACGGCGAGGCAGCATAAGCGCAAACAATTCGCGCGCGGGCGGCCCAGGTGGCGCAAGACCACCGGACCGGTCCACTGAGGGAGGAGGGAAGCTGGCGTCCAATGGTTCCGGCAACATCCCAGACTGATTCACAGACCAACCCGAAAGCCGGCGACAAGGCATTTGTCCGGTTCAAGAACGTTCAGAAGAGCTACGACGGCGAGACCCTTGTCGTTAAGGACCTCAACCTGGACATCGCCAAGGGCGAGTTTCTGACCATGCTGGGGCCGTCGGGCTCCGGCAAGACCACCTGCCTGATGATGCTGGCGGGCTTCGAGACCGCGACCAACGGCACCATCGAGCTCGGCGGCAACTCGATCAACAACATCCCGCCGCACAAGCGCGGTATCGGCATGGTGTTCCAGAACTACGCGCTGTTCCCCCATATGAGCGTTGGCGAGAACCTGGCCTTCCCGCTACAGGTGCGCAAGATGGCCAAGCCCGACATCCAGGCGGCGGTCGAGCGCGCGTTGGGCATGGTGCAGATGATCGATTTCATCAATCGCCGCCCCGCCCAGCTTTCCGGCGGCCAGCAGCAGCGCATCGCCTTAGCGCGCGCCCTGGTGTTCGAACCCGACCTGGTGCTGATGGATGAGCCGCTCGGCGCGCTCGACAAGCAGTTGCGCGAGCATATGCAGTACGAGATCAAGCACATTCATGAGAACCTCGGCGTCACGGTGGTCTACGTCACCCACGACCAGTCCGAGGCGCTGACCATGTCGGACCGCATCGCCGTGTTCAACGACGGCGTGATCCAGCAGCTGTCGACGCCGGACGATCTGTATGAGCGGCCGCAGAACTCGTTCGTCGCCCAGTTCATCGGCGAGAACAACAAGCTCTCCGGCACGGTCACCGGCATCAACGGCGCCACCTGTACGGTGAAGCTCGCCGACGGCAAGGAGGTCGCCGCCGACAAGGTCAACGTGAACAATGTCGGGGACAAGACGCTGCTGTCGCTGCGCCCGGAGCGCGTCGAGATCGATCCCCCCGATTCCATGGACGACATCGTTACCGGCAAGATCGAGGAACTGATCTATCTGGGCGACCACATCAGGGTCCGCATGAACGTAGCCGGCAACGACGAATTCATCGCCAAGGTTCGCAACCGCGGCAACCGCCGCGAACTGGAGGAGGGCCAGGATATCCAGATCGGCTGGCTGTCGTCCGACTGCAAAGCCCTCGATTCGGCCTGACCATGGTCTGCGAGAATTCACGCCAAAGCCACTGAGGGAACGGCCGGCGTGTGTCCGATGCCCCGCCCAGGCGGGGCAGCGTATCAACTAGGGAGAAAGAGAAATGAAAATGAAAGCACTTTTGCTGGCCGTTGCCGGGGCCGCACTGGCCACGACCACGGCGCTCGCCCAGGACATGACCATCGTGTCGTGGGGCGGCGCCTATTCGGCCTCACAAAACAACGCCTACCACAAGCCCTACATGGCCAATAATCCCGGCGTGAACATCATCAACGATGAATCATCGGCCGAGGCCGTCGCCAAGCTTCGCGCCATGAACGAAGCCGGCAACGTGACCTGGGACGTGGTCGACGTGGTCGCCTCTGACGCCATCCGCCTGTGCGACGAGGGCTTGGCGATGGAAATCGACGCCGACACCCAGTTGGCGGCGGCCCCCGATGGCACGCCGGCTTCGGAGGACTTCGGCGAACTGTTGATCTCCGACTGCTTCATCCCGCAGATCGTCTATTCGACCACATTCGGCTACCGCACCGACCTGGTCGGCGGAACGCCGCCGTCGAGCGTCTGCGACGTATTCGACCTGGAGAAATATCCGGGCAAGCGCTCGCTGGAGAAGCGCCCGATCAACAACATGGAATGGGCGCTGCTGTGCGACGGCGTGGCCAAGGCCGACATTTATGACGTGCTGGGCACCGCCGAGGGCGTCGACAGGGCATTGGCCAAGCTCGACACCATCAAGGACAACGTCGTTTGGTGGTCGGCTGGTGCGGAAACCCCGCAGCTTCTCGCCGACGGCGAGGTCATCATGGGCTCGACCTATAACGGCCGCCTGTTCGCGCTGATCGAGGAACAGAAGCAGCCCGTCGCCATGCTGTGGGACGCCCAGGTGTTCGATCTTGACGGCTGGATCATCCCGACCGGTCTTTCCGAGGAACGTCAGGCGCAAGCGCTCGACTACATCATGTTCGCCACCGACACCCAGCGTTTGGCGGATCAGGCCAAGTTCATCTCGTATGGCCCGGCCCGCAAGTCGTCCGCTCCGCTCGTCGGCCAGCACGCGACGCTCGGCATCGACATGGCTCCGCACATGCCGACCGATCCCAACAACGCCAAGAACACGTTCCTGTATAACTTCGAGTTCTGGGCGGACAATCGCGACGACATCGACGCGAAATTCCAGGCTTGGCTGGCCAAGTAGGCTAACAAGTCATCCGACATGGCGGAACGGGACCTCCCGTTCCGCCGACCAACCCGGATCGAAGGACGCCCGATGGCCGACCTCGCCGCCCCGCAGACCGACCGCGCCGTGCTGACCACCCACGACGGGGTGCCGCTCAAGCGCAGCCTCGCCCGCGCGTTGCGCCGCGAAAAGCTGCGTGCGCTGATGCTGATCGCGCCGTTGTTCCTGTTCATTCTGGTGACGTTCGTCGCTCCGATCGCCGACATGCTGTTCCGCTCGGTCGAGAACAACCTCGTCGCCGATACGCTGCCGCGCACCGTCGCCGTTCTGGCGGATTGGGACCCGGCCAGCGGTGAACTGCCCGGCGAGCCGGCGTTCGAGGCGCTGGCCGAAGACATGAGGGTCGCCGTCGCCAACAAGACCCACACAAGGGTCGGCAGCCGGCTCAACTATGAGCAGCCCGGCATCGCCTCCGCGTTTCGCAAGACCGGCCGCCGCATCAAGCGGATGGAGGAAGGCCCCTACATGGAGCAGTTCCTCGCCGCCGACAAGAAGTGGGGCGACGTGGAGTTGTGGACCACGATCAAGCGGTTCAGCTCGAACTATACCGACGGCTATTTCCTGACCGCCGTCGACCGCGAGCGCACCGAGGACGGCATCGCCGCCAAGCCGGAGAACGAGCGCATCTATCTGTTCCTGTTCTGGCGAACCATGGTGATGAGCGTGACCATTACCCTGTCGTGCATCCTGCTGGGCTATCCGATCGCGTTCCTGCTCGCCACCCTGCCGCTACGCACCTCCAACCTGCTGATGATCCTGGTGCTGCTGCCGTTCTGGACATCGCTGCTGGTGCGCACTTCCGCCTGGAAGGTGCTGCTGCAGCAGCAGGGTGTGATCAACGACTTTCTCGTGTGGATCAGGGTCATCGATGATGCGGGACGATTGGTGATGATCAACAACCAGACCGGCACCATCATCGCCATGACCCACATCCTGCTGCCGTTCATGATCCTGCCGCTCTATTCGGTGATGAAGACGATCCCGCCGTCCTTTATGCGCGCCGCCAAGTCCATGGGCGCCAACGACTGGACCGCGTTCTGGCGGATTTACTTCCCCAACACGATCCCCGGCATCGGCGCCGGCTCGATCCTGGTCTTCATCCTGTCGATCGGCTTCTACATCACGCCGGAGCTGGTCGGCGGCACCTCGGGCATCTTCATCTCCAACCGCATCGCCTACCACATTTCGTTCTCGCTCAACTGGGGGCTGGCGGCCGCGCTGGGAGTGATCCTGCTGATCTTGGTGCTCGTGCTCTACTGGCTGTACGACCGCATCGTCGGCATCGACAACGTGAAACTGGGATAAGACAAGATGGCCGCGCTGCCGCCCTATGCCTCGCTCGGACAACGCACCTG
>JANQKQ010000016.1 GCA_028281105.1 Rhizobiaceae bacterium
TCCCAGCCACCCCCTCGAGGATACTGCCGTGGGTGGCTGGGAGGGGGAGCGGGCCGGCGCAGATCATTATAAGAGCCGACCATGACCCCTCATAACGAAGCCAACAAAGGCGATTACGCGGACACAGTGCTGCTGCCCGGCGACCCGCTGCGGGCGAAATGGATCGCCGAGACGTTTTTCGACGAGCCGCGCCAGGTCAACGCAGTGCGCAACTGTCTAGGGTTCACCGGGTCATGGAAGGGCAAGCCCGTCTCGGTGCAGGCCACCGGCATGGGCCAGCCGTCCACCGCGATCTACGTGCACGAACTGCTCGACGTCTATGGCGCCAAGAAGCTGATCCGCGTGGGCACCTGCGGCGGGCTCAATGCGAAAGTGAAGGTGCGCGATCTGGTGATCGGTCTCGCGGCTACCACCGACAGCGCCGTCAACAGCGCCACCTTCGGCCGCTATCACTACGCTCCGTTTGCCGATTTCGAGATGGTGCGGGCCGCCACCGACATCGCCGCCGAGCGCAAGCTGCCCTGCCACGTGGGCGGCATGGTCTCGTCGGATGAGTTCTACGCGCTGGAAGGCCCCAAGGTCTACGAGATCCTGACCGCACACGGCGTGCTGGGCGTGGAGATGGAGGCCGCAGCCATCTATACGCTGGCGGCCCGCTTCGGCGCCCGCGCCATGGTGGTGTGCACCATGAGCGACTGCCTGATCACCGGCGACCAGATCGACGCGAAAGCGCGCCAGTCTTCGCTGAGCGAGATGGTCGAGTTGGCGCTGGACGTAGCGGCGGGCCAGGCCTGAGGCCTCAGGATCGCGCGCCACCGTTCTTCTTCCAGCCCCGTATCAACGCTGCAATGGATTTGGCGTGCTTCTGCGCCATGGAGTCGTCGGATCTCGCCTTGATGACGACGTGAAGGCCCAGCAGCAGATCCACCAGGACACGCGCCATTTGCTCGGTGTTGATGTCGCGCATCTGTCCATCAGCGACGGCGCGCTGCAGGATGCGCCGCACGCGCGCTTCGAAGGAACCCAGATATCGCTCGATCCGGGCATTGACCTCGCGATTGTCCCTTCCGAATTCGCTGACCGAATTGAAGGCGAGGCAGCCCGTCTGATCGATTGCGGGAATGCGCTTTGAACCCGCCAGTTGCTCGAACCACGCCGCCAGCGCATCCAAATCGAAGGTTTCGGGATCGGGAAAGGAATGCGCCTCGGCACGGTCGAGATACGCATCCAGCGTATCGAGGAAAAACCCTTCCTTTCCGCCATAGGCGGTCTGCAGGGTGAACCGCGTCAGCCCGGTCTTTTCCTCGATCTCGCGCGTGCTCGCGCCGCCATATCCCTGGGCCCAGAAAAGCTCCAGGGCCGCGGCGACGGCGGTGTCGTGATCGGCTTTGCGTTTGCGCGCCAAAATTGCCCCTTGACTTTTCTAGTCATTCGGATAGAAATCAATCTATCCGAATGACTAGCATAGTTGGTTGGCGCGAACAACACGCCGCAAGCCGCAAGCCGCAATCGAAGAAGAGGAACCCATGACACCCGCAATGATGAAACTTGTAGCCCGCGTCCTTTTAGGATTGGTGGCGGCGTTCATGCTCGTGAACGGGCTGATGCTGATGTTCAACCCGACGGGCGCGTTGCCCGGACTGGCGGTGGTGGCCGACGGCGCGGAGGGGCTGTCGAACGTTCGCGCCCTTTGGGGCGGCGCCATAACGGCAATCGGGATTTCGGTGGTCTTCGCGGCGGTTACCGGCGACATCACCAATGCGCGCCCGGCCGTGCTGTTCACCTTCGCGCTGGTGGTCGCCCGGGTAGCCGGAATTGCGATTGACGGCTTCTTTGACCAGGCAATTGTGTTCACGGCCGTGCCGATCGCGGTCTTCCTGATCCTGCTCACCGCCCATAAACTTCTCGACAAGGCCGAGGACGCTCAGACCAAAATCGCCTGACCCGTTCGCGGACTTCAGGCGCGGATCAGAAATCCACCTCGCCAAAAGCCACCCGTGATGCTAGGGAGCCCTCATTTGAGCACAGCCAAACAAATATCGGACGCGTTTCCCTTCGAATCCAAGTTCGTCGAGATTGATGGGCAACAAATTCACTATGTCGAGGCCGGCAAGGGAAAGCCGATCCTGTTCATCCACGGCAATCCGACTTCGTCCTATCTGTGGCGGAACATTATTCCCTATGCCGCCGGACAGGGCCGCGCCATCGCGCTGGATCTCATCGGCATGGGGAAGTCCGACAAGCCGGATCTCGCATACCGCTTCTTCGACCATGTCCGGTTCGTCGACGGATTCATCGAGCAGCTCGGTTTGAAGGACCTGACCCTGGTGATTCACGACTGGGGTTCCGCCCTGGGCTTCCACTACGCCCAGGCAAATGCCGGCAATGTGCGAGGGATTGCGTTCATGGAAGCCCTGATCAGGCCGGTTAAGTGGTCGCAATTCCCGTCGGACTTCAAAATCGGCTTCAAGCTCATGAGAACTCCGGGAATCGGCTGGCTGATGATTTCGGGCCTGAACATGTTCGTGAACAAGATCCTCCCCGGCGCCATCGTTCGCAAACTTACCGAAAGCGAGATGCGGCGCTATCGTGAGCCGTTTACGACTGTCCGCAGCCGGTTGCCGCTGCGCCAGTGGCCTTGCGAGATACCGATCGATGGCTCGCCGGCCGATGTTCATGATGTGGTCGACGGCTACAGCAAATGGCTTGGCAAGACCGAAATCCCGATGATCTTGTTCCACGCGGATCCGGGAGGGCTGATCCAGGCAGCCGGCGTGGATTGGTGCAAGACCACAATCAAGAACCTGGACGTGGTGGACATCGGCCCGGGCATCCATTTTGTCCAGGAAGACAATCCGCATCTGATTGGCGAAAAGCTCGCGCAGTGGCTGGGCAAACTGGATTAGTGCTTTTCACCTCCGCACCGAATCGCTTTGCCAGCCGAACTTACCCCGTCCCTCAGCCTTCTCCGGTCAGATCCTGCGCAAGCATCAGCGCGTTGCCGTCGGGGTCGTAGAAGGTGGCCGTGGCGACCATTCCTTCGGTGGTCTGCGTCGGGCCGTCGAACTTGACGCCGACGCCCTCCAGTGCGCTTCGCGCCGACGCGAGGTCGGCGATGCCGAAGACAGGAACCATATTGCCGGGTGAGGGCTCCATCTGTTCACCCAGCCCGATGGTCACGCCTTCGGTGTTCGTGCGCAATTCGCTCCATCCCGCCTCGTCGGCGTGATAGAGGACCTCGAACCCGAGATTGTCCCCATACCATTTCGCGCTTGCGTGCCTGTCGCGCACCGACAGAGCGAGGGTGATGGTGTTCTCCAGCGTGACCACGGACATCGGGCTTTCCTTTTCTCAAAACGTATATATGCTATACTTTATGGACATAGAGACGCTTGTCAAGCTGACGTCCAGAGCGTGGTCGTTGAAGATCCTGGCGCTGATGCATGAAGGCGTGCCGGGGCGCCAGGCTCCGCTGATTGCCGCCTCGGGCGCCGGGCGCACGGCCTTTGCCCATTCCCTTCGCCACCTGGAAGAGCTGGGCCTGCTGGAGCGCAACCCGGGGCATGGCCATCCGCTGCGGCCGGAGTTCCGCCTGACGGAAAAGGGGCAGGCGTTGGCGCCCATCGCCCACCAGATCGAGGCTGCCGTGCGGGACCATGCCGGGGCGATTCTGTTACGGAAAATGTGGACCGTCCCGCTGCTGGCGGTGACCGGCAGGCCGAAGCTGTTCTCCCAGATAAAGCGCGATCTGGTGCCGATCACCGATCGCGCCCTGTCCAACTCGCTGCGCGAGCTTCACGGCCACAAGTGGATCGAACGCTCGGTGGACGCGGGACTGCGCCCGCCACGCCCGTATTATCGGGTCATCAACGAGGGGGTGCAGATCAGCCACGCGATCGACCTGGCCGGATGAGGATCGACGCGGCGGCGATGCCGATATCCGCAGCTTCGCCCTAGCCGCCGCTCATGCGCGCGGCCATCTGGTTCAAAAACTCCTGGCGCGGCATCGAGGACAGGCCGGCGGCGACCGCCTCGGCGTCTTGGCCGACCATGTTGCGGAAGGGCGTCTCCTGCGTCACGCACTCGAATATCTTCTCCGCCACCAGCGAGACCTCGCCGGCGTTGGCATACATGTCCCGTATGACCCCTTGAATCGTCTGCCGCAGCTTGTCGGCATAGGGTTTCAGGTCGTCGCCGATCTCGGCGCTGCCGTCGCGATAGGCCGACGTGAACCCGGTTGCGAAAGCGCCCGGCGCCACCGAGCGCACCTTGATGCCGAGCGGCGCATACTCCATCGCCATGCTCTCGGTCATCGCTTCAAGCGCGTGTTTCGTGGCGGCGTAGACGCCGCTGGTCGGACCCGAAACGATCCCCGCCAGGGAGGTGATGTTCACGATCGCGCCCTCACCGTGGGCCCGAAAATGCGGCAGCACGGCTCGCGACACGTTCAGCGCTCCGAAGAAGTTGGTGTCGAACATGCCTCGAATGTCGCCATCGGTGAACTCTTCGAAAATTCCGTGTCCGCCATGCCCTGCATTGTTGATGAGCGCATGCAGCCCGCCGAAGCGATCCAGCGTCGCGCGAACCGCATTGTCGATGGAGGCGGGATCGGTCACGTCCAGCCTGGCCACCAGCAGATTGTCGAGCCCGGTCAGTTGCGTTTCCTTGTCCGGGCTGCGCATGGTCGCGGCGACGTTCCAACCCTGGGCGTGAAACTTCTGCGCGGTTGCCCGGCCAAATCCCGACGAGGTGCCGGTGATCAACACGGTCTTTCCCATGGCGGCATTACTCCGATGCTGTGTATTCATTTAGACACTTGATGTCTTTATGTCCAATATTGACATATGGCGGGCAGATGTCAATACGTAAACCATGATCGATCGAGAAGTTGAGATCATCGATGCGGCCGTGACCCTGTTCCTGCGCTACGGCGTCAAGCGGACCGGCATGAGCGATATCGCGCGCGAAGCGGGCATTTCGCGGCAAACGCTCTACAACGCGTTCGCGAACAAGGACGAGGTGTTGCGGGCGACGATCCGGCTTTTCACCCGCCGGGCGTTGGCGCAAATCGACGAGCGGCTGGGCGCCAGCGAGACGCTCTACGATCAGATGGGGATCGTGTTCGACCACTTTGTCGTGCGCCCGTTTGAGATGCTGCAGCGATCGCCGAATGCCGAAGACATCGTCTCGGGCATGAACGCGGCCAGCCGCGAGGAGCTCGCCGCCAACGACCGGGCGTTTCAATCGGTGCTGGAGCGTGTCTTAAGCCCGCACGAAAAAGCCATCGCGCAGGCGGGACTGCCAATGAACGACCTTGCGGAAGCCACCCAGATTGCCGTTTCCGCGGCCAAGGACCACGCCGCGGACCGCCGCCACCTGGACAGGCTTCTGGAAGCTCACAAGTCGATCATCATCGCAATCGCGGGAGGATAGAGGCAAGCCGTGCGATAGACGCGTCGCGCCGCTTACCCCGCCTTCTCCACAGCCCGTCCGGCCATCACTTTGACCAGGTTGGCCCGGTAGTCGGCGGGCGCGTGGATGTCTTCCAGCATGCCGCCCGCGTCGACGTCCTGGCCGGACGCGGCAGCCGCGCTCCAGTCGCCCGCCAGCGCCGCTTCCATGCCTTCGTGCCGGAACACCCCGTCCGAGCCGGCGCCGGTCACCGCCACCCGCACCGAGCCGTCGCCTGCCTGGGCGACGAACACGCCGGCCATGGCGTAGCGCGAGGCCGGGTTGGGGAACTTGGCGTAACCGGCCTTGGCCGGCGCGGTGAACGTCACCGCGGTAATGATCTCGTCCTCCTCCAGCGCGGTTTCGAACATGCCGGCGAAGAAGTCATCCGCCGCAATCGTGCGCTTCGTCGTCATGATCTGCGCGCCCAGCGCCAGCACGGCTGCTGGATAGTCGGCCGCCGGGTCGTTGTTGGCGATCGAGCCGCCGATCGTGCCCATGGCGCGCACCGCCGGGTCGCCGATATGGCCGGCCAGATCGCACACCGCGCCGCAGGCCTTCGCCAGATCGCCGTTGCCCGCCACTTCGGCATGGGTCGTCGTCGCGCCGATCGTCACCGTGCCGCCGTCGACGGTCACCCCGTTCATGGCTTCGATGCGGGTGACGTCGATCAGGTCGGACGGTGCGGCGAGCCGCTGCTTCATCGTCGGGATCAACGTCTGCCCGCCACCCAGGAACTTGCCGTCGTCGGCGCCGCCGATCAGCTTGACAGCCTCGTCGGTGCTGGAGGCGCGATGGTATTTGGTCTCATACATGGCTGGTGAGCCTCCTAGCTGTTCATGGCCGCCCACACCCGCGAGGCGGTCGCGGGCATGGCCAGATCGTTGTTGCCGATCGCGTCGGTGATCGCGTTGATGAGCGCCGGCGGCGAGCCGATCGCCCCCGCTTCGCCGCAGCCCTTCATGCCCAGCGGATTGTTCGGGCAGATCGTCTCGTGGGTCGACACCTTGAACGAAGGCAGGTCGTCGGCGCGAGGCAAGGTGTAGTCCATCATCGAAGCCGACAGCAACTGGCCGGCATCGTCGTAGACGGCGTTCTCCATCAGCGCCTGGCCCAGTCCCTGGGCGACGCCGCCATGCACCTGGCCCTCGACGATCATCGGGTTGATGATGCGGCCGAAGTCGTCGGCGGCCACGAACTGCACCACCTCGGTCTGACCCGTAGCGGGATCGACCTCGACCTCGCAGATATAAGCGCCCGCGGGGAAGGTGAAGTTGGCCGGGTCGTAGAATGCGCCTTCCTTCAGCCCCGGCTCCATGCCCTCGGGCAGGTTGTGCCCGGTATAGGCGGCCAGGCACACCTCGTGCCAGCCCAGCTTCTTGTCGGTGCCGGCGACCTTGACCTCGCCGTCCTCGATGACGATGTCGCCGGCGTCGGCCTCCAGCAGATGCGCGGCGATGGTCTTGGCCTTCGCCTCCACCTTGTCGAGCGCCTTGACGATGGCGCTCATGCCTACCGCGCCCGAGCGCGAGCCATAGGTGCCCATGCCGAACTGCACCTTGTCGGTGTCGCCATGCACCACCTGCACATTGTCGGTGGGCAGGCCGAACCGGTCGTTGACCAGTTGCGCGAACGTGGTCTCGTGGCCCTGGCCGTGGCTGTGCGAGCCGGTCAGGATCTCCACCGTGCCGACGGGATTGACGCGCACTTCCGCGCTCTCCCACAAGCCGACGCCCGCGCCCAGCGAGCCCACCGCCGCCGACGGCGCGATGCCGCAGGCTTCGATGTAACAGGACAGGCCGATACCACGCTTCCTGCCGCGCCCTTCGGCCTCGGCCTTGCGCTTGGCGAAGCCGGCATAGTCAGCCGCCTCCAGGGCTGCGTCGAGCGTGGCGCCGAAATCGCCGGCGTCATAGGCCATGATCACCGGCGTCTGGTGCGGGAACTCGCCGATGAAATTGGTGCGCCGCAGTTCGGCCGGGTCGACGCCCAGCTCACGAGCCGCCGTCTCCATCACCCGCTCGATCAGAAAACAAGCCTCCGGCCGGCCGGCGCCGCGGTAGGCGTCCACCGGCGCGGTGTTGGTGTAGACCGCGCGCACATTGGCGTGGATCGCCGGGATCGCATATTGGCCTGACAGCAGCGTGGCGTACAGATAGGTCGGTACGCACGAGGAGAACAGCGACATATAGGCGCCGAGATTGGCGATGGTGTCGACCTTGAAGCCGACGATCCTGTTGTCCTTGTCGAACGCCATCTTCGCCGTCGACACGTGGTCGCGGCCATGGGCGTCGGTCAGGAAAGACTCCATCCGGTCCGCCGTCCATTTGACCGGCACGCCGGTGCGCTTGGCCGCCCACAGGCAGACGATCTCTTCCGGATAGATGTAGATCTTCGAGCCGAACCCGCCGCCCACGTCGGGCGCGATGACGCGCAGTTTATGCTCCGGCGCCACCTGGTAGAACGCCGACAACACAAGGCGTGCCACATGCGGGTTCTGCGAGGTGGTGTGCAGGGTGAAATGGTCTTCCGCCGTGTCGTACTGGGCAAGCGCGGCGCGCGGCTCCATGGCGTTGGGCACCAACCGGTTGTTGGTGATCTCCATCTCGGTGACGTGCGCCGCGCCGGCAATCGCCTTGTCGACCTCGTCCGCCTCGCCGATCTCCCAGTCGTAGATCAGGTTGCCGGCGGCGTTGTCGTGAAGCTGCGGCGCGCTCGATTCGAGCGCCTTGCTCGCGTCGGACACCGCGGGCAGTTCGCCGTAGTCGACCTTGACAGCTTCAGCGGCGGCCTTTGCCTGTGCAGGGGTTTCGGCGATCACCACGGCGGCCGCGTCGCCCACATAGCGCACCTTCTCGGTTGCCAGCGCCGACCACGCGCCCATGTTCATCGGCGAGCCGTCCTTGGAGTGGATCATCCAGCCGCAGATCAGATTGCCGATGCCGTCGCCGGTCAGCTGCTGGCCGTCGAGCACGGCGACCACGCCGGGCATTTTCTCGGCCTTGGACTTGTCGATGCCCTTGATGGCGGCGTGCGCGTGCGGGCTGCGCACGAACACCGCATGGTGCATGCCGGTCACGGAGAAATCGTCGGTGTAGCGGCCCTTGCCGGTGATGAAACGCTGGTCCTCCTTGCGGGTTACCCGCGCGCCAATGCCCTCAACTCCCATCTGATCCTCCCTTGCCATCTCCTGGATGGCGATACCGGTTGTGCCGTTCTCCTAAACCCGTCTGCGTGCCTAGCCCATCGCCTTGGCGGCGGCCTCGATCGAGCGCACGATGTTGTGATAGCCGGTGCAGCGGCACAGATTGCCTTCCAGCTCGGCGCGAATGGTCGCCTCGTCCAGGTTTTTCCCGCCATGGCGGTTGATCATGTCGACCGCCGTCATGATCATACCCGGCGTGCAGAAGCCGCATTGCAGGCCGTGGTTCTCTTTGAACGCGGCCTGGACCGGGTGCAGATCGCCGCCATTGGCGAGCCCTTCGATGGTGGTCACGTCGCTTCCCGCGGCCTGGGCGGCCAGCATGGTGCACGATTTGACCGCCTTGCCGTCCACATGCACCACGCACGCCCCACACTGCGAGGTGTCGCAGCCCACATGGGTGCCGGTCAGGTGCAGGTTCTCGCGCAGATAGTGGACCAGCAGCGTGCGGTCTTCCACATCCGCCGAGACCTCCTTGCCATTCACGGTCATGGAAACGGTGGCCATGCTCTCCTCCCAGCTCGGTGTATGGACTGGCGGCAAACGCCTGTTTTTGGGACGTCCCGGTCAAGCTTCATCGGCTCTTGTGCCGGGATCGCGCCGCGCTCCGGCAAATACCTTACCCCGGCCCGGCGGTATTGCAAGTCCGCCGAGAAGGTTGAAAAACTTGACGATTTCAGTCCTGTTTTTCCGGCCTGCCGATGCGGCCGAATGGCCGGCCGTTCAGCGGATTTGCGCCAGCACGCGGGCATGCAGCTGGGCGTTGTCACCCAGCGGAATGTGCGACGATTTAATCGCGATCGTCTGCAGCACGGTTACGGTATTGCCGGCGGCCAGCCGCACCGGTTCGCGGGTGCAGTCGGCGTTGGTGCAGATGAAGTTGTCGACCTTGCGCACGTTGGCGCGGATCGGCCGCAGGTCGGTGCCGTCGATGATGCCCAGATAGTTGACCGGGATGCCCCGGCCCGCCAGCGACTCGGCGATCCGGGTGATCATATCGGCGCCGTAGCTGATGCCGATCAGGTTGATGCGAACCTCGGGGTTCGCCGCGTAGGCTTCGGCCGCGTCCTTGATGATGCCGGGCCGGATCACCCCGTCGCCTTCCACCGACGTCATGTAGGAGAACAGCTTGGCGTGCGGCGCTTTCTTGGAGAGATTGCGCATGCCGTAGCCGATGAAGGGGACGGCGGACACCAGGCCGTTGACGAGATAGGTGCGCCGTGGCGCGGCCTGGACCGGCTGGACCAGATCGTCGAGGCTGCCGGCCATCGGTTCCGGCAGGACGGGGCGCACCGTGGTGCCGGCGGCAGATGCGGGAAGGCTCCAAATCGCGGCCAGACCCGCGACCATGACAAGACGCACCAGCAAATTCATGACCATCGTTCCTCGTTGCAGCATGGTTCGCCCCTACCGGCAAACCATGTCCAATAATGGGCGAAACGGCAAGCGCTGCGCGCTCGGACGCACTTTTTTACCGCTCGCCGAACCGGTTGGCCTCCCGGTCTCCCTTCTTCGTCAGCCAGAACAACAACACCAGCAGGCCGGCCAGCGCGACCAGCGCCATCACGATCGCGCTCATTGCCACCATCTGCTGGTTGAACACCAGGATGACGAACTGCGGCAGCGAGAAATACAGCAACACTACGGCGGCCGGCAGCAGCAGCATCCACCAGCCCGAACGATCGATATCGTGCAGGCGGCGCACGGTGGCCGCCAGATGCGGTACGAGCAGCGCCAGCATCACGATGATGGTCAGCGGCTTGCCGGCGTCGGACTCGAAGGGAATGAAACCGCGCGCGGGCGCGATCACCAGCCCGTCGACGATCTCGCCGACGACGTAAACGATGATGACGAACAGCACCCAGCGCCAGTAGGCGCCGCGGCGCGTGCGGCCGGTGAACACCGCGTATTGGCGAAGCGGTTCAGGCAGGAAGCGGCGCATCGCGAATCAGCTTTCGTTCCCGTTTCGACGCGGGTCCGCCCATACCATGCGCGTTGGCGGTGTGACAATCGCGCGCGTGCGCGTCGACCTATTTGAGCGCGAACGTGGCCTCGACCTCGACGCTGACCCCCAGCGGCAGGGCGGCGACGCCCACGGCGGCGCGCGCATGCGCGCCACGCTCGCCAAGCGCCTCGGCCATGAAGTCCGAAGCCCCGTTGACCACCTTGGGATGATCAGTGAAGTCCGGCGTCGACGCGACGAAGCCGCCCAGCCGCACGCAGCGCTCGATCCGCTCCAAGTCCCCGTCACAGGCCTTGGCCGCCTGCGCCAGCAGGTTGATCGCGCACACCCGCGCCGCCGCCACGCCTTGTTCGATGCTGACGCTGTCGCCCAGCAGGCCGGTCTGGGTGACCTTGCCGTCGACGATCGGCACCTGCCCGGAGACGAACACCAGCTTGTCGTGGATGACGAAGCCCACATAGGAAGCCACCGGCTGCGGCGGTTCGGGCAGGGTGACGTTCATGGCGGCCAGGCGTTCTTGGATCGATTGGGACATGGGCTTGGGCTCCTGCGTATTGGTCGCACAGCCATAGCCCAACCCGCGCCGGACGCAAGCGTCAAATGGGCGGCTCTTGCAATCGGCGATGGTGCGGTCGACATTGGCGGCAAACCGCCAACGAGCGCGAAACATCGGCTATGCACGATCCCCTATCGAAAACCGCCCGGGCCTGGCTGGAACAGGAGATTCCGGCAGTCCTGGTCTCCGTGGCGCAGGCGCGCGGCTCGGTGCCGCGCGATGCCGGCGCCTCCATGCTGGTGGCCGCCGACGCCATCGCCGGCACCATCGGCGGCGGCCAGCTCGAATGGATCGCCATGGAACATGCGCGCGCCATGCTGGACGGCAAAACCGCCGAACCAAGGCTCGACATCCCGCTGGGGCCGGAAATCGGCCAATGCTGCGGCGGTCATGTGAGCCTGGATTTCGCCGTCCTGGACGCGGGGCGGGTCGACGCGCTGGAGCGCGGCGCCGGCGAGCCGCCACCCCGGGTGCTGATCTTCGGCGCCGGCCATACGGGTAAGGCGCTGGCCCGTGCGCTGGCCCTGGCGCCGGTCGAGCCCGTCCTTATCGACACCAGGGACGAGGCGCTCGCCGGCCTCGGCGAAATCGAAACCCGCCACGTCGCTCTGCCCGAGGCGGAGGTAGCGGGCGCGCCACCGGCCACCGCCTTTGTGGTCATGACCCACGAGCATTCCTTGGATTTCCTGATCACCGGCGCGGCCCTGGCGCGGTCGGACGCCGCCTATGTGGGCATGATCGGCTCGGCGACCAAGCGGGCGGTGTTCGCTAGCTGGCTGCGCGACAGCGACTATGCCGACGATCTCATCGACCGCCTCGTATGCCCGATCGGCGGCACCGCGGTGCGTGACAAGCGCCCTGAGATCATCGCGGCGCTGACGGCGGCCGAGGTGCTGACCGCTCTGCATAGGCACGCTACTCAATCGACCGCAAGCGAAGCGATCTGATACGGCCGGTCGAAGAAAAACTCTTCCAGATTGTCGCCGTCGCCGCCCCGGTCAACCACCAGGAACTCGCTTGTCGCTTCAAGCGCGATCAGCGGATGGTGCCATACATTTCGGCGGTAGTTGACCCCCTGATTCGGCGCGGCCAGGAAGGCGAGCGGGGTGCCAGGGGTGCCGTTCGCATCCGCTGCGACGACGGTGACAAACGGTCGCCTGTCGAGCGGCACGAACGCCTGGCTGCCCAGCGGATGGCGTTCCATCATCGCAATGGCGATCGGCGGCGAGAACGGCTCGCCGCGAAAGATATTGATCAGCGTGCGCCCGTTCTCGCCGCCGATCTCGACACCCGCCAGGTCGTGAAACCGCTCGGTCGTCCCGTTGTTGATCGTCAGCCGCTCGGCGCCATCGATCTCGATCACGTCGCCGAACGGGGCGAAGGCGGCATTGGTGAGGGGGTGGACTGGGAGGGTTCGGATTTTGCGGTCGTGTACCATACTGCGCATCTCCTAAACCCGCGGCGGGATCGAGTAGGTCACCGACGCCTGCGCCACCATGGCCTCGCCGGTGACGTTGTGGATGTGGATTTCGCAGACGGCCAGCCGCTTGCCCAGCTTGATCAGCCGGCCATGGGCAATCAGGTCGCCTGCCGGCTTGTTGAGAAAGTTGATGGAGACGTTGGTGGTGACCGCCAACGCTTCCCGCCCCACGTTCGAAAGCACCAGCAGATAGGCGGTGACGTCGGCCAGCGCGAACATGGCCGGGCCGGAGACCGTGCCCCCGGGACGCAGGTGCTGCTCGCCGATGGCCATCGAAACGGCGATGCCGTCTGCATCGAGCCGCTCGACCTTCCAGCCATGCTCGACCGATTGCGGAAACACCTCAAGCACGAACGCGGTGACCTCCTCACCGCTCATCATCGGGGCCGCGCTATGCATCATAGTCGCGCCGATCGTCGATCACCTTGCCGTCGTTGGGCAGGCTCTCGACGATCTCCACCGAACCCTTCAGCTTGGTGACGATGCGCATCTGCTCGGCGATCTCGCCTGCATCGGCGTTGCCGCCCGCCACCACCTGCAGCGTCATCACGTCGGCTGCGCCGTCTCTGGCGACCACTAGCCGTGCGGCTTCGATCGCATCCATCGCCTTGACGATCTCGTCGACCTGTTTGGGATCGACGAACATGCCCTTGACCTTGGTGCGCTGGTCGGCACGGCCCATCCAGCCCTTGATGCGCATGTTGGTGCGCCCGCATGGAGAGGGTTCGTCAAGCACCGCCGATAAATCCCCGGTGCCGAAGCGGATGAGCGGGTAGGCGGGGTTGAAGTTGGTCACCACCAATTCGCCCACTTCGCCGGCCGGCACCGGTTGGCCGGTGCCCGGCCGCACGATCTCGACAATGAGATCCTCGTTGACCACCATGCCGGGGCACGGCTCGCCGTCGACCGCCGTCTCATAGGCGATGATGCCCAGATCGGCGGTGGCGTAGGCCTGCATGACACCGACGCCGCGCTCGGCGTATTCCGCCCGCATCGACGGGAACAACGCGCCGCCCGACACGATCGCCTTGGTGATCGAGGACAAATCCCTGCCCATCTCGGCGGCCTTGTCGAGGATGGTTTTGAGATAGTCCGGCGTGCCCGCATAGGCCGTCGGCGCGATAAAGGCTGCCGCCTCGACCTGCATCTCCGTGTTGCCGATGCCGGCCGGAAAGACGCGCGCGCCCAGCGCCCGCGCGCCCTCGTCGAGAATGAAGCCGCCCGGCGTCATGTGATAGGCGAGCGCGTTGTGGACGAGATCGTCCTTTCGGATGCCGGCCGCATAAAACGCCCGCGCCGCACCCCACGGATCGAGCCCGGGCGGCTGCGGCTCCCAAACCGGGCCCGGGGACATGAACAGCCGCGTGCCGGCCAGCGTGTGCGGATCGGCATAGCCGCCGAACGGCGGGTCGGCCTTCTGCGCGTCCATCAGTTCGCTCTTGCGCAGCACCGGCAGGCCGGCCAGCGCCTCACGGTTGGTGACGGCTGCCACGTCATGATCGGCCAGCCGCGCTTTCCACGCCGGCACGCCGGATCTGATACGCGCCAGAAACTCCGGCAACCGGCTCAGCAGGTCGGCCTCGCGCTCGTCGCTGGGGCGGGTTTCCGCCTTGTCAAAGAACTCAGACATGTCTCTCCTCGGCAAATCCGCCGGCGGTCTGCACCACCACCGGCACGTAACGATTAATCGCGCGCACGACGGTTTCAACGTCCCCTTCCAGCGGCGTTAGGTCGCTGGTCAGCTGCGAATCCCCCCTGCCGCCGTTCTCGCCCGGCCACAGCAGTATGACGAGTTCGAAATCGGACTCGCGCTGGCGTAGCGTGATCTGGCGGACCCGCTCCCAGCCGACCGGCTCATCGCCGCTGGCCCAGCGCACATCGGCGATACCGGTGGGCAGAACGGCCAGGATCACTTCATTGCGCGAATAGCGCCACAACATGCCGGCGGAGCAGAAGCCTAAGAATATCAGCGCGGTGGCTGCCGAATAGACATCGGCGTTGCGCAGGCCCGCGAAGTTGAGCAACAGCCAGGACAAAAACATCACCAGTGCGGTCAGCGCCAGCGCAACGGATACCGCCTGCCAGAACTTAGCTCGCGAATAACGAAAACGGGCCACGACGGCGGGGCAGCCGGCTCACGCCAGCCAGCGCTTGCGCCGCTTGTAGTGCTTGACGTTGCGGAACGATTTGCGGCCCTCGCCGGCGATGCCGAGATAGAATTCCTTGACGTCCTCGTTCTCGCGCAGGCTGGCCGCCTCGCCGTCCATTACCACCCGGCCGGACTCCAGAATATAGCCGTAGGTCGCGTAGCGCAGCGCCACATTGGTGTTCTGCTCGGCCAGCAGGAACGACACGCCCTCGCGCTCGTTCAGGTTCTTGACGATCTCGAAGATCTCCTCGACCAGCTGCGGCGCCAGTCCCATCGACGGCTCGTCGAGCAGGATCATCGTCGGCTTCGACATCAGCGCGCGGCCGATCGCGCACATCTGCTGCTCTCCGCCCGACGTGTAGCCGGCCAGCGCCCGCCGGCGTTCGCGCAGCCGGGGGAAATATCCGTAGACCTTGTCCAGGTCGGCCTTGATCGCCGAGTTGCCGTCGCTGCGCGTATACGCGCCGGTCAGCAGATTCTCTTCAATCGACAGATGTTCGAAACAGTGGCGGCCCTCCATCACCTGGATGCAGCCGCGTCGCACCAGCTCGTTGGGCGACAGCGACTGGACTTCGTCCCCCTTGAACAGGATGTTGCCCTTGGTCACCTCGCCGCGCTCGGCGTGCAGCAGGTTGGAGATGGCTTTCAGCGTCGTCGTCTTGCCTGCGCCGTTGGCGCCCAGCAGCGCGACGATCCCGCCTTTGGGCACCGAAAGGGAGACGCCTTTCAGCACCAGGATCACGTGGTTGTAGATCACCTCGATATTGTTGACCGCGAGAACGGTTTCGGTCGCGGTCTCAGGATCGATCTTGTCGACGACGTTCATGGCTTCGTCCGTTGCTGGTGGCGAGTGCCGCTTGGCTGGCGCCGCCCCGTCATTGGTGCGGGGCGGCGCCTTCTTGAAGCTCAGTCGAGCCGATCAGCCGCAGGTCTGGGTCTGCCAGTCCGGCTTGTCGGAGACGTACTGATCCGCCGCCGCCTGCAGCATCGGGCCGACCACGTCGGTCATCGGCGTGATCAGATCGGAAACGCGCTCCCAGTCGCTGCCGTTCCATTGCTGGATGAAGATCGACCCCTGACCTTCATGATCGGCGCACGAGCCCTGGATCGGCGCGGTGAAGCCCGCCAAGCCCAGTTCGGCCAGACGCTCTTCGCTCAGGTTGAAGGTCTCCAGGCCCACGCGCATGTCGGCGCCGGTGACCGCCACCTTGCCGGTCGCGGCCTGCGCCGCGCGAACGGCCTCGGCCACGATCACGGCGTTGAACAGGCCGCGATTGTACAGCACGTTGCCCACGTCGCCAGGATCGGTCTGGGTGTTGCCCGGCTCGATCACGTGCTTGATCACGTCTTGGAGCGCCGGGAAGTCGGTGCCGATGCCGGAGAAGTTGGCGGCCAGATAGCCCTTGCCCGCTTCGCCGACCGGGTTGAGGTCGGCATGCGCGCCGGACCACCAGTTGCCGATGAACCGGTCAAGCGGGAAGCGAATCTTCGCCGCTTCCTTGATCGCGGTCGGGTTCATCGCGCCCCAGCCCCACATGATCATCCAGTCGGGGTTCTCCTTGCGCACGTTGAGCCAGTGCGAGGACTGGTTCTGCATCTCCTTGCCGGCCACGGGGAACATGGCGAGCTCGAAGCCCATCTGCGGCGCCAGCTGCTCCAGAAGCGGGATCGGCTCGCGGCCGTAGCCCAGGTCCAGATAGATGAAGCCGATCTTCTTGCCGGAAAGTCCGCCATTGTCGTCGATATATTTCAGGATCGACGTCATCTGGCTCCAGTAGGAAGTGGGATAGGTGAAGGTCCAGGGGAACTTCTCGCCCACCGCCGCCGCCGACAGGCCATAGCCCATCGACAGGACCGGGATCTCATCCACCGGCGCCTTGGGGATCAGCTGCAGCGTAATGCCGGTCGACAGCGGGTTGTAGACCAGCGCGCCCTTGCCCTTGGTGGCTTCGTAGCACTCGACGCCCTTCTGGGCGTTGTACGCGGTCTCGCACTCTTCGAGCACGATCTTGGCGCCGCCGATGCCGCCGTCGCGGGCGTTGAGCATGTTCATATAGTCGGCGAAACCGTTGGCGAACGGCGTGCCGCCGCCGGAGAACGGTCCGGTGCGATAGGTGAGCGAGGGGATAAAGATCGTGTCTTCGGCCTGCGCCGTGGACACTTGCGCCGCCCCGAGCATTGCAAGCGCCGCAGCGCCTATTGCGAGTTTCTTGAGCATCAAGAGTTCCTCCCTTTGCGTGGACGGCGGCCTCGCCGTCCGGTTCACTCGAAACCGATTTATCTACTCCCGCTGCCGTGCCCGGTTTCCCGACAGGACAGCGTCGAACGGGTTCAACGCCCTAATAGGGGAACGGCCAAACCCGCAATTTCTGCTTCCCGATCGACCACAGCCGCGCCAGTCCGTGCGGTTCGATGATCAGGAAGAAAATGATCAGACCGCCGATCAGCATGAAGTTCAGATGTTCGACGGTCGCCGCCTGTACTTCGATGCCGATCCAGCCGGGCGCTGCGCGGATCAGGATGGGCAGGATCCAGATGAACGCTGCTCCCATGAACGCGCCCTTGATCGAGCCCAGCCCGCCTAAGATCACCATGAACAGGATCAGGAACGAGTGGTTCACATCGAAGCTCTCGACCTCCGCCGCGCCCAGCCAGAAGAAAACCATCATCGCGCCGGCCACGCCGCAGTAGAACGAGGACACCGCGAACGCCGACAGCTTCGCGTTGAGCGGCTTGACGCCCATCAGTTCGGCGGCGATGTCCATGTCGCGGATCATCATCCACGATCGGCCGATGCGCCCGCGGATGATGTTGAAGGCGATCCACGTCATCACCACGACGATCGACAGCACCAGCAGATAGCGCGTGACCGGCGTCGCCGAGGCGCCGGTCAGGATGACGCCGAACGCCTCGCGCTGCGGCACCTCGATCGCGCCTGACGGGTTGTAGTTGTAGAGCCAGGCGATGCGAATGAAGCACCATTCCAGGAAGAACTGCGCCGCCAGCGTGGTGACCACCAGATAGAACCCCTTGATGCGCAGGGACGGCAGGCCGAAGATCATGCCGATGCCGGCGGAGAAGAAGCCGGAAGCGACGATCATGATGACGATGTTCACGTCCGGGAAGATCGTCGTCAGCTTGTAACAGGCATACGCGCCCACACCCATGAACGCACCCGTTCCTAACGACAGCTGGCCCGCATAGCCGGTCAGGATGTTGAGCCCGACGCTGGCCAACGCGAAGATAAGGAACGGGATCATGATCGAATTGAGAAAGAAATCGTTGCCGACCAGCGGCACGCCGATAAAGGCGACCGCCAGGATTGCCCACACCGCCAGCTGATCCTGGAAGATCGGGAACGCGGCCTGGTCGGCCTGGTAGCTGGTCTTGAACTGTCCGGCTTCGCGATACAGCATCTAATTCATACCCGCTCGATGATCTTTTCGCCGAACAGGCCCTGCGGGCGGAACAGCAGGAAGATCAGCGCGATCACGTAGGCGAACCAGCCTTCCACGCCGCCGCCGAGCAATCCGCCCCAATAGACCTCGAACAGCTTCTCGCCCATGCCGATGATCAGCCCGCCGACGATGGCGCCGGGGATCGAGGTAAACCCGCCCAGGATCAGAACGGGGAGCGCCTTGAGCGCGACGATCTGCAGCGCGAACGACACGTCCGATTTGGCGCCCCACATGATGCCGGTGGTCAGTGCGACGATACCGGCGGCGAACCACACGATCGCCCAGATCTGGTTGAGCGAAATGCCCACCGACAGCGCGGCCTGATGGTCGTCGGCGACGGCGCGCAGCGCACGGCCGATCCGCGTCTTGTTGAAGAACACGGCAAGCCCGGCCACCATGATCGCCGAGATCACGGCGGCGGCCACGTCCAGATGCTGCAGGATGACGATGCCGTCGAACACGTCGAACACCGTCGAGCCGGTCGGCAGGCCCAGTTCCTCGGTGATCATCGACTTGGGATCGCCGCCGAACACCAATTCGCCGAACCCGATCAGGAAGTAGGTCAGGCCGATGGTGACCATGAACAGGATGATGTCCGGCTGGTTGACCAGGTGACGCAGCACCACGCGCTCGACCGTGACCGCCAGCAGCGCCATGATGGCCACGGCCAGGATCAACGCTAAGAACGCCGGAATCCCCAGCGCATGCAGGCCCACCAGGGTCAGCGCGGCGAACACCACCATGATGCCCTGGGCGAAGTTGAAGACGCCCGAGGCCTTGAAGATCAGCACGAAGCCCAACGCGATCAGCGCATAAAGCGTGCCCGAGACGAAGCCTTCCCACAGCACCTGCAGCAGGAAATCCAGCCCCGACGCCATCTCCACGAACGGATTGATGAAGATATCGAACAACAGGCCCATCAGTGCGGCACCCCGAGATAGGCATCGATCACCGCCTGGTTGGCCTGGACCTCGTCCGGCGTTCCGTCGGCGATCTTTTTGCCGTAGTCGAGAACCATGACCCGGTCGGCCAGGTCCATGACCACGCCCATGTCGTGCTCGATGAGCGCGATCGTAGTGCCGAGCTGGCTGTTCACGTCCAGCACGTAGCGGCTCATGTCTTCCTTTTCTTCCAGGTTCATGCCCGCCATCGGCTCGTCGAGCAGCAGCAGGGTGGGCTCCATGGCGAGCGCCCGGCCCAGTTCCACCCGCTTTTGCAGCCCGTAGGGAAGCTGCCCGACCGGGGTCTTGCGGATCGCCTCGATCTCAAGGAAATCGATGATCTCCTCGACCACCCTGCGGTGTTCCATCTCCTCGTTGAGCGCGGGTCCGCGATAGAGCATCTGCCAGAAGAAGTTGCGGTGCATCTTCAGCGACCGGCCGGCCATGATGTTTTCCAGCGTGGTCATGCCGGTGAACAGCGCCACGTTCTGGAAGGTGCGCGCGATGCCCTGGGCTGCAGCCTCGTAGGGGCGCATGCGCCGCCTCTCGCGTCCCTTGAACGAGATGATGCCTTCCTGGGGGTGATAGAACCCGTTGATGACGTTGAGCATGGACGTCTTGCCGGCGCCGTTGGGTCCGATGATGGCGCGGATTTCGCCTTTGCGGATATCGAACGAGACGTCCTGGATCGCCTTGACCCCGCCGAACGAGAGCGAGATGTTGTCCACGTGCAGCAGGTCTGCGCCGAGCGCGATGCCGTCGTCGGATTGAGCCGCCGCCGCCTGCGAATGGACGTTCATTCGGCCGCCTCCTGCCGCGAAGCCTCTTCGGCCACCGGATAGACCTTCGCGTCGCGGATGATGACATCGGCCGAGATGGATCCCTTGCGGCCGTCCTCGAACGTCACCTCGGTTTCGACGAACTTGTGCTCGGAGCCGTCATACAGCGCGTCGATCAGCTCCCCGTAACGCTCCGCGATGAACGAGCGGCGTACCTTTTGCGTGCGCGTCAGTTCCCCATCGTCGGCGTCGAGCTCCTTGTGCAGCACCAGGAAGCGATGGATCTGCGAGCCCGCCATCATGTCTTCACCCGAAAGGTCGCGATTGACCTGATCCACATGCTCTTCCATCATCGCATAGACTTCCGGATGCGAGGCCAGCTCCTGATAGCTGGCATAGGAGATGTTGTTGCGCTCGGCCCAGTTGCCGACCGAGGTCAGATCGATATTGAGGAACACCGCGCAGAAGTCGCGCTCATCGCCGAACGCCACCACCTCTTTGATGTTTGGGAAGAATTTCAGCTTGTTCTCGATATATTTGGGCGCGAACAGGCTGCCGTCCTTCATTTTGCCGACATCCTTGGCCCGATCGATGATCTTCAGATGGCCTTCATGGTCGAAGAAGCCGGCATCGCCGGTGCGCACCCAGCCGTTCTTGTCCTTGGTCGACTTGGTGGCCTCATCGTTCTTGTAGTAGCCGACGAACACGCCGGGCGAGCGGTAGAGCACCTCGCCGGACTTATCGATCTCGATCTCCACATCGGGAGACGGGCGGCCCACCGTGTCCGGGCGGATTTCGCCGTCGGGCTGCGCGGTCACGTAGACCGAGGCTTCCGTCTGGCCGTAAAGCTGTTTCAGGTTGAGGCCGAGCGAGCGGTAGAAGCGGAAGATTTCCGGGCCGATCGCCTCGCCGGCGGTATAGCCCACTTGCATGCGGGTGAGCCCCATGCGGTTCTTGAGCGGCCCGTATACCAGGATTTCGCCGAACCAGTTGAGCAGCCGGTCCAGCACGCCGACCCGCTCCCCGTTCAAGATGCGCTCGCCTACGCGCCGCGCATGATCCATGAAATAGTTGAACATCGCGCGCTTGATCCGGCCGGCGTCCTCCATGCGCACCAGGATGGCGGTGAGCAGGGTTTCGAACACCCGCGGCGGCGCGAAGAAGTAGGTCGGAGCGATCTCGCGGCGGTCCTGGTCGGTGGTCTCCGCGCTTTCCGGGCAGCACACGCAGTAGCCGGCCACATAGGCCTGTGCATAGGAGAAAACGTGATCGCCTACCCAGGCGATCGGCAGATAGGCGATCACCTGTTCGTTCTGGTCGAAACTGTCGAAAGCGTTGGCGTTGCGCGCGCTCACCACCAGGTTTTCATAGGACAGCATCACCCCTTTGGGCCGGCCGGTGGTGCCCGAGGTATACAGCATCACGGCCAGGTCGCCGCCCTTGCCCTTGCCGATGCCGGCGACCCAGTCCTCGCCCACCTTCGGGTCTTCGAGGGCCTTGCGGCCCATCGCCTGGACCTGTTCGAACGAATGCAGGTGGTCCTGGTCGTAGTCGCGCAGGCCGCGCGGCTCGTCGTAGATGATCTGGTCGAGATGGGTCAGCGCCTCGCCCATCGACAACACCTTGTCGACCTGCTCCTGGTCCTGGCATACCGCGAAGACCGCCTCGGCGTGCTCCAGCACGTAGGCCATCTCTTCGGCGACGGAATCGGAGTATAGCGGCACCGGCACGCCGCCGATCGCCTGCACGGCGCAGAAGGTCCAGTAAAGCCGCGGCCGGTTGGCGCCGATCAGCGCCACCTTCTGGCCCGGCTTCAGGCCCATCTGCTTGAGGCCAAGCGAGAAGCGGCGCACCTGGTCGAGCTGCTCGGCCCAGGACCAGCTTTGCCAGATGCCAAAATCCTTGTGGCGCATGGCAACGCGTGAGCCGAACCGCTCGGCATTCAAAAGCAAATACTGCGGAAACGTCGACAGACCGGTCGCGGACCGATCTTCGGCAACAGCCATCCCTTTTGATCCTCCCTTACGCGTCGATATCGAAACGCGAGCGTCTTGCGATCCGACACGCTATCCTTTTAGTCAAAGGGAAAGGCAGGGCGCAATCAAGAGCAAAAAACTATTTATGCGGCATTTGATCGCGAGAATTATGCGCCACGGATCTGCAAAATTGCGCAAAATTCTACCCTCAGATCCCGTCCTGATCCCGCTGGGCAATTCGGCTGGACAATCCTCACAGACTTTGTCAGTGTCGACGCAAAGGGAGGTTCATGGGTACTGCGTCTGTAGAGTCGGTGCTTGAGGTAAACGACCTTAAAACGGTCTTTCACACTCAAGACGGAACAGTGCACGCGGTCAATGGCGTGAGTTTCGCGCTGAACGCCGGCGAGCTTTTGGCCGTGGTCGGCGAAAGCGGCTCGGGCAAGAGCGTCACCATGATGTCGCTCCTGCAGCTGCTGCCCAGCCCGCCTGCGGACATCGTTTCGGGAACGGTCGATTTCGGCGGCGCGAACCTGCTGGAGCTGACTCCAGCCGAGATTCGCCAGTTTCGCGGCGCGCGCATCGGCTTCATCTTCCAGGACCCGATGACGTCGCTCAACCCGGTGTTCACCGTGGGTTTCCAGATCATGGAGCCCCTGCGCGAGCATATGGGGATGTCCAAGCGCGCCGCGCGCGATCGTGCGATCGAGCTGCTGGAACTAGTCGGCATTCCCTCTGCCTCCGAGCGATTGAACGACTATCCGCACCAGTTCTCCGGCGGCATGCGCCAGCGCGTGATGATCGCGATTGCACTCGCCTGCGACCCGCAGGTGCTGATCGCCGATGAGCCCACCACGGCGCTCGACGTGACCGTGCAGGCGCAGATCCTCGAGCTGATCCGCGATCTGCGCCAGAAGCTCGGCATGGGCATCATCTGGATCACCCATGACCTGGGCGTCGCCGCCGGCATCGCCGACCGCGTGATCGTGATGTATGGCGGCTTCATCGTCGAGCATGCTCCCGTCGATGAACTGTTTCACAATCCCCGCCATCCCTACACGATGGCTCTGCTGCATACGCTGCCCGGCCACGACGGTGGAGAGGCGAGCCGGCTGCGCTCGATCGGCGGCCAGCCGCCCGATCTCATCCAGCCGCCGCTTTCCTGCCCGTTCGCGCCGCGCTGCGCCCACGCCTTCGAGCGCTGCGGGAGGGAGAACCCGCCGCTGCGGGCGCTTCGCGACGCCCACGACGTCGCGTGCTGGTGGGACACCGACAAAGGGGAGGAGTGGTCGTGACCACCATCGCCGAGACTGGCGGCGATACAGCCGCCGGCGCGCCGCTCGTCCAGGTCCAGGACCTGGAGATGTACTTTCCGATCTACAAGGGCGTGCTGCGCCGCCAGGTCGGCTCGGTACGCGCGGTCGACGGCCTGAGCTTCGACATCCGCCGCGGCGAGACCCTGGGCCTGGTGGGCGAGAGCGGCTGCGGCAAGTCGACCTGCGGCCGCGCGCTCCTGCGGCTCTATGAAGTCACCGGCGGGCGCATCACGTTTGAAGGCCGCGACATCGCCGAACTGGCCGGCAATGCGCTGCGCGACATGCGCCCGCGCATGCAGATGATCTTCCAGGATCCCCAGGCCTGTCTAAACCCGCGCATGACCGTGGGTTCGATCATCTCCGAGCCGCTGGACGAGCATCACGTGGCCACCGGCGAGGAGAAGCGCCAGCGGGTGCGCGAACTGCTCGAAGCGGTCGGCATGAATCCGGAATTCGCCAACCGCTATCCGCATGAGTTCTCCGGCGGCCAGCGTCAGCGCATCGGCATTGCGCGCGCCCTGGCGCTGGCGCCCGATTTCATCGTATGCGACGAGCCGATCGCCGCGCTGGACGTGTCGATCCAGGCCCAGGTGGTGAATCTGCTGCAGGATCTTCAGGAGAAGCTGGGGCTGACCTACCTGTTCATCAGCCACGACCTGTCCATGATCCGCCACATCGCCGACCGCGTAGCGGTGATGTATCTGGGCAAGATCGTCGAGCTGGCGCCGGTCGAGGAACTGTTCAACGCACCCAAGCACCCCTACACCAAGGCGCTTTTGTCCGCCGTTCCGGTGCCCGATCCCGCCGTGGAAGCCAAGCGCGAGCGCATCATCCTGACCGGCGATGTGCCCAACCCGGCCAACCCGCCGGCCGGCTGCCGTTTCTGCACCCGCTGCCCGGATGCGATTGACAGGTGTTCGGTGGAAGAACCAGTATGGCGCAATCTTGGCCCGGCCAAGGGAAGTAACGGAACGGTGGAGGACCACTTCGTTGCTTGTCACCGGGTCGAATGAACCCTTTGAGACGAAACCAACCAAACCAAGGGAGAACTTGTAATGAGTGTATTGAAAAAGACGTTGCTGGCGACGGCGGCGGCGCTGCTGACAACCACAGCGGCCCATGCCGAGCGTGGCAGTGACGGCCATCTCAACATCATCTATTGGCAGGCATCTTCCATCCTCAATCCGTTCCTGTCGGGCGGTACCAAGGATGTGGAGGCCTCTTCGATGGTCATCGAGCCGCTCGGCCGCTACGACGAGAAGGGCAACCTGATTCCGTGGCTCGCCGTCGACATTCCCACGGTGGCCAATGGCGGCGTGTCGGAAGACTTGAAGTCCATCACCTGGAAGATCCAGCCGGGCATCAAATGGTCCGACGGCAGCGACTTCACCGCCGAGGACGTGGTGTTCACCGCCGACTACTGCATGCATCCGGAAGGCGGCTGCCAGCAGCTGACCAAGTTCGCCGATGTGGAAAAAGTCGAAGCGTTGGACGCGCTTACCGTGAAGGTGACCTTCTCCAAACCCAAGCCGCACCCTTACGGACCGTTCACCGGTGGTGAATCGCCGATCATCCAGAAGGCGCAGTTCCAGGACTGCATGGGCGCGAAAGCCCCCGAGTGCACCGAGCAGAACTTCGGCCCGAACGGCACCGGCCCGTTCCGGGTCACCGAGTTCCGCGCCAACGACGTGATCTCGATGGAAGCCAATCCGAACTATCGCGATGCGTCCAAGCCGCACTTCGCCACCCTGACCTTCAAGGGCGGCGGTGACGCGGCCGCGGCCGCGCGCTCGGTGCTGCAGACCGGCGAGTTCGACTATGCCTGGAACCTGCAGGTCGATCCGACCGTGCTTGCGGACATGGCTTCCGCCGGCAAGGGCCAGGTGGTCTCCGCCTTCGGCACCTCGGTCGAGCGCCTGATGGTGAACCTCACCAACCCCGACTCGGCGCTTGGCGATCAGCGTTCCACCGTCGAGGGTGGCCCGCATCCGTTCCTGACCGATGCCGCCGTTCGCCGCGCCCTGTCGCTGGCCATCGACCGGCAGACCCTGTCGGACGTGGGCTATGGCGAAGCCGGTCAGCCGACCTGCAACGTGCTGCCCGCCCCGGCGATCTTCGCGTCGACCGCCAATGACGAGTGCCTGGTCCAGAACATCGATCTGGCCAACCAGATTCTCGACGAGGCCGGTTGGGCCAAGGGCGGCGACGGCATCCGCGCCAAGGACGGCGTTCGCCTGTCGATCCTGTACCAGACCTCTACCAACGCCGTGCGCCAGGACACCCAGGCCCTGGTCAAGCAGTGGTGGGGTCAGATCGGTGTCGAAACCGAACTGAAGAACATCGACGCGGCCGTATTCTTCGGCGGCGATCAGTCCTCTCCGGACACGTTCCAGAAGTTCTACGCCGACATCGAAATGTACACCAACAACTTCAACGGCACCGATCCCGAGAAGTATATGAGCAACTGGACCTGCGGCGAGATTCCTTCGCCGGCGACCAACTGGCTGGGCTCCAACATGCCGCGTTACTGCAACGAGGCATATGACGCGCTCGCAGCCAAGCTCGCCCAGACCTCGGCGATCGACGAACGCGCGGCCATCGCTAAGCAGATGAACGACATGCTGATGCAGGAAGGCGCGATGATCCCGCTCATCCACCGCGGCGGCGTGTCGGCCCATTCGAACACGCTCGGTGGCGTGTTGATGAACGAGTGGGACAGCGAACTGTGGAACGTCGCCGACTGGCACCGGACCAACTAAGCTGACAACGACAACGACGGATCGCGGCACTCCCGCGGTCCGTCTTTTCATCGCGCTCGGCACCGCGGTCGGGGAGGCGTTCGATGTTCAATTACACGATACGGCGGCTGTTGTTCACGGTCCCCACGCTTCTGCTGATCTCGTTCATCATTTTCCTGCTGCTCGATCTCGCGCCCAACGATCCCACCGGCAATCTGCCGATGACGATCACCCCGGAGGTGCGCGAAAAGATCCGCATCTCGCTCGGCCTCGGCGAGCCGATCCACATCCGCTATCTGCTGTGGCTGCAGCAGTTCTTCGTCAACGAGCCGCTCAACCTGATCGAGGAATGGTGGGGCATCCAGATAGGTGACGCGGAAAACCGCCTGCGCGTGCAGAGCTGGGCGACCCGTTCGCCGGTGGTCGATCTCGTCGTCGAGCGCATGCCCCAGACCCTGTGGGTCGTCGGCATGTCCTACGTGGTCGGCATTCTGATTGCGCTGCCGATCGGCATCATCTCCGCCTACAAGCACTATTCCTGGTTCGATCAGATCGGCACCTTCGTCTCGATGGTCGGTTTCTCGATCCCGACGTTTTTGACCGGCACCGTGCTGATCGTCCTGTTTTCGGTCCTGATCGACTCATCGAGCCCGTTCTGGCTACCGTCGATCTATGACACCACCCACCGTGTAACCGACTGGTCGAGCTTCGTCGTCCAGGTCAAGCAGATGGCGATGCCGGTGATGGTGCTCGCCCTGTTCAACGCCGCCCAGCTGTCGCGCTTCATGCGCGCCTCCATGCTCGACAACCTCTCGCAGGATTATGTGCGCACCGCGCGCGCCAAGGGCATGAAGGAGCGCGTCGTCCTGCTCGTCCACGTGCTGCGCAACTCGCTCATTCCCGTCGTCACCGTCATCGCGCTGGGCGTGCCCCAGGTGTTCGGCGGCGCCATCATCACCGAGCAGATCTTCAAGGTGAACGGGCTGGGCCAGTTGCTGATCATCGGCGTTCAGGGAGCCGACATCCCGCTGGTCCAGACGCTGACCTTCATCTTCGCCGTGCTGATCGTGCTGTTCAATCTGATCGCCGATCTCATCTACGGCATCCTTGATCCGAGGATACGCTATGACTGACGCCGCCCTGCCGAACCAGGCGCCTCCCGGCGAACCGGCCATGCGGCCCCATCGCTCGCTGTGGCGCGACGTGTGGGCGCAGTTCGCGGTCCACAAGGGCGCGATGGCGGGCACCGGCATCTTCGTCTTCATCGTGCTGGCAGTGTTCATCGGGCCGTACATCCACACGCTCGATCCCTCGTTCATCGACATCCGCAACAAGAACCAGGGTCCCAGCTTCGAGCATCCCATGGGCACCGACCAGCTGGGCCGCGACACCTTCGCCCAGGTGTTGGCCGGCGGCCAGGTCTCGTTGGCGGTGGGCGTGACCGCCATGGCTCTGTCGCTGGTGATCGGCACGCTGATCGGCGTGCTCGCGGGCTATTTCCGCCGGCTCGACGGGCCGCTGATGCGCTTTACCGACCTGTTCCTTGCGCTGCCCTTGTTGCCGCTGCTTCTGGTCATCATCATGCTGTTCCGCGACACGTTGCGATCGGCCTTCGGACCGGAGACCGGCATCTTCATTCTCATCGTCTTCGTCATCGGCATTACCAGCTGGATGCAGACCGCGCGCATCGTGCGCGGCGACGTGCTGGGGCTGAAGGAGCGCGAATTCGTGCTCGCCGCCCACTCGATCGGCACCCGTCAGCACCGGGTGATCTCGCGGCACATCTTCCCCAACGTCCTTAGCCCGATCATGGTCTCCGCGACATTGGGCATCGCCAACGCGATCATCACCGAAAGCGCGCTCAGCTTCTTAGGACTCGGCTTCCCGTCCGACTTCCCCACCTGGGGCCGGCTGGTGTTCGACGGCGTCACCTTCCTCGAACAACACCCCGAACGCGTGCTCTATCCGGGCATGGCCATCGCGCTGACCGTGTTGTCCGTCAACTACATGGGCGACGGCATCCGCGACGCGCTCGACCCGCGCATTCGCAGCAATCGGTAGGGCATGCGGCTCGGCCGTTACCCCACCCCCAGCCGGATCGCCACGTTCTTCGTCTGCACGTAGTTCATGAGCGCCTCGCGGCCCTTTTCGCGGCCGTAGCCGGATTTGCCGTAGCCGCCGAACGGGGTCTCGACGCCGCCGGCGAACCATTCGTTGACGAAGATCTGCCCCGCACGCAGCCGTCGTGCGGCATCCATGGCCCGCTCCACGTCGGCCGTGAACACGCCGCCCACCAGGCCGTATTGCGTGCCGTTGGCGATCTCGATGGCTTCCTCGTCGGATGAGAACTTCATCACGGACAGCACCGGTCCGAACACTTCCGTCTGGCCCAGCTCGCCCGCCGGATCGACGCGATCGAACACGGTCGGCTCCAGGAACCAGCCGTCCCGGTTGAGCTTGCGCCCGCCGGCCACCGCCCGCGCGCCGTCGCGCTCGGCGCGCTGGCATAACCCTTCCGCGCGGTCACGCTGGCCTTCGGAAATCATCGCGCCCATATTGAAGCCGGCCTCGTCGCGTTCGATGCCGGGACCCACCGACAGGGACTTGGCCAGATCGGCGGCGCGCTCGACCACTTCATCGTGGATCGATTCATGCACCACCGCGCGCGACAGCGCCGAGCATACCTGGCCGGCATTGGTGAAGATGCCGCGGCGGATCGACGCCAGCAGATTGTCGAGATCGGCATCGCCGTAGACGACCGCCGCCGACTTGCCGCCCAGCTCCAGCACGCACGGCACCACGTTGGGCGCCACGGCTTTAGCGATCTTCACGCCCGTGTCCACCGATCCGGTGAACACCATCTGGTCGATGTCCGGGTGCGCCGCCAGCGCAGCGCCGGCTTCATGGCCATGGCCGCACAGAACATTGACCGCGCCGGCGGGCACGCCGGCCGCCTGCGCCGCCTTGCCGAAATAGCCGCTCGAGAGCGGATCGAGCTCGGGCGTCTTGACCACGCAGGCATTGCCGGTCGCAAGCCCCGCCGCGATCGAGCGCGCCGCCACTTCCAGCGGAAAGTTCCACGGAATGATCTGCGCCGACACCCCGTAGGGTTCTTGCACGGTGAAATCCATGTAGCGCTCGCCCAGCGGGATCGAGCGGCCCTCCAGGGTCTCCGCCTGGTTGCCGTAATATTCGAAATAGCGCGCCGCGCCGGCGACTTCGCCGCGCGCCTCCCAAAGCGGCTTGCCCGCCTCGAGCGTGAGCAGCCGGGCAATCTCGTCTTGGCGGGCGAGCAACCAGTCCCCCATGGCACGGACCATGCGCCCGCGCTCGACCGGGCGCATCGCAGTCAATACGCCACTCTCGTGACAGCGTTTGGCGGCGGCGACCGCCCGCTCGACGTCGCCCGCGTCCGCCAGTGCCTGCTCGGCGAGCGGCTTGCCGGTGGCCGGGTCCTCGACGCTCAGGCGGCCGCCGCCGCCGTCGATCCACTGATCGTCCACGAAGTTCCGCCAAGTTGATTCAAGCTCGCTCATTGCGGTCTTTCCCGATTGTTGAAGACCCGATGTTTACCCGCCCACCCGCGCGGGGCAACAACGAAAGCCGCGCCTTGACAGCACCAATGGCGTTGATTAGCCAGGAACGGGGTGTCACCGGACGGGATTTGGTTGGGGACTGAATTTGCCGCACTTGACTGGCGGCTTGGACACCCCACCTGTTTCAGCGATCCGTACTGTTGTCCACGCCCGCCAGGTTCCATACGCGCGATCCGGCGATGATCCCGAGGTAAACGCCATCCATGTTCGACTATCTGTTTCTGCTGGTCGGACTGGCGTTGTTGCTGTTGGGTGGAGATTGGCTTGTGCGGGGCGCCGTTGGTTTGGCCGAACGGCTTTCCGTGCCGCCGCTGATCATCGGGCTGACCATCGTCTCGGTAGGCACCTCCGCGCCTGAGCTGTTCGTCTCGGTAAAGGCGGCCATCTCCGGCGCGGGTGGCATCGCCATCGGCAACGTGGTCGGCTCCAACATCGCCAATGTGCTGATGGTGATGGGCATTCCGGCCATGATCATGGCGACCACCTGCGATCAGCGCGGCATCGGCCGCAACATCGTCTTCATGCTGGCCGTGTCGGTGCTGTTCATCGCCATGGTCATGAAAGGGACTCTGGAGCGCTATGACGGCGTGGTGCTGCTGTTCCTGCTCGCCGTGTTCCTGTTCGACCAGTTCCGCCGCGCCCGCAAGGTCCGCGCCAACACGGAACGCAAGTTCGACTATCACGACGAGGTCGACAACATCCCCAGTTCGGGGATCGGCGTCCTGGTCGCGCTCGCGATCGGGCTGGTCGCGCTGCCCGTGGGTGCGGAGGCGACGGTGAACTCCGCCGTCTCGATCGCGCGGGCCTGGCATGTGAGCGAGGAGGTGATCGGGCTGACCATCGTGGCGCTGGGCACGTCGCTTCCCGAACTGGCGACCACACTCATGGCGGTCATGCGCAACAACTCCTCGGTCGCGCTCGGCAACATCGTCGGCTCCAACATCTTCAACATCGCCGCCATCATGGGCGTGGCGGCGCTGATCGTGCCGATCCCGGTCGGCGGCCATATCATCACGCTGGACATCTGGGTGATGCTGGCCACGTCGCTGTTTCTCGGCCTGCTGGCGCACTTCAAGCTGAGCATCGGCCGCGCGCTCGGCGCGGCGATGACGCTCGCCTACGCCGCCTACATCGTCACCGCTTATTCTTATTAGATCATTTGCGCTGCCGCGGCGCCGGCCCTCTCCCCCTCCCAGCCACCCCTTGCAAGGATACTGCCGTGGGGGGGCTGGGAGGGGGAGCGGGCCGGTGCCGCTCAAAACATCAAACCACAACCCTTCGGCACGCTTCCGCCGATGCCCGTTTCACACCCGGGATTTTGCGTATATATAAAACAAGTAACCGTATACTTGCGCACAGACCGGCGGCGCCATGAACAACCAGACCGAGTTCATACTGAACCAGATTCTCGAGGACATCGATCGCGGAACGCTCAATCCCGGCGATCTCCTCGACGAGCAGGCGATGATCGGGCGTTTCGAGGTTTCGCGCACGCCGGTGCGCGAGGCGATCCTGAAGCTGGAGGCGATCGGCATCGTCACGCGGCGTTCGCGCAAGGGCGCGACGGTGTTCAAGCCCAACCTGGCCGATTTCCTCGCCATCCTCGAGGTGCACGCCAAGATGGAAGGCCAGGCGGCCGGGTTGGCCGCGCGCCGCCTGTCGCGCGACCACGCCCACACGCTCGAACAATCCGTCGTCGACTGCGAACGCCACCTGGCCGAGCACGGCGAAGCGCTGCCCGACCGCTACTTCCAGTGCAATCTGCGCTTCCATGCCGCGGTGGGCGCGGCTTCCGGCAACGAGTTCCTGCTCGATGCGATCAAGTCCAACGCCCGCAAGCTGCTGGCCTACTACCGCGCTCGCTACCGATACAAGGGCGCGATCTCCCGCTCGGCACACGAGCACCGGGCCATCGCCACGCTGATCGTGGACCGGGATGCCGCCGCCGAGTCGATGATGGCCGAGCACGTCCAGTTCGATTCGGTCACCGCCATGGACCTGCTGGCGGCGCTGGGGTAGGGGGCGGTCAAGCCATCGCCCCTTCAAAGAAATTCACCATCCAGCGCGCGAATACCTCGCCGTCGGGTGTCTGTTTGATCTGCTCACGCGCACGCGCGGCGACCCGGGGACCCACCGTGTCTTCGATCTCATCGATCAGGCCGTCGATGAAATCGAACGTCATCTCCGGATGGTACCCCGTGGTCATGATGTGGCGGCCGATCGCGAACGCCGCCAGCGGGCTTTCGTCCGCCTGGCCGAGCGCCTGCGCGCCGGGGGGCAGCGCGGTGACCTGCTCGCGGTGCGCCGCGTACAGATCGACCGTGTCGGCGGCCGGCGTCATCCAGTCGCGCTTGTCGGTGAACGTGGTGCGCGCGGTGCCCAGCACCCAGCCGTCGCGGTTGTTGCCGACCCCACCACCCAGCGCCTCCGCGACCGCCTGGTGGCCGAAGCACAGGCCCACCGTCGGCCGCTCGCGCTCGTTCAGTTCGACGATCAGCGCCAGCAGCCGCTTGATCCAATCGTGCCCGTCATGGACGGATGCCGGGCTGCCGGTGATGACGAAGCCGTCATGGGCGGACCCTTCGGCGGGAAAGTCGCCATCGGTCACCGCATAGATCGTGAACGTCCAGTCCGGCCGCAACGGGCTCAGCAGCGCACGCACCTTCTCGCCGTCGTTGGGGAAGCGGGCGGAGAAATCGGACCTGTCGTTCGAGCAGACCAGGACGGCAATGTTCATCATATGCTTTTACGTATATTTTTAGCTTGTATAATCATACATAAAATGACACCGTGACCGCGGTCAACCGCGCAGGCCGGTCTGCGGATCAAATGCACCGGCGGTCGGCGGGCCATGGGAGCAGCGCGGACAGAGCGGGGAGGGAGCATGACCGTCTGGCAGCCTACCGACGACGGTTTCGCCGATCTGACCAGCCACGACAGCTTCATCGACGGCGCTCCGCACAACACGTTCGCGCGCCTGCGCCGCGAGGCACCGCTGGTCTGGACCGACTGGACCGACGGCGAGGGCTTCTGGAGCGTCACCCGCCACGCCGACATCTTAGAGCTCAACCGCAATTTCAAGGTCATGTCCTCGGCGCGCGGCATCCGCATGGAGGACCAGACCTACGAGGAATATCTGGCCCGGCGCACGTTCCAGGAGACCGACCCGCCCGAGCACATGCAAACCCGCATCAAGGTGGCCAAGGCGTTTTCGAAGCCGGTGATCGCGCAGTTCGAAGACCAGATCCGCGACCTGTGCGTCGACATCCTCGACCAGGCCCTGTCGGACGAGGAGTTCGACGCGACCAAGGCGATCGCCCGCCAGCTGCCCATGCGCATGCTGGGCCGCATCCTGGGCACCCCGGACGAAGACCTGGAATGGCTGGTCGAGAAGGGCGACGCGCTGATCGCCAACACCGACCCGGACTTCACCGAGCACGTGCTCGACAAGATGGACACCGACGAGTTCCGCCTGCTGCCGTTCAACTCGCCCGCCGGCGCCGAACTCTACGTCTATGCCCGCGACCTGATGGCCCGCAAGCAGGCGGCCGGCGACACTTCCGGTGTCTTGAACCTGATCCTGCAGCCCGGCCCGGACGGCTCCGTGATCTCCGAGACCGAGTTCCGCAACTTCTTCTGCCTGCTGGTTGCCGCCGGCAACGACACCACCCGCTACTCGATCGCCGCCGGCATCCAGGCCATGTGCCACCAGCCCGAGTTGCTCGACACGTTGCGCAGCGACGACATCTGGCAGACCGCCGCCGACGAGATCATCCGCTGGGCCTCCCCGGCGATGTATTTCCGCCGCACCGCGCTGGACGATCTGGAGATGCACGGCCAGACCATCCGCAAGGGCGACAAGGTGCTGTTGTGGTTCGTCTCCGGCAACCGCGACGACGAAGCCTTCGACGACCCGTTCCGCGTCAATCTCGCCCGCCATCCCAACCGGCATCTGGCGTTCGGCCAGGGCGGCCCGCATGTATGCCTGGGCATGTGGCTGGCGCGGCTGGAGGTGCGCGTGCTGTTCGAGGAACTGGTCAGGCGGGTGAAATCCATCGAGCCGGCCGGCCCGCACAAATTCCTGCGCTCGAATTTCGTCGGCGGGCTGAAAAGCCTGCCCGTGCGCGTTAGTCTGAACTGATTATCCGACGAGAGGGAGGACTGACGATGGCGGAACGACTGCGGCTTCTATTCTGCGACCACCTGTCGATCGCGCGCGGCAAATACCTGCCGGCGAGCAAGATCGGCGACGGGTCGTCCCGCTTCTGCCGCTCCACCTTCGGCGTCCACTACGACAAGGACCTGCTGGATGCGCCCGGCGCGATGATGATGGCCGGCCTGCCGGACATGGAGGCGCGGTACGAAGGCGCGCAGATCCGCGACGGCTGGGAGCGCGACACCAAGGTGGTGATCGGCGACCTCTACGACGATGCCGGCGAGCCTCTGGGTCTTTGCGGCCGCGGTGCGCTCAAACGCGCGGTGGCGGCATGGCAGAAGAAAGGCCTGACGCCGAAGGTCGGCATCGAGCTCGAATGCTACGCCTTCATGGCCGCCGACGACGGCCGGCTGGTCTCCTATGACAATCCCGGCGGCGTGGTCTACGGCACCGGCGCGTTCACCGATCCGCTGCGCTTCACCGACGCGATCTGGGAGAAAGCCGACGAGATGGGCTTTGCGCTCGAATGCATGACCGGCGAATACGACGCGCCGCAGTTCGAGTTCACCCTACGCTTCGACGAGGCGGTCGCTGCGATCGACGACATTTTCCTGTTCCGGCTGATGGCGCGCGAGATCGCGCTCGAGCACGGCATCGTGCTCACCTTCATGCCCAAGCCGATCTCGGAAGCCGGTGGCTCGGGCATGCACGTCAACTTCTCGTTCGCCGATGACAAGGGCAATAACGCGCTCGCCAACGGCGAGACCGGCGGCCCGGAGAACCTGAACGACCTGGCCAAGGGGTGTCTCGCCGGCCTGATGCACCACCACAAGGGCCTGGCCGGGCTGATCGCCCCCATCGCCAACTCCTACCAGCGCCTGCAGCCGGCAAGCCTGTCCGGCTTCTGGTGCAACTGGGGTGGCGACCATCGAGGCGTCACCGCCCGCGTCTCGTCGGAGGGCGGCGCCAAGGCGCGGCTCGAACACCGCATGGCCGATGCCGCCGCCAACCCCTACACGGCGGTCGCCGCCGTCCTGCAGGCGGCACGCCTAGGCGTCGATAACGGCTATGAGCTGAAGCCGATGGAGACCGGCGACTGTTTCGAGAACACCGACACGAAGATCGGCACCGCCCTCGATCTCAAACGCGCCATCGCCGACCTGGAGGCCGACAACGAACTGGGCGATGCGGTGGGCCGGCTGCTGGTCGACAACCACATCTACATGAAGCGCCAGGAAGTCAAAAAGACCCGCGACCTGGAGGGCGACGAACTGCGCGACTTCTACATCTATTTCGTTTGAGGAGCAGACCTCTAAGGGAACAACCTCGAACCCGCAGGGTTCGCAAGGCCGAAGGCCGCCGGCCGGTCAGGCCGCGCCCGCGCAGGCCCGAGCGAAGCGAGGAATAGCCGCGAGCGAGATAAACAAACCCCGAACCCGCAGGGTTCGCAAGGCCGCGCTCAAATAGCCGATAGGCGATAGCGCAAGAAAAACACGGGATCGAACCATGGCGAAAATCACCTGGAAGCAAGCGGACGGCTCGGCCATCGAGGCCGAAGTGGCCGACGGCACCAGCCTGATGGAAGCGGCGGTGGCCAACTCGGTGCCCGGCGTTATCGGCGAATGCGGCGGCTGCCTGTCGTGCGCCACCTGCCACGTCTATGTGGACGAGACCTGGCTCGATAAGATCGGCTTGGCGGACGAGTTCGAGGACGCAATGCTCGACGTCGCCGAGGCCGAGCGCCGCGAGGCTTCCCGGCTTTCCTGCCAGATCACCGCCTCGCCGGCGCTCGACGGCCTCGTCGTTCACGTGCCCGAGGTTTGAAGCCTGCGCTCGCCGCTGCTCGAACCCGGCGTGAAGCGTCCGCGCGTCGGTGAACCCGCTGCCTTGGCGCCCATGCGCCTGGCGCGCTCGAGCCAGCGCCCGATCTTCGCCTCGTCGGCTTTTCTGACCGGGCCGAACTGGACCACCTGCTTGGCCCGTATGCCGCAGAAGTCCAGAACCTGGTTCTTCATCGCGCGGCGGCCGGGCTTGCGGTAGAGCAGGGTGTCGAGCAGGGGCGGCGTGTCCGAGGTGATGATCACGTCGGCCGTCTTTCCGGCCAGCAGCTTGTCCCAGCCCGCGCCGTTTCCCGTGTATCGGAAGCCGAAGCCCGGCAGCAAAGCCCGGTCGAGCACCGCCTTGGCCTTGGCCGGCATCGCCGCCCACCAATACGGATGCACGACGAGCCAATGATCGGCCCAGGCGATCGCCTCCTGCCACGCCACCAGATCCGGCTCCAGCGGCGGCATGTCGTCGACATAGTCGGCGGTCGCCGCCAGATCGAACTCCATCGCGCTCAGGTTCATCCGACGCACCTGCGCGCCCGCGCGCTGCGCCGCCGCCTGATAGGCGTCCGCCAGCCCCTCGCTCAGAGAGCCCGATCGCGGGTGGGCGGCCCAGATGAAGATACGCTTGCTCATGGCTTTCTCTCCTTTTTTGGTGCGGCTCCGGCCCGGTGCCGGGTTAACATCTCAAACCTCAAACATGAGGATTACTCACGTTACAGAACGTGACATATGCTCACGTTTGTGCCAATGTCAAGGGCATCCGGGTGCACGAAAGATGATCAGGCAGAGTCTCAATCAGGAGCTGGAGTCCGTTCAGCCCAGGAAGGAGCCGGTGCAGGCGCGCTCGCGCGAGCGGTTCGAGCGCATTCTGGCCGCCGCGACCCGGTTGATCGGCGAAAAGGGTGTCGATGCGGTGCCGATGAGCGAAATCGCCGCCGCCGCCGACATCTCGGTCGCCTCGCTGTACCAGTATTTCCCCGACAAGGCGGCGATCATCGCCACGCTTGCCGAACGGTTCGCCGTTGCCGGCCAGGCCTGCGTGCGAAGCGTGTTCGAGGCCGTCGAGCAACCCGCCGACATGATCACGGCCATTGAGGCCATGGCCGACGACTATTTCGAGTTTTTTCGCACCGTGCCCGGCAGCCGCGCCATCTGGCAGGCCACCCAGTCGGACGCCAGGCTCCAGGCGATGGACGACGACGACATGGACAGGCACGCGGCGACGCTCGCCGCCGCGTTCCGAAAGGTCAGGCCGCAGATGTCGAAGGCCGACGCGCTGCGGCTGGGCAGGCTGTTCACCATCATCGTCGGCACCACCGTGCGCCATGCGAGCGCCATGCCGCCGCGCGAAGCCCGCGCGATGGTGGACGAATGCAAGCAGATCGTGCTGATCCCCGGCATCGAACGGGCGCTGGGGCAGGCGCGATGAGCGCCGGCAACGGCCTCGGTGCCCGCGGAAGGCTAGGCGCCCTTGTCGTGGCGCTGTTTGTAATGCTCGTGGCCGGCGTCGCGTCGGCCGAAGTCGAGGTCGAGGTCGATGCGGAGCTCGTGCTCGCGGTGGACGTGTCGCGCTCGATGACGCCGCGCGAACTGGAGATCCAGCGCCGCGGCTATGCGGCCGCGCTGGCCAGCGACGAGGTTGTCTCGGCGATCACCGGCGGCCTGTTGGGGCGCGTGGCGATCATGTATGTCGAATGGGCCGGCAACTTTTCCCACCGCGTCATCGTCGACTGGACCTTGATCGCCGGCGCAGAGGAGGCGGCCGCGTTCGCCACCAGGCTCACCGCCCGCTTCGACAGTTCCTTAAGACGAACCTCCATCTCCGGCGCGCTGGACTACGCCGCCGGCCAGTTCGACGACAACGGCTTCATATCCAACCGACGCATCATCGACATCTCAGGCGACGGGCCGAACAATCAGGGCCGCCCGGTGCTTGACGCCCGCCACGACACGCTGGCCCGCGGCATCGTCATCAACGGGCTGCCGCTGATGACTCGCGAGGGCATGGGCAGCCAGTTCCACCTGGAAGATCTCGACGAATATTACCGCAACTGCGTGATCGGCGGCCCGGGCTCGTTCGTCCTGCCGGTGCTCGACTGGGACCAGTTTCCCACCGCCGTGCGGCACAAGCTGGTCCTGGAACTGGCGCGTTCGCCCGCGCCGGCCCGCCCGCCGGCGACGCCGGCCTCATTCACCGGCGCGGCCCCGTCCGGCTACGACTGCCTGATCGGCGAGAAGATCTGGGACCAGATGCGGCGGTACTGGATCGGACCTTAAATCCTCACCACGACCTAACCCCAAAGCCGGTCGCTGGCGATTTTCGCCCCGTCGTTCAGGGCCTTGAACTTGGCCCAGACGACGCGCCATTCGATTTCGGTTTTGTACATGGCCTGGGAGGAGAAGCCGCAGTCCGTGCTGGCGATCACGTTCTCGCGGCCGACCCGCTCGGCGAACCGCACGATGCGCTCGGCCACATATTCGGGATGCTCGACCACCGAGGAGGCATGGGTAACGACGCCGGGCAGCACCAGCTTGCCCTCGGGCAGCTTCACATGCTCCCACATATGATATTCGTGCTCGTGGCGCGGATTGCCCGCCTCGAACGAATAAGCCCCGGCGTTCACCCGCAGCACCTGGTCGATCATATCCGGCAGGTCCGGCTCGTAGACGCGCGGGCCCTGGTTGATGCCGTAGCAGGTGTGGAAGCGCACCTTCTCGGCCGGAATCCCTTCTAAGCTGTGATTGACCGCGTCCACATACATCGCCGCCTTGGCGAGTCGGTCCTTCTCGTCCAGGGAATCGTCCATATAGACGTGCGGCAGGAACGGATCGTCCACCTGCAGCAGGAAACCCGCATCGACGATCGCGCGATATTCCACCGCCAGCGCATCGGCCAGCGCGAACATATAGGCTTCCTCGGAAGGATAGTATTCGTTGAAGCCGACCCCGGTCACCGCCGCGCACGGCATGAACGCTTCCTTCGCGCCGTGCTTGTCGACAGCGGCCTGCAGGTTCTCCAAATCCGTCTTCAGCGCCTCGTGTCCCACATACTTGATTTCCCCCACACAGCACATCGGCGCCGAAGGCGCGATCGCGCCGCCCTGCATGGCCCGCTGGAAATATTCATCATAATATTCCGGAAACGCGGCGCACTCCTCCCTGAAGTGCCCCAGTTCCGCATCCGGTCGCGTCTCGAACCCCTCCAGCCGCTCGTTGATATAGACCGCATGGCCCGGCTTCGACATCTCCCCGTCGGCGACGATGTCGACCCCGGCCTCCACCTGCCTGCCGACCATATCGGCGACCGACTGGGCCAGCTTATCGGCAAACTCCGACTCGTCGACCGCCTCCCCGCCCAGCCGCGCCTTCAACACATCCAACAAATCATGCGGCCGCGGCAGACTGCCCACATGGGTGGTTAAGATACGCTCGGTGCTGTGTCTCATGAGGTTGCCTCCCGGTGGGTGTGTAGTGGTTTGGTAAATCGATTTTCCATCCGGTGAAGTTGTGGCCGGGTTGGTGGGGTTTTGTCAACCTGGGTGTGGGGTGGCTTCGGGGAACAGGAAGGGGGGGGTTGCAGATGTTAGCGGAAAGTCGGCTGTGTAGACCGAGCTGCCATTCGTCGCTGCATCTTGAATATCGGTTTCTTGTCCAATTGGTCGCACGCCAGCCAATAGACATTGCTCGATGATGCAAGGGAGTCGAAAGCAGGATTTCGTTAAATTACGCATCAAATTGCTTTTTCATGCGCTCTAAGCTATTTTCGCGCACAAGAAAGGAATCACCACCATGGCATTCAGAGCAGACGAAGCCGCTGAGAACGGTTACCAAATCGCCCGGCGGTATCTGGTAAATACCCCAGGCATTGAGGTTTCACAAAGAAGGGCAGCCGATCGTGCCCTAGAGGATTTGGTAGATGCCCACGGCCCGGTAGTTGGCGCCTATCCGATATGGCATCCGCTGGTACCGCAAGATAATCCTCAATGGCCGATCACCACTCCAGGTGATCGCAGCGGTTACGCAGGATTAGACCATACGATATACTTTGCTCACGCTTTTGTCTCCTGCCCATACGTTGACGGCGCCCAAATCATCGAGTCTGTGGAGCGCATGAGGGATCACTCTTGCGCGACCATTGTTGCTGAACCACTAGATGTGCCTTTCTACAATTCTGGCACTGCGCCTGTTCTTGTTCGCTGCGAATGGCATCAAAACCTCGCGGACCGGCATATGGTTCCCAAGCGACTTGCAGTCCCACTGATGATCGAGCAAGAAATGCGCGCGTGGCACCGTGCCGACTTTGGTGAGCGTTGGGAGACTATGCGCCCCTATTTACTCGGCGAACCACATGGCGCGCGATCCTCACTTTTTGTTACGCAGGACACGGCTTTAGCGATGAAACGCGCCTACATGGCAATGGTAGAGTCGGGTATGTTCGGACCATTGCGTTTCGACTGACCATGCTTTCCCAGTCAGCAACGGCCAAGAACTAACTTCAATGTTATCAAACTTGGCATTCGCCGATATGCAGCATCTCAGGCAAATGGGAGCGAAGCGGTCATTCGTACCAAACCTCGGATAACGCCGAACTAATGAGCAGCACAGCCTTTCGCGAGAAGCCGCAAAAAACCTATCCCCGTCCCCACTACCTCCCGTATCCTCCCCCGTGCCGCCGTCTCACGCGAACGCCATATGGGATCCGTGGCCATGTGGGAGGCGGCGACAGCGGAGCGGTGGAGCGTGCGTCGCGGATGCATCGCCGTCTTGATCCTCGGGTTTAACCCGACGACTGACCGGCGTGGTCAAGCCGTCTGTCGTGAGCAGGCGGCCACCAGCGTCGCTTGTCTAAAAATCTCCGTGCGGGACGCATCGAGTGAACGATGAAGTGCGTCGGGCTACCCCGCTTCCCGTCCCTTCGGGACATCTCCCCTCAACGGGGATATTGGATCCGGGCGCTACCCCACTTGCCGTCATCCTGACGCAGGTCAGGATCCAGGTGCGCTTCGGCGAACTCGTGGTGAGATGCGGAGTGCGGCATCACCCATCCCCGTCATCGTCGGACTTGATCCGACGATCCAGGATCGAAGCCGGCGCCGGTGGCCCTGGATCCTCGGGTCGAGCCCGAGGATGACGAAGTGGTGGGCGCGCGGCTAGGGCAGCCCACTCCGAGCAGGTGGCATCGCACCTGGATCCTGACCTGCGTCAGGATGACGGCGGGTGGGTGGGGCGGCGACTCACCTGGATCGTGAGCCTCAAATCAGGACGGTGCAGATGTTGGGAAAGCCATCGCGCCAGCGTTCGCTCCGTTACACGGGGAGTGCCGGCCTTCGGCCCCATGTTCAAACCGCCCCCAACCCCTCTTCCAGCGCACCGAGAATCGCGTCCGTGTCCGCCTCGTCCAGCACCAGTGGCGGCGACAGGATGATGTTCGCGCCGGAAACGCGCACCAGCGCGCCGGCGCGGTACGCGGTCTCGTGCACCTTGGCGATGGTGTCCTTGTCGATCGGCGTCTTCGCCGCCCGGTCGGAGACCAGTTCCAGCGCGCACATCAGGCCGTGGCCGCCGCGTACGTCGCCGACGATCTCGTGGCGCAGTTGCAGTTCCTTCAGGCCGGTGAACAGTTGCGCCCCGCGCTCGGCGGCGTTTTCGTGCACGCCGAGCTTCTTCGTCTCGGCCAGGCAGGCGAGGGCTGCGGCGGCGCCCACCGGGTGGCCGGAATAGGTGTAGCCGTGGCCGATATTGGCCCGGCCGGTCTCGTCGGCCTCGAAGGCTTCCGCGACCGTCTCGCCGATCATCGTCGCGCCGAACGGGAAATAGCCGTTGGTGATCGCCTTGGCGATGCACATCATATCGGGCTTGACCCCCCAATGGCGCGAGCCGGTCCAAGAACCGGTGCGGCCGAACCCGGTGATCACCTCATCGGCGATCAGCAGGATGCCGTTCTTATTGCAAATGGCGCGCACCGCGGGCATGAAGCTCTCATGCGGTGGGATCACCCCGCCGGCGCCGAGGATCGGCTCCATGATGAAGGCGGCGATGGTGCCCGGCCCTTGAAAGGCGATCTCGTCTTCCAGCGCGGCCAGGCAGAGCTGCGCCAGCTTGGCCGGATCGGTCTCATTGAACGGATTGCGGTAGGTATACGGCGAAGGGATCTGGAAGCAGCCGGCCAGCAGCGGCTCGTACTGCGTTCGAAAATTCGCGTTGCCGTTGACGCTGGCGCCGCCGAAATGGGTTCCGTGATAGCCCTTCTTGACCGAGATGAACTTGGTGCGCGCGGCTTCGCCACGCACCTTGTGAAATTGCCGCGCCAGCCGCAGCGAGGTCTCGACGCTGTCGGAGCCGCCCGAGGTGAAGAAGGCGCGCGCCATCCCCTCGGGCGCGAAGAACTCGCGCAACTGTTCGGACAGTTCGATCACCGCGTCGTTCGAGGTGCCGCGGAAGGTGGAATAATAGGGCAGGGTGTCCAGTTGCTCGGCGATGGCCTTTTTGACCGGGTCGCACGAAAAGCCCAAATTGACGTTCCACAGCCCGCCGACCGCGTCGATCACCTCATGGCCGTCCACGTCGCGCACCCGCACGCCGGACGCGCCAACGATGATCTTCGGCGGGTTCATCAGGCTGTCGGCCGGATGGGTCATCGGATGCCACAGGCTGCGCGCGTTGCGCTCCTTGAGATAGTTGGCTTCCCTCATGGCGAACCCCTTTCCTCCAGGCCCAGTTTCCTCAGGGCGGTTTGATAGCTGTACGCGGGATCGGCGACGTCGAAATGGACCGCCACCATGCCCGCCTCGCGAGCGCCCACCACGTTGCGCATCTGATCGTCGACGAACACGCAGTCGCCGGCGGCCAGGCCCAGCGCCTCGCAACATTGGGCATAGGCGCGCGGGTCGGGCTTCAGGATGCCGGTATGGGTCGCGTCGATGATCGCGTCGAAATGGGAAAGAAACGCCAGCTTGTCGCGGAAGTCGGCGCCGTAGAACAGGTCGAGTTCGTTGGACAGAATGGCGAGCTTGCCGCCGGCTTCGCGCACCGACTCGATCGCCGCCAGCGCCTGCGCACGCAGGATCGGGCCGGGCTCGGCGCCGCGGGCCGCGCGCACGAAGTCGCTCATCTGCGTCCAGTCCTCGCCTACCAGTTCGCCGACCTGTCGGGTGCGCTCGCGCCAATAGTCGCGCTCGGAGATCTCATCGGCCTGCATCGCCCGCCACAGGGGGTCGCCCGCCGGGTCGAACGGCCCGCGCCAGGTCAGCGTGCCCGGCGCCAGACCCAGGGCGGCCTCGGTCAGTTCATGGGTCTCGAACAGGGTCTTGGTCACCACCCCACCGAAATCCAGCACCAGCGCCTTCGAGCCCTCAAGCATGGCCCCACGCCTCCTCCAGCCGGCCGGGCAGGGTGCCGCCCCACTGTTCGACGATCGCCGTGCTCGCATGCTTGAGCGCGGTTTTGATCGTCGTCGCCAGTTCTTCGCTCATGCGCGCGGCGGGTGTTGCCACCGCCACCGCGCCGATACAGGACGCGTTGGCGTCGAACAGCGGCGCGGCCATGCCGATCACGTCCGCCTCGAAACTGCCCAGCGCCTTTGCCAGACCGGTCTTGCCGTAAGCTTCGATGTGTCCAAGGATTTCCGCCGGATCGGTGATCGTCGTCGCCGTGTGTCTGGCGAGCGGGCGCGCCAGCGCCTCGTCGACGAACGCGGCCGACGAGAACGCCAGCACCACCATGCCCGACGCGGTCGCGTGCAGCGGCAGCCGCTCTGCCTCGTCGATATAGACCCTGGTGCTGTGCGACGTGCTTTCACGGTACGCAATGGTCGCCAGTTCCCAGCCTTCCAGCAGCGACAGATGCACCGTCTCGCCGGTGGTCGCGCACAACTCGTCGAGAATGGGTAGCGCCGCCTGCCGGCCCGGCATGGTGCGCTCGCGTACATTGGCCAGCCGCAGCACCGCCGGACCCAGCCGATAGTCCTTCGAGGCGGCGTCCTGTTGCAGGAAGCCGCAATCGAGCAACTGCGATAGCAGCCGGTAGGTGGTCGCCTTGTCGTGGCCGGCCAGCCGCGCGTATTCCGACAACCCGATCTGCGGCCGTTCGGGCGACAGCAGGTTCAACAGGTTGAGCGCCTTGGCGACGGTTCCCATCGGCTTTGCCGAAAATCCTTCCTCGGGCGGATCCGGTTCGACACGGTCGCGCGCCGATTGTCCAAAGTCCCGACTAAAATCATTGACGCATCGCCTCGTTTGCTGTCAATATCTTTTGTAACCGTCGGTTCAATAAATGAACCGAAAGCGAACCGGCGGCATCCGTATGCTTACGGCACCTGCAAAGGATGAGGACAAGGGAGGAGCATTCAATGCGTCGTTTCGTGAAGACCATCGCCGGTTCGCTGGCTGTCGCGGCCGTTATGGCCGCCTCTGCCGCCCAGGCCGAGTATCCCGAAAAGCCGGTCAACTTCATCGTGCCCTGGCCTCCGGGCGATCTGGAAGACGTGCTGACCCGGATGATCGCCGAGGACTTCCAGGCCAAGTACGGCGTGGCCGCGGCCGTGGTCAACAAGCCGGGCGGCGGCGGCGGTCCGTTCCCGGGCGCGATCGAGGTCGCCAGCGCGCCGGCCGACGGCTACACCATCGGCTCCTTCGTCATCGGCGTGCCGGTGCTCGGCCACCAGATCGACATTCCGGAGCTCACTCCGGCGAAGTTCGACCCGCTCGGCATCTTCCTGACCTACCCGTTCGTCATCGCCACGGCCAAGAACGCGCCGTATCAGTCGATGGCGGAACTGGCCGAGCACGCCAAGTCGAACGACGTGGCGCTGGGCCACTTCGGCGACGTGCTCACGCCTACTCAGGTGACCAAGGCCTATGCGAAGAACGCCGGCTTCGAATGGGGCTCGGACGCCGCTTTCGACGCGCTCGACTGCAACACGCTGGCCTCGGGCGACGCCGACGTCATCAACACCACCCTGCAGCTCATCCTCCCATGCCTGGACTCGGTGACGGTGCTGGCGTCGATCACCGGCGAGCGCATCTCGCTGGTGCCCGACGCGCCGACGGTCGGTGAACTGGATTCCTCACTGAACATCGCGCTGTGGAACGGCCTGTTCGTCACCAAGGACACCCCGGCGGACGTGCGCGAGAAGATCATCGCGGTGGCTTCGGAAACCGTGATGAGCGAGCGCGCGCAGAAGGTGGGCGCGGAGACCGGCGCCCAGATCTATTGGGAAGACGCCGACGCGTCGGCCGCTCGCATCGCCGCCGACATCGCCACCGTGGCGCGCATCGGGGAGATCCTCCAGTAGGACCGGCTCCGACACCATCGAACCAGGCCGGCCGCGACGGCCGGCCTGGTTTTTGGTACATTGGTCGTTCGCCTGTGGACCTTAAGCATAAGGGCGTCTCGCCATCGCCGACAATCCGCTCCCGACCGTCAAACAACGCCAGCGCGGCCAGTTGCCCTGGGCGCTGGCGTTCGTCGTTCTCTCGCTGCTGCTGCTGGTGCTGATCGGCCAGCAGACTCAATGGGTGGCGAAGACGAAGCTCTACGCCCAGCCACGCTTCTGGCCGGCGGTTGCGCTCGTGGGCATGGCGGCGTTCGCCGCGCTGCACCTGTGGCGCCTGCACCGGCGCCGGTCCACGGCTGAGGACTGGCGCGAGGCCCGGACCTGGCTGCGGCCGTTCGAGTTCGCGCTCTGGTTCATGGCCTATGTCTGGGCGGTGCCGATCGTCGGCTTCCTGCCGGCCAGCCTGATCTTCGCCCCGGCGCTGTCCTGGCGCATGGGCTATCGCGGCCCGCGCATGCTGTGGACGGCGGCCGCGTTCGGTGCGGCGGTGGTGGTGGTGTTCAAATCGTTGCTGGCGGTCAAGATCCCCGGCGGGCTGGTCTATGAGCTCCTGCCCGGCGCACTGCGCAGCTTCTTCATCGTCAATTTGTGAGGGCAGGTCGCCGTGGAACTGCTGGCCGACGCCATCGCCATCCTGTCCCGCTGGGACGTGATCGCCGCGCTTCTGGTCGGCTCGGTTGGCGGCGTGATCATCGGCGCCATTCCCGGCGTCGGCCCGGCCGTCGCCATCGCGATTTTGTTGCCGGCGACGTTTTCCATGGACCCGATCGTCGGACTTACCGTGCTATTGGGCATCTACGGCTCGTCCATGTATGGCGGGGCCATCCCTGCGATCCTGATCAACACGCCCGGTACGGCGGTCAACGCGCTGACCACCTATGAGGGCTTCCCGATGACGCTGCGCGGCGAGGCCCGCCGCGCGCTGAGCCTGGCTTACTCCGCCTCGTTCTTCGGCGGCGTCTTCTCGGTGATCTGTCTCATCCTGCTGGCCCCGGTTCTTGCGCGCATCGCGCCGATGTTCGGCTCGCGCGAGATTTTCCTTGCGGCACTTCTGGGCATCATCCTGGTGATCGTCGCCCATCGCGGCCAGACGCTGATCGCCGCCATGCTCGCCTGTCTGGGCATCTTCATCAATACGATCGGCCTCGAGCCGGTCAAATACACCAAGCGCTACACCTTCGATCAGGCCTGGTTGTCGGGCGGCATCGATCTCATTGTCGTCGTGCTCGGCTTGTTCGCCATCTCCCAGGCGTTCTTTCTGCTCAACGGCGAGGACGAGAAGATCCGCTTAGCGCGCATTCGCGGCGGCCTGTTCCAGGGCTTTCGCGAACTGGCCCGCCACCCGCGCGTCGCCGCCATTTCCGGCTCGTTCGGCGTGATGATGGGCATGATCCCGGGCGTGGGCGAGTTCACCGCCCAGTTCATGTCGTACACGGTGGCGCAGCGCACCTCGAAAAACCCGCACACCTTCGGTCACGGCTCGTCGGAAGGCCTTATCGCCTCCGAAGCGTCGAACAACGCGGTGCCCGGCGCCGCGATGATCCCGCTATTGGCGCTGGGCATTCCCGGCGAGGCGCTGACCGCGATGATGCTGTCGGTGTTCTACGTGCACAACGTGGTGCCCGGCCCCGGCCTGTTCCAGTTCCAGATGGACTTCATCATGGCGCTGTATCTGGCGCTGCTGATCCTCAACGTGCTGGTGCTGGCGTTCCTGCTGGTCTCCACCAATCAGCTCGTCAAGCTGGTGAAGATCCCCAACCGGTTCCTCGGCGTGTGCATCCTGACGTTGAGCTTCGTCGGCGTTTATTCGCTGCGAAATTCCGCGACTGACTGCGCCATCGCCGCCGGCTTCGGCGTCGTCGGCTTCATCCTGCGCCGCCTGAACTGGCCGATCGTGCCGATCATTCTCGGCATGGTGCTGGGCGGCATCATGGAGGTGAAGCTGCGCGCGGCCATGAGCCGGGTCAAGGAACCGTTCGACTTCATCGAGCGCCCGGTGGCGTTCATTCTGTTCGTCATCATCGTGCTGGTCCTGGCGAGCCATATCCGCCGGGTCTGGCAGGAAAGCAAATCGCGAAAGGAAAAGACATGGTCGACCAAGCGAGCATCGACCAGCTTCGTGGGCGCGCTATCGCGCCGCAGAAACTTCTTATTGAAGGCGCGTGGCAGGAAGGTTCGGGCCAGCCGCTCGATGTTGTCTCCCCTGTCGACGGACAAGTCCTGACCACTATCGCGGGCGCCGGGGCCGACGATGTGGAGCGCGCGGTGGCGAGCTCGCGCACTGCTTTCGAGGACGGCCGTTGGCGCGACCTGCCGCCGGCGGCGCGCAAGAAGGTGCTGGTCAAATGGGCCGAGCTGATCGAGGCCGAGGCGCTGGCGCTGGCCGTACTCGGCGTGCGTGACAACGGCACCGAGATCGCCATGGCGTTCAAGGCCGAGGCCGGCTCGGCTGCCGCCACGCTGCGCTATTACGGTGAGGCGATTGACAAGCTCTACGGCGAGATCGCGCCGACGCCGGAAGGGGTGCTCGGCTTGATCCACCGCGAGCCGATCGGCGTGGTCGGCGCCATCGTGCCGTGGAATTTCCCGCTGATGATCGGCGCATGGAAGCTGGGCCCGGCCCTGGCGGCAGGCAATTGCGTGGTGTTGAAGCCGGCCGAGACCGCTTCGCTTTCGTTGTTGAGACTCGCGGAGTTGGCGGCGGAGGCCGGCCTGCCCGACGGAGTATTGAACGTGGTGACCGGCGAGGGCGCGGTGGCCGGCGAAGCGCTCGCTTTATCGCCGGATGTCGACGTGCTGGTGTTCACCGGCTCGGGCGCCACCGGCCGCCGGCTGCTGGAATATTCCGCCCGCTCCAACCTGAAGCGGGTTTATCTGGAACTGGGCGGCAAGTCCCCGAATATCGTGTTCGCTGACACGAGTGATCTCGACCAGGCGGCGAAGGTCTCGGCGGCCGGCATCTTCCGCAATTCCGGCCAGGTCTGCGTCGCCGGCTCGCGCATCCTGGTGGAGCGGTCGATCCACGATGAGTTCGTCGAAGCGCTGGCCGGGCATGCGGGCGCGATGAAGGTGGGCGATCCCCTGGATATGAATTCCCAGATCGGCGCCATCAACTCGGCCACCCAGCTAGAGCGCAATCTCGGCTTCGTCGACAAGGCCACCCAAGATGGCAATCAACGCGTCGCCGGGGGCAATCGCATCCTGGCCGAGACCGGCGGTTACTACATGGAGCCGACGGTGATGACCGCGGTCAAACCCGCCGACGCCCTGGCGCGCGAGGAGGTGTTCGGTCCTGTCGTCGCGGTCATTCCTTTCGATGATGAAGAGGAAGCCGTGCGCATCGCCAACGACACCACTTATGGCCTGGCCGCCGGCGTGTGGACCGCCGACTTGTCCCGCGCCCACCGCATGGTCCGCGCCGTGCGCGCGGGCGTCGTCCACGTCAACACCTATGGCGGCCCGGACGTCACCGTGCCGCTCGGCGGCGTCAAACAGTCCGGCAACGGCCACGACAAGTCACTGCACGCCTTCGATAAATATTTCGACCTGAAGACGGCGTGGATTCAGCTTTGACAAGTCGTTCGTTCACGACAGGGCAACTCGAACCCGCAGGGTTCGCAAGGCCGAACGGCCGCCGGCCGGCCAGGCCGCGCCGTCGCAGGCCCGAGCGCAGCGAGGATTAGCCGTGAGACAAAACAAGCGCTCAAGTAGCCGATAGGCGATAGCGCGGGAAAAATGCAGGCCCGAGCGAAGCCAGGAATAGCCGTGAGACCAAAACCATGACCGACAAGACCATCGCCGTCATCGGCACCTACGACACCAAACAGGACGAACTCGCCTACGTCGCCGACTGCATCACCGGTCAGGGCGGCGCCGTGCTGACCGTCGACGTCAGCGTACTGGGCGACCCGGAGCGCCCGACCGACATCTCGAAGCACGATGTGGCCGCCGCCGCCGGCAAGACCATCGAAGACGTGATCGCCAGCGGCGATGAAAACTCCGCCATGCAGATCATGGCCGACGGAGCCAGCGCGCTTGCGGCCCGGCTGTACGCGGAAAAACGCTTCGACGGGGTGATCGTGTTGGGCGGCTCGATGGGCACCGACCTGGCGCTCGATGTATGCGCCGCGCTGCCCCTGGGCGTGCCCAAAGTGGTCGTCTCCACCATCTCGTTCTCGCCGCTGATCCCGCCCGAACGGCTGGCCCCGGACATCCAGATGATCCTGTGGGCCGGTGGGCTCTACGGCCTCAACTCGATCTGCCGCTCCTCTCTCAGCCAGGCTGCCGGCGCGGTTTTGGGCGCGGCGCGCGCAGTGGAAAAGCCGAAGGGCGAGCGCCCGCTCATCGGCATGACCAGCCTGGGCAAGTCGGCGCTCACCTACATGGTGGCGCTGAAACCGGAACTGGAGGCGCGCGGCTTCGAGGTCGCCGTCTTCCACGCCACCGGCATGGGCGGGCGCGCCTTCGAGGCGCTGGCGGTATCTGGCGCGTTCGCCTGCGTGTTCGATTTCTGTACCCAGGAACTGGGCAACCACGTCCACGGCTCCAACGTCAGCGCCGGCGCCAACCGGCTGACGGGCGCGGGCCGGGCCGGTGTGCCGCAACTGGTCGCGCCCGGCTGCTACGACCTAGTGGATTTGGTCGGCTGGCAGCCATTGCCGGACAAATGGACCGACCATCCCGCCCATGCCCACAACCGGCTGATCACCTCGATCGTGCTCAACGACGAAGAACGCCGCCAGGTCGCCCGCGCCCACACCGCGCAACTGGCGCAGGCGACGGGGCCGACGGCGCTGCTGCTGCCCAACGGCGGCTGCGGCGAATGGGACCGCCCGGGCGCCGATCTGCACGACGCGACCGGCCTTGCCGCATTCTGCGAAGAGATGCGCTCGGGCTGTCCGGACAATGTCGACCTGCACGATCTCGACTGCCACATCAATGATGACGAGTTCGCGCAGACGGCGTTGAGGATTTTCGATGGGTGGCGGGAGGCGGGGAGCATTGGAGCTTAGAGCGTTTCACTTTGAGATTGAATCGGTTTGGGATTCCCCTGTCCTGGGATTTGTGATTCAAGCTGGTTGCCGGGATTGGAGGCTGGCGATCATGAAGCCTTATTCGAACGATCTTCGTGAACGTGTTGTGGGAGCGGTTGAAGGCGGCGAGACGGTTCGGCGGGTGGCGGAGCGCTTCGGGGTTTCGGTGTCTTCGGTGGTCAAGTGGCACCAGCGCTACCGCTCGACGGGGTCCGTGAGCCCGTCACCGATGGGCGGCAACCGCACGTCGGTGCTCGATAAGCACCGCGAGTTCATCCTTGAGCAGATCAAGCACACCCCGCACCTGAGCTTGCACCGGCTGGCGGCCCTTCTGGGGGACAGAGGGGTTGAGGTTTCCCACAATGGCGTGTGGCATTTCATGCGCCGTGAAGGGCTGAGCTTCAAAAAAAAGCCTGTTCGCCCTTGAGCAGGGCCGCGCCGACATCGCTCGGCGAAGGCGACGTTGGAAGGGCTTCATGGGTAGGCTCGATCCGGCCAGACTGGTCTTTGTGGACGAGACCTGGATCAAGACCAACATGGCGCCCCTGCGCGGCTGGGGGGCGAAGGGCGAGCGACTGAGGGCCTTCGCGCCCCATGGAAAATGGCGCACCATGACCTTCATCGGCGCGCTACGCTGTGACCGGCTCACCGCGCCGTGCGTCTTCGACGGCCCGATCAACGGCGCGTGCTTCAAGGCCTATGTGGAACAGGCGCTCGTCCCCACCCTGAGGCCCGGCGACATCGTCATCCTCGACAATCTGGCGAGCCACAAGGCCAAGATCATCCGCCAAACGATCAAGAAAGCCGGCGCGCGGCTGTGGTTCCTGCCGCCATACTCGCCGGACCTCAACCCGATCGAACAGGCCTTCGCACAGATCAAGCACTGGATGAGAATGGCGCAAAAGCGGACTGTCGAGGAGACATGGAGGTTCCTCGGAAACCTCATCGAGACCATCAAACCAAGCCAGTGCGCAAACTACGTCTCCAACGCAGGATACGCTTCAATCAAAATGTGAAACGCTCTAG
>JANQKQ010000020.1 GCA_028281105.1 Rhizobiaceae bacterium
CCCGATGGGGTTGTGCGATACGAAAATGGCGTTGAGGTTGCGGAGGGTAACGATGACTGGAACCAGCGGGCTGATGGCTGGGAAACGCGGTCTCGTGATGGGGGTTGCCAACAATCGATCGATCGCCTGGGGGATCGCCAAGGCCTGCGCCGAGGCCGGTGCGGAGCTGGCGCTGACCTATCAGGGCGACGCGCTGCGCAAGCGCGTCGAGCCACTGGCGGACTCGCTGGGCGCGTGGGTGGCCGGCGACTGCGACGTCACCCAACCCGAATCGATCGACGCGGTGTTCGACACGGTGGCGAAGAAGTGGGACCGGCTGGATTTCCTCGTCCACGCCATCGCGTTCTCCGACAAGGACGAGCTGACCGGGCGCTACCTGGAGACCTCGCCGGAGAACTTCCGCAACACCATGGACGTGTCGGTCTATTCGCTGACCGCGGTCGCCCAGCGCGCCGAGAAGCTGATGAGCGAGGGCGGCTCCATCCTGACGCTGACCTATTACGGCGCGGAAAAGGTCATGCCCCATTACAACGTGATGGGCGTGGCCAAGGCGGCGCTGGAGGCTTCGGTCAAATATCTGGCCGTCGATCTGGGCAACTCGAATATCCGCGTCAACGCGGTCTCCGCCGGCCCGATCAAGACGCTGGCGGCGTCCGGCATCGGCGACTTCCGCTACATTCTGAAATGGAACGAATACAATTCGCCGCTCAAGCGCACGGTGTCCATCGACGAGGTGGGCGACGCGGCGCTGTATCTCTTGTCGGACCTGTCGCGCGCGGTCACCGGCGAAATCCACCACGTCGACTCCGGCTACCACACGGTGGGCATGAAGGCGGTCGATGCGCCTGACATATCGGTGGTTTAGAAGCCCCTTATAGCCGCGAATCATCTATGGGTGCGGGCGGGCACATCGCCCGCGCGACTGTCAGCCAACGTCAGTGGAATGCCCCCGGTAACCGTCTATTTCGTCCGCCACGGCCAGACCGATTGGAATGCGGAACTGCGCTTCCAAGGCCGCCAGGACGTGCCGCTTAACGCGCTGGGCCGATCGCAGGCCGATGACAACGGGCGCAAGCTCGCCGGGCTGCTGGAAGGCGCCGATGGGCTCGATTTCATTTCCAGCCCGCTGTCGCGCGCGAAGGAGACCATGGAGCGCGTCCGCGCCGCGATGGGGCTGGCGCGGGCGGACTACCGCATCGACGAGCGGCTGATCGAGGCCTCCTACGGGGTGCTGGAAGGGGTGACGCTGGCCGAGTTCAAGGCGGCGAACCGCGAACTGCACCGCTATCGCAAGGCCAACCGCTGGACGTTTTGTCCGCAAGGCGGCGAAAGCCACGAGATGACGCTTACCCGGGTGGCGCAATGGCACGACGAGTTGCAGCGCGACGCCGTAGTCGCCGCCCACGGCGTGGTCGGCCGCGTGCTGCGCTACCACCTGCTCGCCCTCGACCCGGAAGAGGCCGGCGGCTTTGTCTTCCCGCAAGACAAGGTGCTGGTGATCCGGCGGGGTGAGGAGGAGTTCGTGTAAGCGGCGAGTTTTAAATGGATGCGCTGCCGCCTCCGCACCCTCCAGCAAACCACGAACCCGCCGAAGCGCACCTGGACCCCGGCCTTCGCCGGGGTGACGGAGAGAGGGGCACGGCCGCACCCCACCCACCGCCGTCATCCCGGCGAAGGCCGGGATCCAGGTGCATCGCCACTTGCTCGGTATGGATTGCCCTTGGGCAGGCCTATCAACATAGTCATCCTCGGGCTTGCATTGAGGATGACTAAACTGAGGGACCGAGGATGACAGGAGTGGATTGGGCACGGCCGCTCTCCCCCTTCAGGGGGAGATGTCCCGAAGGGACAGAGGGGGTGCGGTCGCATACTCCGTGCCCGCCGCTCCGCCCCTCACTGTTGGCTACGCCGACATCTCTCCCCTGAGGGGAGAGAGGGGGCCGTGCCCTCCCGCTGCGGCCACATCCTCCCGCAAACCATTTGACCTGAAACCACCCGTGGCCTACCAGTGCCCGGCAGAAATTCACCGGAAATCTGCCCGGAAATTCATCATGTCGTTCAACACGTTCGGCCATCTGTTTCGCGTCACCACCTGGGGCGAGAGCCATGGGGAGGCGATCGGCTGCGTTATCGACGGCTGCCCGCCGGGCATCGAGTTCACGGTGGGCGAACTGCAGGCGTGGCTGGACAGACGCCGGCCGGGCCAGTCGCGGTTCACCACCCAGCGGCGCGAGCCGGACGCGGTGAAGGTGCTGTCGGGGGTCCTGGCGAACGACGACGGCGGCGATACGCTGACCACCACCGGCACGCCGATCTCGATGGTGATCGAGAACGTCGACCAGCGCTCGAAGGACTATTCGCAGATCCGCGACCAGTACCGGCCGGGCCACGCCGACTACACCTACGAGGCCAAGTACGGCATTCGCGACTATCGCGGCGGCGGGCGCTCTTCGGCGCGCGAGACCGCCATGCGCGTGGCGGCGGGCGGGCTGGCGCGCAGGATCGTGCCGGGGATGGCCGTGCGCGGCGCGCTGGTGCAGATCGGTGGCAAGACAATCGACCGGGCCAGGTGGGACTGGGACGAGGCCGCCAACAACGACTTCTTCTGCCCTGACCCCGGCGCAGCCAACGAATGGGCCGCCTATCTCGACGACATCCGTAAGGCCGGCTCGTCGGTGGGTGCGGTGATCGAGATCGAGGCGAGCGGGGTGCCGGCGGGGCTGGGCGCGCCGATCTACGCCAAGCTCGACCAGGACATCGCTTCCGGCCTGATGTCGATCAACGCGGTCAAGGGCGTCGAAATCGGCAACGGCTTCGCCGCAGCCGCACTCACCGGGGTTGAAAACGCCGACGAGATGCGCGCGGGCGAGGACGGAGCGCCGAAGTTCCTGTCCAACAACGCGGGCGGCATCCTTGGCGGGATTTCGACCGGCCAGCCGATCGTGGCGCGGTTCGCCGTCAAGCCTACCTCGTCGATCCTGACGCCAAGGCGCAGCATCGATGCCAACGGCAACGAGATCGAAGTCAGCACCAAGGGCCGGCACGATCCGTGCGTGGGCATCCGCGCGGTGCCGATCGGCGAGGCGATGGTGGCGTGTGCGCTCGCCGACCACTATCTGATGCATCGCGGCCAGACGGGCCGGGGCTGAAGGGCTTACGCGATGGTGTATGATCAGGCCAGGGTGGTCGAGGCGATCCGTGCGTTCGAGGCGGGCGAGATCGTCGTCGTGGTCGACGACGACGACCGCGAGAACGAGGGCGATCTGATCGTCGCCGCTACCCACTGCACGGGCGAGAAGATGGCGTTCATCATCCGCCACACCTCGGGCATCGTATGTGCGCCGATGACGCCGGCCGACGCCAAGCGGCTCAACCTGGCGCCGATGGTGGCCGACAACGACGCGCCGCATTCGACCGCGTTCACCGTCTCGGTCGATTATCGCCACGACACCACCACCGGGATTTCGGCGGAAGAGCGCACCTCGACCGTGCGCTCGCTGGCCAACCCCAACGCCGGAGCCGGCGACTTCGTGCGCCCCGGCCACATCTTCCCGCTGATCGCCAAGGAGGGCGGCGTGCTGATGCGCTCCGGCCATACCGAGGCCGCTGTCGATCTGTGCCGGCTGGCGCAGATCACGCCGGTGGGCGTCATTTCCGAACTGGTCAACGACGACGGCACCGTGATGCGCGGGCCGCAGGTCACGGCGTTCGCCAAAGAGCACGAACTGCGCGTTCTGTCGGTGGCCGACCTGATCTCCTATCGCCAGCGCCAGGAGAGCCTGATCGAGCGGGTCGAGGAGTTCGCGATCGACACGCCGACCGGCGCGGCCAAGGCGGTCAGCTACAAGACGCCGTGGGACCCGATGCACCATCTGGCCGTCGTTTATGGCGACATTCGCGACGGCAAGGACGTGCCGGTGCGCCTTTACGTGGAATCGGTGCTGGGCGACGTGTTCGGCGCCACCGGCGGGCTGGCGCCGACCCTGGAGATGATCGGCGAGCGCGGGCGGGGCGTGGTGGTCTATCTGCGCGAGGGCGCCGTCGGCGTGTCCCACGCGGCGAGCTGGGAAGACGCGACGGCCGGCGACCGCGAAGGCCACGGCTCGGCGCGGCGGCGTAAGGACGAATGGCTGGAGATCGGTCTGGGCGCGCAGATTCTGCGCGATCTGGGCATCGAGTCGATCGAATTGATCGCCAGCCGCGAGCGCCGCTATGTGGGCCTGGACGGTTTCGGCATCGAGATCGCCAAGACCACCCTATGCGAATAGGCGCGATGGGCGCGGCCATGCGCTTCGCGGCGCTGGCGCTGGCCTGGGCGCTGCCGGCCTTTGCCAATGCCGAGTGGCGCGTCGAGCGGATCGACGCGGCCGGCGTTCCCGCTGAAATCGTGCCCGACAGCCGACCGTTCGCCAGCAACGGCATCCCCGGCGGGCGCATCGCCATGGCATCGACCGGTGGCATCGCGCGCGCCTGGTATGTCGACCCGACCCGGCGCTACCGGCACGCCGTGCTGGGCGACGATATCGAGGCGGGTGGCGTGCGGGTGGAGACCGATGCGGGCGCGGTGCTGACCTACGAACTGCCGCAGTCCGAAGTCTTTGAAGACCTTACGCCCCGGCTGGCCGATCTGGACGGCGACGGCGCCACCGAAGTGATCACGATCGTCTCGGGCGCGGGCGACGGCGCGGGTCTGGCGGTCTTCGGCTTGATCGACGGTGCGCTGGAAAAACTCGCCGAGGGACCGAAGATCGGCCGCGCCAACCGGTGGCTCAACATCGCCGGCATCGACCGGTTCGCCGGCCGTAGCACGCCCGAAGTCGCCCTGGTGGTCACGCCGCATATCGGCGGGCGGCTGGAATTCTTCCGCTATTCGGGCGGCCGGCTTTTGCGGCTCGCTCATGCGAACGGCTTCTCCAACCACGTGATCGGCTCACCCGAGCAGCGCCTGTCGGCGGTGGTGCGCTATTCGCACGAGTTTCCGCGCGCGCTGGCGGTGCCGTCGCGCAGCCGCGATGCGCTTATCATCGTCGCGCTGACATCGGCCGGCATCAAGGAGCTTGAGCGCATCGACCTGCCCGGGCGCATCGACAAGGCGATTGGGGTTACCGGCGCCGGTGACGGGCTTATCCTCACCGTCGGCTTGGCCGACGGGTCGGTTTATGCTCTTAGTCGCTGAAACCAACGAACGTGCGGGGCGTGCGTGACCACACAATTCTACAGCCACGATATCTATCTCGAACATCTGACCCCGCCGGGCCATCCCGAGCGGCCGGACCGGCTGCGCGCGGTTGCGGAAGCGCTGGATGACGACGCGTTCGACGGCCTGGAGCGGGTGACGCCGCAGCCGGCGGACCCGGCGGTGTTCGCGCTGGCGCATCCGCAAAGCTATCTGGACCGCGTGCGCTCCTCCATTCCCGAGACCGGCCTGGCGTCGATCGATGCGGATACCTCGGCCAGCCCGAAGAGCTGGGAGGCGGTGCAATACGCTGTCGGTGCGGCGCTTGAGGCCGTCGACGCGGTGTTCGAAGACGGCGCCGACAACGCCTTCGTCGCCGCGCGCCCACCCGGCCATCACGCGGAAAAGACCACGGCGATGGGCTTCTGCCTGGTCAACAACATCGCCATCGCCGCGCGCTACGCCCAGGAGAAATACGGCGCCGAGCGGGTGGCGATCGTCGACTGGGACGTCCATCACGGCAACGGCACCCAGGACATCTTCTATGAAGACGCGTCGGTCCTGTTCGCCTCGACCCACCAGATGCCGCTCTATCCCGGCACCGGCGCGGAGCGCGAGACCGGGGTGGGTAACGTCTACAACGCGCCCCTGCGGCCCGGCGACGGCGGCGAGGCGTTCCGCGCCGCGTTCAACGACCGCGTGCTGCCGGCGGTGCACGATTTCTGCCCCGATCTCATCCTCATTTCCGCCGGGTTTGACGCCCATCACCTGGACCCGCTGGCCAATATCGAGCTTGTCGCCGACGATTTCGACTGGGCGACGGGCAAGCTGATGGAACTGGCAGACAGCCACGCCGACGACCGGGTCGTCTCCCTGCTCGAAGGCGGCTACGACCTGACCGGCCTTGCCCAGTCGGTAAGCGCCCATGTAAACAGGCTGATGAGCGGATAATCCAACCGGCAGCGGAGCCGACCATTGAGCGAACAACCCGACCACGCCGACATCGGCGAACTGAGCTTCGAAAAGGCGCTCGAAGAGCTCGAAGCGATCGTCGGCAATTTGGAACAGGGCAACGTGCCGCTGGACAAGTCGATCGCCATCTACGAACGCGGCGAGGCGCTCAAGCGTCATTGCCAGGTGCTGCTGAAGGCGGCCGAGGACAAGGTGGAGAAGATCCGCGTCTCGGCCGACGGCAAGCCGGCCGGCACCGAGCCGCTCGATCCATGATTTCGCGGTGCGGCAATATCGACCTTGCCCGCCCCCGCACGCGACTTAGATTAAACGACGGGGTTTGTTTCCTCGCGATTGGCAGGAAGTCGGCGAAGGATAGCTGAAGTTGAGCAACAGCCCGCATACCCCGCTTCTCGACACGATCGGCTCGCCCGCCGATCTGCGCAAGCTCGACGATCGCGAGCTGCCGCAGCTTGCCGACGAACTGCGCGCCGAACTCGTCGACATCGTCTCGCAGACCGGCGGCCATCTGGGCGCGGGGCTGGGGGTGGTCGAGCTAACGGTGGCGCTGCACCACGTGTTTGACACGCCGCGCGACCGGCTGATTTGGGACGTGGGCCATCAGAGCTATCCGCACAAGATCCTGACCGGCCGGCGTGGCGCCATGCGCACGCTGCGCCAGCAGGACGGGCTTTCGGGCTTCACCAAGCGCGCCGAGAGCGAGTTCGACCCGTTCGGCGCGGCCCATTCGTCTACCTCGATCTCCGCCGGCCTGGGCATGGCGGTGGCCGGCGAACTGGCTGGCGAGGACCGGCACGTGGTCGCGGTGATCGGCGACGGGGCGATGTCGGCGGGCATGGCCTATGAAGCGATGAACAATGCCGGCGCGCTCGATGCCCGGCTGATCGTCGTGCTCAACGACAACGACATGTCGATCGCGCCGCCTACCGGCGCGATGAGCGCCTATCTGGCGCGGCTGGTTTCCGGCAAGACCTATCTGTCGATCCGCGAGACCGCCAAGCAGCTCGCCGGGCACCTGCCGAAATTCCTGCACGAGAAGGCGAAGAAAACGGAAGAATACGCCCGCGGCTTCTGGACCGGCGGCACCCTGTTCGAGGAGCTGGGCTTCTATTATCTGGGCCCGATCGACGGCCATAATCTGGAGCACCTGCTGCCCGTGCTGCGCAACGCGCGCGACGCCGGCGTCGGTCCGATCCTGGTCCACGCCATCACTCGCAAGGGCAAGGGCTATCCGCCGGCGGAGGAAGCCAACGACAAATATCACGGCGTGTCGAAGTTCGACGTGATCACCGGCGCGCAGGCCAAGCCCGCCGCCAACGCGCCCAGCTACACCCGCGTGTTCGCGCAGGCGCTTACGCAAGAAGCGCGCGCCGACGACAGAATAGTCGCGGTCACCGCCGCGATGCCGTCGGGCACCGGGCTCGATCTGTTCGGCAAGGAATTCCCCGGGCGCACCTTCGACGTGGGCATCGCCGAGCAGCACGCGGTCACCTTCTGTGGCGGGCTGGCGAGCGAAGGCTACAAGCCGTTCGCGGCGATCTATTCGACCTTCCTGCAGCGCGCTTATGACCAGATCGTCCACGACATCTCGATCCAGCAGCTTCCCGTGCGCTTCGCCATCGACCGGGCCGGCTTCGTCGGCGCCGACGGGCCGACCCATGCCGGCTCGTTCGACGTGGCCTATCTGGGCTGCCTGCCCGGCTTCACCGTGATGGCCGCGGCCGACGAGGCGGAGCTGGTGCACATGGTCGCCACGGCGGCGGCCTATGACGAAGGGCCGATCTCGTTCCGCTATCCGCGCGGCGAAGGGGTGGGTATCGAACTGCCCGAGCGCGGCGATGTGCTGGAAATCGGCAAGGGCCGGGTACTGCGCGAAGGCTCCAAGATCGCGCTGCTGTCGTTCGGCACCAGGCTGGGCGAATGTCTGGCGGCGGCGGAAGAACTCGACACCTACGGCCTGTCGACCACGGTGGCCGACGCCCGCTTCGCCAAGCCACTCGACGAAGAGCTGATCGGGCGGCTCGCGCGCGGGCACGAGGCGCTGATCACCGTGGAGGAAGGCGCGGTCGGCGGGTTCGGCTCGCACGTGGGGCAGTTCCTCGGCGAGCGCGGGCTGGCCGATGGCGGGCTGAAGTTCCGCTCCATGTTCCTGCCCGACACCTATGTCGACCAGGCCAGCCCGGGCGCGATGTATGCCGGCGCCGGGTTGGACGCGAAGGGCATCGTGGCGACGGTGTTCGCCGCGCTGGGCCGCGACCACGTCTCCAGCGGCGGCCTGCGCGCATGAGGCGGCTGCGGGTCGTCCTGTGGAGCGCGGTGGCGGTAGCGCTCGTCGCCTTCGCCTATCTTTGGTTTATCGGCTTGCCCGGCGGCGGCAAGCCGTGGGCCGTGGTGGCCGGCGTCGAGATGGGGGGCGATTTCGACCTGGTGCGCCACGACGGCGGCGCGATCTCGCGCGACGATATCTTGGGCCGCCCGCACGCGATCTTCTTCGGCTTCACCCACTGTCCGGAGGTCTGTCCGACCACCCTGTTCGAGATGACCGACTGGCTGGAGGAACTGGGCGGCGACGCCGACGCGATGGGCTACTACTTCGTTACCGTCGACCCCGAGCGCGACACGCCGGAACTGATGGCGGACTATCTAAGCGCCTTCGACCCGCGCATCGTCGGCATCACCGGCGAGAAGGAAAAGGTTGAGGAGATGCTGCGCGCCTACCGCGTCTACTTCAACCGCGTGCCGCTGGAAGACGGCGACTACACCATGGACCACACCGCTTCCGTCTTCCTGATGGACGGCGAAGGCCAGCTGCTGCGCACGATTGCCTATGGCGAAGCGGCGGACATGGCCGTGGAGAAGCTGCGGCTTACGGTGCAGTAAGCGGCGAGACCGGCACCTGCAATCTCCCCCTTGCGGGGAGATTGGCCGTGTCCCAACCCCCGGGCAACTCTTCGTTAACCAGGTTTCTTGGCGGTTCGATAACGCCGTTCTGGGAGATTGGGGGCAACCGAACCAATCCTCGGATCACGCCCCAATGCGAATACCGGCCGTCATCGCGATTACCGGCTGTCTGGTCGCCGGCGCTCATGCGCAGCAGCCGGTGACCTATGACAAGAGCATCGAGCTGGCCGCCGCTCGCGCCGCCGCGCGCAAGATGGGCGACCTGCGCGGGCCGATCTACGAGCACGACCGTTCCCTGTTCGTCACCGCCGAAGACGTCGCACCGCCGCCGGCGCTGCCCGTCCCGCGCGCGCGACGCACGCCGCCGGTCTCGCAGCTGCGGCCGCCAGCGCCGAATTCGCCCGACGGCGGCCTCGACGTGGTGGTCACCGGCTCCAACCGACCCGGCTCACCAACCCAGGCCCCCGATCCCATTGCGATCGGCCAGAGCCTGCTGGAAGCGCTGAAGCTTAATCCGTATCCCAGCGATTGATTTTCGGGGCGAGGCCCTCCCACCCACTCCCGTCATCCCGGCGAAGGCCGGGATCCAGGTGCGTCTCCTGGGCTTCGTGGTTCGATGGAGAGTGGCGAACCGTAAGTCACCCGCCGGAATGCTTCGCCAAGAGCAACCCACACCGAGCAAGTGGCGATGCATCTGGATCCCGGCCTTCGCCGGGATGACGGTGGTGGGTGGGGCACGGCCGAAGCCACATCCACCACTATCCCCGCTTGCGGGGGAGATTGGGGCCCCAGCTACGAAGCCTTCTTCTGACCCTTGTTCATGAACGCCATGAAGGCGGCGCGGGCTTCGTCGGAGGCCAGGCGCTGCGAGAACAGTTCGAGCTCCTCACGCATGCGCTCCAGGACGTCGGAGCGGTCGCCGCGGATGAGCCGGCGCGCGATCGCCAGGGCCTCGGGCGGCTTGGCGGCGATGGTCCGTGCCGCGTCGAGCGCCGCTGCCTCGACTTGGTCGGCGTCGACCAGCGCGTTGACGAAGCCGGCGTCAACGGCGGCCTGGGCCGACATCGGCTCGGCCATGGCCAGCAGCTCGAACGCGCGGTGATGGCCCATGAAACGCGGGCCGATGAGGCTGGAGCCGGCTTCCGGCACCAGGCCGAGATCGACGAACGGGGTGTGGAAGGTGCTATCGGGCGAGGCGACCACGTGATCGCAATGCATCAGCATGGTGGTGCCCAGGCCGATCGCCAGCCCGTCGACGCCGGCGATGAGCGGCTTGGGCGCCATGATGATGCGTTCCAGGAAATCGACCACCGCCATCTTGTCGCGCTTGCCGGACATGGCCACGGCGAGAAAATCGCCGATGTCGTTGCCGGCGGTGAACGTGCCCGGCGTGCCGAGGAACACACTGGCGCGGATGGCTTCGTCGCCATTGGCCGCGTCGAGCGCGGAAGCGAGCGCCGCGTACATGTCGTGGGTCAGCGCGTTCTTCTTGTCCGGCCGGTTGATGCGGATCGTCTGCACGCCGCCTTCGGCGGATACGTCGATGAACTCGCTCATGGGCGTGTCTCCTGGTTCGGTCCTGGAGCACTTTCAGCAAAAGTTGCAGACTTTTGCGCTCGCGAAAGTGCGTAAAAACAAAGATTTAAGCGACGTCGAGCAGCTTGTGCGCAAGCTGCAGGGCTTCGCCGCCCTCGATCACGGTTCGTTTGAGCGCGCCGGTCTCCACCAGCAGGTTCTCGGCGAAGAAGCGCGCCAGCTCGCGGCGGCCCGCGCCGTCCCCGCCCAACCCGGCCCGCGCCAGGCAGGCGCCGCCCGCGGCGAGCCCGAACAGGCGGGTGAACGGAGTGGCGCCGGCCAGCGCCGACTTTGTATCGCCATCGGCCAATGCCTTGCCGAGCCAGGCCGCCGCCTCGCGCGCGTCGTTGATCGCCTCGTCCAGCCGGTCGGCGGTGTCGCCGAACCCGGCCTCGTTGGCGCCGCGCACAGCCGCCGCAGTCTCGGCCAATTCGTCTAGAAACGCACCCACCGCCGCGCCATTCGACAGAGGCAGCTTGCGGGTGACCAGGTCGATCGCCTGGATGCCGTTGGTGCCTTCGTAGATCGGGTTGATGCGCGCGTCGCGCATGAACTGGGCCGCGCCGGTCTCCTCGATGAAGCCCATGCCGCCGTGCACCTGCACGCCCAGGCTGGCCACCTCGCAGCCGATGTCGGTGGAAAACGCCTTGGCGATCGGGGTTAAAAGCCCTGCCCGCTCGGCCCAGCGTTTGGCCTCATCGCCTTCCGCATCTCGCGCCCGGTCGATGGCGTGGGCGCACAAATGACAGATGCCGCGCGCGGCGCCCACCAGCGACTTCATGGTCAGCAGGTTGCGCGCCACGTCGGGGTGGTCGACGATCGGGCTCATCGCCTCGCCGGCATGGCCGGGCGCCTTGCCCTGGCGGCGCTCGTGGGCGTAGGCGAGCGCGTGCTGATAGGCGGCCTCGCCGATCGCCACGCCCTGGACGCCGACGTTGAGCCGGGCGTTGTTCATCATGGTGAACATGCACGCGAGCCCGCGATTCTCCTCGCCCACCAGATAGCCGACCGCGCCGGGTTCCCCCACGTCAGCGCCATCGAACCCGTCGCCGTAGATCATCACGCAGGTGGGCGAGCCATGGATGCCTAGCTTATGCTCGACGGACGCGCACAGCACATCGTTGCGCGCGCCCGGCGACCCGTCCTCGTTCAAAAGAAACTTCGGCACCAGGAACAGCGAGATGCCCCGCGTGCCGGGCGGCGCATCGGGCAGGCGCGCCAGCACCAGGTGGCAGATATTGTCGGTGATGTCGTGCTCGCCATAGGTGATGAAGATCTTCTGGCCGAAGATACGGTAGGCGCCGTCGCCGACTGGCTCGGCGCGGGTCTTCAGCGTGCCCAGGTCCGAGCCGGCGTGGGGCTCGGTCAGGTTCATCGTGCCCATCCACTCGCCCGAGACCAGCTTGCCTAAGAACTTGGCCTTCAACTCGTCGGAGCCGTGATGGTGCAGCGCCTCGATGGCGCCGATGGTGAGCAGCGGGCCCAGGCCGAAGGCCATGCAGGCCGACTGCCACATCTCGCCGACGGCCACCGCCAGCATGGTGGGCAGGCCCTGGCCGCCGAATTCCTCCGGCCCGGCGATGGCGTTCCAGCCGCCGTCGATCCACTTGTGATAGACGTCCTTGAAGCCCGGCGGCATGGTGACCGCGCCGTCTCTCAGCGGCGTCCCGTGGGCGTCGCCCACCCGGTTGAGCGGCGCGATCTCCTCGCCGGCGAAGCGGCCGGCTTCCTCCAGCACCGCGTCGACCAGGTCGGCGGACAGGCCGGGCAGCCGGCCCGCCTCCAGTTCGCCGGCGAGATCGGCGACCCGATTGAGCGAATGGGCGATGTCGGCCACGGGTGCGCGATACATGAAACGTTCTCCTCGCCGGCAGGTCGGTCCAGGCTTATTGGCAATTGACGTATACGTCAATAGCGGGTGAGCGCGCCACATTCGCGAGGCGAAAAATTACCCGCGCATCGGCCTTGATATCGGGTATAACGGCGCGCCAATTGACGCGAACCATGACCGAAATCCTCTCCCTGCAAGACTGGAAGACCGCCGGGCGGCGCGCGATCGAGCGCCTGGCCGCCGGCCGTTGCGTCGGCCTGCCGACCGAGACGGTATACGGGCTGGCGGGCGATGCCACCAACGGCGATGCGGTCGCCGAGATCTTCGCCATGAAGGGGCGGCCGAAGTTCAACCCGCTGATCTGCCATGTGTGCGATTTGGCGATGGCGGAAGCGATCGGCGCCTTCGACGATGCCGCGCGCGCGCTGGCGAACGCGCTGTGGCCGGGGCCGCTGACCGTGGTGGTGCCGGTACGAACCGAAGGCGGCGTGCACGACCTGGCGACCGCCGGGCTCGACACGGTGGCGATCCGCTGTCCGCAAGGGCCGGCGCGCCAGCTCATCACCCAGTTCGGCCGCCCGCTCGCTGCGCCGTCGGCCAACCGGTCCGGCAAGATCTCGCCGACCACGGCTGAGCATGTGGCGGGCGAGTTCGCCGACACCGATCTGCTCATTCTCGACGACGGACCGTGCCGGGCGGGCATCGAATCGACCATCGTCAAGATCGTCGACGGCGGATGCGAACTGCTGCGCTCGGGCGCGGTCACCGTCGAGGAGATCGAGGCGACCGGCGCGGTCGCCGTGCGCCGGGAGCGCACCAGCGGCAGGATCGAGGCGCCGGGCATGCTCGACCGCCACTACGCGCCCGCCACGCCGCTGCGGCTGGAGGCGGCCGCCGCCGAGCCCGGCTGCGGCCTGCTGGCTTTCGGCCCCGCCGACGGCAGGGATCGCTCCGCAGCGGTGGTGAGCTGCAACCTTTCCGAAGCCGGCGACACGCGCGAGGCGGCGACCAATCTGTATGGCATGCTGCGCGAACTGGACGGCGCGGGCTGCGCGTCCATCTGCGTCGAGCCGATCCCGGCCGACGGGCTGGGCGCGGCCATCAACGACCGGCTGGCGCGCGCCGCCACGCCGGCGCAGGCGGCATGAGAGGGGTTCGATGAGCACGCCGCCGTCCTCGGAGCTGATCGACCGGTTCGTCGCCGTTGTCGGCGAAAGCCACGCGCTACGCGCGGACGCCGACCAGAGCCACTACACGGATGAGAACCGCGGCATCGTGGCCGGGCGCACGCCGGTTGTCCTGAAGCCAGGCTCTACCGAACAGGTGTCGCAAATCCTGAGCCTAGCCAGTGAAACGCGCACGCCGATCGTGCCCCAGGGCGGGCATACGGGACATGTGGGCGCGGGCGCGCCTTCGCCCGCGGGCGACGAGATCGTCGTGTCGCTGGAGCGCATGAACCGGATCGTCGACATCGACACCACCGGCAACACGGTCACCGCCCAGGCCGGCGTTGTGCTGGAGACCCTGCAGAACGCGGCCTCCGACGCCGGCCGGCTGTTCCCGCTGTCGCTGGCCGCCCAGGGCTCGTGCATGATCGGCGGCAACATCTCCACCAATGCCGGCGGCACCGGCGTGCTCGCCTACGGCAACATGCGCGATCTGGTGCTGGGGCTGGAGGTGGTGCTGCCGTCCGGCGAGATCTGGGACGGCCTGAACCGGCTGCGCAAGAACAATACCGGCTACGATCTCAAGCATCTGTTCATCGGGGCGGAAGGGACCTTAGGGATCGTCACAACGGCCGTGCTGAAACTGTTCGCCGCGCCGAAGGACCGCCAGGTCGCGTTCGTGGCGCTCGCCTCACCCGATGATGCGCTGGCGTTCTTCGAGGACGCGCGCGCGGCGGCCGGACAACAGTTGACGGCGTTCGAGCTGATCCCGCGCATCGGCATGGAATTCGTCGTGCGCCACCACGCCGACTTCCGCGAGCTCTTTACCGAGCCGCACCCCTGGTACGCGCTGGTGGAGATCTCCTCGGTACGCTCGGCGGAAGAAGCCAGGGGCCTGGCCGAGGAAGTCCTCTCAGCCGGCCTGGAGACCGGCCGCATCCGCGACGCGGTGATCGCCGAGAGCCTGGCCCAGCGCGAGGTCTTCTGGGCCATGCGCGAACGCCTGCCGCCCACGCAGAAGCTGGAGGGCGCGTCGATCGCCCATGACATCTCCGTGCCGCTCAACCAGATCCCAACCCTGCTGAAACGCGGCGAGACATTGATCGCGAAAATCGCGCCGGGCGCGCGCATGGTCGCCTTCGGCCACATGGGCGACGGCAACATCCACTTCAACTTCTCCCAGCCCGTCGACATGGACACGGAAGCCTATCTGCGCGCGCGCGGCGAGGTCAACCAGGCAGTGTACGACCTGGTGGGCGAACTGGGCGGCTCGATCTCCGCCGAACACGGCATCGGCTTGTTCAAGGTCGAGCGGCTGGCGCGGATCAAACCGCCGGTGGAGATGGCGATGATGCGGTCGGTGAAGCGGGTATTGGATCCGCTGGGGATTATGAATCCGGGGAAGGTGCTGGCGGGGGAGTAGGTGCTCGTCAGTGATGATCGGTCCGGTGGACGCTTCAGGCGAGCACCCCGACGCTGGTCACGAGACAGCGGGTGTCGGGTTTGCGGACAAATTGACCGTTTATTGGAAAATCTCGAACGGCCGCTTTGGAGTAACATTGAGCATTGCCCGCCTATTTCGAACACCTTGCCGCGAAAACAAAACCAAAGACCGTGAACGGGCATGCCAGCAACAAACAGGAGCCTTAGGTCGTGCCCAAGTCGGATGCACGACGCAGCAAGAAGTAGCTCTAATTGTAGATCTCAGCATAAAGCGCCTTAGCCTCGGCTACCGCGCGCGTATTGGGACGATAGCCACCCAGCTCATTCACCGAATTTCTGAGCGCAATTTCGACCAACAGGTCACTTGGCTCTCCATCGGCAGTCACCAGCGGAAGTTGATCTCGTACGCCGAAACCGCTGCCTTCGACCCACCGTGCCGCCAAGACAGACGGGCAGTTACAGGATGAACACTGCCCCGGAACGGGCCGGCCATTGGCGGGCTTCTCACAGTAGTTTCTGTTGTCTTGGTGTTGCGAAGGATCAAGATCGCATGACCGATAGAACCCACCCCTTCGCTGTACCGATCCAAGCGTATCGCACCATGGCAGATAGATCTCGGCCAGCGCCAATGCACTAGTGTCACGTTTGATTGCGAACCAATGGAATTTGGCAGCCAACGAATAGACGGGGTGACGGAAAACGGAATGCCCGTTGTTGCCGCCTCGCCCGTCGTGTGCCCCATCATTGCTGGGCCTGATGTCTGTGCCGGGCCATGTCGCACGGCGCTGCCAAATACAGCCATAATTGTTGAGACGGATGCACAAAGATCGCCTTCCTTCAATCATGCTGCCATCTGCAGCACATCTAAAGTCAGGGCGGTTTCCCACCGGTTCTAGGTATGTCGCCGCCATCTCGCACCAGTTCGGTGCATTGCCCTCTACACGATACCGATCAGCTGAGGCTGTTCCCATAAAGCACAATAGGATGAAAGCAATGGTCGCCAACAGAGTTCTCATTTTTCCCAGCGACCTCTCTTTTCGCGATCATATTATCAATCGAAAACTGCTGAATCCTCTTGTACTGCCAAATATTCTCATAATTCAATTTGATTTTGGTACATCCCTACCCGGAGCCGCCGAACTAGAATCTTTCACAGTCTGCAGCAGTCGTGATATTGGGCTGGAAACGGTCATCGGATACATCACAGCAAAGCAGTACGAATGGGCTCAAAGCGGCCACAGCCGTCGGCGGGCCGGTCTCGGCGGCCCTGCCCGCGCCGCCGTTGCTACCTCAAGCCACCTGCACCTCGACCCGGTTCGAGCGAACCTTCTCGGCCAGCCCCATCAGGTTTCCGTCAAGGATCCTACCCATCATCATCTTCATCATGGTCTGGCCCAGCAGCCAGCCGAGCGGGCCGTACTTGACGCGGTAGTCCATGCCCCATCGGACCCTCGACCGGCCGGAGCCCAGCGGTTCGACGGCGAGTTCAGCGTGGGCCTCATGCAGGGGCATGTCCATTTCCGACAGGCGGACGCGATACCGGCGGCCCGGTTCCCACTCGGTCACCTCTTCCACCACCGACGATCCGTTTTCGAAACTGCAGCGGCGTTTCGATCCCACCCCGTCCTCGCCATCGGTGAGCGCTTCCACAGACTTCACCAGCGGCGCGAACTCGTCGATGTGCATGAAGCGGCCGAGCACCGCCCACAGCTCGTCAGGCGTGGCGTCGATGTCGAGGGTTCGTTCGTGGTGTATCATGGCGGCTCTTCCGGCTCAGGTTCGCGGCCACTCTACCGAGGGCCTGCTGACAACATTCTGTCAGTAGAGTCGTTTGCTGGATGCCATTGGCGCACTCGTCGCCTTCACCCCCCGCTAACCGTTTTACGGCGCGCTAACCGTGCTCGCGGGCAATCGTTTGTTTACCGCGTGCGTTAAGTCAATTCGGACGCCTGCGTGCTAACTTCCCCCTCGTCGCGACAAACAAGGGCAGCAAAAGCCAACGATCGCGACGACAGGATGACCCGGCGAAGAACGGGCTCTGAAGGGGACAGAGAGGCACGTGATGGTCACTTCGACCAACCCGGAATGGGCGGGCCGCGCTATGCGGCTCGATCCCTTCCACCTTCCGCATCGCGTATCGGTGAAATCCGACAAACGAGGCGATCGGATAGATCGATTTTCATACACACTCGACCGGGCCGGCGCCGTGCTCAAGCGCGATCTCGATTGCGGGCTGCCGGTTTCGATCGCGCTGCCCAAACGCGCGTTCGCCGGCGTCGCCGCGCGCGTCATCGACGACGGGGCGGGCGGATCGACCTATACGCTGGAGCTGCACCACGCCGACCCGCAGCTCTGCCTGCCGCTGCTGGTTTCGGGAACGCTCGACGACATTGCCGCGGACTGGCATTCGTGGAGCCGGATGATGGGTCTGCCGATGCTGGTCATCGAGGACGGCATGGCCGAGCCGGTGCGCCGGCAGTTGGGCGCGATCGCGCTGGAGACGCCGCTAGAACGGCGCAAGCGCATCACCGCCCCCCGCCGCCGCCCGCGGTTCTTGCGCACACGCAAGTCGGGCGCGGTCGGACCGGTCGAGCGGCTGAGCAGCGCGGAGCTGATCGCGCGGCGGTAGGTTGTTTGTTCGCTGACGGCGGAAGCCGGCACCGGCCTTATTTCGTTGTTTCGACCCCCACCCTCATTCCCTCCCCGCAAGGGGGGCGCGCGCCTTCCCTTTGCCAAACCCAACGCGTCATTCCTCTACGCTTTCGCCACATGGTGAGGTCCATAGCGCCGAAAGCGGAGAGGAATGGATCCCCGGTACCGGGCTGACGCTCGGCCCGAGGATGACACAGAGAGCCAGTGGCACTGCGGTGTCCCCCTTTGAGGGGGTATTTAACAAACCCCCTGCGACCGTTCCTGCACTGAACATACGCCCGGTATTTGACAATCTGCTCGTCGAACCGCTCGGGGTCGTCGTCCGTCTCTAGTTCGCGGGCAGCCTAGCGGAACTTGTTTGCTTGAGACTTGTCGGCTTTCTTGCCTATCTGTTAGCCTTGTGCCTTGTACTCGTGTATTCTTGGCGCCCGCTCAGACCCCCGACCAGCATACGAGGAACGCAAGTGTCCGGAGAGCCCAAACCACCAGCCCCACCGCCCTCGCCGCCAACGGAACCGCGCGACACTCCTGGGCGCAGCACACCTCCACCGCCGCCACCGGAACCTCCTCCTCAGAATCCCTTCAAGAAAGGCGACTGAGGTAGGGTACTACTACGTACGCAGCTACAGCCAGCGGAATCGCCGAAGCTGCGATGAGGAGGCCCAACTCGTATTGGCGGGTCTCCGCCTCACGTGCAAGTCGATTCGCGTCGATGCGGCGCTGAAGGTCCTCTATTAGGTAGATCAGCATCCAGTTTTCCTGGCTTGCAGCAACGGACAATGCGCGCGGCTCGTATCCCGCAACGTGAAAATCGATCGGGCGGGATGCCCACGCGCACACGACCGATGCGACGAACAGGACGAGACCGCCCGTAGCGAAGGCGACGATCATGGCGGCGTCCGGCCGTTCCGCGCTGAACAGAACAGCAACAGCAGCCGCCAGTGCGACGGCGGCGGCCCCACAGATGCCGGCCATCGTAGTGGCGCGCTGATCGGCCGCCAGCGCTAGTTGCACCGTGCCGTGCAGGCAATGTTCGCCCTGGCGCGCCAGTTCGCGCAACGCGCCGACGTCGACGTCCCTTAGGCGATTTCTAAGGTCCTTATCTACTCCCATCAATCATCCTGTCGCGGTCCGTACGTAACGAAACATACGGCGGTATGCTTTAAGCATAGCGGATGACGGGTGAACAGGTATTCGTCACTAAGGGACAAATTCACAGCTGCCCATCTAGCGAGTCCGGCGGTACGTCAGCCGCAAATCTAGTTGTCTTGCTGTGTAGGCGCCGTTCGTCGCATCCTATCCGGCGCGAGGCGGGGATAGGTTTGTGAAATATAACACCACCCTTGAGGGGAGGGGTTAGGGGTGGGGGTGAAGCCGGACAAGTTCCAATAGCGGGCGCACGCCGCGTTATCCGACCATCGCAGCAACCATCAGACCAACAAAGACGATCCAGCCGAAGTGGCTGTTCGACTTGAACAATTTCAGGCACCGTTCGGGATCGTGGATATCGAGCGTGGCGACCTGCCAGGCCATGTGGGCGGCGCCGGCGGCCAGGCCGAGCCAGGCGATCGGGCCTGCCCCGGCCAGATAAAACGCTACCGCGAACAGCGCCAGCGCAACCGCATAAAGCGCGATCAGCGCGGGTTTGGTGCGCTCGGCGAACAATCGCGCGGTGGATTTGACGCCGACCAGCGCGTCGTCCTCGATGTCCTGGTGGGCGTAGATGGTGTCGTAGCCGATCACCCAGAAGATGCAGCCGGCGTACAGGACCAGCGCCGGCGACGCCACATCCGCCGCGATCGCCGTCCAGCCGACGAGCGCCCCCCAGGAGAAGGCCAGACCCAGGAACAGCTGGGGCCACCAGGTGATCCGCTTCATGAACGGATAGATCACCACGGTCACCATGGACGCGAGCCCGACGATGATCGTGGTGGCGTTGAACTGCAGCAGGATGGCGAGCCCGATCAAAAGTTGCAGGACTAAGAAGGCGATCGCCTGGGCGCGGCTGACCCGGCCCGACGGCAGCGGGCGCGAGCGGGTGCGCGCGACCTGGTCATCGATGTCCTGATCGACCAGGTCGTTATAGGTGCAGCCGGCCCCGCGCATGACGATGGCGCCGGCGGTGAACAGAGCCAGGTACCAGGCGATGGTCGCGGCCGGCGGGGTGGCCGGTTCGCTGGCACCCGTCGCCAGCACAGTCGACCACCAGCACGGCCACATCAGCAGCCACCAGCCGATCGGCCGCTCCCAGCGGGCCAGCTGCGCGTAGGGCCAGACCGGGCGCGGCAGGAAGTAGACGAAGGAATGGCGGATGGCGTCCGCCACCTTGCCCTGTTCGTCGATGTCGGCGCGCTCGCTCATGGCAAAAGCTTGTGGACAGGTTTGGGCGTGGCGGTCAACCGTTTTACATCGGCCGGCCTTTGATGCGACGAAAAGCCATGACGGCCGACAAGATCAACGTGCTGCTGATCGGCGGCGGCGGGCGCGAACATGCGCTGGCGTGGAAGCTGGCCCAATCTCCGCGGCTCGCCGAACTGCATTGCGCACCGGGCAATCCGGGCATCGGCGAGGTCGCGCAATGCGTTGACCTGGACGTAAGCGACCATGGCGCGGTGATCGAGTTCTGCCGCGCCTTGTCCATCGGTTTCGTCGTCGTCGGGCCGGAAGCGCCGCTGGTGGCCGGGCTGGTGGACGATCTGGAAGCCGCCGGGATCGCCGCCTTTGGCCCGAGCGCGGCCGCCGCGCAACTGGAAGGCTCCAAGGGCTTCACCAAGGACCTGTGCGCGCGGTTCTCTATCCCCACCGCCGCCTATGAGCGCTTCAACAACGCGCCCAAGGCCAAGCGCTATGTGCGCGAGCGCGGCGCGCCGATCGTGGTGAAAGCGGATGGGCTGGCCGCCGGCAAGGGCGTGGTGGTGGCGCAAAGCCTGGATGAAGCGCTCGACGCCGTGGACGCCTGTTTCGAGGGCGAGTTCGGCGAGGCGGGCAGCGAGGTGATCGTCGAGGAATGGCTGGAAGGCACCGAGGCCAGCGTCTTCGCGCTCTGCGACGGCCAGACCGCCCTGCTCATGGGCACCGCCCAGGACCACAAGCGGGTCGGCGATGGCGATACCGGGCCGAACACCGGCGGCATGGGCGCGTTCTCGCCGGCGGGCAATCTCGATCAGACGACGATCGACGAGGTGATGACCACCATCATCGTGCCGACGCTCGCGGCGATGGCCGCGCGCGGAACGCCCTTCATCGGCGTACTCTATGCCGGGCTGATGATGACGGCGGGCGGGCCGAAGCTGATCGAATACAATGTGCGCTTCGGCGATCCCGAATGCCAGGTGCTGATGATGCGGCTTCAATCCGACCTGCTGGAGCTGCTGCTGGCCGCCAGCGAGGGACGGCTTCTGGAGGTCGAGGCGGACTGGTCGGACGATGCCGCACTCACCGTGGTGATGGCGACCCGGGGCTATCCGGGCGCCTATGACAAGGGCAGTGCGATCGGCGGGCGGCTGGAGCCGGGCGATAGCGGCCGGGTATTCCATGCGGGTACGGCGATGAAGGATGGACAACTGGTCGCTAATGGCGGCCGGGTGCTGGCAGTGACCGCGATCGGCGGGACCTTGGGCGAGGCGCGAGAGAACGCCTATGCCCGCGTCGACGCGATCGACTGGCCGGAAGGCTTCTGCCGCGGCGACATCGGCGCGACACAGGGAGAGAGCGCATGAACACGCTTTTCGCCGCCGCCGGCCTGTTGGTGCTCACGGCCGCGGCTCATTCGGTCATGGGCGAGCGGCTGATCTTCTCCCACTGGCGCAAGGCCGCCGGCCCGCCGGCCGCGGTTGCGGGAATATTGCAGGCGACCTGGCATGCGCTCTCCGTGCTCGGCGTAGCGGTAGCGGTGGTGCTGTGGCGGCTGTCGACGGTGGGCGAGCCGTCGCCGGAGCATACGTTCATCACCGCGACCATCGCCGTCGCCGTGGCGGTCTGCGCCGTGCTGGTGCTGGTCTACACGCGTGGCAAGCACCCGGGGTGGCTGGCGTTGTGCGTGGCTGCGATCCTGGTTGGGCTTGGTTGAGGCCGCCCGGGCGGTTTTCATCGCAACCGTTTGCCGGCACTATCGCTCCTATGAAAACCTATCCCAATCTCGAACTCGCCACCCATGACCGCGTGCTGGTCGTGACCATCAACCGGCCCGAACGGCGCAACGCCATCGACGGCGAAACCGCGCGGGCGCTGTACGAGGCGTTCACCGACTTCGACGCGGACGGCGATCTGGACATCGCGGTGCTCACCGGCGCCGGCGGCGCGTTCTGCGCCGGGTTCGATCTGAAATCGCTATCCGAAGGGGTCGGCGAGAACCCGGTTCAGCCCGGCGGCGTCAACAGCCTCGGCCCCGTTGGACCGACGCGGATGACGCTGTCGAAACCGGTGATCGCGGCGATCGAGGGCCATGCGGTGGCCGGCGGCATGGAACTGGCGTTGTGGTGCGATCTGCGGGTGATGGGCGACGACGCGGTGTTCGGCATCTTCTGCCGACGCTTCGGCGTGCCGCTGGTGGACATGGGCACGATCCGCCTGCCCCGGCTGATCGGCGCCTCGCGCGCGATGGATTTGATCCTGACCGGCCGGCCGGTGGATGCGGCCGAAGCATTGCAGATCGGCCTGGCCAACCGGGTTGCTCCGGCCGGCGGGGCGCTGGACGCGGCGATCGCGTTGGCGGACGAGCTGTCCCGTCTGCCGCAAACCTGCATGCGCAACGATCGCCAGTCGATGCTGGCGCAATGGTCGCTGGATGAGGATTCAGCGATCGCTCATGAGATGAAGCTGGGGCTTGCGACCATCGCCTCGGGAGAATCGGTGGCGGGCGCCACCCGGTTCACGCAAGGCTCCGGCCGGCACGGCAGGCCGGAATAGGCGGCGAACCTATTTGCCTGCAGGCCGCGAGATGCGCGGCTGCAGGGCGGTGCCCACATAGTCATGGCGCACGGCGACCGTTTGGCGCACGGCGCGCATCACGTCGACGGCGAAATCGCGGAAAGTTTCGAACATGCGCATGGTCTCTGCTCCTGGCGGGGCGGCGGTTGCCGCCTGTGCTTTGATTGAGCAGATAGAGCGGCGCGGGCGGGCGGACAAATGCGGTCTGTGCAGACCTGACATGCCGCAGGCGCAGGCCGGCCTTGCTTCCCCCAGAGCGTTGATTTAACAACCTGCCGGACCCCTCGGCGCAGTTCCACGGACCTCATCATCATGGCGGACAAGAAGAAAAAGCCGCAGCGGTTGAAAGCCCGCCTGCCGCGCGGCTTCGTCGATCGCGACGCGAGCGACATCCGCGCCCAGCGCGCGATGACGCGCGCCATCGAAGAGGTGTTCGAGTGCTACGGCTTCGATCCCATCGAGACCCCGGCGATGGAATATACCGATGCGCTCGGCAAGTTCCTGCCCGATGCCGACCGCCCCAACGAGGGCGTGTTCTCACTGACTGATGACGACGACCAATGGATGAGCCTGCGCTACGACCTGACCGCGCCCTTGGCGCGCCACGTGGCGCAGAACTTCAACGACATCCAGCTCCCCTACCGCACCTATCGCGCCGGGTACGTGTTCCGCAACGAAAAGCCGGGGCCCGGCCGCTTCCGCCAGTTCATGCAGATGGACGCCGACACCGTCGGCGCCCCGGGCGTCCAGGCGGACGCGGAGATGTGCATGATGATGGCGGATATCATGGAGGCGCTTGGGATCAAGCGCGGCGACTATGTGGTGCGGGTGAACAACCGCAAGGTGCTTGACGGGGTGATGGAGGCGATCGGGGTTAGCGACGAGGGGCAGAAGCTTGGGGTGCTAAGGGCGATCGACAAGTTGGATCGGGTGGGGATTGGGGGGGTTCGCCAACTGCTCGGCGAAGGTCGCAAGGACGAGAGTGGGGACTTTACCGTCGGAGTTGGGTTGGACGCGACGCAAATTGAGCGTTTGCAACGTTTCTTGATGACGTCCAAATCATCAACGGAAAGCAGCCAGGAAAAACCGGAGGACGACCGAGGGGATTGGCTAGGAATCGACTCCGGAGACGGCGAGTACCACTACCATAAAATTTCCAACGAGCTGACGATATCGCGTTTTGAAGAAGAGCTGTCAGATGCTCCGACGGCGCTGGAGGGTTTTGCAGAACTGAGAGTCGCTGCAAGGTTGTGTGATGAAGCGGGATACGGCAACGCGCGGATAATGGTCGATCCCTCGGTGGTCCGCGGCCTCGAATACTACACCGGCCCCGTCTACGAGTGCGAGCTGACCTTCCCCGTCACCAACGAGAAGGGCGAGGAGGTCGTGTTCGGCTCCGTCGCCGGCGGCGGGCGCTATGACGGGCTGGTGGCGCGGTTCAGGGGCAATCCGGTTCCCGCGACCGGCTTTTCCATCGGCGTGTCGCGGCTGATGACGGCGTTGAAGAATCTCGGGCGGCTGCAAGGCGCGCAGACCTCCGCGCCAGTACTGGTGACCGTGATGGATGGCGAGGCGATGGGGCGGTATCAGGGCTTCGTGCAGCAACTGCGTCAGGCGAACATCCGCGCCGAGATGTATCAGGGCAACTGGAAGAAGTTCGGCAACCAGCTCAAATATGCCGACCGGCGCGGTTGTCCGCTGGCGATCATCCAGGGCTCGGACGAGCGCGACAAGGGCGAAGTGCAGATCAAGGATCTGATCGAGGGCCGCCGCCAGGCACAGGCGATCGAATCCAACGAGGAATGGCGCGCCGAGCGGCCGGGCCAGGTGGCGGTGGCCGAAGACGATCTGGTCGAGACGGTCAAGCGTATCCTGGCCGAGCAGGCCCAGGCCAAGTCCGGCTGACGGCGGGGCGGACGCTGAGACGATGGCCGGCCAGGCACTCACCGCGATCCGCGACCATTTCGCCGCGCTGGGCTGCGCGTTTCCCGACATCGGCCTGCTGCAGCCTGCCGATCCGTTTCTGGACACCGCCGGCGAGGACATCCGCCGACGCATCTTCATCACCGCCGACCGGGACGGCAATCCGCTGTGCCTGCGGCCGGAATTCACCATTCCCGTCTGTCTTGCTCACCTGGCCTCGGGCGCTGCCGCAGGACGCTACGCCTATGGCGGCAGCGTGTTCCGCCAGCGCCGCGAGGGGCCGGCGGAGTTCACCCAGGCGGGGATGGAGGTGATCGGGGGGGGCGATGCGCTCACCGGCGATGTGGAGATCATGGAACACGCGGTCGGCGCACTGGCAGCGGCGGGGGCGAAAAACCTGTCGATCGTAGTGGGCGACCACACCCTGTTCGAGGCGATGCTCGACGCGCTTGCCCTGCCGCCGGCCTGGCGCCAGCGGCTGGGCCGCGCCTTCGGCGACGACGAGCGCATCGCCGCCGATCTGCAGCTGATCTCGGCCAATGGCGCGCAGCGCTCGTCGACGGCCGACATGCCGGACGAGATCGCGCAGGCGTTGCAGGCGGGCGAACGCGAACCGGTGCTGGCCTGGGTCGGTGAACGCATGGCCGATGCGGGCCTGCCCGTCAGCGGCGGGCGCACGGCCGACGAGATCTGCGATCGCGCGCTGCAGCAGGCCGAGCTGGCGGCGAGCCGGCTGAGCGGCGAACAGCTTGCCGCTCTGTCCGCATTCCTGGCGATCGAGACGGGCGCTGATGAGTTGCCGGCGGCGCTGGAACAATTCCAAGACCGGCACAAGCTCGACCTGGGTGAAGCGGCGAGCGGCCTTCTGGCGAGGCTCGACGGGCTGCGCGGACGCATCGGCGAAGGCATCGCGGTACGCTTCAACGCCTCGTTCGGCCGCCGCCTCGACTATTACACCGGGCTGGTGTTCGAGATGTTCCTCGGCGATGCGGGCCAACCGGTGTGCGGCGGCGGGCGCTACGACCGGCTGGCCGGCCTGCTGGGGGCGAAGCGGCCCGAGCCGGCGGTGGGCTTCTCCATCTGGCTCGACCGCTTGGAAGGGGGCGGACGATGAGCGCGCTTACCCTCGCGGTGCCGTCCAAGGGCCGGCTCAAGGACAACACGCTGGAGGCGTTCGCGGCGGCAGGGCTTGCGATCCACGCCCCGCTCGACGGGCGCGGCTATCGCGGAACCATGCAAGGCGAGGCCGACGTGGAGGTGACGTTCCTGTCCGCCGGCGAGATCACCCGCCACCTGGCCGACGGTCGCGTGCATCTGGGCGTGACCGGGGAGGACCTGGTGCGCGAGAACCTGGCCGACGTCGACCGCGACGTGGCGTTCGAAGTCCCGCTCGGCTTCGGCCAAGCCGACGTGGTGGTTGCTGTGCCGGATGCGTGGATCGATGTCGCCGGCATGGCCGATCTCGACGACGTGGCCGCCGGCTTTCGCGCCCGTCACGGCAGGCGGCTGCGGGTGGCCACCAAATACTGGGCGCTCACCCAGGCGTTCTTCGCCGACCACGGCATCGCCGTCTACCGCATCGTGGAAAGCCTGGGCGCCACTGAAGGCGCGCCGGCGGCCGGCTCGGCAGATGTGATCGTCGACATCACGACGACCGGCTCGACGCTCGCCGCCAACCATTTGAAGGTGCTCGACGACGGCGTCATCCTGCATTCCCAGGCCCAACTGCTGGCCTCGCGGGGGGCGATGTGGAGCGACGAGGCGAAGCGGCTGCGCCAGCGGATCGTGGCGGGGCTGGCGGGCCTGCCGGCCTCTCGATAGGCGCCCCGCCCCCGTGCCCGTCACCCCGGCGAAGGCCGGGGTCCAGGTGCGCATCGGCGGGTTCGCCGTGTGACAGGAAACCGCGCCCCCTCAATCTAGTCATCTTCGTCCTCGGACTTGATCCGAGGATCATCCCGAGGACCCAGAAATTATGCGCCAAAGCATTCAGCTCTTGGGTCCTCGCCACAAGGGCGGATGACTACGGAGGGATAGGCCCGGCCAAGAGCAACCCACATCGAGCAAGCGTCGGCGCACCTGGATCCCGGCCTTCGCCGGGATGACGGCGGTGGGTGGGGCGCCGCCGTGCCCAGTCGCATCTGGCTCCTTGGCAAAGGTCGGGTGCGTTGGGCCAGAAGTTGGCGAGCGCAGAGGATCGATTCGCGTCCGACAGACCCGTTCAAACGAAAAGGCCGCCGGCTTTCGCCGGCGGCCCTTCAACCGAGCCTCGCTTGGAAATCCCAGCCTACGAATTACGGCCTTCCATCGACATTGCGCCGGGGCCGGCGACCGACAGCGCCAGGAAGCCGCCGGCGATGGCCAGGTTCTTCATCATCATGGCCATCTCGACCTGGTTGGCCGGATCGAAGTGGAACATGAAAGCGGTGAAGATGCAGAACAGGGCCAGCAGGTAGCAGGCCAGCGCCGTTCGAAAGCCCACCAGCACCATCAGACCGACCACCACCTCGAAGATCGCCGCCAGCCAGGCGAGCGCGGTGCCCGCGGGCAGGCCGACCGACGAGATATAGCCGGCGGTGTTGGCGATATCGCCGAATTTGAACGCGCCGGACATGATGAAGATGGCCGACAGCAGAATGCGTGCGATGAGCAGAATCAACGAGTTGTTCACGGGAACCTCCTCCCGATTGGATTGGACCAGGTTGGACGCGGCACCTTGGATCAGTCCGATGGACAAAGCCGCATTTGCGTCCGAATGTCGAAAACCGTTTAGCAGATCGAAATAGCATTACAACCATCGCCTGGGGACGGCGTGCGAGCGGACAGCCATGAGGTGTCGTAAGCCTCCTCCCGTCACCCAGGCGAAGGCCGGGGTCCAGGTACGCATCGGCGGGTTCGTGGTTTGCGGCGGAGTGGTGAGCCGGCAAACCCGTTTTGAGATGGCTCGGCAAGACCAACCCACACCGAGCAAGCGGTGACGCATCTGGATCCCGGCCTTCGCCGGGATGACGGTTGTGGGTGTGGTGGGCCTTGCCGCACAGCCAATCTCCGCCTAGCGGGGGAGATTGGTGCCTGGTCTCACCTATCACAACAAAAAGGGCGGCCCGCCTGGACCGCCCTTCCCGTCGAAATCGCGATGTGAAGCGCGATAAGCGCCTACATCATGCCGCCCATGCCGCCCATGTCGGGCATTGCCGGGGCGGCCGGTGCGTCCTTCTTCGGCGCTTCGGCGACCATCGCTTCGGTGGTCACCAGCAGCGACGCGATCGAAGCGGCGTCCTGCAGCGCGTGACGAACCACCTTGACCGGATCGACGATGCCCATCTCGATCATGTCGCCATAGGTGTCGGTCTGGGCGTTGTAGCCGTAGTTGGCCTTGTTCTTGGAGTTGATGTCGCCCACGACGATCGAGCCTTCGGCGCCGGCGTTCTCGGCGATCTGGCGGATCGGCGACTGCAGGGCGCGGCGCACGATGTTGATGCCGGCGGCCTGGTCTTCGTTGTCGCCGGTGGAGTTGATGAACTTCGAAGCGCGCAGCAGCGCAACCCCGCCGCCGGGAACGATGCCCTCTTCCACCGCAGCGCGGGTGGCGTTCAACGCATCGTCGACGCGGTCCTTCTTCTCCTTGACCTCGACCTCGGTGGCGCCACCGACCCGGATCACCGCGACACCGCCGGCGAGCTTGGCCAGCCGCTCCTGCAGCTTCTCGCGATCATAGTCCGACGTGGTCTCCTCGATCTGCTGGCGGATTTGACCGACCCGGCCCTCGATCTCCTTCTTGGCGCCGGCGCCGTCGACGATCGTGGTGTTCTCCTTCGACACGTTGACCCGTTTGGCGGTGCCCAGCATGTCGAGGGTGACGTTTTCCAGCTTGATGCCGAGATCTTCGGAGATCACCTGGCCGCCGGTCAGAACCGCGATGTCTTCTAACATCGCCTTGCGGCGGTCGCCGAAGCCTGGGGCCTTGACGGCGGCGATCTTCAGGCCGCCCCGCAGCTTGTTGACCACCAGGGTGGCGAGCGCTTTGCCTTCCACGTCCTCGGCGATGATCAGCAGCGGCCGGCTGGACTGGACGATCGCTTCGAGGATCGGCAGCATCGCCTGCAGGTTGGACAGCTTCTTCTCGTGCAGCAGGATGAAGGGGTCTTCCAGATCGGCGACCATCTTCTCCGCGTTGGTGACGAAGTAGGGCGACAGGTAGCCGCGGTCGAACTGCATGCCCTCGACC
>JANQKQ010000030.1 GCA_028281105.1 Rhizobiaceae bacterium
TGCCGTTCTTCTTCGCCGCGGCCGTATCGCTGGCAAACGTGGTGTTCGGCGTGTTCTTCCTGCGCGAAACCCTGCCCAAGGAAAAGCGCCGGCCCAAACGCCTGCTCGACGCCAACCCCCTGGCCGCGATCAGCTGGATTTTCTCCAAACCCGGCCTCATTGTGCTGGCGCTGGCCCTGGTCATCGCCACCACCATGCAGCGGGGCCTGGAAAGCGTGTGGGTGCTCTATACCCAACACCGCTATGGCTGGAGCTTCGCCGAAACCGGGTTATCGCTCACCGTGGTCGGGATCGCCTTCGTATTCGTTCAGGGCTATCTGGTTGGCAAGGTCGTGCCCTGGCTGGGCGAGATGCGTACCATCGTTATAGGATTCGCCCTGTCGGCGGCGATGTACTTCATGCTGTCGGTCAATAGCTGGGGCCTGCTCGGGTTCCTCGGCATCATCCCGCACGTGATCGGCTGGGGTTGTGCCACGCCCGCAATCCAGTCGCTGATTTCACGCCAGGTCGGCGCGAGCGAGCAAGGATTTCTGCAAGGCTCGCTCACCGGCCTTCTGGGTCTTTCGGCAATCGTCGGCCCGGCCCTGTCCAACTATTCGTTTTCGTTCTTCACCAGCAAAGCCGCCCCTGTCGATTTTCCAGGCGCCTACTTCGTGCTCGCCGGCTTGCTGATGATCGTGGCCGCCTTTATCGCGATGCGCGCGGGCCGGCACCCCAATCAATAGACGGTGAAGTCCCCTACCCGCGCATTTTCGAGCCGTTGGCGTCGTACAGGGGATGAGCGGTGACTGTGGCAGGGTAGAACTTGCCCAGAATCTCCACTTCCAGCGCCGTGCCATCGGCTGCCAGTTCCGGCGGCACGTAGCCCAGCGCCATCGACTTGCCGACGTGATGGGCATAGCCGCCGGAGCTGACATAGCCCACGCACTCGCCATCCTTCATGATCGCCTCATCGTTGGAAACGTCGATGTCGGCGGTTTGGATGGTCATGGTCACCAGCTTCTTGTCCGGCCCGCCCTTGCGCTCGGCCCCGGCCGCCTGCTTGCCGATGAAATCCTTGTTCCAGTCGATGAAGACGTCGAGACCGGATTGGGCGGCGGTGAAGTCTGGCCGGTAGTCCAGCGTCCACGCGCCCCAGTTTTTCTCCAGCCGCAACGACATCAACGCGCGCGCGCCGTACCAGGTGAGACCAAGGTCGACGCCGGCGGCCTCGATTTCTTCCGCCAGCTTGATCAGGAACTGCGGCGCGCAATAGATTTCATAGCCCAGTTCGCCGGAAAAGGAGATGCGCGCGGCAATCACCGGCACCTGGCCGACGACGGTGCGGCGGATATCGCGGAACTTGAACGCGTCGGCGGCAACGTTCTCGCGGCAGATGCGCGCCAGCAGTTCGCGCGATTTGGGGCCGGACAGTGCGATCCCATGCAGTTCGTCCGAGCGGTTGCGGTAGAAAACCCCCTCGCCCGGCAGATGGCGTTCGAACCAGCGCCGATGCATCTCCTGAGCGGCGCCGGAGCCGAACAGCATGAAATGCTCTTCACCCAGGCAGGCGACGGTCAGATCGCCATGTAACCGGCCTTTTTCGGTCAGCATCGGGGTGAGCGCCAGCCGGCCCGGCTTGGGCAGGCGGCCGGCCAGGACGTGGTCCAAGAACTCTCGTGCTTGCGGGCCGGTGAACTCGTGCTTGGCGAAGTTGGCAATTTCGACCGCGCCCACCGCCTCGCGCACCGCCTTGACCTCCCGGGCCACATAGTCATGGGCACGCGAGCGCTTGAACGTGGGCTCCTCGTGGGCGTCTTCCGGCCCGTCGGCGAACCACAACGCACTCTCCAGCCCGAAAGCGTCGCCCATCACCGCGCCTCGCGCCACCAGCCGGTCGTGGAGCGCGGTGGTCTTCTGGCGGCGGCCTTTGGGCAGGGTTTCGTTGGGGAACGTCATCACGAAACGGCGTTCGTAATTCTCCGAGGACTTGACGGTGCCGTAGTCGGCGGTGGCGTAGTCGCCGAACCGGGCGATATCCATCGCCCACACGTCGATCGAGGGCTCGCCGTCGATCATCCATTCGGCCAGGCACAGCCCCACGCCACCCGCCTGGCAGAAGCCGGCCATCACGCCGACGGCCGCCCAGTAGTTGGTCATGCCGGGGACGGGTCCGATCATCGGGTTGCCGTCGGGGCCGAAGGTGAACGGGCCGTTGATCATGTCCTTGATGCCCGCGCGGCCCAGTGCCGGGATGCGCTCAAACCCCAATTCCAGCCGGTCAGCGATGCGGTCCATGTCAGGGGGCAACAATTCGTGGCCAAAATCCATCGGCGTGCCTTCCACCTTCCACGGCGTAGATCGCGGCTCGTAGGTGCCCAGCAGCATGCCCTGGCGTTCCTGGCGGAAGTAGATGTTCGCCTCGTAATCGATGCCGGCCGGCAGGCGTTCGTCGCCGCGTTCGACGATTTCCGGGATGGCTTCGGTGATCAGATAATGGTGTTCCATGGGCTGGACGGGCAGGTTGAGCCCGGCCAGTTGACCGACCTCGCGCGCCCACAGACCGCCGGCGTTGACGATCATCTCGGCTTGGATCGTGCCCTTTTCCGTGACCACGTCCCAGGAACCGTCTTTGCGCTGGCGGGTTTCGATGACCGGCGTATGGGTATGATAGGCGGCGCCGTGATGGCGGGCGGCCTTGGCATAGGCATAGGTGACCCCGGAAGGATCGATGTCGCCGTCGAGCGGATCCCACAGGGCGGCGATGTAATGGGAGGGGTCGATCAGCGGGTGGCGGCGCGCGATCTCCTCAAGTGAGATGAATTCCTGATCGAGGCCCATATAGCGGGCCTTGGAGCGCTCGCGCTTGAGATAGTCGTGCCAGGCCTCGTTGGAGGCGAGATAGAAGCCGCCGGTGGCGTGCATGCCGACGGACTGGCCGGAGACCTCCTCGATCTCTTTGTAGAGATTGATGGTGTAACCTTGCAGACGCGAGATGTTGGGATCGGATGAGATGGTGTGGATCTGTCCGGCCGCGTGCCAGCTCGACCCGGAGGTCAGCTCGTCGCGCTCCAGCAGCACTACGTCCTTCCAGCCGAACTTGGCCAGGTGGAACAGGATCGAGCAGCCGACGACCCCTCCCCCGATGACGACGACTTTCGCATGTGTCTGCATGGTTTCGAACTCCGCTGCCGGACCGGTTTTCGCCTGGTATCAACAACAACCGCCTACGGGGAAAACAGACCTATTCGCGCCCATTTCGATAACGCGCGCGACGCAGATCGGGAACGCCGGCAAGAAAAAACCCGCCGTCGCCGGCGGGTTTCAGGTGCAGTAGCCGGGCCCCTGCTGAATGCCCGGCACCGATACTGGTTACGAGTTGACCGCTTCCTTGAGCGCTTTGCCGGGCTTGAACTTCGGCACGTTCGTCGCCGCCACCTGGATCGGCGCTCCGGTCTGCGGATTGCGCGCCGTCGTCGCTTTGCGGTGATTGACGACGAAGTTGCCGAACCCAAGCAACCGAACCTCGCCTCCGCCGCGCATGGCGTCAGTAATGCAATCGAGGGTCGCATCCACCACACCGCTGGCCTGAGACTTGGTCAGGCCACACCGGTCTGCGACTGCTGCAGCAAGATCATTTTTATTCATAGTTTGGTCCTTCCATTTAAGAAGCCTCGAATCGACACGGATTCCGATACCAATGGTCGCCTTTTGCAGGCTTTTTGACAACACAAACCGGTGAAATCCCGGTGTTTTCGCGGTTTTTCGGGGGATTCAACCGGTAAAATGCCGGCCGGATCGCGATATATTGATGAATTCGCGGCTGTTTCCGGCCCGAATCTCAGTGCGCAGTAGCACCTGATTCGTCGCCCGAATGGATCATCAAGGCCCGTGCACGCGCTTCGTCCTCGTCCGTCCACTCGATCGGCTGCGGCGGTGAGACCAGCGCATGCTCCAGTACTTCGCCCATGCGCGAGACCGGCACGATCTCCAGTCCGTTCTTCACGTTGTCGGGAATCTCGGCCAGGTCCTTGGCGTTTTCCTCCGGGATCAGCACCTTGGTCATGCCGCCGCGCAGCGCCGCCAGCAGCTTTTCCTTCAGCCCGCCGATCGGCAGCACCCGACCGCGCAAGGTGATCTCGCCGGTCATGGCGATGTTGGAGCGCACCGCGATGCCGGTCATCACCGAGACGATCGCGGTGGCCATGGCGACGCCGGCCGACGGGCCGTCTTTCGGGGTCGCACCCTCGGGCACGTGCACGTGGATGTCGATGCGATCGAACTGTGGCGGCTCGACACCGAAATCGATGGCGCGCGAGCGCACGTAGGACGCAGCCGCGGAGATCGACTCCTTCATGACGTCGCGTAGGTTGCCGGTCACGGTCATCTTGCCCTTACCGGGCATCTGCACGCCCTCGATGGTGAGCAATTCGCCGCCCACCTCGGTCCAAGCCAGCCCGGTCACTACGCCCACCTGGTCCTCGGTTTCGGCCTGGCCGAAGCGGAACTTGGGCACGCCCAGATGTTCTTCCAGGTTCTTGGCGGTAACGCGTACCGACTTCCTGCCGCCCTTCAAGATGGTGGTCACCGCCTTGCGCGCCAGTTTCGACAGTTCGCGTTCCAGGTTGCGCACGCCGGCTTCGCGCGTGTAGCGGCGGATCACGGTCTGCAGCGCCTCGTCATCTATGACGAATTCCTTGTCCTGCAGCGCGTGGTTGCGGATTGCCTTGGGCAGCAGGTGGCGCCGCGCGATCTCGACCTTCTCATCCTCGGTGTAGCCGGCGATGCGGATGATCTCCATGCGATCCATCAGCGGGCTGGGGATGTTGAGGGTGTTGGCCGTGGTCACGAACAGTACGCTGGAAAGGTCGTAGTCGACCTCCAGATAATGGTCGTTGAAGGTATGGTTCTGTTCGGGATCGAGCACCTCGAGCAAAGCCGAGGACGGATCGCCGCGGAAATCCATGCCCATCTTGTCGATCTCGTCGAGCAGGAACAGCGGATTGACCTTCTTGGCCTTCTTCATCGACTGGATGACCTTGCCGGGCATCGAGCCGATATAGGTGCGCCGGTGACCGCGGATTTCGGCTTCGTCGCGCACGCCGCCCAGCGCCATGCGCACGAATTCGCGTCCGGTCGCCCGCGCAATCGATTTGCCCAGCGACGTCTTGCCGACGCCCGGCGGGCCGACCAGGCACAGGATCGGACCTTTGACCTTTTTCGACCGGGTCTGCACCGCCAGATATTCGATGATGCGCTCCTTGACCTTCTCCAGCCCGTAATGATCCTCATCGAGGATTTCCTCGGCGCGCTTGAGATCGGTCTTGATGCCCGAGCGCCGGCCCCAGGGAATGCCCAGCAGCCAGTCCAGGTAGTTGCGTACCACCGTGGCCTCAGCCGACATCGGGCTCATCTGCTTGAGCTTGCGCAGTTCGGCCTGGGCCTTTTCGCGCGCTTCCTTCGACAGTTTGGTCTTGGCGATGCGCTCTTCCAGCTCGCCCAACTCATCCTTGCCGTCCTCGGAATCGCCCAGCTCCTTCTGGATCGCCTTCATCTGCTCGTTGAGGTAGTACTCGCGCTGGGTCTTCTCCATCTGGCGCTTGACCCGGGAGCGGATGCGCTTTTCCACCTGCAGGACGGAGATCTCGCTCTCCATGAGACCTAAAATGTGCTCCAGGCGCTGCTTGATCGAGTTGATGGCAAGCACTTCCTGTTTGTCGGAGATCTTCACCGCTAGATGCGAAGCGACGGTGTCGGCTAGCTTGGAATAGTCGTCGATCTGGCCGATCGCGCCAACCACCTCGGGCGAGACCTTCTTGTTGAGCTTGACGTAGTTCTCGAACTCGGAGACCACGGAGCGCGCCATGGCCTCGACCTCGACCATGTCGTCTTCTTCCTCGTCGATGGTCTCGGCCTCGGCCTCGTAGAAGTCCTGGCGCGGGGTGAACTGCAGAACGCGCGCACGGGCAACGCCCTCGACCAGCACCTTGACGGTGCCGTCGGGCAGCTTGAGCAGATTCAATACGGTCGCCAGGGTGCCGATTTCGTACAGCGCTTCAGGCGCCGGGTCGTCGTCGGCGTGGCTTTTCTGGGTGAATAGGAGGATCTGCTTGTCGGAGTTCATCACCTCCTCAAGCGCGTTGATCGATTTCTCACGCCCGACGAACAACGGCACGATCATGTGCGGGAACACGACGATGTCGCGCAGCGGCAGCAGCGGGTAGATATCGCCGGCAGCGAACCGAATTCCTTTGGTGGTTTCAGCAGGCATCGTATCTGGTCCTTATTCTTGCTGTCGGCAGGCCGGCGAATCCGCCGACCGCGATATTACCGCCTCGCCAGACATACGAACACCGTCATTTGATCGTTGGGTAAATCAATTTCGGGGATCGACCGGAACGGTGCGGCAACCGAACGTCGCGCGAACCGTTTGTGCTGGGGAGAACGCACGACAAACGCTACAGATGCTCTATCTGGGTCCGCCGGCGTTTGTGTTCAAGGGCAACCTTGGCTATTGGCAGAAGCCTTGTGCAGCCAGGCGAACGGGTCGCAGATGATGAAATGAAGATCGCAGTCCTACAAAGTGAGCCGCAGTCGGGCGACGGCGCGTTCGAAACGTTGCAAAGCTACGCCGTCCAGGCGGCGCAGGCCGGTTGCGACGTGCTGGTGACGCCGGAGATGTTTCTGACCGGCTACAATATTGGCGCGCGCGCAGTAGCGGCGGCGGCCGAACCTGAAAACGGGCCGAGCATCCGCAAGGTGGCTGATATCGCTCGCCACAACCGCATCGCGGTCGTGGTGGGGCATCCGGTTCGCACGCCCGGCGGCAAGGCCTACAACAGCGCCAGCCTGATTGACCGGCACGGAAAGACGATCTCAAGCTACGCGAAAACCCATCTGTATGGCGATATCGACCGCGCACAATTCTCGCCGGGCGATACCCTCTCCCCGGTGGTGGAACTGGCCGGCTGGCGGGTGGCGCTGGCGATCTGCTACGACATAGAGTTCCCGGAACTGGTTCGCTCGGCATCTGTGGCGGGCGCGGATGTGGTCCTGTGCCCCACCGCGAACATGGAGCCCTATCAGGCCGTCACAACCCGGCTGGTGCCCGCTCGCGCGCAGGAAAACGGCGTTGCGGTCGCCTACGCCAACTATTGCGGGTCGGAGGGTCAGTTCACCTATTGTGGTCTGTCCTGCATTTGCGGACCGGATGGCGAGGACCTGGCCCGGGCGGGCAGCCGTGACGAGGCATTGATCATGGCCGAGCTTTCGCTCGATGACGTGCGAAGCGCGCGGCGGGAAGTCCCCTATCTGGCCGATCGCCGTCCGCAGCTGTACGGGGCGATTGGCGGAGACACCAAGCCATGAGCGACAACGAACAACCCATCACCATGTTCGGCCCCGACTTCGCCTTTGCGCACGACGAGTGGGTGACCCACAAGGCCGGCCTGGGGCAAATCCCGGCCGAATGCCATGGGCGGGAGGTGGCGATCATCGGCGCAGGCCTTTCCGGCCTCGTCGCCGGCCACGAACTGATGAAGCTGGGTCTGAAGCCGGTGATCTATGAATCCGGCCAGCTTGGCGGGCGCCTGCGCTCGCAGCCGTTCGAGGGCACCACCGGCGCGATCGCGGAACTGGGCGGCATGCGCTTCCCGGTCTCGTCAACCGGTTTCTATCATTATATCAATTTGTTAGGGCTCGAATCCCGCCCCTTCCCCAATCCCTTGACCGAGGCGGCCGGGTCCACGGTGATCCACCTGGAAGGTGAGACCCATTACGCGGAAAGCCCGGATGACCTGCCGGAGATCTTTCAACAGGTCGCCGACGCCTATGATCAGGCGCTGGAGGAGGGTTTCGGGTTTGCGGCCCTGCAGGCGGCGATCCGCTCGCGCGATCCTGGCCGCGTCAAGGGATTGTGGGATCCCCTGGTGCGTGAGTGGAGCGACCGCAGCTTTTACGACTTCGTCGCTTCGTCGGCGGCATTCTCCAAGCTCAGCTTCCGCCATCGTGAGATTTTCGGCCAGGTCGGCTTCGGCACCGGCGGCTGGGACAGCGACTTTCCCAACTCCGTTCTCGAGATCCTCCGGGTCAACGCCACCGGCTGCGACGAGAACCAGCGCTACATTGTCGGTGGCGTCGAGCAGCTGCCGCGCGGGCTGTGGCGTTTGCCAGCCGACAAGGCGGTGCACTGGCCAACGGGAACCTCACTGGAAAGCCTGCATGGCGGCGCCACCCTGCCCGGCGTGGTCAAGCTGGCGCGCAAGCTGCCCGACCGGTTCGAGATCGCCGACCAATGGGGCCGCATCCGCACCTATGACGCGGTCATCGTCGCCTGCCAGACCTGGCTGCTGACCACCGCGATCGAGACCGACGAGCAGTTGTTCTCGGATAAGCTTTGGATGGCGCTGGATCGTACCCGCTATATGCAATCGTCGAAGACCTTCGTGCTGGTCGACCGGCCGTTCTGGCGCGACCGCGATCCGCAGACCGGCCGCGAGGTGATGAGCAACACGCTCACCGACCGGATGACGCGGGGCACCTATCTGTTCGAGAACGGGCCGGACGAGCCGGCGGTGATGTGCCTGACCTATTCATGGATGGGCGATGCCATGAAAGTGCTGCCGCTGGACGTCAACCGCCGGGTCGAACTGGCCTTGTCGGCGCTGTCGCGCATCTACCCCAAAATCGACATCGCCTCGCACATCATCGCCGATCCGATCACGGTGAGCTGGGAGAACGATCCCAACTTCCTCGGGGCCTTCAAAGGGGCGCTCCCCGGCCACTACCGCTACAACGAGCGGCTCTACAGCCATTTCATGCAGACGCACATGCCGCTGGCCGAGCGCGGCGTCTTTCTTTGCGGCGACGACATCGGCTGGACGCCGGGCTGGGCCGAGGGCGCGGTGCAGACCGCGCTCAACGCGGTGTGGGGCGTGGTCAACCACTTTGGCGGAGCCGCGCCCAAAGACAATCCCGGCCCCGGCGAGCGCTATGACGAGTTTGGTCCCGTCAAGCTTCCCGACTGACGGGCTCCCGCACGTCCAGAACCAGCGGCACGTGATCGCTCAGCCCGTTTCCGCACCAGTCCTCGAACGAACCGACGTGGAAACCGCTGGCTCGGCCCAACCACCCGCTCGGGGCGAAGATGTAGTCGATGTGGTAGGTCGGCCCGTCCTTGCGCCGATCGCGCCAGTAGTGCGTGGGGGCGGTTTCGTGACCGGGTTCCTCGCTGGTGAGCGTGTGATAGGCGCTGTGCAGGTCTAGTGCGGTAAGAGATTTCAATGCTTTGGCGTGATTGACGCGCCAGCCCGGCCGGTCCCAGATCACGTTGTTGTTGAGATCGCCGGCCAGCGCCACATCGCCGGCCTGCAGGAATTCACGATATTTGCCCAGCGACCGGCGCAACGGTCCCAGCTGACGCTTGCGGTTGGTGCCGGCGGACGCGTTCTGCGCCCATGCGGCCAGCAGGCGAAACGGCATCGGCCCTTCGATATGCACCGGCGCGATGTAGCGCAGATAAGGCAGATAGGCGTCGTCAAGGCGGGCGGTGAAGCCATTGAACGCGAACACCGCCAACCCCTTGTTGGGGTTGTCGCCGATCCATACCGGTGCGGCGTCGAGCAGTTCGGCGCGGGCGCCGCGGGCGCGCAGGATCGCCGGGTCGGCGCATTCGCTGATCACCGCCACATCCGGCTTAAGCGCCAGCAGCGCGTCCGCCTTGCGGTGTAGCGCCATGGCGCAATTCCAGGCGACAAGCCGCATGCCGCCGCCGCTCAGTCCTTTACGAACAGCTTGCGCGGGCGATCGCACAGGCATTCGGCCGGGCCGGCCTCGCGGATGAGAATGGATTCGGTGATCTCCAGGCCCCAGTCGTCCATCCACAGGCCGGGCATGAAGTGGAACGTCATACCGGGCTGTAGTTCGGTCTCGTCGGTTTCGCGAAACGAGATTGTGCGCTCGCCCCAGTCCGGCGGGTAGGAAAGCCCGATCGGATAGCCACAACGCGCGCCGCGCTCGATGCCGGCTTTGACCAGTTCGCCGTTGAGCGCGCGGGCGACGTCGCCGGCGCGGTTGCCGGCCCGTGCGGCCTCCAGCCCAGCTTCCAGTCCCGCGACCAGCGCGGCCTCCGCATCTAGCAGATATTGAGGCGGCTTACCCAGGAACACGGTCCGGCACAGCGGTGCGTGATAGCGCCGATAGCAGCCGGCGATCTCGAAGAAGGTCGCCTCGCCCGCCGGCATCGGGCGATCGTCCCAGGTCAGGTGCGGTGCGGCGGCGTCCGAGCCGCTGGCGATCAGCGGCACGATCGCCGCATAGTCGCCCCACGCGCCTTCCGCGCCACGGATCGCGTCGCCAAAAACGTCGGCGACCAGCTCGTTCTTGGGCAGGCCGGGCCGGACCCGCTTGACGATGCCGTCGATGATCTTCTCGCTGATGCGCGCGGCGGAGCGCATGAACGCGATCTCCTCGTCGGATTTGACCGCGCGGCACCAGTTGACGAGACCGGTGGCATCGACGAAGCGGGCATCGGGCAGTTCATCGTTGAGAATAAGCCATGCCTTGGCGGAGAAATAATAGTTGTCCTGCTCGACGCCGACTCGCTTGCCTCCGACGCCGTGCTCGCGCAGCACCCGGGCCAGATCTTGCATCGGATGGCGCTCGGTCGATTGCACGTAGTCGTCGCGATAGCCCACACAGCGCTCGCCTGCCATCCAAACGGTGCGTAGCGCGCCGCCCACGTCCTGGGCCCGGCCCCACCAGATCGGATCGGCATCGGCAAAGACGATCACCCCCTGATGCACATAGAACGACCAGCCGTCATAGCCGGTGATCCAGGCCATGTTGGACGGATCCTCGACGAACAGGATATCGATACTCGCCGCATCCATGGCGGCGCGCACCTTGGTCAGCCGGCGTTGATACTCCTCCTTAGAAAACGGCAGGTTCTTGGTCGTCATCGGCTCGGCCTCGCTTACATATAGCGAAACAGCTTGCGGTAGACGGTTCGCGCTGACAAGCGGTCTTGCGCTTTTCGGCCGGGCCTTGTTTCACCGATGCCGATTTGCTACACGGCCGAGTTGTCGAACGGTGCCAGGCCCAGGCTTAAGCGGCCCCGTTTTTTCCGCGGCCGTGGCGGAATTGGTAGACGCGCAGCGTTGAGGTCGCTGTGGGGTAACACCCGTGGAAGTTCGAGTCTTCTCGGCCGCACCAACAGACATTTTGCTTCGCAAAATGTCTTCTGAATCCGCCATGAAGCGAGGAGTCTCAGCGGCAGGCGTTTCGAAAGAAGCGCCGGGAGCCTTAGTTTATGTATCTCGCGGCTATTCCTCGCTTCGCTCGGGCCTGCGATGGCGCGGCCTGACCGGCCGGCGGCCGTTCGGCCTTGCGAACCCTGCGGGTTCGAGGTTACTGCTTCAAGGTACGTTTGAACCAGAAACCGATCCCGATGAACGGTACTTCGCCCTCGCCTATTGGTCGATCCGCGCCCGCGCGCGATAGGTTGGTGACTAGGTTACATGGTCCCGCCGGCGGTCCGCCTGTGGACTGGCGCGTGAGCCAGGACCTGGTCGATTATGGCAAGGCTGTCAGCCGCATGGAGGCGATCGCCGCCGGCATTTATGCCGGCGATGAACAAGAACAAGTCTGGCTGGTTGAACACCCGCCGATCTACACCGCGGGAACCAGCGCGAAGGCTACCGATCTCGTCGAGCCCGATCGCTTTCCCGTCCATAAAACCGGACGCGGCGGTGAGTACACCTATCATGGCCCGGGTCAGCGGGTGGCCTATGTCATGCTGGATCTGCGCCGGCGCCGGCAGGATGTACGCGTCTATGTGAGCGCGCTGGAAAGCTGGATCATCGACACATTGGTGCGCTTCGGCGTTACCGGCGAACGGCGCGAAGACCGGGTCGGCGTGTGGGTGGTCAGAAACGATCTGCCGGCGCTGCCCGACGGCTCACTGCGGGAGGACAAGGTCGCCGCGATCGGCATCCGGATTCGCCGCTGGGTCACCTATCATGGCATCGCCGTCAACATCGACCCCGACCTCGATCACTATCGGGGTATCGTGCCCTGCGGGGTACCCGGCGGCGGTGTCGGCGGCCATGGGGTCACCAGCCTCGCCGACCTCGGTGTCGACGTCACCATGGCCGAGTTCGACAACGGGCTCAGGCAGGAGTTCGTCAACCGGTTTGGACCAGCCGCCTGAATCGGCGTCCGGCTCCAAGGAGGAGGCGATCTCCATCAGCGGCGCCAGTGCGGGGTCGAGCTGCGGGCTGTGCTCGCGCAGGAACATCAGCACGACGCGTTCGTTGGCATGCAGGGTTCCGTCGCGGCCGATGCGTTCGACCAGCCATGCCGCTTCGTTTCGGTCCACACGCTCGGCTTGGGCGGCCTCACTCTCGAAATGATCGTTGCGGTCGAGCCAGGCCTCTTCCATTCGGGTGTGGTCCGACTTGAACGTGGATTTCAGGTTTTCGGGCGAGAACAACTGGCCCAGGGAACGCACGGTGCGCGTCAGCATACCGAAAGGATCGATGCCGGTATCATCGAGCCATTGTTCGCGCGCCAGTGCGGTGACGCGGTCAGGCACCCGGTAGCCGGAGATCGCCATCAAATGGTTGGCGACCGCCTTGGCGAACAAGTCGGTCCAGGCCGGGTGGTTTTCCGCTTCTGTGGTTCGGTCGTTGAGATCGAACAGGATTTCCGCTTCCCGGCGGCTCACCGCCATGCCCTCATCGCCGGAGACGGCGAACAGGATACGGCGGATGAGCTCGACCTCGGCTTCGCCGATGACTCCCGGCTTCAGCTCATGTGCGCTGGCGGCGGGTCCGTGGCCGGCGATCACGGTCACCGCAACCTGCGCCAGCACGAATGCGCTCAGTGTATCGGGCACGGAATTGGCGCGCTCGATCACCCGGATCAGCATCTCCAGTTCGGTTTCCGTTCCGACCCGGCCACCGCGGGCAATCTGCCGCACCAACCACTCGGCGTTGTCCACGCTCACATAGCCGCGCGGTTCGGCCTGCTCCACCACATAGTCGGTAAGCGCTTCGCAATAGAAGTCGCGCCATTCCTGGCACTGTTCAATGGCCCGTTCGTTGAGCAAAAGCACCGCATCGGCTTCACGAACCGAGATCAGCCCGTCGCCGAACACTTCTTGGCGCAATCGCAACACATCATCGGAATCGATTGTGCGCGGTGCGGTGAGCAATGGGGTCAGGTCGTCGGGTGAGCGAAGGTACATGTGCACGGGTTCCTGGCGATCGTTCGGCCCGCAACCTATCCATTCATGCTTGATAATTGGCCAACGAACTTGGTTAACCGCCGGTTGTCATGGTAGCCGCCAAACCTGCTTGGCTTCATCCGCCAGCGGTATGATCGGCCTGCCGCTCGCGCGCCGCGACGAAAAGGCCGGCGGCAACGATGATGGCGATACCGATCCACTGTACGAGCCCTGGGAACTCGCCGAACACTGCCAAGCCCAGAAGGGTGACACAGACAAGCTGCACATATTGAAACGGCGCCAGCACCGATGCCGGTGCCAGGGACAATGCGGTTGTGATCAGCAGATGGGCGGCTGTGGCCATGGCTCCGACGGCGATCACGAGAGCGAATACGCTCATCGCAGCCGGTGGAGCAAAGGAGAAATCGCTACCGCCGAGCGCACCGCCAACCGTGAGGATCAAACCGCTGGCGATGATGCCACCGATGCCGGCGTAAAGCTGCATCGTGAACGGATGGTCGTCGGCGGTGAACTTGCGGGTCAGGATCAGGTACAACGCGAAGAAGCTGGCCGCCGCTAGCGGCAGCAGCGAGATGGGGCCGAACAGTTCGTAGCTGGGCTGAATGACCATCAGCGCGCCGCCGAACCCCACAATCGAAGCGGCGATCCGGCGCCAGCCAAGCGTCTCGCCAAGCAACAACCACGATAACAACAGCACGATCATCGGCGCGATGAACACGATTGCGCTGGCGTCGACCAACGGCATGTACTTGATCGCCACCAGAAACAACGTTCCGGCAAAGGCAACCAGCACGCCACGCACCATGTTGAGCGCCCATCGGGTTGAGCGCAGGCCGGATGGACCGATCCACACACCGATGATGACGAACAGCAGCGTGGTCTGCACCGCGAACTGGACGAAGACGATGAAGGCGGGCGCGACGCCGTGTTCAACGGAGAGATATTTCGACAAGGTGTCCATGGCCGGCGCCAGCGCCATCGCCGCCACCATGAGCCCGATTCCGCGCATGACGGGTGCGCCGGCCGACCGCGAAACGCCGCTGACGTTGAACTCGGCCGGGCGCATCACCGCCGCTCCCCGTCATTGACAGCGTTCAGAAACGCGGCCGTCGCCGCCAGGTCACGCCACTGCTTGTCCCGGCGCTGCCTGGCTTCCCGATCTTCGCCCCAGCGCGCGATGTTCCAGTCCTCGTCCACGTGCGCCGCCTCCCATCCCGCTTCGGGGGTGAGACGTGCCTCGGCGATTGCCAACGAAATCAGGGCCGAACCGGTCAGCGTGGTCAACAGGTGCACCGAGGCCAGGGCGAACGGGTCGCGCCATTGCGACAGCCGCTGGGTGAAGGCGCGGATGGCCTGCGGCGGTTGCTCGACATGCATGACCCCTTCCGCCAGGACAAACCGGGCGCCCAGCACCTCATCGGCCCAGTCGATCAGCGGGTCCCAATGGCCGCGCTGCGCCTCGACCAGCCCCTCCGGCTCATCGGCCCGATAGAAGACGAGATCCGAACCGGCATATCTGATGATGTCCTCGAATACCGGCTGCGGATCGTCGGCCACGCCGTCGATGACCGTGTTGACCAGCCGGGTGATCGGCATGGCCGCCATGTCGATGAACTCCTCCTGAGCCTGCCACTCCGCGAGCATCAACTCGCCCGCCTCGCGAGTGGGTAGGCGCGCGGGAGCGCGCCCCGGTGTGCGCAGCGGCCGGCCATCCAGGTGGATGGCGAAACCGCCGTCTTCGGCGGCGAGCGTGGCGGCGCGGTAGAACCGCTTTGGCATCTTGTGCTCGAACGCCGGTCGCCCCGCCCCGCTGGCCGCGTTGTCGTTTGCCGGGTTGTTCATGCCGATTTGCGCCGCCTGTCCCGCACCATGACCGCGATCTCGCCCGGTTCGTCGACCACCGCGTGGGCGCCCGCCTCATGCAGCTCGCTTGGCGCATGATAACCCCATGCGACGCCGATGGCTCCCGCGCCCGCCGCCCGGGCCATCTCGATGTCGAAGCTGGTGTCGCCCACGACCATGGCGCGCGCCGGGGCGATGCCGACCTCCTCGCAACATTCCAGCACCATCGCCGGATGCGGCTTGGACGGGCAATCGTCCGCCGTGCGCAGGGCGGTGAAGCGGCCGCGCAGGTCGTGGGTCTCCAACATCTCGTCGATTCCCCGGCGCGATTTGCCGCTGGCGATCGCAAGGAAGACGTCGTCGTGCCCCGCCAGTTCGTCCACCAGCTGTTCGATGCCCGGAAACAAAGGCGCGTGCATCTCGGGATGAGCGGCCAGCCGGTGGAACGTATCCTTGTAGTACCGGGTCATTTCAGCCACCTGGCCGTCCACCGGCCGGCCGAGCAGGCGGGCGATCGCCTGATCCAGGGTAAGACCGATGATGGAGCGCGTACCGGCGAGCGCCGGTGGCGGATGATCGAACGCCGTGAAGGTCTCGACCATCGCTGCGTGAATATGAGCCTGGGAATCGACCAGGGTGCCGTCGGCGTCGAAAACGACCAGATGCATCAGCCGTCCTCCGCGCGCGCCACACCGGCCAGCTCGTCGAAGCCGAGCAGATTGAACGTTTGTGTCATGTGCGGTGGCAGCGACGCGGTTACGTCGAGGATGCCGCCGTCGGGATGAGGGATCTCGATGCGCCGCGCATGCAGATGCAAGCGGTTCTGAATACCGCCCGGCAATGCCCAGTTTTCGACGTTGAAATATTTCACATCGCCGATGATCGGGAAACCGGCATGGGCGGTGTGGATGCGCAACTGGTGGGTGCGTCCGCTCACCGGGCGCAGTTCCAGCCAACTCAGATTGTTGCTGGCCCGGTCGATGATGGCGTATTGCGTCTCGGCGTGGTCGGCGTCCGGCTCGCCGTGGCGGGCCACCCGCATGCGGTCGCCGTGAGCTGTCCTTTCCCTGACCAGATAGGTGGAGATGCGCCCGGTGGGTTTGGGCGGCACGCCCTTGCAGACGGCCCAATAGGTCTTGGTTGTATTGCGCTGGCGAAACGAGGCCGCCAGCTTCGCGGCCGCGCCGCGCGTGCGTGCCACCACCAAAATGCCGGAAGTCTCGCGGTCGATGCGATGGACCAGCCGGGGCTTTTCGCCCTTGCGCGAGCGCATCGCCTCCAACATGCCGTCCACATGCCGGTTGACGCCGGACCCTCCCTGCACCGCCAGCCCCGCCGGCTTGTTGAAGACCAGCACCTTGTCGTCTTCGTGCAGAAGCATCGCCGCCAGCACGTCGCCGTCGTGGCGGTCGCGGATGGTGTTGGCGGTCAGCCGGTCGCCCCCGCGCGGAGCAGGTGACGTCGCGCCGACGACTGCCGGCGGCACCCGCACCTTCTGGCCCGCGGCAACGCGCGCATCCGCCTTGACCCGGCCGCCGTCGAGGCGCACCTGGCCGGAGCGCAGCAGCTTTTGCAGGTTGGCGAAGCCGATGCCGGGATAATGCAGCTTGAACCAGCGGTCGAGCCGCATGCCGGCTTCGTCGGCTTCCACGATGCGGTTCTCGACCGCCATCACGACACCGCCCGCGCCAGCGCCACGCCGGCGACAAGGCCGGCTATGGACAGCGCCACGCTGGCGGCCACATAGACGGCGGCAAGCCCGCCCTGCCCTCTTTCCCAGAGAGCAAATGCGTCGAGCGAGAAGGCGGAGAAGGTGGTGAACCCACCCAACAGGCCGACCCCGAGGAACAGGCGCAGCTCCTCACCGCCACCCGTCATCCGTCGTGCCAGCCAGACCACCAGCAGGCCCATGGCGAAGGAACCGGCCACGTTGACGAACAGGGTGCCCCAGGAAAAGCCCGTTCCCAAGAGCCGGACTGCGGCAAGTCCACTCAAATAACGCGCGCTGGCGCCGATGGCGCCGCCCAGGGCGACTAGCAGGAGGTTGGTCATGAACCGTCAGACCGATGGTTTGCATGTGCAAGGCGTTTGAAGTCGGTAATCCAATAGCCGACCGTGCCGACGGCGCGCAATCCGCGGATGCGGCATTATTTGTCCTGGCGCTCCCGCCGCAGCTTCTCCCAATAGGCAAGCCGTTTTCTGACTTCGCGCTCAAAGCCGCGTTCCGGCGGATCGTAGAACTTGTGCCGGCCCATCTTCTCGGGAAAGTAGTCCTGGCCCGAGAAAGCGTCCGGCTCGTCGTGGTCGTAGCGATAGCCGGCGCCGTAATCCTCTTCTTTCATCAGCTTTGTCGGCGCGTTCAGGATGTGCTTGGGCGGCAGTAGGGATCCGTGCTCCTTGGCCGCTTTCAGCGCGCCTTTGTAAGCGGTGTAGAGCGCGTTCGACTTGGGCGCGGTGGCCAAGTGCACACAGGCCTGGGCAAGCGCCAGTTCGCCTTCGGGCGTGCCCAGAAACTCGAAAGCACCCTTGGCCGCGGCGGCGATCACCAATGCCTGCGGATCGGCCTGGCCGATGTCTTCGGACGCCATGCGGATGAGACGCCGAGCGATGAACCTGCGGTCCTCGCCGGCATCCAACATGCGCGCCAGATAGTAGAGCGCGGCGTCCGGATCGGAGCCGCGCACCGCCTTGTGCAGCGCGCTGATGAGATTGTAGTGGCCGTCCTGGCCCTTGTCGTAGATCGGCGCGCGCCGCTGCAGCAGGTCCTGCAACCGTTCCGCATCAAGCGCTTCGGCGTCTTCGCCCACCGCGCGCCAGACCTCTTCGGCCAGACTCAGCACCGCGCGGCCATCGCCGTCGGCCATGCGGATGAGCGAGGCGCGCGCGTCCGCATCCAGGGGCAACCTGCGATCCGCCCAATCCTCCGCCCGCGCCAGCAACGTTTCCAGGTGGTCGGCTTCCAGCGGCCGGAACACCAGTACGTTGGCCCGCGACAGCAGCGCCGCGTTGAGTTCGAAAGACGGATTTTCCGTGGTGGCGCCGACCAGGGTGATGGTGCCGTCCTCCATCACCGGCAGGAAGGAATCGAGCTGGGCGCGGTTGAACCGATGGATTTCGTCGACGAACAACAGCGTGCCGGTGCCGTTGGCGCGTCTGAGTTTCGCCGCTTCAAACGCCTTCTTCAGGTCGGCAACGCCCGAGAAGATTGCCGAAAGCTGCTCGAACGCCAGCTCGGTTTCGGCGGCGAGCAGCCGGGCGACCGTGGTCTTGCCCGTGCCCGGCGGACCCCAGAACACCAGGCTCCCCAGGCTGCCGGAGGCGAGCATGCGCGTCAGCGTGCCGGTTTCGCCGGTCAGGTGATCCTGACCCACGATCTCGGCAAGCCGGGTCGGCCTCAGCCGGTCGGCGAGCGGACGGTTGGCCGCGTTTTCGCTCGTTTGTTCGTGGGAGGCGAACAGGTCTGCCATTCGCCTAAACTGGCATCAGCGGATGAACTGGCGCAAGAGTTGTCCGTTGCGTTCGATGACGAACTGCCAACGGAAAGCGCCGTCCTCCAGCACGCTGGCCAGCTGCCGCGTCTCGACGATCTCACGGCCATTGACCGAACGGATGATATCGCGCCTGCGCAGTCCGTAGCGCGCCGCCAGCGAACGCGACGGCACGTCGGTCACGACCACGCCCTTCTTGTTGGCGTCCATATCGAGTTCTTCGGCTACTGCCGGCGACAAATTCGCGATCCTCGCGCCGGCGAACGGGGTGCGTCCGCCCAGTTCCATCTCGCGCCGGGGCGTGGTTTCCGGCGCCGCGGCCAGCTCGATGTCGATCTGCCGGCGCTCGCGGCGTGTGAGCACCTCGAAGCGCGCCACATTGCCGACGCCGACGGTGGCGAGCCGATAGCCGAGCGCATCGGGGTGCTCGACCGCCTGGTCGTTGACTGCCAGCACCACGTCGCCCAGTTTCAGTCCGGCCCGTTCGGCCGGCCCGTCCTCGGCGACCGCGATAACCATCGCGCCTCCCGGCCGGTCCAGGCCCAGACTGTCGGCGATGTCGGAGGAGACGTTCTGGAACGTAGCGCCGATCCATGGCCGGGTAACCCGGTCCCCGCCCGACGCGATCGAGCGCAGCACGACGGCGACCATGTTCGACGGCACCGCGAAGCCGATCCCGTTCGAACCGCCCGAGCGCGAGAAGATCGCCGTGTTGATGCCGATGAGCCGGCCCGACATGTCGACCAGTGCGCCGCCGGAGTTGCCGGGATTGATCGCCGCGTCGGTCTGAATGAAGAAGCCGAAATCGGAAATGCCCAGCTGCGAGCGGGCCAGCGCGGAGACGATGCCGCTGGTCACGGTCTGTCCGACGCCGAACGGATTGCCGATGGCTAAGATCAGATCGCCGACCTCCACATCTTCCGAGTTGCCGATCGAGACCACGGGGAATTCCTCGTCCGCGTCAATGCGCAGCACGGCCAGATCCGATTTCTCGTCCTTGAGCATGATCTCGCTCTCGAACTCGCGCCCGTCGGCCAGGGCCACTTTCACCTCGTCGGCGTTCTGGATGACATGGTGGTTGGTGATCACGATGCCGCTTTTCTCGACGATGACGCCGGAGCCCAGGTTCGACTGGTTGCGCCGCTGCGGCGGGCCGAACGGATTGCGGCCGAAGAACTGCTCAAAAAACGGATCGCCGGCAAAAGGCGTGCGCTGGACGATGGTGCGCGCGGCATAGACGTTGACCACGGCCGGCGCGACGCGCTTGACCAGCGGCGCGAACGACAGCGCCATCTGCGCCTGGCTGACGGGCACCTGGTCTTCGACGGCGGCCTGGCCGGTATCGGCGGTGCCGGTCTGCGAGCCTTCGAGCAGTCGATCGAGCGCGTTGCGGAACAGATCGTCGATGCCGGACTGGGCATGGGTGGGCGACGCCTGCCACGTCGTTGCGACTACGAGGGCAAGCACGATGGAAACAAACAGCCGCTGGATCATGCCTCTACACTCTCCCATTTCTGATCCCCGCGCGGATAGCCGAAAAAAAGGGCCAGAGTTTGCACTCGCGGCCCTTGATTCCATGACGATCGGCGGGCCGTGCGCAACCGCGCCGGCCGGGTGGCTATGCCTCGGCCGGAACCGCCTCGGCGGCCTGTTCTTCGGCCGCTTCCATGCGCGCGCGGTCCTTGGCGCCCTTGGCTTCCAGATCGCGATCGACAAACTCGATCACAGCCATCGGCGCGGAATCGCCATAGCGGAAGCCGGCTTTGAGGACGCGGGTGTAGCCGCCGTTGCGGTCCTTGTAGCGCGGGCCCAGCACGTCGAACAGCTTGCGTACCTGCTCCACATCGCGCACCCGCGAGATCGCCTGCCGACGCGCGTGCAGGTCGCCGCGCTTGCCCAGGGTGATCAGCTTGTCGGCGACTGAGCGCATCTCCTTGGCCTTGGGCAGCGTGGTGACGATCTGCTCGTGCTCGATCAGCGAAGCGGCCATGTTGGCGAACATCGCCTTGCGGTGGGAAGAGGTGCGGTTGAGTTTGCGCCCCTGTTTGCGGTGTCTCATTTGCCTTCTCCTGTTGCGGAATTTGCCGCGGCCTAGGTCTTGAGACCGCGGTCCAATTTATCTGGTTGCCGCCTTAGTATTGATCCTCATAGCGCTTGGCCAGATCCTCGATATTCTCGGGCGGCCAGGCGGGGATCTCCATTCCCAGATGCAGGCCCATGCCGGCCAGCACTTCTTTGATTTCGTTCAAGGATTTGCGGCCGAAGTTCGGCGTGCGCAGCATCTCGGCTTCCGTTTTCTGGATGAGATCGCCGATATAGACGATGTTGTCGTTCTTCAGGCAGTTGGCCGAGCGCACCGACAATTCCAGCTCGTCGACCTTCTTCAGCAGCGCCGGGTTGAACGCCAGCTCGGCGACCTCCTCGGTTGCCTCTTCCTTCTCCGGCTCCTCGAAGTTGACGAAGATCGACAACTGGTCCTGGACGATCCTCGCCGCATAGGCGATCGCATCCTCCGGCGACACCGAGCCGTCGGTCTCAATGGTCATGGTCAGCTTGTCATAGTCGAGCACCTGGCCCTCGCGGGTGTGGTCGATCTTGTACGACACGCGACGAACCGGCGAATACAGGCTGTCGACCGGGATAAGCCCGATGGGCGCGTCCTCGGCGCGGTTGCGGTCGGCGGGCACATAGCCCTTTCCGGTATCCACGGTCAGTTCCATGCGGATTTCCGCGCCCTCGTCCAGGGTGCAGATCACATGGTCGGGGTTGAGCACTTCGACATCGCCCACGGTCTGGATGTCGCCGGCGGTCACCGTGCCCGGCCCCTCCTTGCGGATCACCATGCGCTTGGGGCCGTCGCCCTCCATCGACAGGGCGATCTCCTTGATGTTGAGCACCATGTCGGTGACGTCTTCGCGCACGCCGGCGATCGAGGAGAATTCGTGCAGCACGCCGTCGATCTGCACCGCGGTCACCGCCGCGCCCTGAAGCGACGACAGCAGCACCCGGCGCAACGCATTGCCGAGCGTCAGCCCGAAACCGCGCTCCAGCGGCTCGGCGACAATGACCGCGTTGGTGTTCGTGGACGAGGTGACCTCCAGCTTGCTGGGTTTGATCAGCTCCTGCCAGTTCTTTTGAATCATGGATCGTGTCCTTGGATCAATTTGCCACCATCCTTTCGTGGCAAGTTACCAAAGCGCACCTGCAGTGGATTTGTTGCAGGGGGTACTAAAGAACGAAAAACTCAAACGCGCCGGCGTTTGCGGGCGCGGCAGCCATTGTGCGGGATCGTGGTGACGTCCCGGATCGAGGTAATGGTGAAGCCTGCGGCCTGCAGCGCACGCAGCGCCGATTCACGGCCCGAGCCGGGACCGCGCACTTCCACCTCTAACGACTTCATGCCGTGTTCCTGGGCTTTCTTGGCCGCATCCTCGGCCGCGATCTGGGCGGCGTAGGGGGTCGACTTGCGTGAACCTTTGAAGCCTTGGGCGCCGGCGGACGACCAGGAGATCGCGTTGCCCTGGGCATCGGTGATCGTGATCATCGTGTTGTTGAACGTGGAATTGACGTGGGCGACGCCCGCCGAAATGTTCTTACGCTCGCGGCGGCGAACGCGGGTGGCATCTTTTGCCATGTGGAAAGGTTCCTTTCGATCTCAACACCGCCGTTGCGTCGGCGGCTCCACCATGTTCGGGTTCGGGCGGCGGACTTGCCCTCGTGTGGGAGCGTCCGCGTTTGCCCGCCTACTTCTTCTTGCCTGCGATCGGCCGGGCGGGACCCTTGCGGGTGCGCGCGTTGGTATGGGTGCGTTGCCCGCGAACGGGAAGGCCACGGCGATGGCGCAGGCCGCGATAGCAACCCAGATCCATCAGCCGCTTGACGTTCATGGAGTTCTCGCGGCGCAGGTCGCCCTCGACCATATAGTCGCGGTCGATCACCTCGCGAATCTTCACCACGTCGGCGTCGGACAGTTCGTTGACGCGGCGCTCGGCCGGCACGCCGGCCTTGTCGATGATTTCCTGGGAGTATTTCCGGCCGATGCCGTGAATGTAGCGAAGCGCGATCACCACGCGCTTGTTGGTCGGAATGTTGACGCCTGCGATACGGGCCACTGATGGTCTCCAATGAAGAATCGTTCTTCAACGACGAACGCAATCGTCACGTCGATCCCCCGGCTTTTCAGGAAATTCGGCGCACGATTGAACTGACAACGAATTGGCTTTCGTTTAACGGAGGCGGACGCGATGGGTCAAGGAAAATGTAGGGAAAATAGGAAATTATCGTGCTTTATCGTACGTCATCCTCGCCCTTGTGGCGAGGATCTAACCCCATTGCCGGTAGGCCGCAGCGCTGGATGGATCATTAGATCCTCGGGACAAGCCCGAGGATGATGTGGGTGGGGTGAAAGACGACGTTCTAAGACGCCGCTTCCAGCACCGCGCCCACCGCACCGGCCACCTCATCGATATTTCCCATGCCGTCGACCTGTTTGAGCTTGCCCTTGGCGTGGTAGTAGCCCACCAGCGGCGCGGTTTCCTTGTAGTAGGCGCGCAGGCGGGTGCGCATGGTCTGGGCATTGTCGTCGGCGCGGCGCACGAAGGAGCCGGTCGCGCCACAGCGGTCGCACTTGTCGGCGACGCGCGGCATCTTGTTGGGGTCGTGATAGCCTTCGCCGCACCGGCCGCAGGTGAACCGGCCGGCGACCCTGTCAACCATGGCGTCGTCGTCAACTTCGAGTTCGAGCACGCAGTTCAGTTCCATGCCCTTGTCGGCCAGCATGGCCTCCAGCGCGTCGGCCTGTTCGAGCGTGCGCGGGTAGCCGTCGAGAATGAAGCCGTTCGCGCAGTCGTCCCGGTCGAGCCGCTCGGAAACGATGGCGTTGACGATCTCGTCGGAGACCAGCTTGCCCTCGTCCATGACCGCCTTGGCGCGCTTGCCCGTCTCGGTGCCTGCCGCGACCGCTTCGCGCAGCATGTCGCCGGTGGATAGCTGCGGGATCGAATAGCGATCGACGATGTGCTTGGCCTGGGTCCCTTTTCCCGCCCCTGGCGGACCCAGCAGGATTAGCCTCATCGGCCCTTTCTCCCGCCGCGCAGGCGCGATTTCTTGATCAGCCCCTCATACTGATGCGCGAGCAGGTGGCCTTGGACCTGGGACACCGTGTCCATGGTCACCGACACGATGATCAGCAGCGAGGTGCCGCCCAGGAACAGCGATATGCCGGCGTTGCTCATGAAGGTCTCGGGGATGAGACAGACGAACACCAGATAGAGCGCGCCGACCACGGTGATGCGGGTGAGCACATAATCGATGTGCTGCGCGGTTCGCTCGCCCGGCCGGATGCCCGGGATGAAGCCGCCATGGCGCTTGAGATTGTCGGCGGTGTCCTTCGGGTTGAACACGATCGCGGTGTAGAAGAACGCAAAGAAGGCGATCATGGCGGCATACAGGAACAGATACAGCGGCTGGCCGCGGCCCAGGGACGCGAAGATCTGCTGCAGCCAGACCGGCATGCCCTCGGTGGTGGAGAAGCCGGTGATGGTCAACGGCAGCAGCAGCAGCGAGGAAGCGAAGATCGGCGGAATAACACCCGCGGTGTTCAGCTTCAGCGGCAGGTGCGAGGAATCGCCCTGGAACATGCGGTTGCCCACCTGGCGTTTGGGATACTGGATGAGCAGCCTTCGCTGCGCCCGCTCGACGAACACGATGAAAGTGACGAGCGCGGTGGCGACGATGGGCACGGTGATCAGCAGCGGGGTCGAGATGATGCCCTGCCTGCCCTGCTCCAGCAGCTGCGCGATGGCGCTGGGCAGTGCGGCCACGATGCCGGCGAAGATGATGAGCGAGATGCCGTTGCCGATGCCGCGCGCGGTGATCTGCTCGCCCAACCACATCAGGAACACCGTGCCGCCGACCAGGGTGATGACCGCGGAAATGCGGAAGAACCAGCCGGGATCGGTGACGATGTTGGTGCCCGATTCCAAGCCCACCGCGATGCCGTAGGCCTGCAAGGTCGCCAGGATCACGGTGCCGTAGCGGGTGTACTGGTTGATGATCTTGCGGCCCTGCTCGCCTTCCTTTTTCAGCTGTTCGAGCGTCGGTACCACCGACGTCATCAGCTGCATGATGATCGATGCGGAGATGTACGGCATGATGCCGAGCGCGAAGATGGCGAGGCGCTCGACCGCACCACCGGCGAACATGTTGAACAGGCCGAGCACACCCTGGCTCTGCTGCTCGAAGGCCTGTGCGTAAGCTTCCGGATTGATGCCCGGCAGCGGGATGTAGGTGCCCAGGCGATAGATGATCAACGCGCCCAGGGTGAACCAGATGCGCTGCTTGAGTTCTGTCGCCTTGGAAAAAGTGGAGAAGTTGAGATTAGAGGCAAGTTGTTCCGCAGCCGATGCCATGCCTTATCTCCATTGCGTTGCGCCGTCGTTGCAGCTTGTCCACCCTATCACAGGCAAGGCGCGAACGTCGCAGCAAGCCACGTAGATATGATCGACAGCGGAAATTTGCCACAGGCTGCGGCAAATCTTGATTGCGCGTTACTCTTGCGCCGCTGTTTCGGCCGGTTCGTCCTTCGCCTTCGGCTCCGGTTTGGCCGACGCGAGGATCTCTACTGAACCGCCTGCCTTTTCCACCTTCTCGACCGCCGACTTCGACGCTCCGGCCACCTGGAACTTCAGTTTCGACTTCGCCTCACCGTCGCCCAGCAGCCGCACGCCGTCACGTGCGCGTCTCAACACGCCGGCTTCCACAAGCGCCTCGACGGTGACCGGTTTCTTGGCATCGAGCTTCTTGGCGGCAACCGCCTGCTCGACGCGGTCGATCGAAACGATGTTGAAATCGTTGGTGAATTTCGCGTTAGTGAAACCGCGCTTGGGCAAGCGGCGGTAGAGCGGCATCTGGCCGCCCTCGAAGCCGTTGATGGATACGCCCGAGCGCGATTTCTGGCCCTTGTCGCCGCGGCCGGCGCGTTTGCCTTTGCCCGAACCGATGCCGCGGCCGACCCGTTTGCGGGTCTTGGAGGCTTCTGCCAGATCGCGCACTTCGTTGAGTTTCATGGCGAGTGTTCCTTTATCCTCACGCCTCGTCGACGACGCGAACGAGGTGGGAGACCTTGCGGATCATGCCGCGCACGGCCGGAGTGTCCTCCAGCGTCGAACGGCGATGCATCTTGTTGAGCCCCAGGCCAACAAGCGTGGCGCGTTGATTGGCCGGCCGGCGCAGCGGGCTGCCGATCTGCTCCACGGTCACGGTTTTATTCTTGTCCGCCATTTCGGGCTCCTTGCGCCGAGTAGTCGTTATTCTTCCGCGCCCACCAGGTCGCGCCGACGCGCCTGCAGCGTGGAGTATTTCAGGCCCCGGCGAGCGGCGACATCCTTGGGATGCATCTGGTTTTTGAGCGCATCGAAGGTGGCGCGCACCATATTGTACGGGTTGGACGAGCCCAGCGATTTGGCGACCACGTCCTGCATACCAACGGTCTCGAACACCGCGCGCATCGGACCGCCGGCGATGATGCCGGTACCGGGAGGTGCCGCGCGCAGAACCACCTTGCCGGCGCCGTGGCGGCCGTTGACGTCATGATGCAGGGTGCGGCCGTCGCGCAACGGCACGAAGATCATCTCGCGCTTGGCCGATTCGGTCGCCTTGCGGATCGCTTCGGGCACTTCGCGCGCCTTGCCGTGGCCGAAGCCGACGCGGCCCTTCTGGTCGCCGACGACAACCAAAGCGGCGAAGCCGAAGCGGCGCCCGCCCTTGACCACCTTGGCCACGCGATTGATGTGGACGAGCTTGTCGACGAATTCGCTGTCGCGCTCGTCGCGATCGCGCGATCCGCGGTCTCTCGATGATCTGTCTCTTGGTGCCATGATCCTATCTTTCGTTCTTTTCCGGCAGCACCCGGTTTAGAAACTCAGCCCGCCCTCGCGGGCGGCGTCGGCCAACGCCTTGACGCGGCCGTGATACATGAAGCGGCCGCGATCGAAGATCACTTCGCTCACGCCGGCCTTCGTGGCGCGTTCGGCGACCAGCTTGCCGACCGCGGCAGCCGCCGCGACATCGGAACCCGACTTGAGCGAGCCGCGCAGGTCTTTATCGAGGCTCGAGGCCGCCGCAAGGGTGGCGCCTTTGCCATCGTCGATCACCTGCGCATAGATGTTCTTGGCGGAACGGTGAACCGACAGCCGCGGACGACCATCGGCCGCCCGGCGCAGCGCGCGGCGAACCCGGCCGACCCGGCGCTCGGTCTGTGAAAGTTTCTTCGACATCGCCAGCTTCGTCCTACTTCTTCTTGCCTTCCTTGCGGAAGATCATCTCGTCGGCATATTTGACGCCCTTGCCCTTGTAGGGCTCCGGCGGGCGGTATTTGCGGATCTCGGCGGCCACCTGCCCGACTTTCTGTTTGTCGATGCCCGAGACCACGATCTCGGTCGGCTTCGGACAGGCGATCGAAATCCCCTCCGGCACCGGATAGATCACATCGTGCGAAAAGCCCAGCGCGAGCTGCAGGTTCTGCCCCTGCATCGCCGCGCGATAACCAACGCCATTGATTTCCAGCTTCTTCTCGAACCCGTCTTTGACGCCGGCCACGATGTTGGCGATCATGGTGCGCGAAAGGCCCCATTTCGCGCGCGAGTCCTTGGTCTCGTCGCGCGGACCGACCACGACGGCGCCGTCCTCCATTTTGACCAACACCTCGTCGTTCACCACATAGGACAGTTCCCCCTTGGGACCCTTTGCGGTGACCGTCTGGCCTTCCACGGAAGCGCTCACCCCGTCGGGCAGTTCAACCGGCTGTTTTCCAATTCGCGACATGGTTTCGACCTGTTCGCTTGCTTTCACTGCTACCTAGATGCAACCGCCTGATATAACTCAGAAAATGTTGCAGATGACCTCGCCGCCCACATTCTGCTCGCGCGCGTCGTGATCGGCCATGACGCCCTTCGGCGTCGACAGGATGGAAATACCCAGCCCGTTGGCGACGCGCGGAATCGACTTGACGGACGCATAGACCCGGCGGCCCGGCTTGGAGATGCGCTGAATCTCGTGGATGACCGGCACGCCATCGTAATATTTAAGCTCGATCTCCAGCTCCGACTTGCCGCTGCCATAGTCCACCTGGGTGTAACCGCGGATATAGCCTTCGTTCTGCAATACGTCGAGCACACGCGCGCGCAGCTTCGAAGCCGGGGTGTTGACCTTCGACTTGGAGCGCATCTGGGCGTTGCGGATGCGGGCGAGCATATCGCCGACGGGATCGGTCATGGACATAGGCGCTACCCCTCCTTACCAGCTTGATTTAACGATGCCGGGAACCTGGCCCAGATTGCCCAGTTCGCGCAGTGCGATGCGCGACATTTTCAACTTGCGATAGTAGCCGCGCGGACGCCCGGATACCGCGCAGCGGTTGCGGATGCGGTTCGCCGCCGAGTTGCGCGGAAGTTGCGACAGCTTCAACTGCGCCTGGAACCGCTCCTCGATCGGCAGCTCCCGGTTGTTGATGATCGCTTTCAGCCGGGCGCGCTGGCCGGCGTACCTACGCGCCAGCTTGCGTCGTTTCTTGTCTCTCTCGACCGCGCTCTGCTTAGCCATGATTTGGTTCCTGTCCTACTTATCGGTTGCGACCGCCAACGCCCGTTCACTGCTGTCGGAACGGGAAGTTGAAGGCCTTTAGCAGCGCGCGCGCCTCGTCGTTGGTGTTCGCGCTGGTGCAAACCACCACGTCCAGCCCCCAGATCTGGTCGACCTTGTCGTAGTTGATCTCGGGGAAGACGATGTGTTCCTTGATCCCCATCGCGAAATTGCCGCGACCATCGAAGCTCTTGGTGCTCAGGCCACGAAAGTCGCGTACCCGCGGCAGGGCGATGGTGACCAGCCGGTCCATGAACTCGTACATGCGCGACTTGCGCAGCGTCACCCGTGCGCCAATCGGCATGCCCTCGCGCAGCTTGAACGTCGCAATCGACTTGCGCGCCCGGGTCACCACGGCCTTCTGGCCGGCGATCAGCGTCAGGTCTTCGGCGGCGATCCCAGCCTTCTTCGAATCCTGGGTCGATTCACCGATGCCCATGTTGAGCACGATCTTCTCGACCCGAGGCACTTCCATCGGATTGTTGTAGCCGAACTCTTTTGTTAGCTCTGCGCGCACCACTTCGTCATAGTGGCGGCGCAGGCGCGGAACGTAGTTCGAGCCGTTTGCTTTTTCTTCAGCCATCGATCACGTCTCCCGACCGCTTGGCGTAACGCACCTTGCGGCCGTCATCGAGAATCTTGAATCCCACGCGGGTGGGTTTGCCGTCCTTTGGATCGGCCAGCGCCAGGTTGGAAAGCTGGATCGGCGCGTCGCGAACGACGATGCCGGCCTCCTGGGTCTGGGTCTGGCGCTGATGCCGCTTGACCTGGTTGACGCCGGAGACCACGGCGCGGCCTTCCTTCGGCATCATCTTGACCACTTCGCCGGTGCGGCCCTTGTCCTTGCCGGTCAGCACGACGACCGAATCGCCCTTTTTGATCTTCTGCATCGGTCCTGTCCTTACAAAACTTCCGGCGCCAGCGAGATGATCTTCATGTGCCGCTTGGCGCGCAGTTCGCGCGGCACCGGTCCGAAGATCCGGGTGCCGATCGGTTCGCTCTTGCCGTCGACGAGAACCGCCGCGTTGCGATCGAAGCGGATGACGGAGCCGTCGGCGCGGCGGATGTCCTTGGCGGTACGCACGACCACCGCTTTCATCACATCGCCCTTCTTGACGCGGCCGCGCGGGATCGCTTCCTTGACCGAGACCACGATGATGTCGCCGACTGAGGCGTATTTGCGCTTCGAGCCGCCGAGCACCTTGATGCACATGACGCGACGCGCGCCGGAATTGTCGGCGATGTCGAGATTGGACTGCATCTGGATCATGATCGGTGTCTTTCTTGTTCTTGCTAAGCGTGGACCGCATTCGCCAGACGGCTAGCCGTCGACCACGACCCAGCGTTTGTCCCTGGAGATCGGCTTGCTTTCCTGGATCGACACCACATCACCGATCTTGAACTTGTTGGCTTCGTCGTGAGCCTTGTACTTCTTCGAGCGGCGCACGGTCTTCTTGAACAGCGGATGGGTGAAGCGACGCTCGACCCGCACCACGACGGTCTTTTCGTTTTTGTCACTGACTACAGTGCCTTGCAGAATGCGCTTGGGCATTGTCGGGTTCCTTAAGCCTTGGCCTTGGCCGCTGTTTTCTGTCGCGAGACCGTTTTGACGCGCGCGATGTCGCGGCGCACCTGGCGCACCCGCGCGGTGTTCTCCATCTGGCCGGTGGCCGCCTGGAAGCGCAGGTTGAACTGTTCCTTCTTCAGCTTGGCCAATTCGTCGGCAAGCTGATCTTCGCTCATCGCTCTAACGTCACTGGCCTTCATGGCCTCAAACCTTTCTTCGTCGAACCCGCTCGCCCTATTCGGCGATGCGTTGCACGAACCGCGTTTTGATCGGCAGTTTGCGCGCGCCCAGCCGCAGCGCTTCGCGGGCCACATCTTCGGGCACGCCGTCGATCTCGAACATCACCCGGCCCGGCTTGACCCTGGCCGCCCAATAGTCCGGCGAGCCCTTGCCCTTGCCCATGCGAACCTCGGTGGGTTTCGAGGAGATCGGCACATCGGGAAAGATGCGAATCCACACCCGTCCCGCGCGCTTCATATGGCGGGTGATCGCACGGCGAGCCGCCTCGATCTGGCGGGCGGTGATGCGCTCGGGCTCCTGGGCCTTGATGCCGTAGGCGCCGAAATTGAGCGACGTGCCGCCCTTGGCCGAGCCGTGGATGCGGCCCTTGTGCTGTTTGCGGAACTTGGTTCGTTTCGGTTGCAGCATGACGGCTGTTCCTAACTCCTAAAACCTTCAACCTACGACTTGCGGCGGCGATCGGCGCCCTGGCGTGGGCCGGCGCCCTGCTCCTGGCTTTCGATCGTACGGCGTTCCGACGCCATCGGATCGTGCTCCAGGATTTCGCCCTTGAAGATCCAGACCTTCACCCCGCAGATGCCGTAGGCGGTGACCGCCTTGGCCGTGCCGTAGTCGATGTCGGCGCGCAGCGTGTGCAGCGGTACCCTGCCCTCGCGATACCATTCCATACGCGCGATCTCTGCGCCGCCGAGCCGGCCCGCGCAATTGATGCGGATGCCGAGCGCGCCCAGCCGCATCGCCGACTGCACCGCCCGCTTCATCGCGCGGCGGAACGCGATGCGCCGTTCCAGCTGCTGCGCGATCGACTGGGCGACGATGGTGGCGTCGACCTCGGGCTTGCGCACTTCCACGATGTTGATGTGGATCTCGCTGTCGGTCATCTTCGTCAGCTTGCGGCGCAGTTTCTCGATGTCGGCGCCTTTCTTGCCGATGATGATGCCCGGACGCGCGGAGTGGATCGTTACCCGGCATTTCTTGTGCGGGCGCTCGATCACGACCTTGGAGATCGAAGCGGCCGACAGCTCGTTCTCCAGATATTCGCGGATCTTCAGGTCCTCGTGCAGCAGCCCGCCATAGTCGTTCTTCGACGCGAACCAGCGAGAATCCCAGGTCCGGTTGATGCCGAGCCGCATGCCGATCGGATTGACTTTCTGGCCCATCAGGCGGCCTCCTCTTGGGCTTCTTCGACTTCGCGCACCACGATGGTCAGATGCGAAAATGGCTTCAGGATACGGCTGGTGCGGCCACGACCGCGCACACGGAACCGTTTCATGGTGATCGACTTGCCCACATGGGCTTCGGCGACGATCAGAGCGTCGACGTCGAGGTCATGGTTGTTCTCAGCGTTGGCGATCGCCGATTCCAGCGTCTTCTTGACGGTAGCGGCGATGCGCTTGCGCGAGAACTCCAGATCGGCGAGCGCGGTAGCCACCGGCTTGCCGCGGATCAGAGCGGCGACCAGGTTGAGCTTCTGCGGGCTGACGCGGATGGTGCGCATGACCGCTTTGGCCTCATTGTCGGCGAGCGCGCGTTCGCGCTTGGGCTTGCCCATCGTTACTTCCTTTTCGCCTTCTTATCGGCGCCGTGTCCGAAATAGGTCCGGGTGGGCGCGAACTCGCCCAGCTTGTGCCCGATCATGTCTTCGGTGACCGAGACCGGAATGTGCTTGCGGCCGTTGTGCACGCCAAAGGTCATGCCGACGAACTGGGGCAGGATGGTCGAGCGCCGGCTCCAGGTCTTGATCACTTCGTTGCGACCGCCTTCGCGCACTTTCTCCACCTTTTTCAGGAGATAGCCGTCGACAAACGGTCCTTTCCACACTGAGCGAGCCACTTATCTGTCTACCTTTTCTTCTTGCGCTGATGACGCGAGCGCATGATGAACTTGTCGGTGTTGGAGTTCGAACGGGTGCGTTTGCCTTTGGTCGGCTTGCCCCACGGGGTGACCGGATGGCGCCCGCCCGACGAACGGCCCTCACCACCGCCGTGCGGGTGATCGACCGGGTTCATGGCAACGCCGCGTACCGAGGGGCGCTTGCCCAGCCACCGGTTGCGGCCGGCCTTGCCCTTGTTGGTGTTGGAATTGTCCGGGTTGGAGACCGCGCCGACGGTCGCCATGCAGGCGGCCAGGATGAGCCGTTGCTCGCCTGAGTTGAGCCGCAGGATGGCATAAGGCCCATCGCGGCCGACCAGCTGTGCGTAGGCGCCGGCGGATCGCGCAATCTGCGCGCCCTTGCCCGGCTTCATCTCCACATTGTGGATGATGGTGCCGATCGGGATAGAGCGCAGCGGCATCGCGTTGCCGGGTTTCACGTCGGCCGTCTCGGCGGCGATCACCTTGTCGCCGACGCCGACGCGCTGGGGCGCGATGATATAGGCCTGCTCGCCGTCGTCATAATCGATGAGCGCGATGAAGGCGGAGCGGTTGGGATCGTATTCGATGCGGGAGATCGTGCCTGAGACGTCGAACTTGCGCCGCTTGAAGTCGATGCGGCGATAGTTGCGCTTATGACCGCCGCCACGCCGGCGCGCGGTGATGCGGCCCGCATTGTTGCGTCCGCCCGAGCCGGTCAGCCCTTCGGTCAAAGCCTTGACGGGATCGCCTTTCCACAAATCGGAACGATCGACGATCACCAGCTGGCGCTGGCCGGGGGTTCTCGGTTTGAAGCTTTTCAATGCCATCGCAATAACGCCCTTACAGCCCCGTGGTCACGTCGATCGACTGGCCTTCGGCCAGGGTCACGACCGCACGCTTGACATCGGATTGCCTGCCCTTGATGCCGCGGAAGCGCTTGGTCTTGCCTTTGCGCACCATGGTGTTGACGGCCTTGACCTTGACGCCGAACAGCGCCTCGACCGCCTGCTTGATCTGCGGTTTCGATGCGCTCGGCGCGACCTTGAACACCACCTGGTTGGCCTCGGAAGCAAGCGTCGATTTTTCCGTGATCACCGGCGCGACGATCACGTCGTAATGGCCCAGATCGGTCATTTGAATCGCTCCTCCAGGGCCTCTACCGCGGCCTTTGACAGGACCAGCTTGTCGCGGCGCAGAATGTCGTAGACGTTGATGCCCTGGACCGGCAGCACGTCGACATGGGGGATGTTGCGCGCGGCAAGCGCGAAATTGCGATCCAACTCAGCGCCACCGATCACCAGCGCGTCGGCGAGCCCCAGCTTGGTCAGCTTGCCGCGCAGTTCGGACGTCTTCGGCGCCTTGGCTTTCACCTCGTCGATCACGACGATGGAGTCAGCGGCCGCCTTTGCAGACAGTGCGTGTCTTAGCGCCAGGGCGCGGACCTTTTTCGGCATGCGGAATGAATGGTCGCGCGGCGTGGGACCGAACGCACGCCCGCCACCGCGGAACTGCGGCGCTTTAGAAGTCGAATGGCGTGCGCGGCCGGTGCCCTTCTGGCGGTACATCTTCGCGCCGGTGCGGTCGATGTCCGAACGATTTTTCACCGCATGGGTGCCCTGCCGGCGTGCAGCCTGCTGGTAGCGCACCATGCGCGCGAGCAGATCAGCACGCGGCTCCAGGCCGAAAATCGCCTCGGAGACCGACACTTTGCCGGAAGCCTTGCCGTCGAGGGTGGTGACCTTGATGTCCATCACTTGTCTTCCTCGGCTTTGTCGGCATCGACCGCTTCTTCCGCTGTCGCTTCTTCGGCGGGCGCTTCTTCAGCGACAGCCTCTTCGCTGGCGGCGGCTTCCTCCGGTGCGGTCTCGTCGGCGGCGGGAGCTTCGTCCTGCGCCGGCTCGGCCGTATCCGCCTCTTTCAGCGCCGCGGGAAACGGCACGCCCTCGGGCAGCGGCTTCTTGACCGCGTCGCGAACATAGATCCATGCGCCCTTGGAGCCCGGCACCGCGCCCTTGACGAGGATAAGTCCGCGCTTGGCATCGGTGCGCACCACCTCCAGGTTGAGCGTGGTGACCCGCGCCATGCCCATATGGCCGGCCATCTTCTTGCCCTTGAACACCTTGCCGGGGTCCTGGCACTGGCCGGTGGAACCGTGAGAGCGGTGCGAGACCGACACGCCGTGGGTAGCGCGCAGGCCAGCGAAGTTGTGCCGTTTCATGGCACCGGCGAAGCCCTTGCCGATCGACGTGCCGGTGACGTCCACCTTCTGGCCGGCGACGAAATGATCGGCGGAAATCTCGCTTCCCACCTGAATGATGTTGTCGGGCGAAACGCGGAACTCGGCCAGCTTGCGTTTCGGTTCCACCTTGGCCGAAGCGAAATGGCCGCGCATCGCCTTGGTGACGTTTTTCACCTTGACCGTGCCGGCGCCCAGCTGCACCGCGTCATAACCGTTCTTGTCGGCAGTGCGGCTGGCGACCACCTGCAGGCGGTCGAGCCGCAGCACGGTGACGGGCACCTGACGCCCGGCATCGTCATAGATGCGGGTCATTCCCACCTTCTGTGCAATCACACCTGAACGCATCTGTTCAACTTTCTTGAGGTCCCTGTCGCGCCTGCGGCGCTCCTCGCCTCTTGTGTTTCTTAAGGCCCCTGTCGTGCCCTTCGGGCACTCCTCGCCTCTTGTTTGTTAGTCATCCTCGGGCTTGTCCCGAGGACCCAGAGCTATTTGCCCCGCTAGAGCTTAATCTCCACATCCACGCCGGCCGACAGGTCGAGCTTCATCAGCGCGTCGACGGTCTGCGGCGTCGGGTCGACGATATCCAAGAGACGCTTATGGGTGCGCATCTCGAACTGTTCGCGGCTCTTCTTGTCGATGTGCGGCGAACGGTTGACCGTGTATTTCTCGATCCTCGTCGGCAGCGGCACGGGGCCCTTGACCTGCGCACCGGTGCGTTTGGCCGTCGAGACGATCTCGCGGGTGGACGCATCCAGGATGCGATGGTCAAACGCCTTGAGGCGAATGCGGATGTTCTGGCCGTTCACGGGCTTTCCCCTGGCAAAACCGAAATGAAAACCGCCGGCCTTGCGACCGGCGGCTTAATGGAGCTACTCCAGAATGGATGCGACGATGCCGGCACCCACGGTGCGGCCACCTTCGCGGATGGCGAAGCGCAGCTTCTCCTCCATGGCGATCGGCACGATCAGCTCGATGGTCATTTCCACATTATCGCCGGGCATCACCATCTCGGTGCCGTCGGGCAGATGCACGACACCGGTCACATCCGTGGTGCGGAAGTAGAACTGCGGACGATAGTTGGTGAAGAACGGGGTGTGGCGGCCGCCCTCATCCTTGGTCAGGATGTAGGCCTCGGCCTTGAACTTGGTGTGCGGCTTGACCGAGCCGGGCTTGCACAGCACCTGGCCGCGCTCCACGCCGTCGCGATCGACACCGCGCAGCAGCGCGCCGATATTGTCGCCGGCCTCGCCGCGATCGAGGATCTTGCGGAACATCTCGACGCCGGTGCAGGTGGTTTTCGAAGTGTCGCGGATGCCGACGATCTCGACCTCGTCACCGGTATTGATGGTGCCGCGCTCGACACGGCCGGTCACCACGGTGCCGCGGCCGGAAATCGAGAAGACATCTTCGATCGGCATCAGGAACGGCTGATCGATCGGACGCTCGGGCTGCGGGATGTACTCGTCCACGTTCTTCATCAGTTCGCGAACCGAATTCTCACCGATGTCGGTGCCTTCCTTGTCAAGCGCTTCCAGAGCGGAGCCCTTGATGATCGGGATGTCGTCGCCGGGGAACTCGTAGGTCGACAGCAGTTCGCGCACTTCCAGGTCGACCAGTTCGAGCAGTTCCTCATCATCGACCTGGTCGACCTTGTTCAGGTAAACCACGATCGCGGGAACGCCGACCTGACGCGCCAGCAGGATGTGCTCGCGGGTCTGCGGCATCGGTCCGTCGGCGGCGGAGACGACCAGGATGGCGCCGTCCATCTGCGCCGCGCCGGTGATCATGTTCTTCACATAGTCGGCGTGGCCGGGGCAGTCGACGTGGGCGTAGTGCCGGTTGTCGGTCTCATACTCCACATGCGCGGTGGAGATGGTGATGCCGCGCGCCTTTTCCTCGGGCGCCGCGTCGATCTGGTCATAGGCCTGGAACTCGCCAAAATACTTGGTGATCGCCGCCGTCAGCGTCGTCTTGCCATGGTCGACGTGACCGATGGTGCCGATGTTGCAGTGCGGCTTGTTGCGTTCAAATTTTTCCTTTGCCATCTTGGCTCTCCATCACTCTAAGCGCCCGTTCGCGCCAGGGTTGAAACTGTTGTCCTCGTTGATCAGCCGGCGAATTTCGCCTGCACCTCGTCGGCGACCGCCTGCGGCACCTGCTCGTAGTGGTCGAACTGCATGGTGAACTGCGCGCGACCCTGGGACATCGAGCGCAGGTTGTTGACGTAACCAAACATGTTGGCGAGCGGCACCATGGCGTTGACCACGTTGGTGACGCCGCGCGCCTCGGTGCCGGAGATCTGTCCGCGCCGCGAGTTCAGATCGCCGATGATATCGCCCATATATTCTTCCGGGGTGACCACCTCGACCTTCATAATCGGTTCCAGCAGCTTGGCGCCGGCCTTGGGCGCGGCTTCCCGGAACGCGGCACGCGCGGCGATCTCGAACGCCAATACGCTGGAGTCGACGTCGTGATAGGCACCGTCCGTCAGGATCGCCTTGACCGACAGCATCGGGAAGCCGGCCACCGGTCCCGACGACAGCACACTCTCGATGCCCTTCTGGACGCCGGGGATGTATTCCTTGGGCACGTTGCCGCCGACGATCTTGCTTTCGAACTCGAAGTCCTCCGACTCGGTGTTCGGCTCGAAGGTGAGCTTGACCCGGGCAAACTGACCCGAGCCGCCGGTCTGCTTCTTGTGGGTGTAGTCCACTTCGGCCACCCGGGTGATGGTCTCGCGATAGGCCACCTGCGGCGCGCCGATATTGGCTTCCACCTTGAACTCGCGCTTCATGCGGTCGACCAGGATATCCAGATGCAACTCGCCCATGCCGGCGATGATGGTCTGGCCGGACTCTTCGTCCGACTTGACCCGGAACGACGGGTCTTCCGCCGCCAGCCGGTTGAGCGCCACGCCCATCTTCTCCTGGTCGCCCTTGGTCTTGGGCTCGATTGCGATCTCGATCACCGGCTCGGGGAACTCCATGCGCTCCAGGATGACGGGCTTCATCGGGTCGCACAGGGTGTCGCCGGTCGTGGTCTCCTTCAGGCCTGCGATCGCGACGATGTCGCCGGCGAACGCTTCCTTGATGTCCTCACGGTCATTCGAGTGCATCAGCAGCATACGGCCGACGCGCTCGCGCTTGTCCTTGACCGTGTTGAGCACCGAGGTGCCCGCGTCCAGCTTGCCCGAATAGATGCGGCAGAAGGTCAGCGAGCCGACGAACGGGTCGTTCATGATCTTGAACGCCAGGATGCCCAGCGGCTCGTCGTCGGAAGCCTTGCGGACGGTTTCTTCTTCGGTCTTCGCGTCGATGCCCTTGATTGCCGGGATGTCGACCGGGCTCGGCAGGAAATCAACCACTGCATCAAGAAGCGGTTGCACGCCTTTGTTCTTAAAGGCAGAACCGCACATAACTGGGAAGAAATCCACGGCGACCGTGCCCTGGCGGATGAGTTCGCGGAGCTTGTCGTTGGACGGCTCTTCGCCTTCCAGATAAGCCTCCATCGCGACTTCATCCATCTCGACGGCGGTCTCGATCATCTGCTCGCGATATTTCGCCGCGTCGTCGGCCAGTTCGGCCGGGATATCGACCACGTCCCATTCCGCGCCCAGGTTTTCCGATTTCCAGATCAGCGCCTTCATCTCGATGAGATCGACCACGCCGGCGAAGTCGCTTTCCGCGCCGATCGGCAGTTGCACCACCAGCGGCTTGGCGCCCAGGCGCTCGCGGATCATCTCCACGGAGCGGTAGAAATCGGCGCCCAGCTTGTCCATCTTGTTGACGAAGATGAGCCGCGGCACGTTGTATTTGTTGGCCTGGCGCCACACCGTCTCGGTCTGCGGCTCGACGCCGGCATTGGCGTCCAGCAGCGCGATCGCGCCGTCGAGCACGCGCAGCGAACGCTCGACTTCAATGGTGAAGTCCACATGGCCCGGCGTGTCGATGATGTTGAAGCGGCGCTTCTTGCCGTCGCGGCCTTCCCAGAAGGTGGTGGTGGCGGCGGAAGTGATGGTGATGCCACGCTCCTGCTCCTGCGCCATCCAGTCCATGGTGGCGGCACCGTCATGGACCTCACCGATCTTATGGCTCTTACCGGTGTAGTACAGGATGCGTTCGGTGGTCGTCGTCTTGCCGGCATCGATGTGCGCCATGATGCCGAAGTTACGATAGTCTTCGATTGCGTATTGCCGAGCCATGCCGTTCAAGCCTTGATCTGAAGAGGCCGGTGGGAGAGCCGGCCGGCGTTGTCCTGATTTCTCGTTACCAGCGATAATGCGAGAAGGCCTTGTTGGCCTCCGCCATCTTGTGGGTGTCTTCGCGCTTCTTGACCGCGGCGCCGCGATTGTTGGCAGCGTCCAGCAGTTCGCCGGACAGCCGGGCCACCATGGTGGTCTCGTTGCGTTTGCGGGCCGCCGCAATCAGCCAGCGGATCGCCAATGCCTGGCGGCGCTCGTTGCGCACCTCCACCGGCACCTGATAGGTGGCGCCGCCGACGCGGCGCGAGCGCACCTCCAGATGCGGCATGACGTTTTCCAGCGCCTGGTGGAAGGTTTCCACCGGGTTCTGGCGGGCTTTTTCCTCGATGTTTTCCAGCGCACCATAGACGATGCGCTCGGCCGCCGACTTCTTGCCGTCCAGCATCACCGAGTTCATGAACTTGGTGATCACCAGGTCGCCGAACTTCGGATCCGGGTTGACTTCACGTTTTTCTGCGCGGTGGCGACGGGACATCTTAACCTCAACTCCGGATCGGTTATTTGGGTCGCTTGGCGCCGTATTTGGAACGACGCTGCCTGCGGTCCTTGACGCCCTGGGTATCGAGCACGCCGCGGATGATATGGTAGCGCACGCCCGGCAGGTCTTTCACGCGGCCGCCGCGGATCATCACCACCGAGTGCTCCTGCAGATTGTGGCCTTCGCCGGGAATGTAGCCGATCACCTCGAAGCCGTTGGTCAAACGGATTTTCGCCACCTTGCGCAGCGCCGAGTTCGGTTTCTTCGGCGTCGTTGTGTACACGCGCGTGCACACGCCCCGCTTCTGCGGGCACGACTCCATGGCGGGAACCTTGTTCCGCTTGATCACCGCTTTGCGCGGCTTGCGCACCAGTTGGTTTACCGTCGGCATCAGCCTTTAGCCTCTAATCGTCTTTTTCGAACGCGATTCACGCCATCGCGCTCATGCATGAAAGGCTCCTCTGCCGCAATTTGCTGAACGCTTGCGGAGGGAACCTTCAGAAGGTCTCGTCGCAGAGGACCGTCGCCGGTCGTGCTGGTCATCTGTTCAAACGGGTTCAGGCCGTGTCTGAGCGGTATCGTTCGCGATGGCCCAAAGGGGCCGGCGAGCATCAAACGGCTCACATCGGTCTGGGTTCGGCGGGGTAATAGTGCGTGGTTGGGGGAGCGTCAACCCCGTTCGGCGGGCCAAAGACGCTTTTTCGTTAAAAAAGCAGGCATCTGGCGGCAAATTGCGATCTGGCTGGATGAATTTCGCAACCGATCCGGCAAAACCGCTGCTAGCGCTGGTCGGGCGTGCGCAGGCCGTACCATTTGTCGCGCACCGCATGGTAGTGCTCGTCCGGCTGGTAGACCTCGACCTTCAGGCCCAGCTGGGCGGCGGAAAGCCGGCCGATGGCGGACAGCAGCGCATAGCCGGCCACCACCACATCGCGACGGGACCGGGTCAGGCTGATCTGCGCGTTGATGACGTCCTGGCGGGTGTTGAGCACGTCAAGCGTGGTGCGCTGGCCGACATTGCGTTCCTCAACGATGCCGTCCAGGGCCAGGTTGGCGGCCGCGAGCTGGGCATTGCCGGCCTCGACGCTGGCGCGCGCCGACTCCAATTGAGCGAACGCGGAAACCACCGCCGCGCGCACGCTGTCGACCGACTGGTCGACCTCGATGCGCCGCTGGCCAAGCGTCTCCTTGTTCTGGCGCACGGTCGCCGAAACCCTGCCGCCCTGATAGATCGGCACCCGCAACGTGCTGGTGATCGAAAGCGAATTGGTGATCGTGTCGTGCATCACGGCGTCGTAGCGCCGACGGGCGGTTCCCTCCAGCGATATGGTGGGCAGCAGATCGCTCTCGGCGGCCTTCACGTTATAGGTCGCCTGATCGACCAGGTGCCAGGTGGCCTGGATCGCAGGATGCTCTTCCATGGCGATGGCGACCGCCGCTGCCTGGCTGCGCGGCAGCCGCGCGCCGATGCCGCGTGCGGGCTGCAGATTGGCGGGATCGCGGCCGATCACCTGGCGGTAAACGGCAATGGACGATTTCAGGCTGCCCTGGGCCGCCGAAAGCTCGGCCACCGCGGCGGCGCGGCGCGCACGCGCCTGTTCCACGTCCGTGCGCGTGCTCTCGCCCACATCGAAGCGCGCGCGTGCAGCACGTACCTCCTCTTCCAGGAACGCCAGGTTCTGCGTGCGGAACGAGGCGATCGCCTGATCGCGCAGCACGTCCATGTAGGCGCTGGCGGCATCGAACAGCACGTTCTGCTCGGTATTGCGCAGGGTTTCGCGCGACGCCTGAATGGCCGCTTCGGCCGCGGCGACGTTGTTGGCCGTCTTCATCGAGTCGAACAGGGTCTGGCTGATCGTGACGCCGAAACCGCCCGGCGTCAGGTTGGTGGTCACGCCCGAGGTGCTGCTTCTGGAATAGCCGTAGTCGGCCGAGCCGATGATCGAGGGGCGCAAGGCGGAAAGCGCTAGGGGAACGCCTTCGTTCGCGACCCGGTTGGCGGCGCGTTGTGCGTTGAGCGTGGGGTTTCCCACATAGGCGGCCCCCATCGCGCCGTAAATGGTCTCGGCGCGAGCGGGTGCCGGCGCACCGAAATGGGCGAACACCACCACGAACCCCAACAGGAGTTTGGCAAATAAGCGAAGCCTACTCAACGCAACATCCATACCCCACAAAACTCGACCGGCCGCCCATTGTTCAAGGCCGTCTGGCCCCGGCGCACCGATACCTCAACTCCATGCGCGCCTCAGCACGTTATCCTAACGCGGGCCGCGAGCGGGTCAAAACAAACTTCAGCTTGTGTGACCGGTTGTGGAAGCGCGTTGCACCCACGCCACAAGCTCGCGGCGCTGTTAGAACTCAAATTCCTCTTCGACCTCGAAGCCTGGCAGCAACGGCACGGCACAATTGAAGTGCGGCCAGCTGCTGATCCGGTCGCCCTCGCGTCTGTAGAGCACGGCCGAGGCCGCATTGCCGGTGCCCTCGACCAAAACCATGCGCCCGCCATCCTTCAACTGCCGCTTGAGCGCATCAGGCACCCTGGCGACGGCTCCTCCGACGAAAATCACGTCATATGGACCCTCGGACGGATAGCCGCCTTCCAGCGGTCCGGTGACCACCACCGCGTTGTCGTGGCCCAGTTCGGCCAGCAGGTCGGCGGCGCGGCCGGCGAGCGCCTCGTCGCATTCCAGCGCCACGAGCGAGGCGCACAGGTTCGACAGCACAGCCGCCGAATAGCCGGTGGCGCAGCCCACGTCGAGAACGATGTCGTCTTCGCCGATATGGACCAGTTGCGCCATTCGCGCAAAACTGGCCGGCTCCAACATGTAGCGCGCGACCGGCGCCGTACCCAACGGCAGATCCTCGTCGATATAGGCCAACTGCCTTAGATGTTCGGGCACGAACTCTTCGCGCGGCACGGCCAGCATTGTCTCGATGATGTCGTGATCGGTCACGTCCGCGGGGCGCACCTGACAGTCCACCATCTTGATCCTGGCCGACATAAATTCATTCATGGAGCCGGCTCCCGTACAAGCGGTAATGCGATGTGGCCCGAGCCTCGCCCGCGTTACACCATGGTTGCGTCAGCCGCGCAACATCGTGCCCGATGAATTTTACACGGCGATGGGGATAGAGCTTCCAGGGCGCTCACGCGGCTTCGACACGGGCGGCGCAGAACTTGAACTCGGGGATCTTGCCGAACGGATCGAGCTTGGGATTGGTCAACCGGTTGGCCGGCGCTTCGTTGAAACAGAACGGCATGAACACCATGCCGTCGGCCACCTCGCGATCGGCGCGCAACACCGCCTCGACCCGCCCGCGACGGGTGTCGACGGAAACCATCTGGCCCGCGGTGAAGCCGAGGCGGCGGATTTCGCGCGGGTTCATCGCAGCGATCCCCTCCGGCTCCAGGTCGTCGAGCACGCCGGCGCGCCGGGTCATCGCGCCCGTGTGCCAATGTTCCAGCAGCCGGCCGGTGGTCAGCACCAGCGGGTATTCTTCGTCAGGCATCTCGTCGGGTGCGATCAGGTCCGCCGGCACCAGTCTGCCGCGCCCGTCTTCGGTCGGGAATCCTTCTCGGAAGATGATGTCGTTGCCGGGCAGGTCCGGCGCGTCGGCGGGATAGGTCACCGCCTCCTCACGCTCCAGCCGCTCCCAGTCGATGTGATTGAGCGACGGCATTACCTGCTGCATCTCGCGGTAGACGTCGGAAATGTGTTCGTAGCGCCAGTCGAGCCCCAGCCCGTTGGCCAGGTCGCGGATCAGTTCCCAGTCCTGGCGCGCCTCGCCGGGCAGCGGCACCGCCGGCCGACCCAACTGCACCTGCCGGTTGGTGTTGGTATAGGTGCCGAGCTTTTCGGCATGCGCGGAGGCCGGGAACACCACGTCCGCGTGCCAGGCGGTCTCGGTGAGGAAAATGTCTTGGACCACCAGATGCTGCAGATGGGCCAGCGCGGCGCGGGCATGGGTCTGGTCGGGGTCGGACATGGCCGGGTTCTCGCCCATGATGAACATGCCCTTGATCTGGTCGGCATGGACCGCGTCCATGATCTCGACCACGGTGAGACCTTTGTTGGGGTCGAGCGGCCGACCCCATAGATCCACGTAGCCTTCACGGATGTCCGGGTTTTCCACCGACTTATAATCGGGAAAGAACATCGGGATCAGACCGGCATCGGAAGCGCCCTGCACGTTGTTCTGCCCGCGTAGCGGATGCAGGCCGGTGCCGTCACGGCCCACATGGCCGGTGGTCAGCGCCAGCGCGATCAGACAGCGCGAATTGTCGGTGCCGTGCACATGCTGCGAGATGCCCATTCCCCAGAAGATGATCGAGCGCTCGGCCTTGGCGTAGGTGCGTGCGACCTCGCGGATCGTTTCGGCCGGCACGTCACAGACCGGCGCCATTGCCTCGGGCGAAAAGTCTTTCACCTTGTCTTTGAGCGCGGCAAACCCGGTCACATGCGCCTGTATATATTGCTCGTCGTAGAGCTTCTCGTCGACGATCACATGCAGCATGGCGTTGAGCAGCGCCACGTCCGTGCCCGGTTTGAACCGGATCGGGTGGGTGGCGTGGCGCATCAGCCCCTGACTGCGCGGATCGACGACGATGAGCTTGGCGCCGCGCTTGGCCGCCTGCTTGAGATAGGTGGCCGCGACCGGGTGGTTGGTCGCCGGCCGGGCGCCGATGACCATGATGCAGTCGGCCTGCTCGGCGGCGGTGAACGGCGCGGATACCGCACCCGAGCCGATGCCCTCCAGCAGCGCGGCGACCGAGGAGGCATGGCACAGCCGAGTGCAGTGGTCCACGTTGTTGGTGCCGAAACCCTGGCGAATGAACTTCTGGAACAGATAAGCTTCCTCATTGGAGCCTTTCGCGGAACCGAAACCGGACAACGCCGCACCGCCATCGCGATCAAGGATGGTCTTGAAGCCGGCGACCGCCCGGCCCATTGCCTCTTCCCAAGTCGCTTCGCGAAAGATGGTCAGCGGATCGACATCCCGCAGATCGATGTCTCCGGCCTTGGGCGCATCGTCGCGACGGACCAACGGGTTCGTCAACCGGTCCGGGTGGTTGATGTAATCGAAGCCGAAGCGGCCCTTCACACACAGCCGGTTCTCGTTGGCCGGGCCGTCGCGGCCGTCGATCTGGACGATCTTGTCGTCCTTGACGCGTACCGTAGTCTGGCAGCCAACGCCGCAATAGGGGCAGACCGAGTTGATCTCACGATCGAAATCCTCGACGTCGCGCGTCTTATTCGCCTCATCCATCAGGCTCTTTTCATAGAGCGCACCGGTCGGACACGCCTGGACGCATTCGCCGCAGGTGACGCAGGTCGACATGCCCATCGGGTCTTCCAGATCGAAGATCGGCGCGGCTTCGTGCCCACGCCCGCCCATGCCGATCACGTCGTTGACCTGCACCTCGCGGCAGGCGCGCACGCATGCTCCACAGGCGATACACGCATCGAGATTGACCGCGATCGCCGGATTGGAGATGTCGAAGCCGCAATCGACGGGCGCATCGGCGAATTTCGACGGTAGCCGGTCCGAGCCGGCGATACCCCATTCCGACGCCCAGGCCCAGAACTCAGAGCGCGCATCCGGCCCGTCCTGCGGAGCGCGCATGTCGGCGGCCAGTAGTTCGAACACCATGCGCCGCGATTTATCGGCGCGCTCGGTGTCGGTCTTGACCACCATGCCCTCGCTCGGCGTGCGAATGCACGACGCCGCCAACACCCGCTCACCTTCGATCTCCACCATGCAGGCGCGGCAGTTGCCGTCCGGCCGGTAGCCGGGCGCATCCACATGGCACAGATGCGGAATGCGCGTGCCTTCGCGCTTGGCCACCTGCCAGATGGTTTCGCCCGGTTCGGCGGTGACTTGGCGTCCGTCGAGGGTGAAGGGGATTTTGGTCATGGGCTCATCATATCCGAACTTGGGTCCTGCGCCATCACACCTCCCCGCGAAAATGCGTCAGCAGGTGGTTTACCGGATTGGGCGCGGCTTGGCCCAGGCCGCAAATCGAGGCGTCGCGCATCACGGTTTCAAGGTCCCGCAACGCCCCTTCGTCCAGCGGGCCGTCGCGCGACAGCAGCTTCACCATCTTCTCCGTGCCGCCGCGGCACGGCGTGCACTGGCCGCAGCTTTCGTGGGCGAAGAATTTCAGCAGGTTGATGGTGGCGTCTTTGACCGAATCCTTGTCCGACAGGATCACCACCGCGTGCGAGCCGACAAAGGCTCCGAGTTCGGCCAGCGGACCGCCGAAGTCGAGCGGGATTTCGTCCATCGACGCCGGCAGAATACCACCCGAGGCGCCGCCCGGCAGATAGGCGGCGAAGGCGTGGCCGTCGGCCATGCCGCCACAATGTTCGTCGATCAGTTCGCGCACGGTGACGCCAGCCGGAGCCAGCTTGACGCCCGGTTCTTTCACCCGTCCCGACACCGACCAGGAGCGTACGCCGGGATGGCCTTCGCGTCCCCGGGCGGCGAACCAGTCCGGCCCCTTCTCGACGATGTCGCGCACCCACCACAGGGTTTCCACATTGTGATTGAGGGTGGGTTTGCCGAACAGGCCCACCTCGGCGATGTAGGGTGGGCGGTGGCGTGGCAGGCCGCGCTTGCCTTCGATCGACTCGATCATCGCGCTCTCTTCGCCGCAGATATAGGCGCCCGCGCCGCGCCGCAGCTCGATGAAGCCTGGCTCGATCAGTTCGGCCGCCTCCAAGGCGGCAATCTCGCGGCGCAGGATTTCCAACACGGCCGGGTATTCGTCGCGCATGTAGATATAGATGCGCTCGGCTTCGACGAAATGCGCGGCGATCAGCGCGCCTTCGAACATGCGATGCGGATCGCGCTCCAGATAATAGCGATCCTTGAAGGTGCCCGGTTCGCCCTCGTCGCCATTGATGGTCATCAGTCGCGGACCGGCAAAGCCGGAGACGATCTTCCATTTCATGTGCGCGGGAAAGCCTGCCCCGCCAAGGCCGCGCAGCCCGGCCTTTTCCAGCATCTCCAGCATCGAGGCGAACGCGATCGCGCCTTCGCCGATGCGCCTGAAAAGCCCGTAGCCACCTTCCGCCCGGTACTGCTCAAGATCGACATAGTCGGGAATGGAGGGCGGCAGATCGGCATTCGACTTGGCCCCCTTCGCCAACTCCGTGAGTCCCTCAACGGTGGCGTGATCGATCTCCCGGTTGCCGATGCGCGCCGCCGGGGCCACGTCGCAGCCGCCCATGCAGGGCGCGTGCACCACGCGCACCCGGCCAGGGTCAACGCCGGCCTTCAATTCATCAATCAGCTTCTCCGCTCCGGCGAGCGCGCATGACAGCGAGTCACAGACCCTGATCGTCAGCGGCGGCGGAGGGATCTCGTCCTCCTTGACGATATCGAAGTGATCGTAGAACGAGGCGACCTCGTAGACTTCCGCCTGCGACAGGCGCATGTCTTCGGCCAGCGCCCGCAGGTGCCTGGCATGCAGGCAGCCGAAATGGTCCTGCAGGACGTGCAGGTATTCGATCAACAGGTCAGGCCGGCGGGGGCCGTCGCCCAACAGCGCTACGACTTCGGCAAGGGCGGCTTCATCCAGTTGCCGGCCACGCGGCAGAAAGGACTTGCGCCCGCCGCGCCCTCCCCGTCCGTCTTGCTTGGGCTTCGCCTCCATCAATATGACTTTCTAGAACAGCCCTTGCACGTCGCCATGATCGTCCAGGTGAATGGCTTCCGCCGCCGGCACCCGAGGCAGGCCCGGCATGGTCATGATCTCCCCGCAGATCGCCACCACGAAGCCGGCTCCCGCCGAAAGCCGCACCTCGCGGATCGGCACCGAATGGCCGACCGGCGCGCCGCGCAGGTTCGGGTCGGTCGAGAACGAATATTGCGTTTTGGCCATGCACACCGGCAGCTTGCCGTAACCCGCCTCCTCCCAGGCTTTGAGCTGATCGCGGATCGACTTGTTGGCCAGCACCTCGTCGGCGCGATAGATGCGCTTGGCGATGGTCTCGATCTTCTCGAACAGGCCCAGTTCGTCCGCGTAGAGCGGTGCGTACTGCGCCGTGCCGGAATCGATGATCTCGACCACCTTCTCCGCCAGGTCCTTGGTGCCCTTGGAGCCTTCCGCCCAGTGCCGGCACAGCACGGCCTCGGCGCCGTGTGCGGCCACATACTCCTTCACCGCTTCGATCTCCGCATCGGTGTCGGAGATGAAATGGTTGATGGCGACCACCGCCGGCACGCCGAACTGTTTGATGTTCTCGATGTGGCGACCCAGATTGGCGCAGCCCTTCTTCACCGCCTCGACGTTCTCTACGCCCAAGTCCTCCTTGGCGACGCCGCCGTTCATCTTGGTGGCGCGAATGGTGGCGACGATGACGACGGCTTGTGGTGCGATCCCAGCCTTGCGGCACTTGATATTGAGGAACTTCTCCGCCCCCAGATCGGCACCGAAGCCGGCCTCGGTCACCACATAGTCGGCCAGCTTCAGCGCCGTCTTGGTGGCGATCACCGAGTTGCAGCCGTGCGCGATATTGGCGAACGGCCCGCCATGGACGAAGGCCGGATTGTGCTCCAACGTCTGCACCAGGTTCGGCTGCATCGCCTGGGCAAGCAGCACCGTCATCGCGCCGTCGGCCTTGATGTCGCGGCAATAGACCGGCGAGCGGTCGCGGCGATAGGCGACGATGATGTCGCCCAGGCGCTGGCGCAGATCGTCCAGATCGTTGGCCAGGCACAGAATCGCCATCACTTCGGAAGCCACCGTGATGTCAAAGCCGGCCTCGCGCGGAAAGCCGTTGGCCACGCCCCCCAGACTGGCGGTGATCTGCCGCAGCGCCCGGTCGTTCATGTCCATCACCCGGCGCCAGGTCACCCGGCGGGTGTCGATGCCCAGCTCGTTGCCCCAATAGACGTGGTTGTCGATCATCGCCGACAGCAGGTTGTGGGCAGACGTGATCGCGTGGAAATCGCCGGTGAAATGCAGGTTCATCTCCTCCATCGGCACCACCTGCGCATAACCGCCGCCGGCCGCTCCGCCCTTCATACCGAAGCACGGGCCCAGCGACGCCTCGCGGATACATATGGCCGCGTTCTTGCCGATGGCGTTGAGCCCGTCGCCCAGGCCCACGGTGGTGGTGGTCTTGCCCTCGCCCGCCGGCGTCGGATTGATGGCGGTGACCAGGATCAGCTTGCCGTCGGGCTTGTCCGCC
>JANQKQ010000011.1 GCA_028281105.1 Rhizobiaceae bacterium
AGCGACGCCGCAGCGGGGCCCATCCGCCCGGCCCTTCGGGTTGGCGTGTGCCGGCCGCCCGCTGCGTTGCGCCGCTTGCCCGATGGCACCGCATCGCGCGGCGCGACCCGCCTTGCGGATCGATCCGGCACACGCCAACAGATCGACCCGGTATTCCCTGAAAACGCTCTAAATGCAGGTTGATCTATCCGCATCTGCGCGTTTCACCCCGATCGACCGCACGGATCGCAACGCTATGTGGAGCCGAATGCGACAATGGATGCATTTTCAGTCGCTATGATGTATATTTCAGTAATATAATTATGATTTTTCTGAATTTTCAAACTTAATATTATCTATAATGCGATTCCGTTTTCTATAACTGGGTGCATCGTACAATTTCTCACTACCGTTGCATCGTAATGCTTCCTGGCATCCACAGATCACGGCGCCGCCGATCACCAAATCGGTGCCGGTCACAATGTTACTCAACGAAGAGCATCGATGGGAATCGGGTAGAGTCGCTACAATGATAACGGTCTAATCACGCTTTAGATTCACTTTTTATTCATCGGTCCTGACGCGAACTCACTTCCTGTAGTCATAAGGGGTGACGATGGCGGGTGTACGCCGTCTGCACTCCGGACGCGGACCGAGTATGGAAGGATGACCCATGACAGCGTCGGTTTCCCCCACGACCGAGTACCCGACGGCACCGTGTAGCCGATCCCTCGGATTTCGCGACGTGCGGCTGGGCATCAAGCTGGCCTTCGGCTTCGGCCTGGTGGTGGCGCTCGTGCTGATGCTTGCCGGCACGGCCATCCTGTCGATGCGGGGCAACCTGCATAGCGTGCACGCGTTCAGTGACATGGCGGACGATAGTGCCGTCGTTGCAAGCCTGCAACGTGAACTTCTCGTCATCGATACCGTGATGGGCGACGTCATTGAAGACGGCGAGCAAGCCGATATCGAGGAGATCCAGGACCATCTCGAGGATGCCGAGGCCCTGCTCACGACCGCGCAGCAGGTGATCCAGGATCCCGACCGCGCCCGTCGCATCGATGCCATCGACGCGGCCATGGACGATTACGCCGCGGCGTTCGGAGCCGTGGTGGCCGCCCAGACCGAACGGGACCGGCTGATCGCGGACCGGCTCCACCCCTTGGCCGAGGCGGTGTTCGCGGACCTCACCCAGGTGATGGAAAGCGCCTACCGCGATGCCGATCCGGAGACGGCGGTCTTCGCCGCCCGGGTGCAGCGACAGGCGTCGCTTGCCCGGCAACACAGCCAGCGATTCCTGCTGGACGGGGACCTCGCCGCCGCCGCTCAAGCCGCCGAGACCCTCGAGCAGGCCGCGGCCGCCACCTCGGCCCTGTTGGGGGTGCTGCAGAACCCGCAGCGCCGCCGGATGGCCGAGCAGGTGCGGCAGGATCTGGCCGATTACGATGCGGCATTCGCGGCCGTCGTCGATCTGGTCGCGACCCGGGACCGGACCATCGCCGACCGGTTGGAGCCGCTCGCGGACAGCGTTGCCGCCAACGCTCAGGCCGTATTCGATTCCGTGCAGGCCGATACCGTCGCCATGGGCGTGCAGGCGCAGGCCGAGATCGACCGCGCGATGACGGTCGTCGCGGTCCTGGCAGCGATCGGTGTCGTGCTGTCCCTGGGCACGGCCGTGGGAATCGGCCAGGCCACTGCCGGGCCGATCACCCGGATCACCGGCGTGATGCAGCGGCTGGCCGACGGCGCGCTGGACGTCACGGTGCCGGATCGACAGCGGCGGGACGAGATCGGCGCCATGGCCAAGGCGGTGCAGGTGTTCAAGGACAACGCGGTGGCGTTCGAAGAGATGAAGGCAGCACAGGAGCGGCAGCGGGCCGAAGCCGAGGCCGAGAAGCGCGCCGCCTTGGGCCGTCTGGCCGACGGGTTCGAGGCCGAGGTCGGCGATGTGGTCACCGCGCTCGGCCAGCAGACCGAGGACATGCGGCGCGCCGCCCGTTCCATGACCGACACGGCCGAGGAGACCAATCGGCAAAGCGCGTCGGCGCGGGATGCGGCCTACCAGGCCGGGGCCGGCGTCCAGGCCGTCGCTTCGGCCTCGGAGGAGCTGTCGACGTCGATCGCCGAGGTCAACCGCCAAGTCGGCGAGAGTGCGGCCGTCGCCCGGGCCGCAGCCGACGAGGCGGCGCGCGCCAACAGGACCATCGGTGGGCTGTCCGAGGCCACCCGCTCGATCGGCCGGATCGTCACGCTGATCCAGGAGATCGCCGAGCAGACCAACCTGCTGGCGCTCAACGCCACGATCGAGGCGGCGCGGGCCGGTGAAGCCGGCCGGGGCTTCGCCGTCGTCGCCGCGGAGGTCAAGGCCCTGGCCTCCCAGACCGGCCAGGCCACCGAGGAGATCCGCACCCAGATCGGCACCGTGCAATCGACCGCCGGGGATGCGGTCGGCGCGATCGAGGCAATCGGCGGTACGATCGGCAAGATCAACGATATCGTCGTCACCATCTCCGCAGCCATGGAGCAGCAGGACGCCGCCACGCGGGAGATCGCCCGCAACGCCCAGGCGGCCGCCATCGGGACCGAAAGCCTGTCCGGGACCGTCGCCACCGTCCAGAAGGCCGCGGACGACACCGGCCAGGCGACGACGGAGGTTCTGGCCGTCGCCGATGCGCTCGCCGGGCAGGCCGACACGCTGGGCCGGCAGATGAACAGCTTCATGGGTTCGGTCCGGGCGGGGTAGAGGGGGGCTTTCGACAGGTTCCCGACCTGACGGGTGCACCGGGCCCACCGCCTTGCACGATCGGCATCCCGACCCCACCCTTAGAGCGTTTTCAGGGAGTACCGGGTGGATCTACCGAGGGGGCGGGCCCTGATGCCAGGAGCGAGGAGGAAGGACATGCCGGAGCCTATGCGACGACGAGCGACGCCGCAGCGGAGCCCATCCGCCCGGCCCTTCGGCTTGGCGTGTGCCGGCCGCCCGCTTCGGTGCGCCGCTGGCCCGATGGCACCCCATCGCGCGACGCGACACGCCTTGCGGATCGATCCGGCATACGCCAACGGATCCACCCGGTATTCCCTGAAGACGCTCTCGCCGTCATGAGCAGCGACACCGTCCCCTCGAGCCCCGCCCCACAGACCTCGCCGCAGGACGCCGGTGCCGCCCCCTGGATGCGTCTGGCGATCGAGGCCGGACCGTTGGCGGTGTTCTTCATCGTCAACAGCCTGCAGGGCATCATGTGGGGAACGGCCGTTTTCATGCTGGCGACGACGGTCTCGGTGATCTTGTCGATCCGGCTGGAGAAGCGCTGGCCGATCATGCCGATCGTGAGCTGCTTTTTCGTGCTGTTGTTCGGCGGTCTGACCCTGGCACTGAACGACGATCTGTTCATCAAGCTCAAGCCGACGATCGTGAACCTGCTGTTCGCGGCCGTGCTGTTCGTCGGCCTCGCCCTGCGGCGACAGGTGCTCAAGGTACTGCTGGGCACGCTGATGGAGCTAACCGATCTCGGCTGGCGCCTGCTGACCTGGCGCTGGGCGGTGTTCTTCATCGTCCTCGCCGCCCTCAACGAAATCGTCTGGCGGACGATGAGCACCGATTTCTGGGTCAGCTTCAAGCTGTTCGGCATCCTGCCGCTGACCCTGGCGTTCAGCGCGGCCCAGATCCCCCTGTTGCTCAAGCACCAGCCGGTCCCGGCCGACGGGCAGGCGGGCACGCGATGACCACGGCTTGAGCTTGTGGCGACGGCGCCATTGTCGCCATAGTGGCGTGCCATTCTGCCCCGCACGTGTGGCCATTGCCGCCCCGATCCCGTCCGTCTTCACGAGGCTCGACCCATGCTTCGGACGATTCTGGTTACCTTTGTCGTGCTGGTGGTCCTGGTGGTCGGGGCCGTGGTGGCCCTGCCCTTCGTGCTGCCGACCGGTCTGATCGTCGAGCGGGTCGCCACGCAGGTGGAGGAACACACCGGCCGCAGCTTCACCGTCGACGGCCCGGTCGACGTCAGCCTTTGGCCTCGGCTCACCGTCCAGGTCAGCGACGTCACCATCGGCAATGCGCCGCAGGGGCGGGCCGCGTATCTGGCTCGGTTGGACCGGCTCGATCTCGACATGGCGGTGCTGCCGCTGCTCTCCGGTACGGTGGAGATCGACCGGTTCGAGCTGGTCGGTCCCGACGTCGCGCTCGAGCGGCTTCCCGACGGCACCGGCAACTGGATGCTGGGCGGCGGCCCGGCCGGTCCGGGACCCGGCGGCCAGCCGGAACGGCCGCAGGACATCCGTCTGGGCACGTTCGAGGTGGTCGATGGCCGGATCAGCTACACCGATCTTGCCGCCGGCACCGAGGAGCTGATCGAGGACATCGACGTCGCCATCGACCTGGCCGATCTCGCTTCACCCCTGCAGGTGGACGGGGACGCCCGGTACCGGGGTCAGGAAGTGATGCTCGACATCGTGCTGACCAGCCTGGCGACGGTCTTGGAGACCGGGACCGCCACCTTGGACGTGACGGTCAGCGCCCCGGCCCTGTCGCTCCGCTTCGACGGCCAGGCCGAAGAGCTGGCCGCCATGGTGATGGAGGGGGCGCTGAGCCTGGAGACGGATCTGTCCGCACTGTCCGCTTGGCTGGGCGAGGACCGGATCCCGGGCAACCTGCCGATCGACCAAGTGGCCCTGGACAGCCGGTTCGCCGGTACCCGGGGAGGGCTGCAGCTCTCCGACATGCGGCTGACGGCCGACGAGATCGTCACCGAGGGGCTGATCGAGATCAGCACCCAGGCCGCCGTCCCGCTGGTCTATGCCCGTCTGGAGGTCGGCGCGCTCGACCTCGACCGCTTCCTGCCGCCCGAGCAAGGCGGGCCGAGTCCGGCGGACGGCGATGCGGCCGCCCCGGCGGGATGGAGTGACGAGCCGCTCGATCTTGCCGGCCTGCGCGCCATCGATCTCGATGTCGTGGCCAACACCGACACGATCAGCTTGCGCGGCGTCGAGCTGGGGCCGACCCAGGTGGCGCTGATCCTGGCCGGCGGCGATCTCGAAATGCGCTGGTCCGACACGGCCGTGTTCGACGGCACGGTGGCCGGCACCGTGGGTCTCGATGCGGCGTCTTCGGTGCCGAGCCTGGCCGTGCAGGCCACGGCCACCGGCATCCGGGCCGAGCCGGTCCTGGTGCGGTTCGCCGACACCGACCGGTTCACCGGCACCGGCAATCTGAACCTGGCGGTTCGCTCGACCGGCACGTCCCAGCGGCAGATGATCGACAACCTGCTGGGCGAAGCGCAGTTCCTGTTCCGGGACGGCAGCATCCGGGGGATCAACATCGCCGGCATGCTGCGCGACCCGGCCACGGTGTTGGGAGGGGCAGGCCCGGGTCCCCAGCAGGAAACGGACTTCGCCGAGTTCGGCGCCAGCTTCAACATCATCGACGGCATCGCGCAGACCGAAGACGTGATCATGCTGGCCCCGCTGTTCCGGGTCTCCGGGGCGGGCGATGTCGACTTGCCGCAGCGCCGGGTCGATCTGCTGCTCGATCCGCGGCTGGCGGCCACCATCGAGGGCCAGGGCGGCCAACAGGATGTGGCGGGCCTCGACCTCCCGATCGTGGTCGAAGGCCCGTTCGACGCCATCCGCTTCCGACCGGATGTGGAGCGGCTGTTCCGCGGGATGGCGGACGACCCCGAAGCCATGCGCCAGACCATCGAGCAGTTGCGGTCGAGCTTCGGCGTCGAGAGGGCCGGCGAACTGGAGAGCCTGCTCGGCTCGCTCGACGCCGCCGGCGTCTCCGGTCTGGAGTCGGCACTGGGCAGCGGCGGCCTGTCGGGTGGTGCCAGCGGAACCTTCACCGACACGGTCGGGGGAGCCATCGGAGGCGGCGGTGACGGCGCGGCGCCGGACCCGGCGATCCAAGGGGTGCTGGACGGCGTGCTCGGCGGCGGCCAAAGCGCCCCGGATCCCGGCACCGGCGACGGACAGACGGCACCCGCGCCGTCCCGGCTGCTCGAGGGCGTTCTCGGCGGCAGCGGCGGCGGTGAGAGCCCACCGGCCAACCCGCTCCGCGGCTTGCTCGGCAACTGATCCGGACCTGGTCAGAGGCCCGCCGCTTGACCGGCTCCCGCCGACCCGGTAGCGCTTGCGGCAGGGTGCCGAGGCCGGGATGCGTCGGCATGGCGTGGCCCGTCCGCTGCCGGCCGAACCGACCGACCGGCACGGCAATGCCATGATCCTTGACCTTGTCCGCGGAGAGCCGGTCCGGTGAAAGAGATCTTCGTCCAGATCAAATGCCAGATGGGCCATACCTACGACGTTGCCGAGGCGGCGATCGGACTGCCGCAGGTCGTACAGGCCTTCTCGATCTCGGGCGATTTCGACCTCTTGCTGCGGTGCCGGCTGAGCGCGGACGCCGATATCGGGCATTTCGTGACCGGGACGATCCAGCGGCTCGACGGCGTACGGGACACCTTCACCATCATGACCTATTCGATGTTCGAGAAGCCGGTCACCGGCTGATCCGGAGGCGCGGGCCCCGGCCAGCCGCGTTCACCGTCACCACCTCGACACCCCGCCATGCTCGCCGTGCTCGCCATGAGGGTACCGTCCTTCGCGCTGATCGCCCGCGGCTACGGCGGGGGCCGGGCCGGGCCGGTCTGATCGCCGAGCCGGCGGCCTGCGGCATCAACCCCTTCATGTTCTGGTTCGTGCCACCAGCCCTCTCGTTCAACGCGCTCGATCAACCTGCGTTCAGATGGATGCATCTGAACGCAGGTTGATCTAGACAGCAGGCTCGAATTCAGAGATGATCATTTCGATTCTTCTGTAATTTGGTTGTATCAGGTGAGCGATGTCCTCTTCCAGGCCTCCAGCTCAGCCCTTGGGAATAGGCGCTCTCATCACCTCGACCTTTCATCTGTATTTCTCGCGATTCTGGACTTTCTTTACCTTGATGCTCGTTCCGACCGTGATTTTTCTGTCGTTCAGTGTTTTGGTTGGCGGGCTCGGCTTGATGACCGGGGCTACAGATCTTGCCGCGATCGAGAATAGGAACTGGATCTTCATAGTAGTCCTGAGCTTCTTTGGTTTCCTGCTCATTTCAGGTTTTGCGACCGCACTCATGATAAGCGCGGTCTACGATGCCAAACTCGGTTGGAAACCGCGATGGGCGGACTACATCCGGATCGGTCTATCCCGTGCCGTCCCGGTTGCGCTCGTAACGCTTGCCGTCTCATTCCTATCGGCTCTGGCGGCTATCCTGCTCATCATCCCCGGGCTCTACGTGTATTCGGTGTTGAGCGTTGCCATCGTCTCCGCTGTTGTGGAGCGCAAAGGGTTTGGGGCATTCGGGCGCAGTGCCACCCTAACTCAGGGCTATCGTTGGCCGATTGTTGGGGCCAACGTCCTATTTTATCTTATATTTGCAGCACTTTCTTTTATAGTATCAAGTTTGAATACGATCTTGTCAACTGCTTTCGGCGATCTCTCGCTTCTACTTATTCCATTTTACATCGTGAATCAGGCAATCATGGCTGGCCTGTTCTTGATCTTTCCGGTAATCATCTACATACGTCTACGCGATATCAAGGAAGGTATTGCGGTTGTGTCCGTGGCGGATACGGATTGACCCCCGCTCCGCCCGTTGACTGCCGGCTCGTCAAGCGGCCTTTCCGCCGCGGAGAGGGCGCCCCGGGGGATCGATGGGCCGGAGGCGTCATCGGCGGCGGCAATCGCCCGCGCGGTCTCGGCGCGGCCGAGGTCCGCCACCTCCGCGATCACGTCGCCGCGTGCAGGGTTGGCGACCGCGAAGGTCGCACCATCGGCGGCGTCCACCCATGCACCCGCCACGAAGCTCTGGGTCCTCAGAAGGCCAGGCTCCTTGAGCCGTTCATTCAGATCGTCGCGCGGGTTGCACGCATGACGTTGGTTCCTCTCTGTGAAGCTTGAAGGGCGGCACAGGCTAGATCAACCTGTGTTCAGATGGACTCATCTGAACACAGGTAAGTTGATCTGCTTCAAAGAGTTAGAGCATCTTATCTGCGTCCGTTCGGACGCAAGATGCTCTAGCGCGCGTCGCCCAGAATAAGGTCGCTGCCCTTTTCGGCGATCATGAAAACGGCAGCCTGGGTATTGCCGGAAACGATGGTCGGCATGATGCTGGCATCGACGACGCGTAGGCCATCCATGCCGTGAACCTTGAGGTCCGGCGCGACGACCGCATCGGGGCCCGTGCCCATCTTGGCCGTGCCGCAGATATGATAGATGGTCTGGCCGTCCTGGCGTGCGAAGGCGAGCCACTCCTCATCGGTCTGGCAAGCCTCTCCCGGTGCCAGTTCATAAGCACGGAAGGCATCCAGGGGCTGCTGCTCGACCACATGCCGTGTCATTTTCATGCCGTCCACCATGGCACGCCGATCCTCGGCGGTGGCCAGGAAATTGGGGCGGATGGCAGGCTGCACCCTCGGGTCGGTGGATTGGATGTGAATGGTGCCGCGCGATTCAGGCCGCAACTGGGTGACGCCCACCGTCATGCCCGGTTCCTTGTCGAGCTTGCGCTCGGCGGCATCGGCATAGCTGGCATGCATGAAAAAGAGCTGCACATCCGGCCCAGTCAACCCCTCGCGCGTGCGCATGAAGCCGTGCACGAGCCCGGTCCCGTAGTTCAGGATGCCCTTGCGCAAGAGCGCATATTTGAGAACCTCGGCGACAAGGCTAAGGCCGCGTGTCTGCTCATTGAGGGTCATGGTCTGCTTCACCCGCCAGTTCATGCGGGTGCAGAAGTGGTCGATATAGTTCGCACCGACGCCAGCGAGCACATGAAGCGGTTGAAGGCCCTGATCGCCGAGCACCGCTGGATCACCGACGCCGGAAAGCTCCAGAATCTGTGGCGTATGAACGCCACCAGCCGCCAAAATGACCTCACCATCGGTCCGGTACTGTTGGCGCGTATCGGACCGTATGATCTCCACGCCGGTCGCATGCTTGCCATGGAAGAGCACACGCGCCACATGGGCATCGGTCATCAGCTTGAGGTTAGGCCGCTTGAGTGCCGGTTTGAGATAGGCGTCATAAGCGCTGACCCGGCGGCCATCGCGATTGTTAACCTGATAGTATCCGAAGCCGTCCTGATCCGCGTCATTGTAATCGGGATTGAGAGGATGTCCGGCCGCCACCGCCGCATCGAGAAACGCTTTGGCGATCAAGGGACGCTCGTTGAACACTTCGACGGGAAGAACCCCACCTTTCCCGCGGGTTTGACCAGCCGGTCCTTCGAAGTTCTCAAGACCCTGGAAGTAGGGCAGCACGTCCTGGTAGCTCCAGCCGGTGCAGCCCTGTTGCGCCCAACCGTCATAATCGTGGACTTGGCCGCGCACATAGATCATGCCGTTGATAAGCGTGGAGCCGCCCAGGCCACGGCCTTTGGGAATCGAGATTACCCGGTTTTGCGTCGCCGCCTCCGGCTCGCTCTTGAGGAGCCAATTGTAGCGCGGGTTGGTCAGAAGCTTGGAAAACCCCGCTGGAATGCCGATCCAGGGGCTTTTCGGCGCCTCGCCAGCCTCGATCAGAAGAACGCGATGCCGCCCTGACCGTGTTAGCCGGTCCGCGAGAATGCAGCCCGCCGTGCCGCCACCAACGACGATGTAGTCGAACCGTTCGCTCACAGCGCCCCCATATGGTGAGCCATCAGACGGATCTGGCTTTGCAGCATCGGCAGGCCGGGATGAATACGGCAGCCTTTGGCGCGCGCGGCCTGCAAGAAGGCTGTCTCAACAGGGTCCATAATGACCTCAGCGGCGGTCTGGCCGGGGCGGAGCCGTTCGGTGTCGAGGGGAAGCGGATCGTCCCGCTGCATGCCCAGCGCGGTGCCGTTCACCACGAGGTCGGCGTCATGAAGGGCGGCATCGCCGCCCTGCACCGCGATCCCGGGATAGGCTGCAGATACCCGGCAGGTGAGGTCGTCGGCTTTGGCCTGCGTGCGATTGGCGATGGTCAACGCGTTGACGCCGGCCTCGGCCAGCGCGAAGGCGATGGCGCTCGCGGCACCGCCAGCCCCCGCCAGAAAGGCGCGCTTGTGCTTGGGATCGAAGCCCGAAGCCCTGAGGCCCTCGACGAAGCCGATGCCGTCGAGCATATCGCCGACCATGGCGCCATCCGCCTCGCGCCTGACGCAGTTGACCGCTCCACAGAGCCGGGCGTGGTCGCTCACCCGGTCGCACAGATCGAGCATGGCCGGCTTGTGCGGTACGGTGGCGATGAAGCCACCGAAATTCTCGACGGCGCGCAGCCCGTCCAGCGCGCGGGCAAGGCCGCTGGGGGTGACATGAAAGGGCACGAGCACGCCGTCGATGGCGTGCTCGACGAAAAGCGCATGCATCACCTGCGGCGTTTTCACATGGGCGATAGGGTCAGCAACAATACCGTAGAGGCGCGTCCGCCCCGTTATGGCGCCGGCACCCGATCCGCCCGGTTTTTCGACTTCGATCATGGGTTTCGCTGATCAGGTCATGTAGAGGCCGCCGGCGACGTCGACCGTTTGCCCGGTGACGAAGCTCGACTCCTCGGATGTGAGCCACAGGGCGGCGTCCGCCACTTCGGACGGCGCGCCCAGCCGCGCCATCGGCGTCAGACGCACCTGTTCGGCATTCGCTTCGAGCCCCGCTCCCGCGACCATCGGCGTCTCGATCCGGCCCGGCGCAAGCGCGTTGACCCGGATACCAAACGGGCCGAGTTCGGCGGCGAGGTGGATGGTGAAGCCGACAATCGCCGATTTGGTCGCCGCATAGTGGCAGGCGACGATGGGCGAGTAGGTCTTGCCGGCGACTGACGACATGTTGACGATCCAGCCACGTCCCACCTTCCGCATCGCCGGTGTCGCCGCGCGGATGGTGTTGAAGCTGCCGGTCAGATTGACGTCGACAACGCGGCGCCATTCGAGCGGGTCGAGATCGTAGACATGATGCGGCTTGCCGTCATGCTTGGGTGAAATGCCCGCATTGTTGATGACCGTATCGACCGGACCGCCCCATCTGTCCGCCGCTTCGGCGAAACCGGCCACGACCTGATCGTAATCGGCGACATCGAAGTGTAGGGCCTGCGCCTGGCCGCCAGCCTCTTCGATCTTTGCCGCCGTGCGCGCGGCCGCTTCGGCGCTGACGTCGCAGGCGCCGACATGGGCGCCGCGCAAACCGAACCCCAGCGCGATCGCGCGGCCGATACCATTGCCGGCACCGGTGACGAGCACGCGGCGACCGACATGGCTGGGCCTTTGACGCATGGCGTCGATCCGAGCATCCTCCGCCATCGTCAGATTCCCAGATAGGCTTTGCGGACGTGCTCGTTGTCGAGCAGCGCGTCGGCCTTGTCGGCCATGACGATCGCGCCGTTCTCAAGCACATAGCCGCGATCCGCCGCCTTGAGCGTGTGGAACACATTCTGCTCGACGATCAGCACCGTCGCGCCGGTGGCGACGATCTTGTCGATCACCTCGAACACCTGCGTCACGATGATCGGCGCCAGGCCCAGGGAGGGCTCGTCGAACATCAAAAGGCGCGGTCTGGCCATCAGGCCACGCGCGATGGCGACCATCTGCTGCTCGCCACCCGAAAGCGAGTTGGCGTTCTGATCGAGCCGTTCGTGCACACGCGGGAACAGGTCCAGAACCTCTTCGAGCGTGTCGGCCTGATGCGCCCGCGCCGATTTCTTGAAGGCGCCCATCATCAGGTTCTCGCGCACCGTCATATCGGGGAAGAGCTGCCGACCCTCGGGGATCATGGTGATCCCCATCTCAACGATCTCATCGGCGCCTTTTCTGGAGATGTCCTCGCCATCGAAAAGAACGCTTCCCGACGTGGGCTTTATCAGGCTCGAAATGGTGCGCAACGTGGTTGTCTTGCCCGCGCCATTGGCGCCGACAATGGTCACCACCTCGCCCTCGTCGACGGTCAGCGACACATCGTTGAGGATCGTGGTCGCGCCGTAGCCGGCATCGACATGCCTCACTTCAAGCATCATGGGTGAATTCCTTGCCCAGGTAAGCCTCGATCACATCGGGATCCCGAACGACCTCGTTAGGCTTGCCCTCGGCGATGATCCGCCCGGAGTTCAGCACGATCACATGGTCCGAAAGCGCCATGACGGCCTGCATGACATGCTCGATGGCGATGATGCTGACGCCGGTGTCGCGGATGGAAAGCATCAGATCGATCGCCCGCAACACGTCGGCATGGTTGATCCCGGCCATCACCTCGTCCAGCAGCAGGACGCGCGGCTCCATCGCCATCACGCGCGCGACTTCGAGCCGCTTCAGCCCGCCGATGGTCAGGCTGTTGGCTTCCGCGTCCAGATAGCGGGCGAGACCCATGCGCTCGGCTGTCTGCCGGGCCGCGTGGCGTGCATCATCGGTGCTGTGATGGCGGTGGAAGGCGCCGACCATGATGTTCTCCTCGACCGTCATGGCCGCGAAAGGCTGAACGATCTGGAAGGTGCGCCCGACGCCGATGGCGGCATAGTCGGCCGGCGTCACCGGGCTTCGCCAGCCACCATCGGCCGCGCGCACGGAAACCTCGCCGCCATCGGGCTTCAGGAAGCCCGAGATCATGTTGAAGACGGTCGTCTTGCCCGCGCCGTTCGGTCCGATCAGGCCGAGGATCTCGCCCTCGCGCAGCTTGAAGCTCACATTGTTGGTGACGTGGAGGCCGCCGAAATGCTTGTCCAACCCCACGACGCGAACGATCTCGTCGCCCGGTTCGGGCACCGCTTTGGGCGGTCCGGGGATATCGTCGGGCTCCGGCTGGGCGGGCAGTTTGGCGATGGCGCCGGCCTGGCCCGGTGCCTCTGCCTTGGTCCGGTCGAAGAAGCGGCTGACAAGTCCCATCACGCCGTTGGGCATGAACAGCGCGACCAGAACCAGCACGACACCATAGACGAAGCCGTGCAGGCCGATGGCTTCGCCGCCGAGCGCGCCACGGGCGAACTCGGTGATCGGCACGAGCAGCACCGCGCCCAGAAGCGGACCGAACACCGTGCCGATGCCGCCAATCAGCGCGAACATGGCGATCTGGATCGAGAAGGGCAGGGAGAACGCCGATGCCGGTTCGATGAAGGTCAGATACATGGCATGAAAGGTGCCAACCATGGCCGACAGGGCCGCCGAAATGGCCACCGCATAGAGCTTCACGCGAACCGTGTTGATGCCGGCCGCCTTGGCTGCGGACTCGCGTTCGCGGGTGGCGATGAGCTGGAAACCGAGCCGGTTGGTGCGAATCCACCAGGCGATCGCCAGGATCACCAAGAGCATGCCGAACGCGATGATCAGCGATGGCAGGCGCTCGCGGAACACCATCCATTCCCAGCCGATGTTGAGCGGGATCATCATGCCGGTGGCGCCGCCGGTGACATCGCGAAAATGCAGCGCCAGCACGCGGAAGACTTCCAGAAAGGCGATGGTCGCCAGCGTGAAGAACGGCCCGTGAAGGCGGAAGCAGGGGTAGCTGATGGCCACGGCAACCAAGGCAGCCAGCGCGGCGCCGGCGAACATGCCGATCCAGGGCGAAATGCCCATGCCGACCAGCATCACGCCGACATAGGATCCGATGCCGTAAAAGATGGCATGGCCAAGCGAAAGCTGCCCGGCATAGCCGCCAACAATATTCCAAGCCGTTGAAAGTGCTGCAAAAATACACATCGTAATGAAGATGTGATAGATGAATTCGTCGCCGATGGCGACCGGCAGCAAGAGCATCGCCGCCAGCACGGTGACGAGCGCCACCAGACCGCGCAGGCGGATCGAGGGAGGCGATTGAACGGGGGTGAGAGTCTGGTCGGTCACGATACATGCGACAGGGTTTGTCGCCCTCCGAACAGGCCTTGCGGACGCAGAATGAGAATGAGCAGGAACACCGTGAAAACCGCGACTTCGCGTAGGTCGGAGCCGATGTAGTAAGCCGAGAAACTGTCGATAAGGCCGATTACCATGGCGCCCAGGAACGCGCCGGTGATCGATCCCATGCCGCCCAGCACCACCACGACGAAGGCAATCAGCACGAAATAGGTGCCGATGGTCTGCGAAGTCGGGTAGAGCGGCGCGATCAGCGAGGCGGCAAGGCCGACGCAGGCCGCGCCCAGGCCGAAGGTGACGATGTACACCCAGTTGACATTGATGCCCATGAGCCGCGCGGCGGCACGGTTCTGGGCAACCGCGCGGATGGCCCGGCCGAACTGGGTGTTGTTGAGATAAAGGGTCAGGCCTACGACCAGCAAGGTGGCCGCGCCAAAGACCACCAACTGGCCGACAAGCACACGGACCGGCCCGATTTCCAGCGCCGTCCTAAGGCCCGAGGGCGGTGTCGTGGCGAACTCGGCACCGAAAACGAGAAGAGCTAGGTTGATCAGCGCGGTCGACAGACCGACGGTGACGAAGATCTGAATGTGATCGTCCCGGGCATTCATCAGTGGCTGGATGAGAAAGCGCTGGGTCAGCATACCAAACACGAACAGTAGCGGGATCACGGCGATGGCGGTCGTATAGGGATGAACGTCGAGTGCCGTGGTCAGCAGAAACGCCGCGTACATGCCGACCATCAGGAATTCGCCATGGGCAAAGTTGATCACCTTGACGATGCCGAAGATCAGGGTCAGGCCGATACCGATGATGGCGAACAGGCCGCCCAACATCAGCCCGTTCACAAGAACCTGCAGGAAGACTTCCATTTCGCCTCGCCCAACTGGTCCGGAGCGGCACGAAGGCCGCTCCGGCTGCGCGTCATGTCACCGGATCAATCGCCCAGACGCAGTTCCGACGCAGCGGCATCCGCCGGATGGACCGTCACCAGACGGCTATCCTGCCATTGCAGCCCCATCATGCGGGCGCGCTGGTTCTGATTGTTCTCGTCGAACCACACGCCGTTGCCGCTGGCGGTGGTGCCGGCGGGGATATCGATGGCGTCGACAGCGCTGCGGATCTGCGCCGGCTCAAGGCCTTCGGCGCTATCGATGGCTTCGAGCACGGCGAGCGCGCCGACATAGTTGGTCAGCGAGTGACCCGAGCGCGGGTCTTCGCCATACTTGGCGCGGTAGGTCTCGACGAACTCCTCCAGACCGGGGGTGAACTCTGTGTTGACCACATATTGCGTGAAGTCGATGTTCAACACGCCTTCGATAAGGTCGGTACCAACGGCGTCGGCGGTCTGCTGCATGGAGTAACCGCCGCCGCTGCCAATGATGGCCGCCGGCTCGAAACCGGCCTCGTGGCGCTGACGCAGAAAAAGCACCGAGTCGTTCTGATAGGAGGTCTGGAGAACGACATCGACCTCACGCTCCTTCAAGTCAAGCACCAGGGACGACATGTCGACGATGTTGGCCGGATAAGACAGCGTCGTCACAATATTGAGGCCCGCTTCAGCAGCGAAGCGGTTCTGGTGACTCGCGACCGATGTCCCGTAGCTGCTGTCCTCGTGCAAAATGCCGATGGTCAGTTCGGTCGGATCGATATCCAAGGCCGGCGCGACCTGTTCGACGATCATCTCGATGATCATCTCGCCCATATCTTCGGCGGTGGGGTTGAGGCGGTAAAGATAGTCGAAGCCGCGCCCGGTGACTTCGTCGGCGACCGCGCCAAGCTCGAAATAGGGAATTCCGGCAAGTTCGGCCACCTGGCTGGCAGCGATGGAGCGCGAGGAAGAGTAGCTACCGAAGATCGCCACGACATTCTCGCGGGAAATCAGGCGGCGGGCCTCGCCGATGGCCTGGTTGTTGTCAACGGCGTCGCCGCGCTCGAGCACGACCGGCTCGCCCTGCACGCCGCCACGAGCGTTGATTTCGTCGACCGCGATCTCAAGACCGCGCGCGCTTTCCTCACCCAGCAGCGCCAAACCGCCGCTGAAGGGAAACAGCGCGCCAAAGGTGACTTCGGCCAGCGCCGGCGTCGCCGTCATCATGGCCGCCGCTGCAACGGTGGCCTTCAAGGTTTTGCTCCATCCCATAGGTTTTCCTCCGTTTGATGGTTTCTTGCCTTAGTATTCGAGGGCTTTCTTGCCTTCGAAGCTGGTGATGGGGGGGTAGGCGCGCTCATCAGTGGCCACGTCGAGCACGGTCACCACGCCGCCTTTCAGGGCGGCAGCGAGCGCCGGGGTGAAATCCTCGGCCTTATCGACACGAACGCCTTCGCATCCGACGGCTCGGGCCAGGGCTGCGTGATCGACCGGCTCGAAGTCGACCACATCGGTATGAGCGCCGAACAGGCTCAACTCGGCGTGCTTCTGGTAGCCCAGGATCTGATTGTTCAGCACGATCACCGTGACCGGCAGCCGCATGCGCCGCGCCGTTTCAAGCTCCGCCCAGACATGCGCGAACCCGCCATCGCCGGTGAGGCAGACTACCGGCGCTTCGGGTCGCGCAGTTTTCGCGCCGAGCGCAAACGGCACGCCCCAGCCCAGGCCCGCAAGACCGCGGGGGGTGATGAAGCGCTGTCCCGGCTTACGGGCGGTCAGGAAATTGGCGATCCAGATCGAGGCATAACTGGCATCGGCCACCACGATGGTTTCGGACGTCAACTGCGCATCAAGGTCGGCCATCAGGCGTTCGGGCCGCAGCGGCGACGCATCCATGTCCAGTTCGGCCATGTCGGCGGCGTGCTTCTGCCTTCCTTCGGAAATGACCGCCTCGATGGCGGCCTTGCCACCTTGCCGCGCCGACAGATCGCGCGTCCTGAGCGCCTCGGTCAGCGCTTCCAGCGTCAACCTGGCATCCCCGACAAGGCGCAGGGCCTCATAATTGCGTCCAACTTCGTTGCCGTCGACATCGATGTGGATATAGCGGGCGCCATCGGGATAAAGCTGCCAGCTGTCAGTGCCATTCTGATTGGTGCGGTTGCCGATCAGCAGCACGAGATCAGCCCCGGTTACAAGGTCGCGCATATGGCTGGACCGCCCGCGTGGCGCCATGAAATAACCCACGACGCCGACCGACAGCGAGTGGGTCTCGTCGACCACCCCCTTGCCCATCACGGTGGTGGCGACCGGAAATCCCAGCGCCTGAAGCCCCGCCAGCGCGTCTGCCGCACCGGAGGCATGCACACCGCCACCAGCGATGACGATCGGCGCCTTCGCAGACGCCAGAAGATCGGCGGCTTCGGCCACCCGGTCGGGTGCCGCCACCGTACGGTCGAGCGGGAAAGTGCCCAGCGATGCACCGCGCGGCGTACTTTGGGCTTCCAGATCGAGCACATCGAGCGGAACCAGGAGAACCGCCGGACCGCCTCGGCCGCTCGCCGCCGCGGCGAACGCCATGTCGACATAGTCGTCGATGCGCGCGGGGTCGGCCACCCGGCGCGTCCATTTCGAGACACCGGAGAAGAGCGCGACGTGATCGAGCTCCTGAAAGGCGTTCTTGTCGGTGAAGTCGCGATGGACATCCTGGACGATGGCGACGACTGGGATCGAAGCTTTCAGCGCTTCTGCAAGACCGGGCACCAGCAACGTCGCCGCCGGACCATTCTGGGCCGTCACGACAGCGACCTGACCGGAAACACGCGCATAAGCGTCAGCCATGGCCGCGCCGGCATTCTCCGTCCGATATCCAATTTGCCGGATGCCGTAATCGGGCGCGGCGAGAAACAGTGCCGAGGGGATGCTCTGGCCGAAAACCCGCGTAACACCATGGCGTTTCAGGGCCGCCGCGAGAACGTGCGCCCCGGTGGTGTTGGCCTTGGGCCTAGTCAACTGAAGCCTCCTGCATGGTCAGAACGATCTTGCCGACATGCAGTCCGTCATCCATGCGCTGGTGCGCGGACCGCACATCGTCCAGCGCGAAGGTGGAATCCACGAGCGGCCGGGCGACGCCCTTGGCCAGAAGCGGCAGCACATGCTCTTCGACGGCACCGGCGAGGCGCGCCTTCATCTCAACGGGCCGGGCGCGCAAGGTTGAGCCGGTCCAGGTCAATCGCTTGATGAGCAAGGGCAGCGTGTCGAGATGGGCCTCGGCGCCCTGCTGATAGGCAATCTGGGCGATCCGCCCATCGACCGCGACGACATCGAGGTTGCGCTGCATGTACGGGCCGCCGACCATATCGACGACGACCTCAGGCCCCTTGCCGCCGGTTGCCTTGCGGGCCGCTTCGACGAAGTCGGTGGTCTTGTAGTTGATCGCCACGTCGGCGCCGACCTTGAGCGCGGCGTCGCATTTGTCGTCCGATCCGCATGTCACGATGACGGTCGAGCCCAGTGCCTTGGCCAGCATCGTCGCCGTCGTACCGATGCCGGAGGTGCCGCCATGCAGCAGTATGGTCTCGCCGGGCTTGAGCGCGGCGCGTTCGAACACATTGCTCCAGACCGTGAAATAGGTTTCGGGCACGGCGCCCGCCTCAACGAGGCTCATGCCATCGGGCACCGGCAGCGCATTGGTCTCATGGACCACGGCCCACTGGGCGTAGGCACCACTGGCGACGAGCGCCATCACCTTGTCGCCCGGCACGAACCGGGCGGCGCCCGCACCCACCTCTTCGACCGTTCCCGCGATCTCGAGACCGAGAATGTCGCCCGCGCCCGGCGGTGGCGGGTAGGCGCCCATGCGCTGCATCACGTCGGGACGGTTCACACCGGCGGCGTGAACCAGAACGAGCACCTCACCCTCACCAGGCACCGGCCTTGGGCGCTCGACCAGTTGCAACGCTTCCGGTCCGCCCGGCTGCGGCGCGACAACGGCCTTCATCATACGCATGCGCGGGAGCCTCCTTGCGCGGCTTGATCGGGGAGAAGCAGCACCTTCATCGCCTCTTTGCGGCGCAGGAGCGCGAAGCCCTCATCGGCGCGGGCAAGGGGAAGCCGATGGGTGATCAGGCCTTCAAGGGAAGCCCCGTGACGGTTCAGCAACCCGATGGCCTCCGAGAACGCCGCGCGCGTGGTATCGTGCGCCGCCCGCAACTGCTTCTTGGCGCGCACGAAATCGATCAGGTTCAGAGGCAGGGTTTGCTTGTGAATGCCCGCAACGACGACGGTGCCGCTGGATCGGGTCACGGCGAGACCGTCGGCGACCGACTGCGCCGCTCCGGTCGCCTCGATCACGCAATCGACCGGCGCACCGAAACGGCCTTGCACGGCCTCGCTCAGGGTCACCGCGCTGAGGTCGGCCACCGATCCAATGCCGCAATCGGAGGCCGCCGCAAGCCGCACATCATCGTCGAGACCGGCCAACAGGACGTCGCATCCGCGCTGCTGGGCGACCCAGGCGATGGCCACGCCGATCGGGCCGGGCCCAAGAACCACGACTCGATCGCCTTGCCGGCAAGCGGCGACATTGACGGCATGAACGGCCACCGACAAGGGCTCGGCCAGCGCCGCGACGGCTGACCCCAGGTCGTCGGCCAGGGCAAAGCAGTTTGCGGCAGGGACGACGACCTGTTCGGCCATGGCGCCATCCCGGCTCAGACCGATGACGGTGCGGCCTTGGCAATCCTGAGGCCGGCCGGTCGAACAGGCTTCGCAGTCGGCGCAGCCGACCGTCGGCCAGCAGGTGACGCGATCGCCGACGGCGATGTCGGCAACGGCATCGCCGGCACGAACAACGATGCCGGCGAATTCGTGCCCCAGCGTCACGGGCAGCCGGTCGGCCATGAAGTGATAGCCGTCTTCCCACGCGACGGCATGGAGGTCCGAACCGCAAATGCCGACAGCCTGCACCGCAACCAACACATCGCGAGGACCGGGAACCGGCGCATCGACCTCAACGGCGGCACTGGCGCCGAAACGCGCTTCAAGCATGCGGATGGCGAGCATGGCCCGGTTGCCTCCCAGCGCGCTCTCGCCACCGATGAAGCGCCAGGTGGGCGCTCGCGCCGATGGACAAAGCGAGCGTTTTATGTCGCTTTCGAGGTTGAACGAATAGCGATTGAGTTATTTGTTATAACATATAATGAGGACGGAGCTTTCATGTCAACAAGCAGCGCTGCGCCGCCAAAGGACGTCGAGGCAGAGGCCGGCTGGGCTCAGCCGATCGCCAAGGAGAGCCTTGCGGACCGGGCGCATTCGGCGCTCCGCAACGCGCTGATGCGCGGGCAGCTCAAACCGGGCGAGAAGCTGCTGCTGCGCCCGACCTCGCGGCGGTTTGGCGTCAGCGCGACACCGATGCGGGAAGCCTTGCTGCGCCTGGTGTCGGTCGAAGCGCTCACGCTGGATGGCCGGGGGACGGTGATCGTGCCAACGCTCACCCATGCCCAATTGCAGGAAATCCGCAGCATCCGCCTCGATCTGGAAGGCCGCGCGGCGGCGACCGCGGCCGCCAGCGCCACACCCGACGACATCGATGCCCTTGAGCGGATCCACGTGGAGATCGCGCGATGCCACAAGCAGGCAACCTTCCACCAGGCGGTCGATCTCAATACCCAGTTCCACCTGACGCTCTGCCGTATCGCGCGGCTGCCCATCCTGCTCGACATCGTCGAGAATCTATGGGTCCGCTGCGGCCCCATCCTCTCTCACCTCTATGATGCCGGCCTGCCGGATTGGGAGCCGCATCCGCATTTGCGGGTGATAGCCGCCCTGCGCGATGGCGATGGCGATGCTGCCCGGCAGGCTATCCACTGGGATATCGAGAAAGGCGGCAAAGGTCTGGACCGCCATGTGCTGGCCGAGAGCTGACATCCGCGCTTGAAATCCCAGGTGCCTTGGTTTCCATCAGCGGCCTATGAAGCTCAACTGAGCAGAGGCAATAAGTATGGAGTTGGAGGCCCCCCGGTTTGATGGACACTTTTCCGTTGATGAAGGAGAGTGCTTATCAGGCCGAGAGCCAGGACCCCCATAAACCGGCCTCCGGCAAAACCGGCGCAGTTCAGTCCGCGCCGGCCGTCTCGGATACAAGACACCGCACTGCGGCCGGCAAGGTGATCTTGCCGGCCGCAGTGCAACGCGTATCACGAGGCTCTGCCCTGTTCGGCCGCTTCGCTGACCAGCGCATCATAATGCTTCAGCACCGCCGGCAAGCTAACAAGCACGTGTTCGCGCATCAATGTCCGGGCCTGCTCGATCCGGGCGCCTGACAGCGCCGCCACGATGGCACGATGATAGTCCAGCGCGCTGCTTGAGCCGAACCCCTTCTTCAGTACGTTGTAGCGCAACGGCTGGGCCACCTGGTTGATCTGGTCGAGCGTGTTCATGAGTGGCTTGTTGCCGGTGGCCTGCAGCAGCTCTGAATGAAAGCGCGTGTTCTGTTCCAGATAATCATGAGCGTGCTCGCGCCCGTGCGCCTCGGCCATCGCCGCATTGATCGCTTCCAGCCGTCCGACCAGCGCTGCGAGCGCCTCGCCACCGGGCAGCTGGGTTATGGTGTAGGCCTCCAGCTCGGCGCGCAGATGGTAGAGGTCACCGACCTCCTTTTCGCTCATCAGCCGCACCCGGAAGCCGCGGCGCGGCACATGCACCGCCAGGCCCTTGACCTCCAACAGCCGCAGTGCCTCGCGAATCGGGCTGCGGCTCGAAGCGAATCGTTCCTCAAGCTCGATCTCGCCCAGCCGCTCGCCCGGTTTGAAGGTGCCGTCAATGATCAGCGCTCCGATCTGCTCCATAAGGTGGTAGGGCAGTGTCGACGGCAGGCTCATCGGCGGACATCCGTTAGCGCTTCACAAGGCGGTTGGTTTCAATCGCAGATGCCGACAAACGTTGCAAACGAAGCCGGCGTTTCCCGGTCGGTCGCCAGATGGTTCTCTGGCGCCGACGGGTCGGGACGCCCAAGGCCGATGCCCATGATCACATGGTGATGATCGGGAATGCCCAGCGCTGGTCTGATGAGCGTGTGCATGGCGGCAACGGAGACCTGCGGCGAGGTCGCGAAGCCGCGCCCCAGCGCCGCCAGCATCAGGCTTTGCGCAAACATGCCCAGGTCGAGAAAGGACCCGATCTCCATATCCTCTTCAAGCGTCAGGAAGATTCCGACCGGTGCATTGAAGAACAGGTGATTGCGCAAGGCCTGTGCGCGCGAGGCTTCGCGGTCGCCGCGCTCGATGCCGAGGCTGGCGTAAAGCCGCCAACCGACGGTGCGTCGGCGCGTCAGATAGGGCTCGCGCCATCTCTTCGGGTAATAGTCAAAGGTGCGGCGATGCATATCCGGGTTCTGCCGGGCGGCAGCCTGCATCTTCTCGGTCAGCGTCTTGAGGGGCTTGCCTGAGACAACGAAGACCTGCCAGGGCTGGATGTTGCTGCCGCTGGGGCTGCGTGCGGCCAGCTCCAGGATCGCTTCCAGATCGGCGCGCGGCACCGGCTCGCCGGTATAGGTCCGACAGGTGAACCGGCGCCGGATCGCCTCTTCGATCATCATGGCCGCCCGCCCGGTTGCCTGTGCCGGTTACTGGCGGCTTGCGACGAACCGCGACGGTGCCACATGGCGCAGCCGGCCAACAGGACCAAAAGCGCAATCGCGGCCAGATCGGTGGTGCTGTCTATCGCCAAGAACAGGCCCGCACACAGCGCATAGCCCAGCCTCTCAACGGCACCGAGCGCTCTGAGGAAGTAGCCTTCGAACGCGACCGTCAAGCAGTAGACCCCCAAAAGCGCGGTCACGAAGGACCAAAGGCTCAACCAGAGCGAGGGGCTCGCCGTCAGGAGCAGGGCCGGGTGATAAACGAACAAGAAGGGCACGATGAAGCCCGGTAGCGCGATCCGCAGCGCCAGCCAGGAGGTCAGTCCGGCCGGCGCCCGCGCCAGGCCCGCCGCGATGAAACTGGTGATCGCCACCGGTGGGGTGATGCCGGCAAGGATCGCGAAATAGAAGACGAAGAAGTGGGCGGAAACCGGCTCGATGCCCAGGCCGGCCAGAATGGGTACCGCGATCGTGCTGGCAACGATGTAGGCGGCGCTGGTGGGTAGACCCATGCCGAGGATGAGGCAAACCAGCATGGTGAAGCTTAGCGCCAGCGCCAGATTGTCTCCGGCGGTCGTCACCACGCTGTAGCCCATGCGGGTTCCTAGACCGGTCAAGGAAACCACCCCGACGATGAAACCGACCACAATGCAGGCGATCGCCACCGACAGTGACGCCTTTGCTCCCTCAATCAGCGCCAGAACCAGCCGGTGTGCGTCGAGCCGGGTGCGGCGGCGCAGCCAACTGACCGGAATGGTCAGCAGGATCGCGATCGAGGCCGCATAGAGCGCAGAGTAACCGCTCACCAGCATGCCGATGAGAACGCCGAGTGGGATCGCCATGTGGCCACCCTGCTTCAGCGTCGCGACGATGGCGGGAATGTCGCTGGCCGGCACGGAGCCCAGCTTGTTGTGCCGGGCCCTCAGATCGACCGCGAACCAGATGCCGGCGAAGTAGAGCAAAGCGGGCAGGATGGCGGCGAACATCACCTCTCGATAGGGCACCGCCAGAGCCTCGGCCATGATGAAGGCGCCAGCTCCCATCACCGGCGGCATGATCTGCCCGCCGGTCGAGGCAGCGCTTTCCACCGCGCCGGCAAATGGCGGCTTGTAGCCGATGCGCTTCATCAAGGGGATGGAGAAATTGCCGGTCGTCGCCACGTTGGAAGCGGCGCTACCATTGATCGTGCCCATCACAGCGCTGCCGAGCACGGCCACTTTAGCAGGTCCGCCCGGTCGGTGGCCGGCAAGGCCGATCGCCAGATTGTTGAAGAAATCCATCATGCCGCTGCGTGCCAGAAAGGCGCCGAAGAGCACGAACAGAAACACGAAAGTCGCCGCAATGCCGGTCACGATGCCGATGACTCCTTCGGTTGTTATCGTCAGATGCATGGCGACCCGTTCGAGCGTGAAGCCGAAATGACGTAGAACCCCCGGCAAGGACTGTCCCTGCATGGCGTAGATCACGAACAGCAGCGACAAGACCACCAGCCCCGGCCCGACCGCGCGCCGTGCCGCTTCGAGAATGAGAAGCAGAAGGACCAGCGCAGCGGCGAAGTCAACCCGAGTATAGACGCCACCGCGTTCGGCGATGGGGTCGAGCTGGGAGTAAATATAGCCGCCGACAAGCATGGAAACGACGACCAGAACCGCGTCGTACCACGGCAGATGCGCGCGCGCGGTGCCGGCACGCGGCGGAAAAGCCAGGAACACCAGCGCCAGGACACCCGTGATGAACAGCATGCGATGGTGAAAAACCGGCAGCGGGCTGAGCGATGCCGAAAAGAACAGGAACACCGAGAAGACCACCGCAAGGACGGCGAACGCAAGGCCGGCAGGGCCTTTCAGTCCGGCCGTTCCATCGGGTCCGAGCCAAGCGAGAATGGCCCCCATGGCGGTCTCCTGGGAAGGGATTTGGAAAGGGGCGGCGGGAGGGAAGGCCGCCCCTTTCGCTGTTCGGAGCGCGCAGCGGGTTATTGCAGCGCATCGACCTCGCGGAAGAAGCGCTCGGCACCGGGATGCAGCGGAACCGGGCCAAGCCCTTCGAGGGCGTTGTCGAGCGTGGTGTCGTTGAACGAGGAATGAAGGGCGACGAGCGCCTCATTGTTCTCGTACATGGTCTTGGCCACCTGATAGACCGCATCCTCGGGGACGTTGTTACGCGCATAAAGAACCGCGTAGCTGGCCACGGTGACGACATCCTCGGGCTGATTCTCGTAGCTGTTCGCCGGGATGGTGGCGACGCTGTAGTTCGGCAGTTCGGCGATCATGATCTCAGCCGGCTCGCCGTCGAAGGCAATGATGCGGGCGATACCCGATGCCATGACGTCCAGGGCGTTGCGGTCGGGGATGATGGCGGCATGGATGAAGGCATCCAGACGCCCGTTGCGCATCATGTCCACCGCCTCGGCAACACCCAGCCGCTGGCCATTCACATCATCGAAGCTCAGCCCGGCAGCGGCCATGGGCTGCTGGGTGAAGCGCTCGATACCGGAGCCGACCGGGCCGATCTGAATGGTCTTGCCGGCGAAGTCGGCGATCGATTCGATGCCGCTGTCCTGGTGGACAATCAGATGGGTGACCGAACGCCAGACCGCGCCGACGGCCGAGAAACTCTGATTGGGATCGCCTTCGAACTGTCCGGTGCCTTGAAAGGCCGGAATGACGGTCGAGTTCTGGCCGAAGAACAGCTCAACCTCGCCGTTACGGGCAAGCCGGGTGTTCTCGCCCGATCCGCCCGATGCTTGCGGGAAGATCTCGATGGCGGGATTGACATCGCGGAACAGCACCTCCAGAGCGAGGCCATTCTGATAGAAGGTGCCAGTGCTGGTCGCCGTGGCGACGCGCAACTGCGCCTCCTGGGCGTGTGCCGCGCCCATCGCCAAAGCCCCGGCCATCAGGCCGGCGCAGACTGTTACTAGCTTCTTGGTCATTGGATATCCTCCAGTTGTTGTGAGTTGGATTCAGGAATGACCAGCCGCATCCCCTTCATGATGCGCGGCGAAGGTCTCGACGATGTCCGCGACGGGCATGACATCGGCGAACTGGCGATCCATGTCGAAAAGGCTGATGGCGTGCGAAACGGGCAGCCGGTCGAAGACCGCCTCCTCGGCGACGATGGTGCGGAAATTCAACGAGGCGCTGTCGAAAACGGTTGCGCGCACGCAGTTCGATGTCGCGCCGCCGACAACCACGACCGTGTCGATCCGCCGCGCGGTCAGGTACGCCATGAGCGGTGTTCCAAAAAAAGCGCTCGGCTTCTTCTTGACGAAAACCAGATCGTTGGCGCCGGGTCGAAGGACATCGGCGAGTTCGGCACCGCGGGTGCCGGCCAAACACCAACTCTCCGACTCCAGAAGATCGCGCTTGCGGCCGTAGATGCCGATATCGCGGCCCTTCGGATCGAGCTCGAAGAGGGTGAAGAACACCGGCAAACCGGCCGTCTGCGCCGCCTCGACGACCCGCGCGGCCTGCACCAGACCGGCCCGGCCGACGGCGCCGCAGCTCGACGGCCAATCTGCGTCGCGCCCCTGTTCGCCGACCATGTATTTCTGGCAGTCGATGGCGACGACGGCAGGCCTGTTGCCCATTCCGACCCGCCTGCCGAACCGCCCCTTGGCGATCACCTGACGGTCCTCTTCGGTGAGATAGCGATCCCAGGCGGCCATCAGCTCGTCTCTCCATGCTCGGCGTTGACGTTGAAATCGGCTGCCAGGAGGCCCTCGGCCTTGAGTTGCTGGACGACCTCTTCGGTGTGCCGGCCTTGCCGCGGGCCGCTCCAGCGAATGCTGCCGGGGGTGCGCGACAGTATGGGGAAGACGTTCTGCATCCGCACAGGACCGAGATCCTCATCCTCGACGGTGGTCACGGTCCGGCGCGCGATGACTTGGGGGTCGGCACACAGTTGCTCGATGTCATAGACCGGCGCGATCGCCGCCTCGGCCTCCTCGAACGCGGCGATCACCTCGTCAAGCGAGTGGCGGGAGATCCAACCGCCGACGATCGCATCAATCTCCTCGACATGCTCGACGCGGTCGCGGGAGGTCCGAAAACGCGGATCGTTCGCCGCATCGGGACCGCCGGTGAGCATCAGAACGCGCCGGACGATGCTCGGCGCGGCCGCCGACAGGGCGACATAGCGGCCTTCCCTGGTGCGGTAGGCGTTACGCGGAGCATTGTTGACCGACCGGTTGCCGGTCCGGTTCTGGATCACCCCCAACTGATCGAAGATGGTCGTCTGTGGACCCAGAAGCGAGAAAAGCGGCTCATAGATCGACAGGTCGATGAACTGTCCCTGCCCCGAGCCGCCGTTCCCTTGCGGACCGGCATCGCGCTCATAGAGCGCGAACATGGTGGCGAAGGTGCCATAATAGGCGGCCACACCGTCGGCCAGGCCGAACGGCGGCAGGGTCGGCGGCCCGTCGGGCTGACCGGTGATATGGGCGAAGCCGCTCATCGCCTCGGCGAGCGTGCCGAAACCGGGGCGCTGGGCATAAGGACCCGTCTGGCCGAAGCCGGTCACCCGCAGCATCACCAGACGCGGATTGAGTGCGCTGAGCACCTCCCAGCCCAGTTCCCATTTCTCCAAAGTGCCAGTGCGGAAATTCTCGATCAGCACGTCGGCGGTCTTGATCAGGGCCAGAAAGACCTCGCGACCGGCCGGGGTCTTGAGATCGAGTTCGACCGAACGCTTGTTGCGCGCCACCACCTTCCACCACAACCCATGCCCGTCCTTGGACTGGCCCATCTTGCGCAGGGGATCACCGTGGGGATGCTCGATCTTGATCACGTCGGCACCGAAATCGCCCATCATGCTGGCCACCAGAGGCCCGGCGAACAAGGTTGCGCAGTCAATCACGCGCAGGCCGTCAAGGGGGCCGGCCGCAGTTTTGGAATGCGGTGTCATTGAGCCACCTCGCCGGTGGCATGGCCAAGCAGACCGAAACGCCGGGCGTCGGCGAGAACCTCCTCGGCGCGGCGGATGAAAGGCCGGTCGATCATCAGACCGTCGATGGTGAAGGCGCCGACTCCCTGCCGACCCGCTTGCCTGGCGGCATCCAGAAGCGTTTGCGCCTCTTTGATCTCCGCCTCGGTGGGTGCGAACATCGCGTTGGCCGCCTCGATCTGCGCCGGATGAACACAGCTCTTTCCCGCAAAGCCAAGCGCGCGGGCGGCCTTCGCATCGGCTTCGAAGCCTGCCTTGTCGGCTATGGCGATGAAGGCGGAATCGAATGCGGGCACACCCGCTTCGGCTGCCGCCAGGCGCACCGCGATCCGCATATGGGCCAGCATATGCGGATCGCGGCTCACACCCAGGCCGGTCAGCATGTCGCCAAACCCGATCTGCAGGCCAACGATGCGACTGTCCGCCTGCGCGATGGCGTGCACACGCCTTAAGCCGATGGGCGATTCGATGTTGACGAGGATGCCGATCGGCATAGGCAGCGCACGCTCGACTTCAAGCGCCCGGAGACGCCGGGCCACCGTTCGGATCTCATCGGGATCTTCGACCTTGGGCAGGTTGAGCCAATCCAGCCCCGGCACCACGACCGTCTCCAGGTCGTCGTTGAAATGGGCAGTGCCGACCGCGTTGCTGCGCACGATCAGACGCTTGCGGCCAGTGTTGCCGGCTTGCTGTCGCGCCGTGTCGGCGATGAAAGCCGCGACCGCGATCCGAGCCTCGGCCTTGCGCGCGGGGACGACGGCGTCCTCAAGGTCGAACGACAGCCCGTCGGCGGCTGATACCAGAGCCTTTTCAAACAGTTCCGGGCGCGATCCGGGGACGAAAAGCTTACTGCGCACAGGCGTCTCCGCTTGTGTTTTCTCTTTTGTGTTTTCTATACAATATATTTTTTGAGGAGCGTCAAGGGTGCTCTGCCTCTCCAATCGACGCCTCAAAGCAGAGCTGGGGATTGGCCCGATTTCGCGACCGGTCCGATGGCCGTAAAAGGAAAGGATCCCGTCCCCAGGAGTGGTTTAGAGCGTTTTCAGGGAGTATCGGGCCGATCTGCCGAGGGGGATGGGCTCTGATGCCAGGAGCGAGGAGGAAGGACATGCCCGGGCATAGTCGACGACGAGCGACGCCGCAGCGGGGCCCATCCGCCCGGCCCTTCGGGTTGACGTGTGCCGCCCGCCCGCTGCGTTGCGCCGCTGGCCCGATGGCGCCGTGCTACGCGCCTCCACGGATCGATCCGGCACACGCCAACAGATCGACCCGATACTCCCTGAAAACGCTCTAACGCCCTACGAGTACATCTGCAAAATCTGGACATCAGAGCCAGATCGATTCATCCTAAATCCCATCCACCAAATAACGGGACTGAACACATAGGGACCAAGAAACACCTTGACAGCATGGGCCTGGTCCGAAGACTTCCCGTCTCCCGTCTCCCGTCTCCCGTCTCCCGTCTCCCGTCTCCCGTCTCCCGTCTCCCGTCTCCCGTCTCCCGTCTCCCGTCTCCCGTCTCC
>JANQKQ010000012.1 GCA_028281105.1 Rhizobiaceae bacterium
AACCGGCGGCTTGCCAAAGACTTCGAAGCGAGCGTCAATTCCGCCGCAGCATTCCTCTATGCCGCATCCGCAATGATCCTCATTCGACGATTGGCCCGCTCGTCATGACTTTCGAAACCGACTCTTAGGCGTGCTTGAAAAGGATCACGTGGTTCGCCTGAGGAGGGTTGCGATGGCGGCTGTGGTGATGAGTGACCTGAGCCCTTTGGCGACGTCAATCATAAGGGGAGTCCATGGGGTTGGTAGCTCGGGTCGTGCTTCGATAGCCCGATGGCCACCGCCGGCCGATCTCATGGTTCTCCGCGGCACTGCGGCAGCCGTTTCTGACTGTGGCCGCGGTGGGGTCGAGCTCATCTCAAGAACCGTTTCTCCGTCTCCTTCACCGCCGCCATGTTCTGCAGTCGGAAGACTTCGGTGACGGGGACGACGGTGCCGTCGGCGGTGTGGATGCCGCCATCGGCGCGGATCTGGGCGAAGACGGTCTGCATGGCCGTGACGGCGGCACGGATGGCGTGGTTGCCCCAGATGGCAAGCCCGACCTTGCCGGTTTGCCGCATCCGCTCGACCGTCATCTGCGGATAGGAGGTGGGGACGAGAACGAGCGGGACGGCGCCGTCCCAGGCGGCGATGAAGGCTTCGATCTCGTCCGGCGTCTCTTGCTTGGAATGCACCAGGATCATGTCCGCCCCGGCTTCGACATAGGCGCGGGCGCGCTTCAGCGCTTCATCCTGCCCCTGTCCGGCGATCAATGCCTCGATGCGGGCGATGACGAGGACATCCGTTGACCTCCGCGTCGCGCAGGCCGCCTCGATCTTGCCCTGGAACTCTTCGATGCGAACGAGTTCCTGCCGGCCACCGGCGATCAGGCTCGTCACTTTGGGGAAGGTCTTGTCTTCGATGACGACGGCGGCGACGCCGGCACGCTCATACTCTCTGACGGCGTGCACCACGTTGACCGCATTGCCGAAGCCGGTGTCGATGTCGGCGACGATCGGCAGGCTGGATGCGCCGGCAATGGCGCGGACCATGTCCAGATGCTGCGTCATGGTGATCAGGCTGACATCGGGCAGACCGTAAAGCGCCGACAGCTCGAAGCCCGAGGCCCACAGCGCCTCGAACCCGGCCTCTTCGGCGAGCTTGGCGGATAAGGGCGAATGGGTGGCCATCGCCTGCGCAAGACGGTTCTGCGCCATGCTGTCCTTGAGCGCCGGCATGTCAGGCGGCCTCCCGCATCAGCGCGTCGCAGGCGGCCTGGAGCCGGTTGCAGGCGTGCTCGAGATCGTCGGTGGAGACCGCATAGGACAGCCGCAGATGGCCTGGCGCGAGAAAGCTCGATCCGGGCACGACGGCCAGATCGAACTGCTCCAGAAGCCACATCGCGATGTCGATATCGGTGCCGAGTTCGGTCCCTTGCACCGTTCGGCGGCCGAGCAGCCCCGTGCAGTCGACAAGCACGTAGAAGGCACCGTCGGGCACGCGGCAGGACAGGCCCGGCATGGCGCCGATCCGTTCGCATAGGAGGTCGCGGCGCTTGCGCAACGTGGCCCGGAAATCGGCAAGATGACCTTGGTCGCCCGAGACGGCTTGGAGGGCGGCGTATTGCGCGATGGAGCTGGCATGCGAGGTGGTCTGGCCTTGCAGGGTCGCCATGGCCTTGACCAGATCGGCCGGCCCGGCCCCCCAGCCGATGCGCCAGCCGGTCATGGCGTGCGCCTTGGAGACGCCGCCGACGATCAGGATGCGCGGCGACAGGTCCGGTGCGATCGCCGCCAGCGACGCGAACCGGGCAGGCGGATAGACCAGCTCCGCATAGATCTCGTCGGTCAGCACCGCGACATGCTCATGCTCGCGCAAGACGTCGGCAAAAGCCGCGAGCTCACGCGCGGTATAGACCGCGCCTGTCGGGTTGGAGGGCGTGTTGAGGATCAGCCAGCGCGTCCGCGACGTGATGGCGGTCTCCAGCGCCTCGGCCGTGAGCTTGAAGGTGGGGCTGTCGGTGCAATCGACGATCATCGGCGTGCCGCCGGCCAGCTTGACCACCTCCGGATAGGTTACCCAGCAGGGTGCGGGGACGATCACCTCATCGTCGGTATCGAGGGTCGCCAGAAGCGCGTTGGCGATCACCTGCTTGGCGCCGCTGCAAACGATGACCTCATCCGTCGTGCGGGCAAGGCCGTGGTCCCGACCGATCTGATCGGCGATGGCTTGCCGCAGTTCCGGGATACCCGGCACCGCCGTGTAGCGGGTGCGGCCTTCGGCAATGGCGGCCATGCCGGCTTTGCCGATGGGTGCGGGCGTGTCGAAGTCCGGCTCGCCCTGGGTCAGCGCGATGATGTCACGACCCTGGGCCTTCAGCGCCCTGGCGCGCGCGGTCATGGCCTTGGTGGCAGACGGCGCGACAGTGTCCATGCGCTTTGACAGGCGGATCGGCATCGGGGTCTCCATGAGGCGCGGTGAGCCTCCCTACCTCCCAACACCGGCCGCAACGGGCAAACGCCGCCATCGCGGTTCGATGCCGAACCGATCGCTTTTCGTGATGGCGCGTCATGGCCCTGCTGTCCCGACGGTGACCGATGACCGGCACAGCCGGACCAGCCAGCGGCAGAAGGCGCGGCCAAGATCGGGATTGCCGCTGCGGTCGACCGCATAGGCGCGATAATGCATGCCGCTGGGCGCACCGCTGCCGGGCAGCACGTCGAGCAAGCCCTCGCGCACCAGACCGGCGACCAGAATCTCGGGCGCGACCAGAAGACCCTGGCCCGTCGTCACCGCCGGCAGCGCCAGATAGTGATGGTCATAGCGCGCGCCGATCGTGACTTGACCGGCCTCCATGCCCATCGCCGTCAGCCATCGCGGCAGGATGTCGGGTCGTGAGGTTATGGCCAGGATCGGGGCGGCGGCCGCAAAGTCGAGTGGCTTGCCGGCGATCAGGCCGGGCGTGCCGACACAGACGAGCCGTTCTTCCAGAAGCTCCCAATGATCCGAAGGCTCGGCCACCGTCAGGTCGCGGGTGATGAGCACATCGAAGTCCTCGGTCAGGCCGGGCGCCGACAGCGAGGTGACCAGATCCACGGTCGCGTTGCCGGTTTCGTCGGAGAAGGCCTGCAGGTTGGGGATCAGCGTGGTGTAGGCGAAGGTCGACAGCGAGGTGCGCACGACGATCCGGTTGGCATCGGCGCGGCCGCGCCGCATGCGCCGCACGGCAAAAGCGATCGCATCGATGGGCTCGCCCACCGCATCGGCGAACAACCTGCCGAAATCGGTGAGGGTGGAGTTGCGACCCCGCCGCTCGATCAGCCTGGCGCCCAGATGCTTCTCCAGCACCGCCAGATGGCGGCTCGCCGCGCTTTGCGTGATGCCCAGCGCTCTGGCTGCCGCCGTCACGCTCTGCTCGCGCGCAATCGTCACAAACACCCGGATCGCGTTCAAAGGCAGCGTGTCCTTGTCGGCGTTCGGGCTCTCCTCTCCGTCGGGCATCGGGTGCCCTCCCACGATGAACATCCCAGGCCGCCGTGAGGTGCGATCCGCGACCGGAGACCATGGCAAAACCTCAACACCCGACCATGACGGCTATTCTAGAGCATCCTGCGTCCTAACGGACGCAGATAAGATGCTCTAAATCTTTGAAATAGATCAACTTATCTGCGTTCAGATGAATCCATCTGAACGCAGGT